>JBASWW010000059.1:0-44935 GCA_049276675.1 Fimbriimonadaceae bacterium
GCATACCGCAACCCGCCCGGGCCTTTTCGCGTCGGTTATCTTGTGACGGAAATCCCGCAAGTCCTTGCCGCTTTCGCCTTCTTCGGAGCGATCTTTGTGTGTCCGCTCGTGTATCTGCTCCTGAAACACCAGCGCGCGATGGCGGAGATCATTCATGGCAAGGCGGCCGGCGAAGCGCTCCACCGACTCGAAACGGTCGAAAAGGAGCTGCGCGAACTCAAGGCGCTTCAGCACGAGCAGGTGCTTCGTGACGACGACCAGCGCGAGCTCGGCGCCCGGATGCAGGGTTTCTAAAGCCCCGAATCTGAACACCGCCTGCTGATCTTCGGTCAAACCATTGGAGGTGTGATTCAAATGGCACAAAGAAATCCCATCGAAGACGAGCCTCAATTCAAGGTTGTCCACGGCTACGGAGAGGAATCGCCGTATCCCAATGCAGCGCCACTCGACGAGGAGGATTTTGGCGAGGAGAGCTCGCTATTGCCCTTCTTTGCCGGCATCATTCTGCTCCTTGCCGTTCTAGGCATGGTCGCTTGGTGGTGGACTTCGACCGGCGGCGTCTAGCGGCTACGTTGCGCATCGGGCCGCAACGGGTCATAATCCCCCCTGATGTCGTACAAGGTCGCGGTGCTCGCGGGAGACGGAATTGGGCCGGAGGTCACGGCGGAAGCGGTCAAGGTTCTGCGGGCTGTCGGGGCGGATCTCGAGTTCCATGAAGCTCTGATCGGCGGCGCGGCCTACGATGCGACCGGCCACCCGCTTCCGCCGGAGACCTTGGACCTTTGCAAGAACTCTGATGCCGTGCTTCTCGGCGCGGTCGGCGGGCCAAAGTGGGACAAGATCGAGCCAGTTTCCTTGCGGCCGGAGGTTGGCGCTCTGCTTCCGTTGCGGAGCGAGCTCAATCTCTTTGCAAACGTGCGGCCGGCCAAGACCCTTCGAGCGCTTCTCGGAGCAAGCCCATTGAAAGGTGAACGCGGACTGATCGATCTGGTAGTGGTTCGAGAATTGACTGGAGGAATCTACTTCGGCAAGCCTCGCGAGCGCCGCGGCGACATCGCCGTCGATACCTGTGTCTATTCGAAGATGGAGGTGCGTCGAATCGCGGAGGTCGCATTTCGGATCGCGCGCCAGCGCAAGCACGAAATCGTGAGCGTGGACAAAGCCAACGTTCTGGAAACGAGCCGGCTGTGGCGTGAAGTGGTCGACGAGATGGCGGCAGAGAATCCCGATGTACAGGTTAGCCACATGCTGGTGGACAACGCGGCGATGCAGTTGATTCGCAACCCGCAGGAGTTCGACGTTATCCTCACCGAGAACATGTTCGGCGACATCCTGTCCGACGAGGCTTCGATGATCACCGGCTCTCTGGGGCTACTCCCGTCAGCTTCCCTCACTTCCCCACGGCCAGCGCCCAACGGCCAACCGCCAACGTCCCTTTTTGGCCTCTACGAGCCCATACATGGCTCCGCGCCCGACATTGCGGGCCTGGGCAAAGCGAACCCGTTGGCCGCGATCCTGAGCGGGGCGATGATGCTGCGGTACTCGTTCGGCGACGAGGATCGGGCTACGCGGATCGAGGCAGCGGTCGAGGCTGCGCTTGACAACGGAGTTCGGACAGCGGACATTTTCGAGACCGGTTGTCGGCTCGTTCACACAAGCGAAATGGGTGACGAGGTGGTGGAGCAACTCCAAGTCATCCACGAGCGACGCTCAATAGCCACCAATTAAAGGCGTAAACGGTGGCGATGATCGGCGCAGTGTACAAGGTCGCCCAGATTGCTCCCCACAGCATCGAAAGTCCGGCCCTATCGAAACAATGGTGCCGATCATTGATCGCACGACCCACCATCCCGCGAATCATGAGGTAGACAACGAAGGCAAACCCAGGCATGAGGAGTTCGTATACAAAGAGCGAAAACCCCACCAAGAGAAAGATCATGATGGGAACCAAGATTGCCACGATACATCCTTCCGCAAAGACGAATTGGCAACCCCAAAAAGTCACTTCGGAAGCTCCTTGCCAGGGAAGGCTTTTTAGCAGGTTCGCATGCGGCAACGCGGCATCATCCTCAACCTCGTGTCCCTGAAACAACATCCAACTTAATGCGATCCACCAAATGATCCACCATATCCCGATCACAAGGTTGAACTCGACTAGTTTGGGTAAGTGAGCCGCGGTAGGTAGCAGTATCGCGGCAACCGTCAAACAGGCAACGATGAGGAGTGCATTCCAATTACCCGAGACCTTCGGTCGTTGCCTTGAGGCCATTCCTAGACCTGATAATGAGCTATTACTTTGAAGGGTTGCAACATAGTTGGCAAAATTCCGAGCAGAATTGGGAGCAAGTGTCAGAGCCTGTTATAATCGTCGGAGCCGGGTTCGCGGGAGTAGAATCAGCATGGGCGCTGGCGCAAAGAGGCGTCCGGGTCCGGCTCTACGAAATGCGTCCCCAGACCACGACCCCGGCCCACACGACCGGCTGGTTCGCTGAGCTTGTCTGCTCAAACAGCTTCAAATCCAAGAATCCGGATTCGCCAGCTGGCCAGCTCAAAGCCGAGATGGAAGGCCTTGGCTCTTTGATTCTAGAAGTGGCGAGGCGGCACGAGGTGCCAGGCGGACAGGCGCTCGCAGTCGATCGGGATAAGTTCGGGGAGGAGATCACGCGAAGGATCGAGGAGCATCCGCTGATCGAGGTGGTGAGGGAGGAATGGTCCCCTTTAGAGTGCGGTGACTTGTCACCGCTTTCGGATAGCGGAGCAAGCTCCGCAAAACAAAGCGGCAGCAAGCTGCCGCACTCAAAAGCGCTCGTCATCGCTACCGGCCCGCTCTCCTCTGACCCCGTGAGCAGATGGCTTGCCGAGCTCACGGGCCGCGAGCACCTATACTTCTATGATGCGGTCAGCCCGACGGTCGAGGCTTCGTCCATTGATCTCTCGGTGGCTTTTGCCCAGAGCCGATACGACAAGGGCGGCAACGACTACCTAAACTGCCCTTTCGACAAGGAGCAGTATCTGGCCTTCGTGGCGGCGCTCGTGGGGGCCGAGCGGGCGCCGCTGCATTCGTTCGAGGCGGGCGGTAAGCGGGATGCCCCTTCCCCACCCCCCAACCCCCTCCCCGCGACACAAGGCATTCGCGGAGAGGGGGAGTCGGATCTCCTCGAAAAGATCAAGTACTTCGCGGGATGCACACCGATCGAGGCGATCGCGGAAGGTGGAGAGATGTCGCTGGCGTTCGGCAACTTCAAGCCGGTCGGCCTGCGCGATCCCCGGACCGGGAAGCGGCCCTTCGCGGTCCTGCAGCTCAGGCCTGAAAACGCGGAGAAGACGCTCTTCTCATTAGTTGCCTGCCAAAACCGGCTCAAATGGGGTGAACAGAAGCGCCTTTTCCAGATGGTGCCGGGGCTGGAGAATGCTGAATTCGTGCGTTATGGGGTCATTCATCGAAACACCTATATTGATGCGCCGAGGGTTTTGACCGAGCACCTGGAGCTCCGCGATCATCCCGGTATCTACGTGGCGGGGCAGCTCACCGGCGTCGAGGGCTATGTCGAATCGGCGGCTATGGGAATCCTTGCGGGCGTTCAGATCGCGAGCCGACTAAGGGGACTGGAACTCGTTGCCCCGCCCCGATATACGGCGTACGGTTCCCTGCTCGCCCACCTCCAGGACTCGACTTCGAGAGAATTCGCGCCGATGAACATCAATTGGGGGCTTTTTCCCGATCCGGATGAGCCTGTTCGCGATAAGGGGCAAAAACGCGAGCTCAAGATCGGCGCCGCAAGGGCGGCTTTTGCTGATTGGCAATCCATGCTCAGCCAAGCATCTTGCCCGCATGTCTAATCTGTGAAAGTAGAAATTTCAGCTTGGAGAATGAACTTTCACTAATTTCTGAAACATAATATAGATGAGATGATCGCATACGCCGAGCGGGCAACGACAGCTACTCCAAGCATCGAGGAACGGGAGCGGATGAGCTTTCGCCCCGATGCCCGGCCCATCATGTACCACCACTGGAGGGATCTCCTATTCCTGCACTTCCCGGTTCCACCGCAGCTGCTCCAACGCCTCGTGCCGCCCAGCCTGACCATCGACACGTTTCCAGATGCGAGCGGACGCGAGATGGGCTGGATTGGCGTGGTCGCCTTTCGAATGTTTGGGATACGGCCACGGGGACTGCCACCGATGCCCGTCATGAGCGCTTTCCCCGAGACGAACGTGCGCACCTATGTTCATCGAGATGGAATGGAGCCGGGAGTCTGGTTTCTCAGCATGGATGCAAGCCCGAAGCTTGCTTGCCGGATTGCCCGAGCGTGGTACAAGGAGCCTTACACCTTCGCCGAAATGTATTGCCGCCGAGATGGCGAGCGCATCACCTATCGCCACCGCCGCCTGGAAGGGATTGGGGTTCAGTCCGAGATCACTTGCCAGGCAGGAGATTCCATGCCTGCATCGGTGCCTGGCACTCTCCAGCACTTCCTCACGGAGCGGTACCAGCTCTACACGGGCGACCGCGCGCGCCTCTGGAAAGCGCGGGTTTGGCACGAGCCATATCCCTTGCGGGAAGTCGAAATCCTGCACTGTGCAATGGATCTTTTGAAACCATTTGGAATCGACCAGCAGCCTTGGGTCCACGCCTGCCTAAGCGATGGCGTGGATACGGAGATTTTTCGGCTGGAGCCTGGGCGTTAGGCGGTCTGGCGGCCGGGCGGGCGCGATCAGCCCGTCCCCTTGTGGTATCGTCCCTCTCGCCCCTCCTCGACAGGACTTGATGGAACCTTAACGCCTCGGGAGGATTCTTCAGGAGAGGGGCGCCCGTTTTTCACATGGCTAAAAAGCTCGTCATTGTCGAATCGCCTGCCAAGGCGAAAACCATCAGCGGCTACCTGGGCAGCGACTACGATGTCGAAGCGAGCATCGGCCATATCCGTGACCTTCCTTTGAACGGAAGGGGCCTGCCTGAGGAACATCGGAAGAAGTGGTGGGCGGACTATGCAGTGGACGTGGACAACGGATTTGCCCCGTTTTACGAGGTGCCGGCTGAAAAGAAGGCCCAGGTCGCCAAGCTCAAAAAGGCAATGCAAGGCAAAGACACTTTGATCCTCGCAACGGACGAAGACCGAGAAGGCGAGAGCATTTCATGGCACCTTCTGCAGATTCTCAAGCCTGGAAAAGGCGTAGAAGTCAAGCGAATCGCCTTCCACGAGATCACCCGAGACGCCATTCAGGAAGCGCTCAAGCACCCGCGGCAGATCGATCAGGAACTGGTTGCTGCGCAGGAGGCCCGCCGCATCCTCGACAGGCTCTACGGCTATACCCTGTCGCCCGTTCTGTGGTCCAAAATCTCCAAAGAGCTGAGCGCGGGAAGGGTGCAGAGCCCCGCCGTCAAGCTTATTGTCGACCGCGAGCGCGAAAGGCGCGACTTCAAGAAGGCATCGTATTGGGACCTCAAGGCTGACCTCGCCGCAGATGGCGCCAGCTTCCAGGGCCGATTAAAGTCGATCAACGGCAAACGCGTTGTCAGCGGAGACGATTTCGAC
This sequence comes from Fimbriimonadaceae bacterium, assembly GCA_049276675.1. Classification (GTDB taxonomy): domain Bacteria; phylum Armatimonadota; class Fimbriimonadia; order Fimbriimonadales; family Fimbriimonadaceae; genus DATLGQ01. The sequence continues at coordinate 5,538 of JBASWW010000059.1, forward strand.
GACACGACCGGCGCGCTCAAAGCTGAGACCGCAAAGGCTTGTGAGGCAGGAAAGTGCGAAGTGCTCGCCCGTGAGCATGCCGAACGCCTTGCCGAAGTTGCCAAATCAGCCAAGCCCTGGGAGATTTCGAAGGTTGAACAAACCGAGGGCACGGAAAAGCCGCCTCCCCCATTCATGACCACGAGCCTTCAGCAGGAGGCCAACCGCAAGCTGGGATACCCCGCCGACCGCACGATGCGCATTGCCCAGAGCCTTTATGAGGGCGTCGACATTCAAGGTGAGCGAGTGGGCCTCATCACCTACATGCGAACGGACAGCCTCACCCTCGCCGACGCCTCGCTCAAAGCAACTCGCGGAGCGATCGAGCGGCTTTATGGCAAGGAATATGTGCCGGAAAAGCCGAACAAATACGCGAGCAAGGTTCGGAATGCGCAAGAGGCGCACGAGGCGATCCGGCCAACCGACCCCAACCGCCGGCCCGAGGACGTCGCCAAGTTTCTCAACAAGGACCAGCAAGCCGTTTACGACCTGATTTGGAAGCGGACTATGGCCTGCCAAATGAAGCCCGCCCAAGTGCTGAAGACTTCAGTCGAGATAACGGTCAAGGCCGGGAGCGACGCGCTTTCCTTTATTGCCACGGGTCGCCAGATCAAATTCCCCGGCTTCCTCCGTGCCTACACCGAAGGCTCGGATGACCCGGAGGCCGAGCTCGAAGGGCAGGAGCGCATTCTGCCTCCTCTGAAGCAGGGCCAGACAGTCGAGGCCACCGACGTTGCAGCCTCCGGGCACGAGACCAAACCTCCACCACGCTACACGGATGCCAGCCTCATCAAGCGCCTTGAGAAGGAGGGCATTGGACGCCCGAGCACCTATGCTTCCATTATCAGCACGATTGTGGACCGGGGCTATGTGCGAAAGGAAGGCAAACAGCTTGTGCCGACCTTCAAGGCATTTCTTGCAATGGAGGTTCTCGAGAACAATTTCGGCGAGTTCATGGAGCTTGACTTCACCGCCAAGATGGATGAGGAGCTCGACGAGATTGCAAACGGCAAGGCAGACTCCCGGGCCTACCTCAGCAGCTTTTTCATGGGCGTGAATGGCGGGCCGGGTCTAAAGCAAGCGGTCGAGGAGCGAAAAAGGAGCATCCCCTTCCCCGCTTACGAGGTCGGATTGCACCCCGAGGGCAAGCAGCCAATCATCGTGAGGCTTCACAAGGACGGCCGCGCGTTCCTGCAGCACGGTCTCGATGGCGATGCGAAGTACGCCACGCTTCCGGACGACCTCCCGCCGGCCGAGGTGACTCTTGAAAAAGCACTAGAGCTCCTGGCTCAGGAGCAGCAGGGGCCGCAGTCGATCGGCACCGATCCGGTGACGGGGCGCAGGCTGCTCTTAAAGCAAAAGGGCGGCTACTATCTAGAGGTCGAACGCACTCCCGAAGAGATCGAGCAGTCCGTGAAGCCACGATGGGTGTCCGTTCCAACAGGTTCAAAGCCCGAAGATCTCACTCAAGAGATTCTGGACCAACTGTGCCGCCTTCCAAGGAGCATTGGGAAACACCCGGACACCGGGACCGAGGTCGTGCTTAAATGCGGGAAGTTCGGGATGTACGTCGAGGCGGGGGAGGAGAGGCGCACGGTTACCGATTGGCGCAAAGCACTGGAAATCACGCTTGACGAGGCTGCCGAACTGATCCGACAGCCCAAAAGTGCGGGCCGCTCGGCTCAGGTCAACGCCGGTCCCCTGAAAGAGCTGGGAGAGATCGAGGGTAGGCAGGTCCGCGTGCTAGCCGGGCGCTATGGCCCCTATGTGACGGATGGCGAAGTCAATGCGACCTTGCCAAAGGGTAAGGAGCCTACCGCGGTCACTCTCGAAGAGGCTGCGGATATGCTTGCCCGCAAGCGCGAGGCTGGCCCCGCGCCGAAGAGGAAGTTCAAGCGCACCTTCAAGAAGAAGTGAGGCTGGGCTCGTCAACCATAGCACCCAACGGTCAACGCTTAGTCAGGTCCGTGCGAAACTTCTCAATAATCTGAAGAGCCCGTGGAACGTCGCTCCAGCCCATCACTTCCACTTCCTTATCCTCTAGGTGCTTGTAGACCTCGAAGAAGTGCTCGACCTCCTTGAGCGTGTGGGGGTTCAAGTCATTTATAGACTTGCGATTGCTGAAGCGGGGGTCTTTTGTGGCCACGCAGAGCAGCTTCTCATCCGGCCCCTTCTCATCGCGCATCTCCAGAACTCCGATCGCCTTGGCCTCGACGATACAGCCCGGAAAAGTCGGATGCATGAGCATGACGAGCACGTCGATTGGATCGCCGTCGAGGTAGCGGGTTTGCGGGATAAAGCCGTAGTCGAATGGATAAAAGAGCGGCGAGTAGAGCACACGGTCCAGCCGCAGCCGCCCTATCTCGACATCTAGCTCGTATTTGTTGGTGCTCCCTTTTGGGATTTCGATGACGGTGTTGAAGACCTCGGGCGCGTGGGCGCCGATGGGAATGTCGAGAAGACTCACCCTACGAGCTTACCGGCGATGCCCCATAGATAGCCCTTGGTGGCCACTACATGCACCAAACTGCCCTTGAGCTCGGAGCGCCCTTCGAAATGCACCATCCTGAACTCGCGGGAATACCCTTTCAACATGGAAGGATTCTTGGGCGACGGCCCCTCGACCAGCACCTCGAACGTCCTCCCGACACATGAATTGTTGATCTCACAGGTAATAGCCTCCTGAACCCTTTGCAGGCGCACCATCCGATCTTTCCGCACGGGCAAAGGAACCTGCTCCATCTCGGCCGAGGGTGTTCCAGGACGCGGGCTGTAGATAAACATGTATGCCCCGTCGAACCGGATGTCGCGGACCGCCTGCAAAGTACGCTCGAACTGCTCGTCGGTTTCGCCAGGGAACCCGACGATGATATCCGTGGTCAAGCCTATTCCAGGAACCGCCGCACGTAGCTTGGAAACGATCTCCGAATAGCTCTCGATCGTGTAGAGCCGCTTCATGGACTTCAGCACTTCGTTATCGCCCGACTGCAATGGCATATGACAGTGCTCCATCACCTGAGGGCAATCGCGAATCGTCTCGATCAGGTCATCCTTGAAGTCGCGCGGGTAAGGCGAGGTGTAGCGGATGCGCTCGAGTCCGGGTATCCCGCCCAGAAGCCGCAACAGCCGCGAGAATGGGACCCGGCCCTCTGCGAGGTTCTTCCCATAGCTGTTGACGGTCTGGCCGAGCAGCGTCACTTCCTTTGTCCCAAGCTCGGCAAGCCTCCGAACTTCCTGAACGATGTCCTCAGTTGGCCGGCTCCGCTCCCTGCCACGCGTTGTGGGGACGATGCAGAACGTGCAGAACTTGTCGCATCCATATTGGATCGGAACGAACGCCTTGAGCTTGGTGGTGCGGTCCACGTGGCGCAGCGGAATGTCGGTAACGACCGAGCCTTTGCGCTCGGGCAGCGCCATCCGGGAGCGAAACTTCCGGCTTTGGATCGCTTCCTCGACAAGACCCGGAATCGACGATATCTGGGCCGTTCCCACCACGAAATCGACAAATGGCGCCCGCTTCCGAATCTCGTCGTGCCGCAATTGAGCCATGCAGCCGCAGACCCCTATCACTCTATCGGGCCGCGATGGCTTGATCAGCGCAAGCTCTCCAAGCAGGGAAAAGGCCTTGTCCTCCGGCTTCTTGCGGACGCTGCACGTGTTCAATAGTACGACCTGCGCATCGGCAAGGGAATCAGCAGGTTCGAAGCCGATCCCTTGCAAATAGAGCCCGATCTGCTCGCTGTCTTCCACGTTCATCTGACATCCCCAGGTCTGAACAAAGTAAGTTCCCCGCCTTGCTCGTGGAGGCGCAGCGGCAAAGAGATCGGAGGTTCGGAGCAATGTGGCGGCGGCCATAGGGAACTGAATAGGAGGATACCGGTGTTCCACGGATATAATCCTCCCGTGAAGGCCCTGCTGCTAAACCGAATAAGCCTGCTGCTCGCATTTGCGGGCATTTTTGTTGCAGGGACATTGAGCCTTGCGCATTGGCTGCGCCAAGACGTGCCTTGCGGCGCTGACGGCGGATGCGCCGAAATCACAAAAAGCCCCCAAGCGTTCGATCCGATCTTTAATCAGCCCGTCGCCTATTACGGACTGCTCGCCTACCTCTTCCTCACTACCATGGCGGTGATGCGAAGCGCCAACGGCATGAAGGGCGTGCGGGGCCCGATCCTCATGGGCACGATCGTGTCCTTTCTCGGAACCGCCGCAAGCGCCTACCTGACCTACTCCGCGCTCTTCGTGATTCGGGCCACCTGCTATTGGTGCCTCTCATCGGCAGCCATCATGCTCGTGACGTTCATCGTGCACTTGCTGATGATGCGCGCGCCCGAGCCGGAAACCGAAGCGTCAGACTTCGACTTCAAGCTCATGCTCGGGCTTGGAGTAATTACTGCGATAGCCCTTGTCGGATCCAAGGGATTCTTTGATCAGAACCCTCTCCTGAGTCCGCAGGTGATCGGGCAGGACAAGCTGGCTTCCCTGACGACAGCAGAGATCGCACCCGAGGGCCGCGCGATCGATGGCGTGGTCTCAGCCCCCGTCACGATCGTCGAATTCGGTGACCTCACCTGCGGCTATTGCCGCAAGGTCTTCCCCGAAGTAAAGGAGATTGTGGCTAACTCCAAGGGCAAGATCCGGCTCATGTTCCGCCATCTCCCGTTGTACGAGATGAAGGATCACGAAAACTCCCTCTATGCTGCGTTCCTCGCCGAGCTCGCGGCGGAGAAGGGCAAGCTTTTCGACTTCTTGGCGGGAATCTTCAGCTTTGAAGAAAAGCTCGAGACGAACGAAATGCTGCAAGTGGCAACCCAGGTAGGCATTGACCCCGAAGTCGTCAAGAAGCGGTTCGACAGCAAGGACGACCCCGCTTGGGAGCGGGTCACTCAGGACCTCACCTTTGCGCAAAGCATCCTGAAGGTTCAGTCAACCCCGGTATTCATCGTCTATGCCAATGGGGTCAAGGAACTCAAGGAAGCTAGGAGCATCGAAGCCCTTCGGATGCTCCTGGACTCCGCCGCGATCAAAGAAGTCCTCAACAAGCCATGAAGGGTTCCGTTCTCGTTGCGATGTCCGGGGGCGTGGACAGCAGCGTGGCCGCGGCGCTCCTCGTCAGGCGCGGCTTTGACGTCATTGGCGTCACGATGCAGATCTGGCAAGAGAGCCAAACCGACCCCAGGCATGCCGGGTGCTGCTCACTTGGCGCTGTGGAGGATGCGCGCAGGGTCGCAAGACTGCTGGGCATTCCCCATTACGTCATCAATTTCCGAGACGAGTTTCGCGACAGTGTGATCCAGAACTTTATGGATGAGTATGAGCGCGGCCGAACTCCGAACCCCTGCGTCCAGTGCAACAAGACGGTCAAATTCGAATTGCTGATGGAGAAGATGCGCGAGTTCGGATGCAGCAAGCTGGTCACCGGGCACTACGCGAGGATCCGGAAGGATCGAACCGGCTCCTATCGACTCCTCAAAGCTCGCGGAAAGGATAAGGACCAGAGCTACGTTTTGTATATGCTCGATCAGGAACAGCTAGCTAATTCCTGGTTTCCTCTAGGCGAATTCGAGAGCAAGGAGCAAATCCGCGCGATTGCCAGGGACCTGGGGCTAAGCGTGGCAGATAAGCCAGACTCCCAGGAGATTTGCTTCGTGAGCGAGGCAGGCGGATACGCGGAGTTTCTGCACAACCGCAAGCCAGAGATGTTCTCCGAAGGCGCGATTGTGGATGAGGCAGGGAGCGAGCTCGGCAAGCATGAGGGGATCGCCGGCTTCACGGTCGGTCAGAGGAGGGGTGTGCGGATGGCGGCAAAGTCGGGAAAGGCTCTTTTTGTGCTCCGGCTCGATGCTGCCGAGAATCGGGTCGTGGTAGGCGAAGCGGAAGCACTTGAGCGAAAGGAGGTTCCCCTCGACAGCCTTATTTGGCACTTGGGAAAGGATCTGAGCGGGCCGCTTCGGGTAGAGGCGAAGATCCGCTACAACATGGCCGCCCAGCCCGGCAAGCTTTATGGCGGCTCCCGGCCAAAATTAGTATTCGACCAGCCGGTGCGGGCGGTGACCCCTGGCCAGATCGCGGTTGCCTATCGGGGCAAGAGCGTCGTTGCGGGCGGAACGATCGCGAGTGAAAACTCTCTAATCTAGCCCTTTACGAAACCCCGGATGCAGCCGATCTGTCCTGGTGTAGTGCGCCGGCCAATACCGGGCCTGGTCGATAAAGGGCGGAATCTTGCAATTATCCGATGGGATGCTTGAAGAAAGCGCTCGAAAGGCGTACAATGAGACACGTAAAAGGAGGTTGAGCTATGACTAACGATCACGATGATAAGAATGTGATGCTGTACATGCTTGCCGGCGTTGGCCTTGGGGCATTGATCGGCGCCGCCGCAGGCCTGCTGTTTGCTCCGAAACCGGGCGTCGAGACGCGCGCGGAGATCGCGAGCAAGTTCAAGGAGATCAAGGGCAGAACTGAGGACTGGATGTCCGAGCGACGAGCTCGCAAAGGCAGCAAGTCGGATGCCGAAGATCCTGCAGAGCAGGTTGGCGCTTAAGGCCGTTTCCTAAATGGTCGGCTGGCGAATAACATTATGGGCGGCCCTCGTAGCGGTCGCCCTTTTGTTTCTGTGGGCGGTCCGCAGCATCCTCGCGCCGTTCATTCTTGCCTTCCTGATCAGCGGGCTGCTAGAGCCGACGATCAGGAAGATGCGGATGCGCGGCTACTCGCGGGCGGCCGCTGTATGGGTGGTCTTTGTCGCGTTTTTCGGGCTTCTGACGGCGGCCGGGCTTTGGCTCTCGCCGATGATCGTCAACCAGCTAGGTTCGTTTCGGGACAACATTTCTCGTTACAGCACCCAGCTTGCAACCGAATCGCATCAGCAGAACTTCTTTCTGCGCTGGACGCCTCCCGCGCTTCTGGAGGCAAAACCCGAGTCCAAGAGCTCGCTCGACCGGCTTTTCGATCAATATAGCAGCCAGTTCCGCTATCTCGGCGTGAGCAACAAAAAAGAGTTCATCGATAAGTATATAAAGCCGCACGAGAAGCAGCTCACATCCGCGGCTCAGGGGTTTTTTAACAGCTTGGTCGGCTCGATTGGCGCGCTGGCCTCCCAAATTCTCCTGCTCATCTTCACTCCCATTTTCGTGCTGCTGATCCTTTTTGATATGGATAGGTTCAAGAAGCGGAGCGCTTCATGGATCCCTCCCGCAATCAGGACGGGCGTTCTCGATTTGCTTGGCGATGTATTTGAGGTCTTCATCAAGTATCTGCGTGGGGTTTCGATCGTGGTGATGTGGTATGCGCTGTTTGCCGGGGTGTTCCTCTGGCTACTTGGCGCCCCGTATCCGGCTGTGCTCGCGATCCTGTTTTCACTGGTGTACTTGGTTCCGCTTGTCGGACCTGTCATCAATGCGCTCCTCATCTTCGCTTTTACGGCAATTTCTGGTACGACCTCCAATATGGTGTTTGGGTTTGAGACGCCCTGGGTGTTCGGCGCGGTGATTGCTCTGATTTACTTCGCGGTGATGCTGCTGTTCGACCAGGTGGTGTTTCCCAAGGTGGTGGGGAGCGCGGTGGGCTTGCATCCGGTGGCCAGCTTCTTCTGCATCTTTGCCGGAGGAGCCCTGTTCGGAGCAATTGGCATGCTGCTGGCTTTCCCGCTCGCCGGCGCGGTGAAGGTGATATTGGAGCGCTTGCTGCGGGTGACTGGCTCCAAGGAAGGCACCCTCAGCCTGCCAGCCGTGCCTCTGCGCCATAGGGTTTCGCAGGGATAGGCCGGGGCTACCCGACCAAAACGGCTGACCTGGCCGTCCTTGTGATCCTCAGGGCGAGGCTCAAGGCGGAAAGCTGCACGGTTCTCGGCCCGTTTTCCAAATGGACGGTTAGATCAACGGGCGTCAGCTCGAACAGCACTGGGGTCGTCTCGCCCTGAACCTCGAGCGTGATTACTTCCCCGTCCGCGCTTGCCGACCGGATGGAATCTGCGGCCACTCGCCATTTCCGAAGCAATCCTCCGAAGGAAACCTCTTTCGTGCTGATCACAAGCTGGCCCGAGCCCGTCTCTTCGAGCGCTTCCCTTTTCTCAGCCAATCGCAGAGCGGGTCCACGCCAAAGCACCTGCTCGTCGTCACGCTCTTCGAAGCTGATCTCCCCAAGCTCGTAAGCTTCCACAAGCGCTTGCTTGAAGTCCTGCTCGAAGGCAGCCAGATTCTCAATCGTCGGAAGCCCATCCGCGATCCGATGCCAATCCTCTATCGTGCGCTCCTGCCAAATCAAAGCGCGCAGCAACGGGTTATCGGAGCGGACAAGACGCAGGTGATGTGGATCCCCTTTCCGCCCCTTTAAGAATGGATGGCTCGTGGCAGGGGATGATGCGCTATCGGGCTGTAAAAAGTTGAATTCAGTCGGACAGTTTTCGCATATCAGCCCTGGATTTAGACTCTCCTTGCCCGCGCCCTTCCAGCGCAGGTCCTCCCATTTCATCAACTGCCCCTCATGCAGCGCGGCAAAGCCGAAGGGATCGCGAAAGGCCTTTAGAAGGGTCACACTGTCGCCATCGACCTGAAAGTCCGCCCGGCATGAATTGCATTCCGCGTTCCCAGCCTCCAGGTCCAGCCCAAGGCCGACACGCGCCCACTCATCCGGGTAGAGCAGCTTGTACTTGGTTGGGGTCGGCCACATCTGCCTTAGCCTTCCGTCTCGAAACCTATCGAACTGGGCATTGCAGGTGTCGCACTCGAGGAAAGACTCCGGCCGCTTGGATATCTCTCGCCACTCCGTCCAAGTTCGAACCTGGGCTTTCTCGTCTTCTTCGGACGGCGGATGAACCAGTTTGGCCTGGTCCCCGTCAATCTCAAATCGCGCATCGCATTGCCTACACGTCGCGACCTTATCCTTCGAAAGAGCTTTCTTGCGGCGGATTTCCAGCGGGCCGGTGCTGCATATCGGGCAGATGCTGAGTGGCGAACGGTTCGGGCGAACAACCAGAACCCCGGTTGCACACAAAGGGCAGAATTTCTCGCCGAGCAGCCTCTTCGTGATGGAGCCGTCGTGGCAGACCGGGCAGACCCCCTTTCGCAGAAGCTGCGGCGGCGCCAGGACATCCTTGCACGAAGGGCACTGGCGGTGCTCGTATTTGAACCTTTTCAATCTGCCGGCAATCTCGTCGAACTGATGCACCCGCCCGAGCGGATCGACTGCCTGGCCCGGCTTGGCGTAAGCAATGTCTTGAAGCTGCGCAATGCTCTGCGGCCGATGATGGTAAATGATCCGCAGGCCCGACTCGATCGCGGTCGTCAGATCATGGGGGACGTCCTCCCGGTAGGTGCTGATCGCCGGTGTCGAATCATTCTCGCTGGATTCTGAATGGGCCGGCATTGCGCCCGTGATCGCATGAAACAAGGTGGCGCAGAGTCCATAGACGTCGGTTGGTGGGCCGCGCTGCAGCCTATCAGTAAGCTGCTCCGGAGCGGCATAGTGGGAGTCGAAGTAGAGGTGATGGGAGACAGTTGCGTCCGAATACCATTCCCGTGCCGACGAGAAATCGACGAGGAACACCCGCCCCGCCGGAGCAAGCAAGACGTTTGCAGGCTTGATATTCAGGTGCAGCACCCCCTTGTCATGGAGCGCCGCCAGGGTGTCCACAAGATGGCCCATGATGCGGCGCACCTCGGCAATCGGCAACGGGCCGTCCGTCAGAATCCTCCGCTCCAGGCTGATTGCGCCGTCGATAAAGTCGGTCGCGAAGTAGGCGGTGCCGAGCTCGTTAAATGCAGCTCGGACGGGAAGAATCGCAGGGAGATGAAGCCGCCCGATCCGCCGCGCCTCCTCGTGAAACCTCTGGCGAAGGTGCTGCGCGGTGGCTCCTGATTGGGTGAGGTCGATGACACCCAGTTCGTCCCGTTTGACGCCTTCTGGCGCGAGTTCCTTCACGACGCAGCGGTCGCCCCTCGTTCGGTCGGTAGCGACGTAGGCGATTGTGAACGGGCCGGACCCGAGCTCGTAGGAAAGCTCAAATCGGTCAGCTAGCACGGTTCCTTCGGGGAGCGGTTTTACAGCCATGGAGCGTAGAAACGGGAGCAGCCCGTCATTCAACTATATCTTGATGAGGGCCTTATTCATTCCAATTTGGCCTCTCCACGCTCCACACTATAAACAATGATTGCCCTCCTCGCTCTCATCCCCATCTCGTATTCGATCACGCCCGCAGCTGATGTCCGATATGACGTGACGGTCGCATTCGATGGCTATCTCCCGCTCCTTGGCGGTCGTGAAGCCAAGGTCGATGTCCAGATGCTGGTGGATGTGAAAGGACTCGACCCGGATGACAAGGGCATGCCTCGAGCTTCGAGCGAGATAGCAGACTTTTCTCTTTCCATTGACGGCTCCAAGTTTCCCGGGATCGGGGTAGACAGCGTCCGCGAATACTTTCCGAAGACCACGATCAGCTTTTCGCCCCAAGGGAAGATTCTCAAGAGCGACGCTCCTGACATCCAGCTTCCTTTCCGTCTTCCAGGGCTCGACGTCAAGCGCTTTCCTGATATCACGTACCTTCCGGTCGAGTTCCCCGAGGCAGGCATCGAAGAGGGCAAGGCGTTCGACTTTAAGAAAAAATTCGGCGACAGCGATGTGGCGTACACGGTGACTCCAACCTCGATCAAGGACGCGGTTATCGAGATGGATGTAAAGCTTTTGCAGAGCTACGAAGTCTTCGAGGATAGCGGCGGCAATGTGATCAGGGCCGAGGCTGATGCGGTGCGGGTTGTAAGGACGAGGCTGACCGGCTCGGGAAAGATAACATTCGACCGCCAGCGGGGCCTTGTTTCGATGGTGGACATTCAAGCTGCATCGGAAAGCAAGGTGTTGGAGATTAGGACCAAGGCCCAAAGCGACCGCAAGCTGAAGACAATGCTCAAGGTCAAGCTCAAAGACAAGTAAACTGGGCAATGGTGACCCACCAGACCGTTCTCGTGGTCGACTTTGGCGGCCAGTACACCCAGCTTATCGTCCGGCGGGTTCGCGAGCTTGGCGTGTACAGCGAGATGGTCCCTTGGACCCTCGCATCCGAGCGCATTGCAAAAGACCCGCCCTCGGCAGTCATTTTGAGCGGTGGGCCGAAATCCGTGCTTGAGGCCGGGGCTCCCGATCTGGACTTCGCCTTGATTTCCGGAATTCCGACCCTCGGAATTTGCTATGGCCACCAGCTCATGGCGCTGCGGCTCGGAGGCAAAATCGAGAAGGGCGGCGCAAAGGAGTACGGCTTTCGCACTCTAGCCATGCACCCCATGGGGACCGATGGCTTGAGCCGTCAAACCGACTTACCGGCTCACCGGCTCACGGGCTCACCGACTCGAACCCGGCCAGGTCTCCTCGCGAATGTGGACAACCCCCAGGTTTGGATGAGCCATGGGGACCAGGTCATCGAGCCGCCTGCCGGATTTGATGTGACCGCTTCTACCGACTCGTGTCCGGTCGCTGCTATGGAGTGCCCGGAAAGGAAGCTCTTTGGCGTCCAGTTTCATCCGGAGGTCAGCCATACGCCGGATGGCCGATCGGTCCTTCGCTGCTTTCTCTTCGATCAGGTGGGGCTGGCAGCGGATTGGACCAGCGAGAGCTTCATCGAAGAGGAAGTCGCAAAGATTCGGGCTGAGGTTGGCGATGGACAGGTTCTATGCGCTGTCTCCGGTGGTGTGGATTCAAGCGTCATGGCGGCGTTGCTGACCGAGGCGATCGGCGAGCGAGCGGTCTGCGTCTTCGTGGATCACGGGCTCCTGCGCAAGGGCGAGGCGGAGCAGGTCGGAACGACTTTCACGGGCCACTTCCACCCAAATCTGAAGATCTTCGATGAAAAGGCTCGCTTCTTCGGCGCATTGAAGGGCGTGACCGACCCTGAGCAGAAGCGCAAGATCATCGGCGAACAGTTTGTCCGGGTCTTCGAGGATCACGCCAATGAGCTGAAAGACTGCGACTACCTGGCCCAAGGGACCCTCTATCCCGACGTGATCGAGTCCGGTTCGCCGACCGCCGCCAAGATCAAGACCCATCACAATGTCGGCGGCCTCCCCGCTTGGATGCGGATGAAGCTGATCGAGCCTCTGCGATGGCTGTTCAAGGACGAGGTGCGCGATGTGGGGCGAAAGCTCGGACTTCCCGAGGAAATGGTGGATCGGGAGCCCTTCCCTGGCCCAGGGCTCGCGGTTCGAATCCTGGGGGAAGTGACTCCTGAGCGTGTCCACATGACTCAGGAAGCTGACTGGATTTTCCGCACCGAACTTCGGGCAAGGGGCCTACATAAAGGGATTTGGCAATCCTATGCAGCCCTTCTCGACGTTCGAAGCGTGGGGGTGATGGGCGACGAGCGAACCTATGAGCAGCCGATCGTGCTGCGTGCCGTGGAGAGCGAGGACGCGATGACCGCGCGAGCCGTCAACATCCCCTTCGACGTCCTTGAACACATCGCGACGAGGATCGTGAACGAGGTCGATGGAGTCAACCGGGTGCTTTACGATCTGACGAGCAAGCCACCGGCGACGATCGAGTGGGAATAGCCCGAACTTGTCTAACGATCAGTAGTCGAGGCCTGATCACATTGCCGTCAAAACTGTCAAACTTTCTCCATGCCCACAACGGCAGGGCGAATCGAGGTACTGCTGGACTCCGCCACGATCCAAGCGAGAATTGCGGTGCTCGCACGTGAGATCACGACTGATTACGGCAACGAGGATCTGCTGTTGGTGGGCGTGCTGAAAGGATCGTTCCTATTCCTAACCGACCTGTGCCGCCTCCTCGGAAGCAACGTCCAGATCGATTTCGTCCAGACGAGCAGCTATGGCGCGGAGAAGTCAACCAGTGGAATCGTGCAAATCCGCAAGGATCTGGATATCAATATCGAGGGGAAGAACGTCTTAATAGTCGAGGACATCGTCGACACGGGGGCCACTCTTGGCCACCTGCGCGAGTTGCTCTCGACACGCAAGCCGAAAACGCTAAAAGTCGTCAGCCTGCTCTCCAAGCCTGAAGCGCGGACCATGGAAACGCCGGTTGAATACCTCGGATTCGAGATTCCAAACAAGTTTGTGGTAGGATATGGATTGGATTACGCAGAGCGGTACCGCAATCTGCCGTACATCGCCATCCTCCACGAAGGTGAACCTCACCTAAAGCCGTAACAGGCTTGGACTCTTGATCCCGAACGTTTGAATCTGCGGGCGCCCGCCTTCCAAACTCGGCAATCCAAAATCCAGAATCCGGAATCCTAAATCGATATGACTCACCAGTTTCGACCACGCAAGTCGGACGGCCCAGGCCGCCGTCGCGGACGCAGTCGCGAGGGCATGCCGCGTCAGGACCATGCCGTTGATCTCGAGCTTCTGCCCGAACTCGACTACAACCACTTCGACCAAATGTCGCCCACCGACATCGCCAAGGCTGCGAAAGCGGCCAAAATGCCCGCCACCCTGCTCACCAGCATGCCCAGGCACGAATTCCTAGAGCAGCTGCTCGCGGCTGTAAACCAAGAGCATGAGGCGATCTACGCCAAGGGCATTCTCGAGCTGCTGAATGACGGCTGGGGCTTCCTCCGGCGAGATAACTATGCGCCTTCGCCGCAGGACGTCTACGTGTCGCAATCCCAGGCGAAGCGTTTCGGCTTGAGGCCCGGCGACACGGTTTTTGGACAGGTTCGGCTGCCCAAAGAGGGCGAGAAGTATCAAGGAATGCTGCGTGTTGAGAGTGTGAACGGCATCGCAACCCAGGCGCCGGAGATGCAGCGCCGCAAGAATTTCGACGAGCTGACGCCGCTGCACCCGGATGAGCGATACGTCATGGAGTCGCACCCGGAAAACATCATCGGCCGGCTCATCGACCTCATTTCGCCCATCGGCAAAGGCCAGCGCGGCTTGATCGTCTCCCCTCCCAAGGCTGGAAAGACGACGATCCTCAAGACGATCGCCAATGCGATCACCGCCAACCACCCGGATGCCTATCTGATGGTGCTTCTTGTGGACGAGCGCCCCGAAGAGGTGACCGACTTCCGCCGCTCGGTCCGGGGCCAGGTCATCAGTTCGACATTCGATGAGGCACCGGAGAACCATATGCGCGTCTCGGAAATGTGCCTGGAACAGGCCAAGCGCTTGGTCGAGGCCGGCCGGGATGTCGTTATTCTGCTGGACTCGCTGACCCGTATGTCGCGCGCTTCGAACCTTACGATCAACCCCTCGGGCCGAACGCTTTCAGGTGGCCTCGATCCTGCCGCGCTGTACCGGCCGAGAAGGTTCTTTGGCTCTGCCAGGAATATCGAAGAGGGCGGCTCGATGACAATAATCGCCTCTGCGCTAGTTGATACGGGCAGTCGTATGGACGATCAGATCTTCGAGGAATTCAAGGGCACAGGCAACATGGAGCTTGTTTTGGATCGAGATCTCGCCGAGCGCCGCATCTGGCCCGCGATCGACGTCAAAAAGTCCTCCACCCGGCACGAAGAGAAACTCTTTGCGCCAAACGAGCTCGAAGGCGTTATACAGCTTCACCGGATGGTGGCCAACCAGCAGAACAACGTGGATGCGACCGACCAGCTCATCAAGCTGCTGAAGAAGACGCCGAGCAATACGGCATTCCTGGAGAACGTGATCCAACGCACGCGGGCCACGGTTTAGCGTGCGGTAACTTGTTACAGCTTTGAACCCCTCCAAAGCCGTTGTTTTGCTAAGCGGGGGCCTCGACTCGGCTACCGCTCTTGCGATCGCGCGAGCGGATGGCTATGAAGCGTACGCCCTGACATTCGACTATGGGCAACGGCACGTTGTCGAGCTCGCTGACGCAAAGAGGGTCGCCAAAGCGATGGGCGTCGAGAGGCACATAGTGATTCCCCTCGATCTTCGCGAATTTGGAGGCTCTGCGCTGACCGACGATATCAATGTCCCGAAGGGTCGGGGCGAGTCAGAGATGGCATGCGAGATTCCGATCACTTATGTTCCCGCTCGCAACACGGTGTTTCTTTCGATTGCCCTCGCATGGGCAGAGGTTCTGGCAGCAAAGGACATCTTCATCGGCGTGAACGCGATCGATTACAGCGGCTACCCGGACTGCCGTCCAGAGTTCATCGGAGCCTTCGAGCACCTTGCGAATCTGGCGACGAAGGCTGGAGTCGAAGGAAGTAAGTTCAAGATCCGCACGCCGTTAATCAACATAAGCAAGGCCGACATTATTCGAAAGGGGATGGAGCTTGGGGTTGACTATTCTCTCACCCACTCCTGCTATGATCCGGACGCGGTCGGCCTGGCTTGTGCAAGATGCGATTCGTGCCTCATCCGTGCCAAAGCCTTTTCCGAGCTAGGCTTGCAAGACCCCGCACTCGCCCATGTCTAAGCTCCGCATCGCTGAGATCTTCTCAAGTATCCAGGGGGAGGGAATCTGGGCGGGCACGCCGTCGACCTTCGTGAGGATCAGCGGGTGCAATCTGAGATGCATTTGGTGCGACACTCCGTACGCGAGCTGGAAGCCTGAAGGGCCATCCATGTCCTTGGAGGAGATCGTTGACCAAGTGACCTGCCACTCTATCGAGCATGTCGTTCTGACAGGTGGTGAGCCGATGCTTTTCGATCCAGTCGAGCACTTGGCGGCCCGGCTAAAGGCGAGGGGCCACATGCTTACCATAGAAACGGCTGGCACGATACACCGGGAGCTCGATTGCGATTTAATGTCGATCAGCCCGAAACTTGCGAATTCCAGCCCCGGCGGCTCGGCTGGGCCGGGCTGGAAGGAAAGGCATGAAACAATCAGGCTGAACCCGCAGGTGTTGCGAGAATTGACCTTTCGCTACCCGTACCAGCTCAAATTCGTGGTAAATCCAGATCTTGGAATCGATGGTCAGGTGGGCGAAATAGAATCTCTGATCTCGAGCATTGGGGAGGGCCAGCCGAATCGAATCCTGCTTATGGCGGAAGGCACAGACTCGGAGACACTGCATCGGCGGGAGCGAATGCTCGTCGAAACGTGTATGAAGAAGGGATGGCTGCTCACACCTCGGCTTCATATCGATCTCTTCGGGAACACGAGGGGCACATGAGTTTGGAGTGCGGTGACCTGGCGCCCCTGTGCCCAGACTTGGATTTCACGGCAACAGCGGCACCAGGTCGCAGCACTCCAAAGGGCTTCACGCTAATCGAACTCCTGGTCGTCATCGCGATCATCGCTATCCTAGCCGCAATCCTCTTCCCTGTCCTAAGCCAGGCCAAGCAGAAGGCCAAGCAAGCGGGCTGCTACCAAAACATGAGGCAGGTCGGGCTGGCCTTCGCTATGTACATGGATGGCGACGATGATCGCCTGCCGGACCGCCGCGACCTCAAGCTGAGCCTTCTCGGCGGATACAAGCCATGGTCGAGTTGGCCGACGTCCGATCCCAGAGCAGGCTGGGCGGCGATCGTGCTCAGGCCATATACGAAGAACGATGACATCTGGGCGTGTGCAAGCACCAAGGGGTCGGTCTTGGGAAGCGTGGTTCAAGTAGCCCAGGCGATAACCGCCGATCCTAGCGGGCCAAAAACATTTTACTGGCTGTGGCGTTTCGACCGGCCCGACGACCCCGTTCCATTGGACAATTTGTGGGGCAAGTCAGGCTCACAGGCCGTAGAGGACCTTCAGCAGGCAAACAATCCACAGGCAGGCTATCCACAGGGAGAGGCAGACGTCGAGATGATGGTCGACCCTTATTTTCCGAGGACGATCCCATCGATTCCAGACGAGCTCAAGGGCAAGTCCGTCCATTTTGGGGGCCGCAACCGGCTATTCCTGGATACCCACGCAAGGTGGCTCAGAGATCCAAGGACGAATTGAAACGGAGAGCCAATCTTCGCTCTCCGTTTACAATTCGCACCTCAGCTATTAGCGCCGCAACTCCATGAGGATGTTGAGGATGTACCAGAAGAGCAGGGCGATCGCCGCGAATAGCTCGAGCGCCGCGCCGACGTGCATGCCGGTCTGATACTTGTGAAGCACGTTCGAGGTGCTGTAAAGCACCGCTCCGCCCGCGAAGATCACCATGCCGACGCTGAACCAGAGGCCCAGCTGGAACCCAAAGATCGCTCCGCCTACGATGAGGCCAAGAGCAACGATCCCGCCGAGCATCAGCGCGCCACGCATGAAGCTGAAGTCCTTTTTCGTCGTCAGCACGTACACTGAGAGCGATCCAAAGACAAGGAGCGTCAGCAGCGTGGCAGTAGGCAGCACACCGGGCGCGTAGGCCGCCGCGATGAAGATCAGCGGTGAGAAGATCAGCGCCTGTGCGACGGTGTATAAGAACAGCCCCGCGTACTGCACTCCAACTGATTGGCTCCCGGCTGCCATCGCCGTGGCCATCCAGCTAACGAGCATAAATGCGCCGAGAACCAGCAGCCAGGCATACTGACTACCGCTGATCATCCGAGCGATGGATTCTCCCACGCCACTCGTGTAAAAAGCGACGCAGAGCGCCACGAACGCAAAGACTGCACCGGTTAGGTACAAGTAAGTCTTGCGAATGAAGTTCATCCGCTCATCCAGCGGTGCTTCAAACGCGCTATATCCTGTTGTTTGTCCTGTAAAGCTCATGTTTTTCGCCACACCTCCTGGTGCAACACTATTATTCAATACCAAAACGGCCTGCGATAGTTTCATCGCAAGTAAATTATAGGACGCCGCAGAAGAAGATTCGACTCAGGAGGAGCCTACGCAGCTTCAGCGATAAGCGGTTCATCGAAGCGAGTGGCGCGGTTTCGGCCTGTCTGCTTGGATCGGTAGAGAGCAGCATCGGCATTTGCAAGCAGCTCGTTGGGCCCGCTGAGGGCAGGATCTGTCGTGGCCACGCCGATGCTCACGGTGATCGCCCGCATCGGCCAGTCCCGATCGGCGATGCCTTTGCGGAATCGCTCAGCCGCCTGAAGCGCCTGCTCCGATGTGGTTGCCGTCAGCACAACGGCAAACTCCTCGCCGCCATATCGTGCGACCGATTCGTGGCTGCGGCAAATTGAGCTCAGGACCTTTGCGACTTCTTTCAGCACCGCGTCGCCCGCGGGATGGCCGAATGAGTCGTTGTACTGCTTGAAGTGATCGACGTCGATCATCATCACCGAGAACGGCTGTCCCATGCGACGATGCTCCGCATACCTCAATTCAAGCTCTTCCCTGAACCGGCGGTGGTTCCAGAGGCCAGTTAGACCATCCGTGACAGCAAGCAGTTCCAGGCGTGCATTGGCCTCTTCGAGCGCCTCTTTCTGCTGCTCCAAGCTGTAGGCGATCTCGTTGATCTGCACCATCTGCTCTTCAATCTGAAGGTGTGCAAGCCGGCGCTCGGTGACATCGACGTTTGCGCTGATCGCGCCAAGTATTTCGCCGTTCGGCCCCCGCAGCGGAAAGATGTTGCATACCAGCAGCCGCTCGGCTCCTGATTTCGTCATGAAGGCCCATTCCACGCCTTCTTTCGACTGACCCTCAAAGACCTGAGAAATAAGCTCCGGCGTCCAGAGGCCGTCGTTCCCCTTGAGGAGATCCAAAACTCCCTGCAGCATCGCCAGGTGGGAAGGAATCTCGAAAAGCTCTTCTGCGGCGCGGTTCCATTCGTGGACCAAGCCTTTTTCATCGAATGTGAAGCAGGCTGCTGGCAGTCCGTCGAAGAGCTCCTCAAATCGGCGCGATGCAACGACGAGATTGCCGTTGGCGATTAGCAGCTTCTCGCTGGCGAGCTCCAGTTCGATCTTGCGCGAGTTGAGTCCCTCTTCAGCTTCGATGATACGCTCGGCGACCTTTAAGCGGGCAAAAAGCTCGTCCTTGTCGAGGGGCTTACCGAGGAAGTCGTCCACTCCGGCTTCGAACGCGCGCAGCCTATCCTCGCGCTCGCTCTTAGCGCTAAGCAGGATCACATAAATATAGGCCTCTGCCCTTTCGCGCAACTTTTGGCAAAGGGCGACCCCATCCATTTCGGGCATCATCCAATCCGAGATGACGATGCGAAAGCCGTCGGACTCGCTCAAACTCAGCGCTTCGCGGCCGTTCTTGGCATGATGGACCTCATAGCCGCGCATATCCAGCACCTTGCGGAGCAGGAGCGCCGAAACGGGATTTTCTTCGACGATCAGAACCTTCAATACTGCCGCCCCACTAGACTAGCCCGCAAATATCCCACACCAAAACCCGCCCTGGCCAATGCAGCCACTACAGATAATCGGCTTGATGCCTCCTGACACTCACGACTTGAATGAATTATTGTTACAAATGCTTGTTCTGAGGCCGAATTCCTTGGCATGTTTATTGGCCCAGAATCGGATGCACATAGCCACTGCGTGAGGGTGACGCGCAAATTGCTCCCGGCGGCTGGCTATGAGGCTACGACAAAACTCTTCTCTGCACGCTTTAGCAGCACAGCGTTGACGGCAACGAAGACAGATGAGAGGGACATCAGCAACGCGCTTACCTCCGGTCGGAGATACCACCCCAAGCTAGTGTAGAACACGCCTGCAGCGATCGGTATTGCGGCAAGGTTGTAGACGCTCGCCCAAACGAGGTTCTGCTTCATCTTCGTTACGGTCGCCTTGCTTAGGATGATCGCGTTTACCGCATCTAGCGGGTCGGAGCGCATGAGGACGATGTCCGCTGCCTCGATGGCCACATCGGTTCCCGCTCCTATCGCGATGCCGATGTCCGCCTGCGCCAGGGCGGGGGCGTCGTTGATTCCGTCGCCGACCATGGCGACGAACTTTCCCTCGTCCTGCAGCTTCTTGACGTACTCGGCCTTCTGGGCGGGCAGCACTTCCGAGAAAACTCTCTCGATGCCGACCTCTCGGCCAACCGCCTCGCCTGTAGCCTTGTTGTCGCCGGTCATAAGAACGACCTCGATCCCGTTCTTTTTCATCTCAAGGACAAAGCGCTTGGTCGAGGGCTTGATCGGGTCGGCGGCCGCCAAAATACCGGCGAACTTGCCGCCGATGGCCACATACATGAGCGTTCGGGCCATGCCGACCAGGTCCCTCTCCGCGTCCTCGATCCCCGCCAAATCCGACCCTCGCTCCTCCAGCAGCTTCTTGCGGCCAACCAAAATGTGCTGCCCTTCGACCGTTGCGTCGAGCCCGAGGCCCGTCACGTTGTCGAATTTGTCCACGGCCGGAAGCTGCAAGCCCCGCTCTTTGGCGGCATTAATGATCGAAAGCGCCAACGGATGGCTTGAGCTTGTCTCCGCGGCGGCGGCAAGGCGAAGCAAGGTCGCCTCGTCCATTCCTGGCGCTGCCCTCACGTCGGTAACGCGGGGTTTGCCCTCTGTGAGCGTTCCCGTCTTATCGACGACGATCGCGTTGACCTTCGCGGTTTGTTCCAATGTCACTGCGTCCTTTATCAGTACGTTATGCTTCGCTCCAAGGCCGATGCCGACCGCTACGGCGGTTGGCGTAGCCAGGCCGAGGGCGTCAGGGCAAGCGATCACCACCGTGGCAATCGCAAACGTAAGCGCCGTGGCGAAGGGCACGTTCGTGCCAAATTGCCAGGCGAGGAACGTAATGAGACCGGCGCCGGCCGCCACGACGACGAGATAGGCGGCGGCGCGGTCGGCGATTCGCTGGCCGGGGGCCTTGGAATTCTGAGCTGTTTCGACGAGCTTCGTTATCTGCGCAAGCACGGTGTCGTTGCCAACCTTGGTCGCTTTGAACGTTAACGCTCCACTTGTGTTCACCGAGCCTCCGACCAACTCGTCGCCCGGTCCCTTCTCCACGGGAAGGCTCTCCCCAGTTACAAGGGATTCGTCAACGGCAGACGTGCCGCTCACAACTTCGCCGTCCACGGGAACCTTCTCGCCCGGCTTGACTATGATGAGCTCGCCGACCACCACCTCGGCGGTTGGCACCTCGATCTCCTTCCCGTCGCGCAACACTACTGCCATCGGCGGGACCAGATTGAACAGCGCGCGCAGGGCGTCGGACGTGCCCCGGCGCGACCTCATCTCCATCCAGTGGCCGAAGAGCACGAAGGTCACGAGCAGCGCCGCTGCCTCATAAAAGACGGTGCCGTCGGGTGACAAACTCAGATAGATGCTTGCCAGATATGCCGCCAAGACGCCCAGCGCGACGAGCACCGACATATCGAGGCGGCGATCTCTTAACGCCCTGTAGCTGCCGGTGATGAAGATGGAGCCGCTATAAAAGACCACTGGGGTCGTGAGCAGGAATAGGACTAGGTGCAGCCAGTGCCCGCTTAGCGGGCTCGGCATGAAGGGGACCTGCCCCGAGAGCCAGAAGATCGGAATCGTTAGGCCTAGCGCGACATAGAAGCGGGTCCGCATGTCCCGCTCCATGGCCGCCGCCATAACCGGATCAGCAACGGATCCACCGTGGTCGTGCCCCTTCTTATGCTCCGGCATTGCGGGAGCTCGGGGCTCCTTTACCGGAGGCATGCCGGTCTTCTCCTCGTTTGCGGCAGGGCTGGTGGCATGCCCCTGGTGCGGGTCGACGTGACCTTCGTGATCGTGGTTCATTGACTTCATGATGGGTCAGCTGCGGATCTGGCTGCGATTGGCTACACGAGAGGAAGGCGATCGAAGGTCGCCTCCCTCTCTATCAATACTCAATTCTTCTGCTCTCGTCATCGGGTGACGACGATCTTGCCTCTGAGCATGCCCATGCCGCACTCGAACGCGATCTCGCCCGGCTTGCTGGGGGTGAACTTCACCAGTTCGGATTTACCGACCTGGAATTCTCGACGCACATTGAGGGATTTGATGACGAGCACGTCGCCGCATCCCGGATTCGCCCCGAGCTTGAAGGTGAGCTCGACGGGCTTGCCCGCCTTGACCGAGATGGTCGAGGGCCGATAGCCGCCGTCGATGGTAACGGTTGCCTTCTGCACGCCTTTTGCCACTTGGGCTTGGGTTGCGGCTGATACATCTGATTGCGCCACTTTCATGCCCGCGCAGCAGCCCTGCTGAATGGGGCCGGAGGCGAGGGCGTAGATGGCGATGGCCGAAAGGCCACCGAGGACTGCGATTTTGATTGTGTTGTTCATTGTCATCTCCTGTGTTCTACGAATGGCTGGCTAGACGGGGCACGGCTTTTCGGGCCCGGCCCCGCCGACCGGCCTTCTGACTAGTGATGGCCCGCGGGCTCCTTGGCCTCGAAGGTGTCGACCCTCGCCGCCTGGGTGCCATCAAGAATGGTTCTTGCGCGCTCGGCCTCAGCACCCGTGGCTCTCGCGAGCACCAGGAACTTGCCGGCCTTGATCTCCGCCTCGTATTCCAGCACGCTGTTCTCGGGAATGCCGATGCTCGCCAGAGCGCCGCCCAGCGCGCCTATGGCACCGCCGAGCACCGCGCCTTCGAGGGCCGCGACGAGCCAGCCTGCGAACATGATGTGTCCGATCCCCGGAACCATGAGCATCGCGGAGCCGAAGAGCAGGCCCCATATCGAGCCCCAGAAGGCCCCGAATTTGCCCCACGACCACATCCGGTCGCCCGTGTTCACAAAGCCGACGGGGCGCTCCTCCACTTGGTAGTCCTGCCCAACGACGGACAGGTCGTTCATGTCGAATCCGGCATCGTGCAGGCGGCGCACGGCGTCCTCGGCCCTGTCGTGGGAGTCGTAGACGGCAATGATGTTCGATTGTTCGTTGTTCATTTTCTTTCCTCGATGCTCCGGCGGCGCTTTCGCGGCCCGCCTGACTACACCCAAATGATGAGCCATGATCCGAGGGCTTGCAAGTCGTCTCTTATGCGGCATCCGAAGCTCGTCCTCCGACCGATGCCGTCCCTTCGGATGGCACGAGCGGCCGATCTCCCAAGGTCGGGGAATGAATCCCTTAGACTAGTGGCTCGTTCCCTTAGACCGGGGAACGGGCCCCTTGCCATAGCGGTCCCTCCCCTTAGGCAAGGAATTCGTCCGCGTAGGCCGGGCAGCGAGTCCCTTGGGCAGGGCTTCCGATCCCCTGCACGAGGCGAGCCATTCCCGAGCAATGGGAACTAGGGAAAACCGGCAGAAGGCGCGTCGCATCGATGCCGGCCCGTACGCCATAGCTAAATTTCCTCACCGATCATCGGGGATCCGTTCCATGCCTGGGGATCGGCATCCGGCCCGGCGGTGGCGGCGACGTGGCCGCATCGCGTTAGGATTGGGGCAAGAGGCCGGATCGGGACGTTCCCAGCAGGGTCGAGGAGGGCGCGGGATTGTCTCGCAATTGCTTGTACTTGGCTACAAGACTCGCCACGAGCCTTTCCGGATCGGCGTCGTACAAGATGACGGACCCCGTGGCTTTTCCGAGGAAGGGTTCGAGTTCGTCGAGCCGGTCGGCGATGCCGCCCGAGCCCTGCAGAACGCCGATGAGCTTGCCCTCCTCGTGAGCTATGGCGAACTCGCCCAGCGTCCCCGTGCGACCTCCGACAACGATGATGATGTCGCTGCTCCGAATGTTGATCAGTTCGCGGCCCATGAGTCCGAGGCCCGTATAGATCATAACGTCATACTCCAGGTGGGGCGAGTCGAACACCTCGACGTGCTCGCGTAGGCTTGCGGCAGGGGAGATGCCGATCGTGTGCCCGTCGACCTCCTTTGCGCCAAGCACGGTTTCATGCGGCAGGCCGGGGCAGGCGCCTGTAAGGAGGCAGTACGCCTCCTGCGCGATCGCACGCCCGAGGCGGCGGCATTTCTGCGCTACGGCCTCATCGTAAGCCAGACTTGCAGAACCCATGACGCCGATCCGCACGAGGTCGTGATGTTCGATGGTGCTTTTTAAGTGGTTGATTTTTTCCATTGTTCATCCTGGGAGAGCGCTCTTCAAAAGCTCTTAGCGGCGCCTGGCGATGTCGGTGGCCCGCTCGCGTTGTGTCATTCGTTCCCACCGGGAGTCCGAATCGGGATGCGAACTCCCAACTTTACGAGCAGCGCCATGAGATCGAAGCTCTCGTCCTTGATCTGGGTCGAGAGGAACACGTCCGAGTGGCGGTGCACGAAGTCGTTCAGATAGCCCACGACGTGGCGCAGGCCGATCACGTCGTAGCTCGTGGCGCCCGACTCAGGGCCGCCGCCGAAGACGACCATGCGGATGCGGCACTCCTGTTCCCCGACGTGGGTCTCCGCCCTGCCATGCTCGATGACCCGCAGAGCGACCTCGCGAGGGTCCTCGTCGCAGCATCCGAAGCGCCGAATCACGGTTTCGACGACGGGCGGCGAATAGGCGTTGGCGTTGAGCTTGGACTTACCCTCCTTGACCTCGCCGATGATCATCTGGATGCAATGGGGCTCGATGTCGAGGATGGGGTCGTTTTCGAGTCCGCGGCCCTCAGATCGCTTGCCGCTGATCCAGTGCTGGGCGTTCGGGAAGCGCACTGCGAGCACGTCCACGTCGGTGAGCGAGAATGCGCCCTGCCTGCCCTGGCCGATGATCGGGTATTCGGTCACCGTGAAAAAGCCGTTGAGGCGAAGATAAGCCTGGACCAGGCCGACAGCAGGATCTATGAGGACGCCTCCTTTGAGGGCCGGTTGCGCAGGAAGGCGAGCGAGCCAACAGTAACGACAATGCCGCCCGCCTGGACCGGCGTAATCTTCTCGCCAAAGAGCAGCACGCCCGAGAGCAGGCCGATGACAGGCACGAGGAAGAAGAACATCCCGACCCTGCCCACGTCCTCTCGCTGGACGATCTTGTACCAGGCGTAGTTCACGAACGCCGTTCCGAGCACTCCTAGCAAGAGAGCGGCCGTCACAAACACACCGTTGATGTGGATGGCCGTCCACGATTCGGTCGCGGCCGACGCGACGATCAAGGGAATGCTCCCGAAGAGCAGCTGCCAGGTGATGATTCTCAGCAGCTCCTCGCCGGCGATCCGCTTGACGGCCACATTGGTCACGGCCACGATGAGCGAGGATGCCAAGGCGAGGACGGCGCCCTTGGCCTCGCCGAACCCGCCCGCGGCTAAGGAGGGAACGCTGATGAGCACGATGCCGACCGTGCCCAGGACGAGAGCCGTTAGCTTCGACCACGTGGCCTTCTCGCCCAAGAACATCAGCGCCAGCGCGAGGGTGAGGATCGGCTGGAGGTTGCCGAGCACCGAAGCGATGCCTGCGGAGGCCTCCTTGGCGGCGATGAACATCGTCGCGGTTCCTCCGAATGTGGCAAGCAGGGCCAGACCGACGACCCAGCCCCAGTTCCCCTTGGCCGGCCAGATCGAGGTCTGGCTCACCACCAGCGCGGTGAGTAGCGCCAGCCCGCCGATAAGGATTCGGATGCCGCCGAAGAACAGCGGCGGCGCGTGCGGCAGGGCGACTTTGATGCCGACGTAGCATAGGGCGTACACGGCCATGATCAAGACGATGCTTAGCGTGCGGCTCATCCTAGGAGGCCGCCTCTGTCGGAGCCCCATGGCCTTGGTTCAAGACGGCGCTTTCCACCATCGAGGGCAGCCGTTCGAGCAGGTCGATGAACTTCTTAGCGATGTGCCTGGCCTCCTTCGCCGATTCTTTGAGATGCTTGGCGGACAGCTCGGGCAAGAACTCCCGCATTACCGCATCCAGCGAGAACGATGGATCGAGCCGAAGAGCAAGGCTCTCGATCAGCACGAGGGCCTTCGAGAGCAGGATCACCGAGCGCGGCAGACGTATCTGGTGAGTTCGCGCGGTATCCAAAATCCGATCGCTCCACCGCTCCCCGGTCGCCGCGCCATAAGAGGCGACGATGAGACCCACGTCCGTGAGAAGGGCGCTGCGGTCCACGCCCTTCGTGTGGCCGAGCTCGAGCAGGGCGTCCGCCGCCCCCTCGACATCTCCTTGTGCGACAGCGTAGAACATTGCCTGCAGCGGCTCGCGGGTCTGCCGGTCCATGCGGCCCATTGCCCCCATGTCGAGGTACACGATTTCCGATCCGCGCAGGAAGACGTTCCCAGGGTGCGGGTCGGCATGAAAGAGATTGTTGAGGAAGACCTGCCGGAGGAAGTTGTGCGCGAGCCGCGGGGCGAGTGCCTTTTGATCGACGCCGCCTTGGCCGCCCAGTTCCGGACTGGTATCGGGAGTCGATATCCTGCTGTTATCCGGCGTTCCGGCGTCCCACAAGGGCGCGCCGTCGATGAACTCCATCACGAGCACGTCATCGCGCTTGAAGCCCCAGAAGACCTCGGGCGCGGTCGCTTCGGGCTCGTTTTGCCGGCGGAAGATCGTCATGTGCAGGCCCTCGGCCTTGAGGTCGACCTCCATCTGGAGCGAGCGCTTCAGCTCGGCGTGGAAGTCGTTGGCGTTCACGCTTCGGCCCATCCCGATAACCTTGAGCATGAGGTGCCGGAAGCGCCAGAGGATGCCGAGGTCGAGGTTGATCTGGTCGAGCACTCGCGGCTTGAGGAGCTTGATCGCGACCTCCCGCCCGTCGAGCTTGGCCCGGTGGATCTGCGCTAGGGACGCGGTGGCGAGCGGCGCCCTATCGAAGCTCTCGAACACCTCCTCGACTCGGTTGCAGTGGAAGCATTTCGGATCGGTGGGGTGCCCCGGCTGCGCCATGTCCGCGCAGATGCACTTCATGGCCAGCGTGCGCTCGATTTGATCGAACGGCACGGGCCGCACGTGCTCCTGCAGACCGCTCAGCTCCTCTATGTACGGCGGCGGAAAGATGTCGTCGCGCCTCGCCAGTATCTGCCCGAGCTTTATGAAGGTCGGTCCGAGCTCCTCGAACGCTGCTCGCAGTCGCTTCGCCCGGCCCCTCAAGCGGTCGTCCTCCTCGCACGAGCAGGACCGGCTGGTGAGGCTCCGACGATACACGTCCAGATAGACAGCAACGAACAGGTTCCTGCGCCCGAATGCCCAGAAGATCTTGTGCAGCCGCAGAAGCGACCTCATGTCAGACCTTCTTCTCTTCGCCGGGCGGGCAGCACTCGCCGTGCTTCATGTCCCGCTTGAAGATGGCGGTGGGGCCGCCGGCCATGTCCGTGAGGCTGCGGTCGGTCTTGGCCATCGAGGCTTCTGCGGTCGGTTCGAGCTCGGTGAGCGCCCGGATCGCATCGATGGTTTCAGGGATAACGATGGCCTGATTGTCGACAAAGGTGCAGAGGAACAGCTCAGTTCCCTGAACCGTCAGGATGTCCTCCCAGAGCGCGACTTCCCAAAGGTCGCCGCGAGGCCGGCGGAAATCGCCCAGCATCTCTTTGATCGCGTTCGGCGTGCCGAGGCCGTCGCTTGCGCGGAGCATGACGAGCCTGGGCGTCTTGCGAAAGATGTCTAGAACTTCGTCGCTCGTGGCATCTCGCGTAAGCTCGACCCACCAGTAGTGGACGTGTCCCAGGGTCTCCGGCACCTTGCAGGCCATCGTGACCACATCTAGGTCGGGAAGCACCGTCTTGGCATCGGGGCCCTGGTGGGACGGAATGTCCTCCTCCGGCACGATCGTGTTCATGATGCCGCCCAGGTGGCTCTCCCACGGGTCAGTTGCGCGGCGAAGCAATGTCCCGCGCGCTCGTTTCAGAATGCCGGCGCTCTGCAGGGCGCCGAGCACGCGGACAGTGGCCGTTGTGTTGCATGAGACCACCCGCGTCGATTCCCTTCCAAGGGCGGTTGCATAGTTCGCCTGCGCCACGAAGCTATGGCCTGTCGTCTCGTGCTTCTCTCCTCCCTGGAGAATGAACTTGAGCTTGTGCTCCTTGTACCTCGGGATGTTCGTTGCCGCGACCTTCTTGGGTGTGCAGTCCACGATCAAGTGAGCAGAGTCCAAAAGCTCGTCCAACAGCGCTGCCGGAGCGACTCCCGCCGCGCGCATCTGGGCGGCCGCCTCTTCGTTTGCGGCGAACACCGGCATGCCGAGGCCCCAGGGCACGCGGATTCGATAGTCAGCGGCCACGTCGCAGATGCCCGCAAGCTCCATGTCGGGCTGTCGCTGCACCGCGTCGGCGACGCGCTTTCCGATCACGCCGTATCCGTTGACCGCAACCTTGACCTTTCTCATTGATTATCTCCGTGGGCGCCCTCCGCCAGATAGCCCGCCATCAAGAGCTGCTCTCTCATCTGTAGCGGCGTAGCGGGAGCTTCATACAGAACCTCCGCGACTAGCTCTTCACGGTTGACCTGCACCGCCTTGACCCCCTCGATCATCTCGAGGGCGGCCTTGACGTTCTCGGCGCACCCCGCATAGTGTACGTTCTGAAGATGGATGGTCGCCCTCATGAGGCTCTGACCCCCTTCCCGTGTCCGCCCCCGAAGAGGCGAGGGATGAAGCGAGGCACGTTGGCCGCATATCGCTCGTATTCCTCGCCGATCTCTGCCCGTACCTGCCGCTCCTCGGAGAGCGAGAGCCGCCAGTACACCACCACGAGGATCGGGAACATCACAAGAGTAATTATGGTGGGCCACTGCAGCAAGAAGCCGAACATGACGAGCACGAACCCCACGTACTGGGGGTGGCGGATGATGGCGTAGGGTCCGTCCTTCGCCAGCGTCTTGGTTCGGATCGCCCTGTGCAGCACCGGCCATGCAGAGGCGACGATCCAGAAGCCCCAAACGATGAACACGTAGCTCGCGATGTGGAAGGGGCTGAAGTGGGGATCGCCCTTCCAGCCGAAGATCGTGGACCACAAGTGCCCCATGTCGTGACCGTAAACGTCCATTCCTGGGAGCCTCGACTGGAGCCAGGGCGCCAAGAGGTAGATCGTCAGCGGGAAACCGTACATCTCCGTGAAGAGCGCGACGATAAAGGCGGAGAAGGCCCCGAGGGACTTCCAGTCGCGCTTCGACTCCGGCTTGGCGAAGCTGAACGCGAACATGATGAAGAGCGCGCTGTTGATCACGACGAGGGTCCACAGCCCATAGGCGGGGATGCTTGTGCCGTTATGTCCCATTAGTGTTGATGTCCTCCGCCGGATTGCCCCGGCTTGTCCGATCCGCCATGCCCCCGGTGCATGAAGATGTGCAGCAGCGGGCATAGCAGGAAGATGCCGAACGGCAGGAATCCGAAGAAGTGCGCGGTGTGCTCAGTGACGAGGAAGAAAAGGAGCGCCGCGATCAGGAGCAGCGCGCAGAAGCCCTGCCACGAGCGCCAGAAACTCTTGGTTCGTTGTCCGTGCGGATTCATGATGCCTCCCGGCCACCGGCGGTGGCGTTGTAGATCAGGCCGAGGAACAACCCGAAGAGCCACATGAGTACGACCAGCGCCACTAAACCCTGAAGAAATATCCCGAAGTTAAACTCCGGCAGGGCAGCGGGAACAATAGGGTCCACATTGATGCCGTGGAAGATCGACTTGAACGTCGAAATCGCAAAGCTCCACGCGACGTTCACGATGATCGCGCAGACGACGAAGATGATGGCGGTGGCCCCGCTAAGGGCGTTCGCCATGCCAACCGGGTTCAGTCTCATTGATATGCCTCCTTGGCTCGGCTGTGCGCTTCTTCGCACAGCTCGCGCTCGGTGAGAAGGCCGATAAACCGCCCGAAAAGGTCTTGGACCGCCAGGGCGTGAGCGCCGCGCGCCCGCATCACGACAAGCGCGCTTTCGAGGTCGCGGTCGTCGCTAATGCGCACGGGCTCGGAGTTCATCAGCTCCCCCACCGTCGCAGATGCCGCGTCAAGCCCCTTTGCCACGAGCTTTCGGGTGATGTCGCACTCGCACAGAACCCCGACAAGCCCGCCGTCCAAGAGGACAGGGATCGCGGAGGCCCGCGTATTCGACATCAGTTCTGCCGCTGCTTGGATCGTGTCGCTTGGACAGGCGATCGGCAGATTCGGCCTGACGAGGTCCCGCAGCTTTGGCGCGCTTCGTTGCATCTCAAGGTAGATGATGAGCCACGATCTGGGCGCTTGCAAGCCGTCTCTTATTCGGCATCCGAACCTTGTCCTCCGACCGATGCCGTCCCTTCGGAGGGCATGGGGTGCTGCTCCACCGCGCTGGCTTCCCCGTTGCCGTAGATTTCCGCAGTTCAGCGCCATTCCCGCGCCCGTCTGGAGACTTCCTTTGGGCGGGGGAACGCTGGCGGAGTGCCGGACAAGTCTGCCGCTGACGTGGGGAAAAACATCTTCATGCACCAACCATCATTGGGAGGAAGGTTCGTGCTAGACAACATTTATCGGCGAGCCGGCGGCGAATGCCCGTATGTTGGCGGCCGTCGTTTCGAGGATCCTCCGCAGCGCCTCGCGCGAGTAGAAGGCCATGTGCGGCGTGACCACCACGTTCGGGTGGCGCATCAGGGCAAGGTTCTCGGCGATCTGCTCAATGCGGGCCCGGCCCCGCTTGGACGCGATCTCGGCGACCAGCGCGTCCTCGGGCATGACCTCCTCGTCCTCCAAGACGTCCAGCCCCGCGCCGCCAACGATCCCCTCGGACAATGCCCACAGCAGCGCTCCCGCATCGACCACCGCGCCACGGGCGGTGTTGATGAGCATCGAGCCCTTCTTCATCCGCGAGAAGGCGGCGCGGTCCATGAGGTGGCGGGTGGCATCGGTCAGCGGGCAGCAGAGGGCGACGATGTCCGATCGCCTCAGCAGTTCCTCGAACGCCAGCATCTCGAATCCGAGGACCTCCCCGAGATGCGCGTCCGCGAACGGATCGAACGCCACGACCCGCATGCCGAATCCCTTGCCGATCCTCACCACGTGCTGCCCGATCTTGCCCGCGCCAACTACGCCAAGTGTCTTGCCCATTAGGTCGGAGCCCATCAGGCCCATGAGGTCGAACTCGCCGTGAATGGTACGCATGTAGGCGACGTGGACCTTCCTCGTGAGCGATAGGATCAGCGCGAAAGTGTGCTCGGCGACCGTGTTCGAGCCGTAAGCGGGCACGTTTGAGACGGTGATGCCGCGCTTCTTGGCCCCGCGCAGATCGATGTGGTCGAATCCGGTAGAGCGAGTGGCGATCATCCGCAGGTTCTTGAGCCTCTCCAGCTCCCGGCTCCCTACGGGCGAGTGGACCATCACGGAAAGGACCTCGGTCCGGTCGTCGACCGTGGACACGTCCAGGACGTGTCGGGAACCGCGCACTTCGTGCCCATCCAGCGCCCTCGTCATGAAGCGCAGATCACTGGGTGCGGCTTCGGTAATGAATACGTCTATGGGATCACCCTGCCAACTCCTTTTGGGGCCCTCGATCCACGGAGGGCTCCCTAATTGTTGCGCATGATTTCAGACTGTTCGGAATAGGGCCGAAGACTGCGGCGCTTGCGCGATCTCCTCCAATACCCCCGCAGCCGTATCATCGCCGTGCGTCGAAAATGCTATGTCGTCCAGCGACAGCACCCCGACTGGTTGTCGATCGTCGTTTGTAACTACGAGCCGCCGGACTTTCTTTTCGATCATGAGCTTAGCCGCTTCCTCAAGTTCCGCGCCCCCGTCGATACAAACGACCGGGTGGCTCATGATGTCCCGGGCGCAGGTTTTCCCGGGACATTTGCCCTCAGCGAACGCCCTGATGACGATGTCGCGGTCTGTGACGACCCCGAGAAGCCTTCGCTTGTCAGCAACCAGAAGGAGGCCGACATTCGTTGCCTTCATTTTGGTGGCCACCTCTCTGATGGGTGCGTTGGCCGATATAGACTCTAACTGCATGGTCGCAGCACGATTTACTTGCAATTTGTATTCTCCTCCGCTGTATGCGGCTGTGGACTTTGAAAGTTGATTCTCAAGGATGGCTCTCCTGGTTCGTCAGCTGTCTAATGGCAGCATCCGCCCTCGGACTCGGCCTTCGGGGGTGCCGCTTTGCGGCACGCCTCGGCGCATTGACGGCAGGCCGATGAACAGCGGCCGCAGATCGCCATGTGCTCGGCGCCTTTCGCGCATTCGGCTGCGCAGGCCTCGCAGGCGGCGACGCAGCTTTCGAGGTGGCTGTGGTCGCCCGTGTGGATCGCCTTGGCGTGCCGGTCGCACTCGTCGTGGCAGATCAGGCAGAGCCTGACGCACTCGCTCATTCCGCCCATCTCGTCGCACGCTTCCGCGCACTCTCGGCACAGCTGCATGCAGTTCGTGCAGGCGTCAATACAGTCCATGATTTCTTGTGTCATTGTGGTTTCTCCTATTGATGTGTCCTCATATCCGCCGAGGAGTTGGACGTCGTTTCGAATCGCCCGCTCCATTCTTCGATGTTGATCGCGTAGACGACCGCCATGGCTGGCCGGCCGTCCAGGCGGGGCGGGGCCGTTTCCCGCCCCCGCCGCTCCTCTTTCTCGGCTTCGGCGAACTTCTCGCCATAGCGATCGATGAGTAAGCCCGTGGCGGCGGCCGCCTCGGCCCCCGAGAGCTCTTCGTAGCTGCCCCATAGGATCGCGCTGCGCCAATTGGTGAGGTTCTCAATCTCGTCCAGCTGGACGCAGACCTTCGGATTCTTCCTCATCATCTCGACCTTCAGGCCGGGCGTTGTCTGCCCGATCAGGCGCGCGCCGTCCGGCGCGTAGCTGATCGGCACCACGTAGGTTCTGCCGTCGGCGTGGCAGCCCAACCGAGCGAATCGCTGTTCGCGGAGCAGAACATCGATCTGTTCTCTCGATAGCTCGCCGACCATCGTCGCTACTTGCCCTTCTTCGGCGCAGGCTTTGCGGCCATGCCCTTCATCATCGGGCACGCACCCATTGTTTGGCCCTGCATGTGATCGACCATGTGCGTCATCATCCGATCGTGGAAAACGTTGACTGTGTGAGTCATGTTGAGCTGCTGGTCTGCCAGCTCTTTGACCACGTCCTCCACCGCGGCGAGCTTGTTGCGCCCCGCGCCCTTCATCATCGTCAGCAAGTGTCGCAGGCGCGTCTGTTGGGCGGTAGTGGTAGCTTGCACCTTTTGGCTTTCGGCCATCATCTTCTTGCACGCGGCCATGTCCATGGTGCCTGGCATAGCTGGCTTTTGCGCTCCCTGGCCGGCTATCGCCATCGCTGCGATCATCGCCAATCCAAACGGAGCGAGCTTATAGAATTTCATCTTGTTTCTCCTTGGGCAGCAGCGGCCCGCCCGATGGGTATATGTTGGAAGAACCCCGGATGACGTGCAAGTCGTCTCTTATTCGGCATCCGAACCTTGTCCTCCGACCGATGCCGTCCCTTCGGAGGGCATCCGGTTCCTTAGATCGGCGCAGCCTCCAGATGCGCTTTGGAAGGCTCGAGAATGTCTCTTATCATGCCGTCGCGAATCGACACGACCCGATCAGCCTGCAGCGCGAGGCGATCGTCGTGGGTCACGAGGACCGTGGCTGCGCCGGTGGCCCCGCTCACTTCTCGAAGAAGCGAGAATATCTCCTTTCCGTTCGTGCTGTCGAGGTTTCCGGTAGGTTCGTCGGCCAGGAGGAGGCGCGGGCCATTGGCAAGGGCCCGCACGATGGCGCAGCGCTGCTTCTCGCCGCCGGACATGCTTGCTGGCTTTCGGTGCATGACCGGCGTCAGCCCGACGCGCTCGATCAGGCCGACAACACGCTCGTTGTCTCCCCGACCGATCTCACCCTTTGCGATCAGGATAGGCATGAGGGCGTTTTCGAGGCAGGAGAATTCATCGAGCAACAGATGGGATTGAAAAACGAATCCGATGCTCGTGCTCCTCAGTGCGGCGAGTTGATTATCGGCGAGATCGGCCGTGTCCTGGCCGTCAATCACCAAGGTTCCGGAGGTCGGCCTATCCAGGCACCCCAATATATTGAGAAGCGTCGACTTGCCTGAGCCGGACTGACCCATGATGGCAAGGAACTCTTCGGGCTCGATCCGCAATGAGATTCCTCTGAGGACGGGCACCTCGATGGCGTCGAAATAGGTCTTGACAAGTGCGTGAGCCTCGACGATATGTTTGCTCACTTCATGGTCTCCACGGGGTTGAGCCGTGCCGCCCGGCGGGCGGGCATCGCCGAGGCGAGCGAGGCGGTAACAATGACGACCGCTACTGACACGATAAGCAATTGCCATGAGAGCCCGGACGGGAACTGTGACTTGAGAACTGCGCCGGGGTGCGTCGGAGGCACTGTGATCTTTTCGAGCATTCCGACCGCCAGAACAGCCATCGCGGCGCCCACCACCGCCCCAAAACTGGAGACGAAGGCGCCCTGCAGGACGAACGCGCGGAAAATCTGGTGACTCTTGACGCCCATACTCTTGAGGATTCCGATCTGCCTGCCCTTCTGGGCCACCGAAACAATCAGCACCGAAGCGACTGCGAACGCGGATGCGATAAGTGCAAGCCCCGACAAGAGAAAGCTAATTCCCTGGAACGACTTGAGCGTGTCCGCAAAGAGAGGCGTCTTCTCCATCCATGATTCCACTTTTTGCGAAAGCTGTCTGCGTAGCTGAATCGCGATCTCGTCTGCTGAAAAAAGCTCGTTTACTCGCACGAGCACCGTCGGAACAGATGGCCCCGTCCGATACAGGCTCTGAGCGGCTCGCAAATTCACAAAGGCCCTCGGAAAATCGCTTTGGCTTCCGCTGTCGAAGAGTCCCACTACCGCGAAAGTGTATGACACGCCAGCGGGCGAGGCTATTCGAATGCGCGACCCAAGAGAGACGCCCAACTCCTTGACGACCTGATAGTTGACAACAGCTTCGGCAGGGCCAAGACCGAGATATCGACCCTGATAGGTGTACTTGCTCACTCGAATAACATTGTCCGCGCTCTCGGGATCGACCCCCTGCAAGGTCGCGCCAATGCGCTTTCCACCAAACGAAACGAACCCTTGCTCGAGAATCGCGGGCGCCGCGCCGGCCACGCCTGGGGTCCGCTGCGCGAGACTCACGATCTTTTCCCACTGATCCAGGTTCTTTGTTTGGTCACGCCGCTTCTGCACGCGGGTCGAAACTGGATAGGCGGAGGCGATCGCCAATGTGGGGATCTCTGTGCGCGAAGAGATCGTTATGTGCGGAAGCACGTCGGCGACCTCGTCTGTTAGATGTTGCTGGCAACCCATCAGAATGCTTCTGACGATAACCATCAGGACCACGCCTATGGCGACCGCCGACATGATCAGGATCGTCTGCCCGCCGCCTGACAGGATGTATCGCCAAGCCAGGGTGCGTTCGAACCTCAATATCCTCATTTGTCGACAACCGCTTGTCCGGACGAAACGCTCGCTGCGTCGCGGACGAACTTATCCTTGCCCGACAGCCCCTGGAGCACCGGCACGAGGTCTCCCACCGAAGGCCCAAGGACGACCGCCCGGAGCGTCGCCCGGCCCTTTTCGACCACGTAGATGGCGGCATGCTTGTCCGTCATGTGAATCGCCGACTGAGGCGCAAGCAGCCGCTTGACTCTCTCTTGCGTCACTAGGTTGACATCCACCGTTTGACCGGGCTTAAGCCAAGTCCTCTTCTTGATCGGCACAACGGTCAGCTCGATGGTTCCTCGCTCCTCGTCCACGTTTGGCGCAATACGATTTACCATCCCGATAACCCCCTTCCCAGGGTAGGCGGGATGGCTGATGCTCGCGCGCTGTCCAACGGCGATCGTGCCAAGATTGGCTTCGTCCAAGGTCAAGCGGATCTCCAGATTGCCCCTCTCGACGATGCGCAGAATCCCGGCTGGCCCGACAGCCGATCCGCGCTCTGCCAAGATCCGAGTGACTACGCCGTCGAATGGGGCAGTGACATGCGAGTTAACCGCTTGATCCTGCGACATCTTCAGGATTTCCGCAGCCTCTCTCATCCTCCGCCTCGCTACGGCGACATCCACTGATCGTGGGAAAGACCTAATCGTGTCGAGGGATGCTCGGGCGGCCAGCGACCGAGACCGAGCCACCTTCATTGCCGCTCTAGCGGAGACGAGGTCCTCCTCCGAGGCTCTCGCTCCCGCCTCCGTCCGAGTCAGACCGGCCTTCGCCGCTGCCAGCGCATCCTCGGCGGAGGTCTTGTCTGACCGGCTGATCTGCAATGCAGTCTCTGCTTCGTCCAGCCGGGCACGGGCAATGGCACCCTCGTTGGCAAGTTTCTTCACGCGATCATAGGTCTTTTCGGCTAATTCCAGCTTAGCTTCGGCCTGCGCGACGGAGGAGCCAGCGCGTGCGATGAGTGCGTTTTGCTCTTGGATCGACGCGATCGCCTGCCCGCGGACCCAATCCGCTCGCCGTGCCAACGCGGCCGCTTGTTCCTGCGCGCTGATTGCCTCTCTCAGCATGGCCTCCGCACGTGCCTCTTCCGATGGCAAGGCCCCCGCTCTGGCCTGTGCAACGCCTGCCATAGCCGTCTCCAGTCCTGCTCGCGCTCGTTCAGCTTCCGCGTGTGCGACATTGTCCCGCAGCCTCGCCAGCGGCTGGCCTTTCAAGACAGCATCGCCTTCGCGTACCAGCAGTTCCGATATGGTTCCTGGAACCGATGCGCCAACCGTCGCCTCGCGCCACCCTCTTACCACGCCGGATGCAGCGATGGTCTCCGTAACCTCGGTCTCCTGCGCACTAGCGAGGACGACCTTGCCGCGCGGCCAGAATGCCAATGCCGCCGCTGATAGGATCGCCACGAATACGAGGGCCTTCACATGCCAAGAGTGTTTCGATTTCTTCATTGTTCTACCTGCCTTATGCCCCGGCGGGTGGGCTCAATGGCGGGATCGCTGGGAGAAGGAGCATAAGCGTCCACCGTTGATTCGAAGAGCTACATCCCTGGATTCTCATCGGGTTTCCTTCGGTGGCCGCAACGCCTGCTCGATACATGATGAGCCGCCATATGTGCTTCTCGCAAGTCGTCTCTTATTCGGCATCCGAACCTTGTCCTCCGACCGATGCCGTCCCTTCGGAGGGCAAATGGGGACGCTACCGCAGCGCAGGCTTTGGAGAGGCCGACTCGGGGTAGTCGCGGGCAAGCTTGAGGATGTCGATGGATACCGGCATGCTGCCCTCTCGTGGCGTGAATCCGAGGTGATAGCACTCCGCGCGCAGATCTTGCGAGAACGCCTCGATGTCCATGCCCTCTTCCAGGAATGCTTTGAGGAGCAGGGTTAGCATCTTGGCAAGGAGGATGCGGCGGTACGTGAAGTCGACCACGATGTCGGCGTTCTGCTTGGTCGGCGCCACGAATACGTCGTAGCTGGGCCTGACGAAGCGCTGGTACCTGTCGACCAGATCCTTGATGGACGCGCCCCTCTCCCTTGCGTCCCTCAAAATCCTGCCTAGCAGCCGCTGATCCGGGTCTACGTCCAGGAATACGGTGACGTCGAACAGCTCGACCATCGGCTTCGACAAGACGAAAAGGCCCTCCACGAGCACCACCGGCTTGGGCTCGATCGAGACCGACGCAGGCTTCTGGACCATCGACCGGAAATCGTAACTTGGGGCGAGGATGCTTTGCCCTTTCTTGAGCTGCTTTAGCTGCCTGATCATCAGCTGGAAGTCGAGGTGGGCGGGATGGTCGAAGTTAATGTCGCGGTGATCCGTCTCCGAAGGCGTCGAGCGGAAGTACTGATCCATGCTCAGCATCGCGATCTCAGCGGGAGCTGCGCCTTGGGCGACTTCACGGGCGAAGTAGGTCTTGCCACTGCCGGAGCCCCCGGCGATGCCAACGAATAGCGGTCTTACTTTCATTTGGTTCGGTGCCGTTCGACGTAGGTTGCGACCGCCCGGTCCTCGGATACTTCGCGCACAAAGCACGTCACGATGCGGCCGTTTGGCGTCTCGATCGGAGCGAGGGAGGCCGCAATGGAGAACTCCTCGCCATCTTTGCGCACGGCAACGGTGGCAAGGTGCTCACCCATTCGCTTCCGCTCTGGATTCGAGATGTACTGCCGCATGTGGGCCCTGTGTCGCTCCTGAAGCTCGACCGGCACGAGGAGGCTCACCGGCTTGCCGACCAGCTCGTCGTATCGATATCCGAACATCCTTTCGGCTTCGAGATTCAGCCACACGAAGCACGAGTCCTGGTCGACGGCGAAGACCGCATCAGGAGCGTTCTCGAGCATCTCGCGTTGCAGGTCGACAATACTGCCATTTGTTTGGCTCAACGCGCCTCGGAGTTTGACGATCTCACCGTTCAATTCGGCGACGGTTCGTTCGCTCTCCTCGATTAGTGCGTTTGCGACCAACTCGGTCCGATTGTACGGGCCAAGCTTGCTGCGTACGCGCTGCCAATAGCTCTTGACCGTCGGCTCGCTGATACCCAGCCGCTGGGCGATCGCAGTGTCCGTTAACCCCTTCGCGGCAAGGGTTATGAGTTGCTGCTCACGATCTGAGAGCTCAGGATGTTTTCGATCTTCCGTCATAGGCTTGGTCATTTTTGCAGATTTCCACAAACCTCCGGACACATAGGTGACACTTGCTTCTTAACGGAGGGAAGTGATGCCTTGGAAGGAGTATTCGGTGATGGAATAGCGTTTGAGGTTCGTAGCTCGCCCTGCTCGAGGGCGAAGACATGAGTTTCCTGCGTCGTGAGTTCGGGATTTCTCGCAAGACGGGATACAAGATTTACGACCGCTACGAAGAGTGCGGGCTAGAGGCACTGACAGATCGGTCGCGACGTCCGTTCCGGTTCCACGGTCGATCCACCTGTCCGATTTTGGGCAACTCGCCAGAATCGGATTTAAGGCCAAGACGGGACCATGGCTCGCAAACGAAGCCTCAACCCGAGGACAGCGGATATTGAAGCACCTTCCTCGACGGGCGGGCTGAGGCAATCCATATCCTCATGTCCCGACCATCAATCGTCGATTGGCGGTGAGGAATCCTCATTTCCCGACCAGGAATCGCCGATTGGCGGTGAGGAATCCTCGATTCCCGATGAGAAATCGTCGATTGCCGGCGAAGAATCGTAGATTCACGGTGGACTCCGGAGCCGCCGGGATGAACCAACCGAAGCGCCCTCATGGCTCTCTCCTTTCCCCTTTCACCCTTCCACCCCTCCAACCTTCAAAACGGTAGCATCAGCCCATGCGCGTATTGATCATGGCGGACATGGAGGGCGTGTCCGGGATCGTCGTCTGGAACCAGGTGAACGGCGGCGATCCGATGTTCGAGGAGGGGCGGCGGCTCTATACCGAGGAGATCAATGCCGCCGTGCGAGGGGCCAAGGCGGCCGGCGCGACCGAGATCGTGGCCGTCGATTGCCACGGCGCTGGCGGAGGCTGGACCTTCAACTCCTTCATCCCCGAGCTGCTCCATCCGGACTGCGAATGGGTGGCCCACCACGCCTGGTCGCGCTACACGGAGATGTTCGAGACGGGTTGCGACGCGTGCCTCCTGGTGGGAATGCACGCCCGAGCGGGGACGCCGGACGGGGTGATGAACCACACGATCTCGACCACTGGATGGCGGAACCTGAAGTTCAACGACACCTATGTCGGGGAGGTCGGGATCAATGCGGCCCTGTGCGGGCATTACGGGGTGCCCTGCTTGCTGGTGACGGGCGACGAGGCGACATGCCGGGAGTCCTCGGAGCTGCTTGGCCCGGGGCTGACTTGTGTTGCGGTGAAGAAGGGGCTGTCTCGATATTCGGCTCGTCAGATTGCGCCTGTCCGGGCTCGGCAGATGATCGAGGAC
>JBASWW010000060.1:0-2913 GCA_049276675.1 Fimbriimonadaceae bacterium
GATCCCAAGGGCGGAACCTTCGCGCGGGATGCGGGCGGCGCACTGACCGGCGTGCTCCTCGAAAAGGCCCATGAGGTGGTGAGCGCGGCCGCCCCCAAGCCAAGCGTCGAGGAGATGGCGGCCGCAATCCTACTGGCGGGTGAGAAGATGCGCGAGGTGGGGATCTGCTGCGCCGCGGATATGATGACGGTCCAGTTCGACCTCGAAGCCGAGCTTGAGGCGTATCGTCTGGCGGCCGAGCGGGGCTGCGCGGTGCGGATCAGGCTATATCTGCAATGGGCGACCGTGTTGGGTCCGCGGGCGATTCCGGAGTCAAGAATCGCCGAGCTGATGTCAGGATTGGACCCGGACCGATGCCGCATCTCGGGGGTCAAGATTTTCGCCGACGGCGCAATCGGATCCGCCACCGCCGCGATCTATGGTTCCTACACGGGCAACTCCAAACTCCAAAGTCCAAACTCCAAACTCGAAGAATCCGGCCAGCTCATTTACGCTTCAGACCGGCTCTTGGAGATGGTCCGGATCGCCCACGACGCGGGCTACCAAATCGCCATCCACAGCATCGGCGATCGCTCCACCGACCTGGTCATGGATGCGTATGAGGCGCTGGATAGCCCAAGCCGGCACCGAATTGAGCACGCGATGATCCTGAGCGACGCCCAGATCGAGCGCATGGCCCGGCTCGGCATCTTCTGCACGATGCAGCCGGAGTTCCTGATGCGCTTCGGGCATAGCTACCGCAGGCAGCTCGGCCCGGAGCGAGCTTCGAAGCTGAAGAGATTCCGGAGCGTGATCGATGCGGGCATCCCGCTCAGTTTTAGCTCGGACCGGCCCATCGTGGGCGGCGATCCTCTCGAAGGGATAAGGGCCGCGACTTCGAGGCCGGATGGCTTCGACCCTGCGGAGAACGTGACCCGCGAGGAGGCCCTCCGGGCCTATACGCTCGAAGCGGCGCGGGCGCTGAGGGAAGATGGGATTGGCGAGCTACTGCCCGGCCAGTTATGCGAGTTCCGACTGGAGCTTTAGGGGCTTGGACCATGATCATCACAACATCTACGTGTATAGGGATGATTAGTGATTTGAACCGGGCGGACGGATCGTTGTGGGTGCTTTGCGGGTCATGGCGCGAACCCCAAACTGAAGCTCCAGCAAAAAAACCTGTTTTTTCAGCGCAAAACAGGAACGGCCCGCCAGGGCCGGGCGTTTGAATAAGTGACGCATATCCTCCTTCCCTCTCAGAGAAGGAACCGGGAAACCGGAACTGACTCGAAAAGGACGCCTCCCTCCGGGGAGGCGTCTTTGCTTTTTGGCGAGCCTACTTATACATCCAGACTCCCTGCTCGAAGTCCGTGTACCAGCTCCCCGTGATCCCCGGACTAGTCTTTCTGACTCTGATCCTCGCAAAGGCATAGCCGCTGCCGTCCACATATCTGTCCAGATTGGCCGTCACCTTGGCAAAGGTCGTGCTGTATGAGTTCGTCATCGCGCCCGCCGACACGAACTCCTCCCAGCCACCGGCGCCGTTGTTCAGAGTTTCGTTCCAGAGATAGACCTTGTACTCGGCCTGAAATCTTTGCATCTTGTTTGGCCCGTCGTATACTGTGAAGTGGCAATTATGAGAAAACTAACGGCCACTGCTCTCTTCGTCCTGAGCCTCTGGAGTCAATCTGGGGCCGAGTCCAAGTACAAGGTCTTCGACACCGGAGTTGAGTTCAATCCGAACAGCATCGGGGAAGGCGGCATGATGGCCGGTTATGCGCGTGGAAGCTTCGCCTACGACCGCTCGGTAGGATTATCGGAGATTCCTCCCTTCCAGGGCTGGCAGATATGGGCGGAGGACGTGAACGCCTCTGGCACTGTGGTGGGTTCAACTTTTTACAATTCCTTGGAGGTTTCATTTACCTGGAACCGTGCTAACGGAACCAGTGTTCTCGACGATTTCAACGGAGTCTCGCACCAGGCTTTTGGCATTAACGATCATGGTGACGTCGTTGGCCGCTACTTTCCCGACGCGGGCAACCCCATTGCTTATATGTGGCGTCCGGGCCAGGGCTGGATCAACCTGCCACCCAAATACGGAGGAGCTTGTGGAGCGATGAAGATCAACAATGCCCGTGAGATTCTGGGCTATACGCAAGTGGACCAGGACACCACCACCATCGTGATCTGGCGGCCAGACGGAACCATCGTCGACATGGGCAACATGGCGCCCCAGTATCAGAACTTCGCCTTCGACATCAACAACAACGGCTACGTCTGTGGGGGATCGTTCGGGCCACTCGGTAACGTGGGCTATATCTGGAACCCGAATGGAGAAACCTACACGACCATTTACAACCCCTACAGCTCCGGCTCATTCATCGATGCCACTGGGCTAAACGATTCCAATGCGGTGATCGGCAGCCTGATCATCGATGGCGTCGGCTGGAAGGGATACATCCGCTATCCAAATGGGACCATCAAGCTTCTGAACAGCCTTCTCGATTCGAGCTCCCAGGAATGGGACGTGCGGGAGGCGTGGGACATCAACAACAAGGGCCAAATCTCGGCCGCCGCCTACAAGAACGGCCAGCGGAGGGGCGTCCTGCTCCAGCCCGTCAAGGACAAGACTCCTATCAGCATTGGCGGCGTAGGGCGCTAGGATGAGGAAGCGCGGGAACGATTGGCAAGGCTGATCCCAGTGCCTGGGCCAAGATCGTTAACCTGAATCCTGCTTCGGCCTGCGGGGTTCGCAAATCTTCCGCACCTCTAGCGATGGTGTCGACGGTCAATGGATATGGGGGCCCAAATTTTGAGTCCATCTGCCCGGTACACTCACCCGCCGAGTGAAAGCCATCGCCAAGACGCGCCCCGAGCCGGGGGTCGAGATCATCAGCGCCCCCGAGCCGCAGGTTAAGCCTGGCTGCGTCAAGA
>JBASWW010000061.1:0-44314 GCA_049276675.1 Fimbriimonadaceae bacterium
GCGAGGATGGTCAGCGGGAGGGACCTGCTCCGTCAGGTCAGCGCTGCCCTCGGACCTGACAAAGCAGGTCCCTCCATCTTGGCCCTCGGGCCTGACAGAGCAGGCCCCTCCAGCTTGGCCCTCGGACCTGACAGAGCAGGTCCCTCCAGCTTGGCCCTCGGGCCTGACAGAGCAGGCCCCTCCATCTTGGCCCTCGGACCTGACGGAGCAGGTCCCTCCAGCTTGGTCCGCACACCAAGAGAGAATCAAATGCCAAGCTCAGGTCTCTTAGCCATCCGGCCGTTTCGCAATCTCTGGCTGGGCCAAGCCATTTCTCAGGTTGGCGATTCGTTCTATTACGTGAGCTTCATGTTCATGGTGATGCAGATCACCAAGTCGCTGCCCATGGTTGGCTT
Source organism: Fimbriimonadaceae bacterium (assembly GCA_049276675.1). Taxonomy (GTDB): domain Bacteria; phylum Armatimonadota; class Fimbriimonadia; order Fimbriimonadales; family Fimbriimonadaceae; genus DATLGQ01. Next base: position 396 of record JBASWW010000061.1, read on the forward strand.
CGTGGGCGCGATGGAGGCTTTGCCCTTTCTGATTTTCAGTCCGTATGCGGGAGTGCTTGCCGACCGGATTGACCGCCGCCGGATCATGCTTCTTTCCGACATCCTGAGCATGGCGATACTGCTGCTGCTGGCAGGTTACGTGGCCTTCGATGCGACCCCGCCAGCATGGACCCTTCTCGCCAGCGCCTTTATGCTTTCGTCCGTTCGGTCCTTCTTCATGCCGGCAAAGAGCGCGGCGATCCCGGCTCTCGTGCCACGCGACATGTTGATGCAGGCGAATTCGCTGAGCATGGCGACCCAGACCATCGTGCCCGCGCTGAGCCTTGCCCTCTCCGCCACGATCATGGGCCTGCTGTATGCCTTTTCGCCGCAATGGTTCTTTCTTTCGATGATCCTGATCAATGCGGCGTCGTTCCTCGTTTCAGCTTGGTTCATCAATCTCCTTCCAAGGATCGTGCCGGACCGCGACGACGTTGGCGAGAAGCACCCGCTGACCGACCTCCGGGAAGGGCTTCGATACGTGCGCGGCCACCACGTGCTGGTCGTGCTCCTCGTGCTGAGCCTATTCCTCAACCTCATGATCTCGCCGTTCTTCGTGGTGTACATGGCCGCGAACGAAGCGTGGTTCGGAGGAAAGCCGCAGACCTTCGCCTGGTTCGAGTTCTCCTTCTTTGCGGGCATGATTCTTGGCAGCATTTTGGTTGCCAAGAGCAATATCCAGCGGCCCGGCTTGGGATACATTTGGGGGCTGGTCGTCGTGGGAGGCGCGGTGGCGGCGATGGCCTTCAGCAAAGATTTTGCACTGTTTGTAGCTTGGAACGTAATTGCCGGACTGGGTTTGCCCTTTGCCCAGATTCCGCTCGCCACCTATCTGCAGACCGCCGTGCCGGACGCCTTCCGGGGCCGCGTCAATAGCGCGCTGACGATGATCGGCATGGGCACGCAGCCCGTCGGGATGAGCCTTGGAGGATTTATGATTCAGAAGCTCGGCCTGGTTGCCAGTTTCTTTGTGATGGGGGTCGGGATGGGAACGGTAGCGCTCGCCGGGCTATTGGACGGGCCATTCAGAACCATGAAAATAGACCCGGCAGAGGAACCTGCCGATGAAGCCGGGGGCCTTCAGGCTCTCGATCCGACATAGACGCCGCGGCCCATCAGGCCTTCATCCAGCCTCTCCACACTAAGGCCGGCTTGAGTGAAAGCCTCCTGGTACTGCTTGTCCTCAAATAAGCCCAGTTCGTGCAGCTCTTCGATGTGCTGGATCCCCTTCGGGGTCGCGATGAGATAGTTGAATTCGGTCGCGCTTTGATTGCCGAGGTGCCTGCCGAACGCCATCCGCGCGATCTTCATCTCGGGCTGGTCTACGAGGTCGCAGCTTATATAGCGGTCGGTGAACTTATCGGGAGTCAGCCACGGCTCGACGATCACCATCCCGCCAGGGGCGACGTGCTTAGCGAAGTTCAAAAGGGTTCTTTGCAGGCGCGGCACCGTTCGGACATAGCCGATCGAGCTGAATAGGCACATGACCACGTCGAACTGCCTGCCCAGGTCGAAGGTGCCCATGTCGCCGTAGTTGAGCTCGATGCCCGGATTGCGCTGCTTGGCGATCGTCAGGAGTGCGCGCTCGACGTCTATGCCTTCAATCTGATACTTTGCCTTAAGGTGTCCGATGTGTGCGCCCGTTCCGCACGCGACGTCGAGGATTGACCTGCGTTCTCCGGGTCCCAGCCTTGCGGTGATGAGCTCGTCGATCCAGCGGGCCTCGGCTTCGTAGTCCTTGAACGAGTAGATCGCGTCGTAGAACGCGGCGCTCTTGATGAACATGGGAAAAGTATGGAGCGTGAAGCGGGAAGCGGGAAGCGGGAAGGGTCTTGAGGTATGAAGTCTTGCTCAAACGATCAAACGATCAAACGCTGAGACGGCTCAACGCTTTTCCCTTGCCAGGAAGGCATAGGCATTATGCGCATGAATGGACTCGAAGTTCTCGACTTCAATCTCGTACGACTTGATCCTGGGCTCCTGGTCGAATGCTAGCGCGACCTCGCGGACCATGTCCTCGACGAATCGGGGATTGTCGTATGCCTTTTCCGTCACCCACTTCTCATCCGGCCGCTTGAGCACGGGGAACAGCTCGCAGGACGCCGTGGCTTCGATCATCTCAATCAATTCCTCGAGCCACATGAAGCTTGCGAGCCGCACCCTTGCCGTCACAATCCCGCGTTGGTTGTGGGCGCCCCTCGCGCTGATCTCCTTGGAGCATGGGCACAAAGTGGTCACAGGAACATGCACTACGACGACGAAGTCCTCGGCTGAGCCGCCGGTTGCGATGAACTCGCAGTTGTAGCCCATCATGCCCGCCTTGCCGGTAACGGGAGCCTTCTTGCTCCGGAAATACTGGAAGGCCACCTGCAGATGGGCGATTTCGGAATTCAATCTCTTGCGCAGCTTGGCAAGGATCTCTGGAATGCTCTCGACGCTGATCTCTGTGTCGTGCTCGCCCAGGACCTCCAGAAACCGGCTCATGTGAGTTCCCTTGTGGTCGTGCGGGAGGTCCACGGTCAGGCTGAAGTTGCCGATCGTGTGCTGGATGCCGCGTTCGCAGTCGCGCAAGGTCATGGGATACAGCACGTTGCGAACTCCAACCTTGTCAATAGCGATGTTGCGTTGGTCTTCGCGGCTCTGGATGTCGACGAGCGTCGTCGCTGCCTCTAGGTTTCTATCGTTCATGGCTTCTGTGTTCTACGCTACGGAAGGCCGGAGAACGCGCTCTCCAGCAGCTCCATGGTGTGCACCACTTGGACCTTGCCGCCATGCTCGCGGCTCGCCTGCTCGATCCATGCATGGCAACCGGGATTGCCGCTTACGACAATGTCTGCGCGCGTTTCCACGATATGTTGCCACTTGCGGTTCAGGAGTTCGCGTGCGAGCTGGGGCTGGACAAGGTTGTAGATACCCGCGCTGCCGCAGCACATGTCGCTTTCTTCGAGTTCGATCAGCTTGACTCCGGGGATAGCTTCGATCAGCTTTCGGGGGTCGGATTTGATGCCTTGGCCGTGGGCTAGGTGGCATGCGTCGTGGTAGGTGACGGTAAGGGCCAGACCATCTGATTCTTTCAGCAAATCGGTGAGGCCGCTCTGGAATAGGAACTCCGATGCATCAAAGACCCTGGCAGCAAATCCTGTGGCTCCTTCAAGCAGCCCCGGGTAATCCTTCATCGTGGCCCCGCAGCCGGCTGAGTTAACAATGATTGGCAGATCATCTGGCATTGCTTCGATCAGCTTCAAGGCTCGCTCCCGAGCTTCAGCGAGGTAGCCGTTGTGCGCATGCAGCGCACCGCAGCAGCCCGCCTCGACCTCGCGAATCTCATAACCCACTCTACGGAGCAGCCTCCTCGTCGCCTCATGGACCCGGGGGTACAGCACCCGCATCGCGCAGCCTTCGAGCAGGAAGACCTCTCCGCGACTCTCGATTGTCGATTGTCGATTGTCGAGCGCTGGCCATGCAGGTGGAGCCTGAACTTGCGGCTTCTCCACCTCCGGCGCCTCGACTGACAGCGATTTGCTCAAAGCCCAAGGGATCTTCCTCCCTGGGAACAGCCGTGAGAGCTGAAGCTGCCATCGCAGCTTGCCTGGGCTCGTCATCCCGTTCAGTAGCGTCTTCTTGCTCCTATGCGGGACCCCCTTCTCAAGCCTGTCCCGTGCCAGCTCCAGAATCTGCCCATATTGAACCCCGCTAGGGCACGCGGGTTCGCACGCCCGGCAGCCGAGGCAGGTGTCGATGTGCTGCTTAACTTGCTTGTCCCACTTAAGCACACCCTCATCCGCGCTTCGGATGAGATAGATGCGTCCCCTCGGGCTCTCCGTCTCTCGCCCGGTAATTACGTAGGTAGGGCAGCTTTCGAGGCAGAACCCGCATCGGATGCACTGAGTGGTGAGGTCCGACAGAGGCTTCATCAGAAGATCCCCATCTCACCGGGATTGAGCTTGTGCGTGGGGTCGAAGATGTCCTTGGCGCGCTTCATCAGATGCACTTGGGCCGAGTCGTTCCACTCTAGGTTGCGCTGGCCGCATCCCGATCGAATGACCCAGTCGCCGTCAAATCGGCTGAGATTCTCCTCCGGCGCAACGAGGCCATATAGCACGTGTCCAGCATGGTCGACCGCCGCGGCAGCATGGTCCGAAGCTAGTAGAAGGTCTGGCCAATCGCTCGCACGAGTCCTTTGAATCCACCACCCAGTTGACCGAAGCTCACCCTGCCGCCGAGCAATCTCTTGTGCGTTTAGCTTTACCTCCATTCTAGGGTTCGGCATAGAAGATAGCGGGAGGATTTTCAGCCTCACCTCAAGGGTAATTGCAAGACTTTCACGTGCCCCAACCACTAGCTTCTGGACATCGTAGCCGGCAACGTTCTTGACTGCTCCACTGCCTGATCTGGCTATCGTGCCATCCGCTAGCAGCATTGTTGTTTCGAGCACCCAATCCCGCCAGCTACCGCATTGGGCCAGCAATGAGTGCGGGAGATTGAGCGCAATCGCCCAACCGATTGAGTCATCAACTCCATCCCACAAGTCAGACCGCCGGTAGGTACCCCACAGCGCTGGGATGCAATGCCCGTGCTCAGAAAGTGCATGGTTGAGATCAGCCAACCGGCACCCTGCAGCCACATGGGCTACCTGATCATTCGTATTGATGTCGAAGATGCCCCTATAGCCCTCAGTGGAAAGGATCGTCGCGCCCGCTTGCGCCATATCCTTCAAGCCTGCGAGTTCCACATCCATGTGCTCGACGACATCGCCGCCGCCCCAGAATGAGCCATCGTCGGGATGCTCCCAGTAGTATTGGACTGCACTTCCGTGACCTTTCCAAAGACTAGGCAGCCGGAAGTCGGATGCGGAAAGATCATTGCCGCGTGACGCGATCATTCCCGCGTCCCTGGCTGCCTCGGAAAACTCCTTTAGACTCTCGGGCTGAACGGACACTGGGTCACTGCTCACCAAGCCACGCCTCGCCACCGCTTCTTGTGCTCTACGCACGACTTCTGGTTCGGGAGGATCTTGCACGGATTGCAAAGATTGCCGTCATTGAAGATCCGCTTCGCCATCGCCTGTAGAGTCAGATCGTCTTCTGAGAACATGAGCGGCATGAGGTCGAGCTTCTCGACGCCGATTCCGTGCTCACCCGAGATCGAGCCGCCAAGCTCGATGCAGCGTCGGATGACCTCCTCTCCCGCCTCGATCACCTTCTCGACCTGCACCGGATCACGGTCGTCGAAATAGAAACAGGGGTGCAAGTTACCGTCGCCGGCGTGGAAAAGATTGGCGACCCCGATTCCGTGCTTCTCGGCGACCGCGTATACGAAGTCGAGCATTTCTGGGAGCTTCGAGCGAGGGATGACACCGTCATGAGTCACGATCGATGGCGCAAGCCGGCCCATAGCTCCGATGCCCTTCTTGCGAGCGAGCCACAGTTTCTGCCGCTCCTCCTCGTTCTGGGCGATTACCACATCGAGGGCGCCGTTCTTGAGGCAAATCTCTCGGACGACAGCCATCTCTCGAACAATGATCAGGTCGGACTCCCCGGACAGGTCAGGCCCGGCGGACTTGGCGGACGGTGGGGCATCGCACTCGATGAGAAGCAAGGCATCACTCCCATCTGGGTAGGTCAGGCCGAAGGCGGTCCGGATGGCAATGAGAATCCCCCGATCCATCATCTCGAGTGCGGCTGGGATGACTCCAGAAGCGATGATATCGGCCACAGCCTGAGTGGCTCCCCGAACGGTCGGAAATGAGGCGAGAGCGGTTTTAACAGCAGCCGGCAAGGGAGTCAGCTTCACCCATGCTTCGGTCACGATCCCAAGCGTTCCCTCCCCTCCAACAACGAGCCCAACGAAGTCGAAGCCCGGAGCGCCGGGAACAAGAGAACCAAGCTCGAGAGTCTCGCCCAAAGGATCAACCATCTTCAGCGCCAGAATGTGCTGTGTCGTGACCCCATATTTGAGCGTGTGCGGCCCGCCCGAATTCTCCGCGATGTTTCCGCCAAGCGTCGAGACCGTCTGCGAAGAAGGGTCGGGTGCAAAGTGCAGCCCATCCGCCTCGACCGCTCGCGTGATCTTGATATTGGGCACTCCGGCCTGAGCGAGAAGGCACCGATTCTCGACATCGACTTTCAGAATACGGTTCATCTTCTTGGTCGAAACCACGACCCCGCCCAGAGCAGGCAGGGCTCCCCCGCTCAGCCCTGTCCCAGCTCCACGGGCGGTAAAAGGCACCTCATTCGCCACGCACCAGCGCACGACCTTCTGAACCTCGTCCGTGTTCTCCGGAAGGACCACCGCGGTCGGAGGAAAGCGATCAATGCTGTAGGCGTCGCAGTCGTAGGCCCGACGCGCCGCCGACCCTGAAAGGACACGATCCGGCGAAAGGATGTTGGAAAGCGCTTGCGATAGCTGCTCGTCGGTCACCACAACGGGAATTGTAGCTATGACGGAACGGTAAAAGCGGCGCCGGGTCGCCGCACTCCAAAGTATTCTGTCAGTGTGTTCGTCACGCTCGAAGGCCCCGAAGGATCCGGCAAAACCACTTTGATGAAGGGTCTGGCCGTTCGGTTGGAAGCTCTCGGCCATCAGGTTGCAGCCACTCGCGAGCCGGGCGAAGGACCTGTAGGCGCACAAATCCGAGAGCTCCTTCTTCATGGCGAAAAGCTCGAACCGCTGGCCGAAGTGTTCCTCTTCCTTGCAGACCGGGCGAACCACGTCGAGTCCTTTATCCGGCCCGCGCTGGCCGTCAACAAGATCGTCCTGTGCGACCGGTATGCGGACTCGACCATCGTCTATCAGGGCTACGGCAGAGGCCTGGACCTGTCCATGCTGCGCGAACTGAACACAGTCGCCACCGGCGGGCTTCGGCCCGACCTGACCCTGCTCCTTGACCTCGATCCGGCGCTGGGGCTTCAAAGGATCGTGTCCATGGACCGCCTCGACGCCGAGCCCCTCGACTTCCACGAGCGCGTGCGAGAGGGATTCCTGGCTGAGGCGAGCCTGGAACAGGCCAGATGGCATGTCCTAAACGCCGAAATGCCGCCCGAAATGTTGGCTGAGGCGGCGGCGGCAGAGATATTGGCAAGAATCGGGCTGCCCACCGCGCGGGGTCTATCCGTCTAATAAGAGCGCGCCGGAACCCCCATAATCTAGACAAGGCTCCGCTATATGATCCCACTCCTACTCCTAACCGCCAGCGTCGATCGAACCGCCGACGTCACCGCACGCCTCGCCAACTTCTTGAAATCGGTCAAGACAATGTCGGTGGAATTCACGATCCGACCGCCCGGCGGAGGCAAAGCCGGCTCCGGCAGACTGGTGGTCGAGCGGCCAAACAAGACCCGGTTCGACCTCAAGCTCTCGGGAATCGATTACAGCTTTTCCGCAACCCCATCCGGAACCATCGAGGTGCTCCGATCGGGAAAAAAATACGACGAAAACCGGCCCGCTCAGAGCCTGGGTTTCCCTCCGCCCGGCATCACGCGCGTAAATGAGTATGCGTTCCCACTGCTTCTCGTCTCCCAGCATCCACGTGAGGCAGTGTCAAGCGAAGCCGTCTTCTCATGGAAGGGGGAAGCGGTTATCGGGGGCAAGAAGACGGACCACCTTGTGGCCTCGTGGAATGGCCGGGGCGGTGTGGGCGAGGCGCACTTCTATGTCGATTCCGCCGGTAAGCCCCTAAAGGTGGATTGGCAGTCCAATGCGGGCAACGAGCTGAGCGGGGCAGCCACGGATTTCCGGAATTTCAGGGTGAACAAGCCGATACCTCCCGCGGATTTCGCGCTCGTCATTCCGCCCGGATACGTTCCCCATCGGCTGCAGTACCCCATTCCCAGCCTCGCCCAGGGTGAGAGATTGAATCTCGGCCGATGGATGGCAAGCAACGGGGCAATCGTTAATCTGGCCGATCGAATCAAAGGCAAAACGCTTCTCTTTTTCAGCGCCGAGGGTTGTGGGCCGAGCAATCAGCTCAGGAGCGAACTGAAGCAAATCGCCGCGGAATTCCAGGTGCCTGTCCTTGAGCTCAATGTGGACGGCAAGGCGGCACGCTCCGGCTTTCCGACCTTCAGCACCAACGATCCGGGGGTTTTTGAGCGCCTAGGAGTGGACGGTACCCCGACCATCATCGCGATCAATGGCAAGGTCGCGGGACGCACCTGGTATGGGTACGCGCCGGCTCAGAAGGCGCTGCTTCGCACCACGCTCAAGGAAATGCTCGACGAACTGAAATAGTTACTTGGATCTCAGCCGGGCGTAGAGCAGGCTCTCCATACCATGGGTGCGCACCATACCCGTCATCTGGCTTTGCTCCAGGGTCTCCGAATCATCGAACGATGCCGCCGCCTCGCTGTACAGCGCCCACAAACTCTCGCGGCCGATCACCTGAAGCCCGCCCTTGTAGAGCCGCAGCCTAACCGTGCCGGATACCCTGCGCTCAACCGACCCAATAAAGGCATTGAGATCCTCCATGAAAGGATCCCACCAAAGACCCTTATAGGCCATTTCGGCCCATTGCTGGTCCACTTGCGCTTTGAAGGCGCGCTCGGCATGGGTCGTGACGAGCGCCTCCAAAGCTCTATGCGCCGCAATGAGCAGCACCGCGCCGGGGCACTCATAGTTCTCCCGCACTTTGAGCCCCAGCATCCGGTCCTCCATGATGTCGATCCGGCCGATGCCGTGGCGCCCGGCGATCTCGTTGGCGGACCGGATTACTCCCAGCGGGGTTGAGGGATTGAGATGTTGAGGTAATGGAGCGGCGTCCACTTCTTCAATCCCGCGACACCCCAATAGCTCAATGCCTGTCGGGCTCCCGCCCTCAAACCGCACCGCCACCTCTTCCGTATCACTTGGCGTATCAGCAAGCGAGCGCGTCCATTCGAAAATCTCCTCTGGCGGAGGATAGCCTGGCTCTTCCAAGCGTCCGCCCTCGATCGAGCGGCCCCAGAGATTTTCGTCGATCGACCAAATCTTGTCTTTGCTCTGGCCGATTGGCGCTCCGACTTTCTCTGCGTATTCGATTTCCCATGACCGGGTGAGGTTCATTTCTCGAACGGGCGCTAGGATCGGGATTTGGGGGGCAAACATGCGTAGGCCAAACTCGATGCGAAACTGGTCGTTGCCCTTGCCCGTGCAGCCGTGGACGAAAGCGTCAGCCCCGGTTTCCAGACCGGCGATGGCAGCATGCTTGGCGATCAGGGGGCGCGCGATCGCAGTGGAAAGGGGGTAGCCGAAGTAGTCCGCATTCGCATGGATGGCCGGGAGGCAGTAGTCTGAGGCAAACTCGGCCTTGGCATCTACGACGCGGTGATGCGTGCCCAGCAGATGCGCCCGTTCAGCCGCCTGTGCAATATCCGGCTCCGGCTGCCCGACGTCGATGGTGACGGTATGAATCTCGTCGAATCCCTGCTCTCGCATAAGGGGAATGCAGACGGTCGTATCGAGGCCGCCGGAATAGATGATGAGCGCTCTTTTCATTGGGAGGCTGTATTCTGACAGATGGGCATTTGAGTCTGATTTGCATCCAATGGCTGGAGCAGGCCGTCCGTTGGTTGTAATCCGCTTGGATCGGCTAAGCCGTTCCGAGAAGATTACAACCCTGCTCTCCATGGTGGGGGCGACAAGAGACAGGAGGTATTTGGAATGCTTAAGAGAATTCTATCGATCGTTATGGTGATGAGCGTCCTTGGCTTGGTCATGGGCGGATGCGGCAAGGCTGAGGAAGAAAAGGCGGCCGAACCGGCACCGGCGCCGACGACCGGCACCTAATTCGAACGATACTTGGCCCTTCGGGTTTTCCCGGAGGGCTCTTCTACATCCGAGGAAGCGCAGATAAGCTCTTTGCGCGCTGCATATCAGCTGCCAATCTGCTTTGGGCAGCCGTATAGGCTCTCTCCGCCGCCATCAGATCGTCATCCGCTTGCCGGAATTCGGGCCACTGCTCTCTCAGGATGGCGCGTCTCTCGGCGAGGCTTGCCTTTGCGTCCTTGGGGCTGAATCTGGCTTCGGCCAGCAGCCCCTCCCATTTCAGCTTGGCGCGTCCAAGGGTCACAGCCGCGTCCAACCTTTTCACCTCGCTCTCAAGGGTCGTGATCTGGGCCCGTTCGGCCTCGCCGATTTGAACCAGCGCACGCAGCTTCCCGCCAATCTCCTGAACGCTAGCCTTGGCGGCCATAAGGTCATCCTCCGAAGACAGCTGGCTGAGTTTTTGGGTGGCAGAGGTCACCCTCTCATAGTCGCTGGAGGCATTGACGTGAGCGGCATTGATGGCTGCGGTATCCGCGGCTTCGTTTGACCCGCACCCCACCGCAAGAATCACAGCGGCAAGGCAAATCGCCCAAGTTCGATAGGTGTTGCTCATGGCGTTCGCCCCGGCTCTCCCGGTTAAAACATACCCGACGGCGCGTTCGTCGGGTTCCCGTTAGAACCCGCGCATGAACCCGCCACCGCCGAGCGCGCCCTCGTCAATTTCGAACCACTTCGGGGTGTTGTACTTTGCGCAAATCTGGCCAACAAGCCCATCCGCGGCCTTGAAAGCATTGTCAACAACTGTCTTGTGATCCTTCTTGACGGCTCCGAGCTCACCTTGCGATTTACCCGCATCGGCAGTTGCGGTGCCGGACGAAGGATTGAAGGCGTTCATGAGGTCCCGAATCTGCTCAACCTTGGACACGACCTGGGTAAGTCCGTCTTCAAACCGCTTGGCAATCGGCGCACATTCCGCAGGCATCGGAGGCCCGGTGGTTAAGAACTCTCGTCGAAGTGCTTCCCATGGCGGCCCAATGCCCTGGATCATCTCATCGACAATATTCCGGGGATCGGGCATGCCGCTCCCTGGATCGAGGATGGTGTCCACACCCTCGGGAGTGAGCCCGCCTGCGGACATCGAACTGGCAAGAGCCTTCAGCTCGTTCGCCTGAGCTTCGTGTAGCTTGTTCTTCTTGATCTCCATCCGCTCGAGATGCTCCAGCCATGCACGCACGGCCGCTGGCATATTTGGACCTTGCGCCGGCGCCCGGATCGGGGCGTCGCTCGGCTTGTCCGCTTTGGCGATCGCGGTGCCCGACGGCTCAGCCGGCGCGCGAATCTCGCCTCGCGGCACAAAGGAGCCAAACCGGAGCAGTCCGGCAGCGGTCAGGCCCAAAATCACACCCGCAATAGCCGCCGCAATAGCGGCGATCGTCAACAGGGTCTTGCTCTTGGCTACCGGGATCGTTCCCACCGCACCAGCGGCAAGCGCCGACATCTGCCCGCAGTTTTGGCAGAATGCCGATCCTCCGCTCATGGCGGCTCCGCATTTCGGGCAATTCATCTCTAATTGAATAGACGCATATCAGCGGCTGGTGGTTAGGGAGAACACTCGGCCCTTGCCCCATCGTCTGATATCAACAAGCTTTTAGCTTTGAAACCTGGAGCATTGTGGAATGAACGAGATATGGAGCACGAGATGAGGCGAAACGAAGGGGGCGAGCATCCGATCCGGATGTACTTCGCCCAGGCCCTGCATCAGTCGCTGCACGAGCGGCTGGGACTAAGGGAGATCGACGACGTCGAGCTCTATCTCGCCGATCTGCTCTGCTCATTCCTGCATAACGACCGGATCTTTGCGATCAAGGATGCCGATGGAAGGCCTCTCGAAGCGGTCGCGGACATGGTTGCGGAAGGCGATGTGCGCCTCAATGCCGATTCCTTCGAGCGTGAACGCGAGGTCCACAAGCACATCGGGGATTTCCTGCTCTTCTGGACCGGGCTCTTCCCGGAGTTTCTTGACCGAGTCAAAGCGCCTGGGAGCAAAGATTCGTTCATCGACGTGGTGCGGCAAGGCCAGTTCAGCTACCACATCGTCAGCACTTTTGAGCACAACCCATACGGCGAAGAAGCGCCCACGTTCCGCAAGCTCAGCACGGATTTCGAGGCCTACCGCATCGGGCTTGGCTTGGTTCGGTCGTCTTTTGATGGCTTTGCCCGCCAAGGCTGGAGAGGGGGCCTCGATGCATAGCCTTCAGGCTATTACCGCGAAAAGGGCTGCATGATCTCCCGGTCGTTGCGAATGGGGCGGGGCGCGGCTCCGAGCATTTCGCGGCAGAAGCGGTTGAATTGGTGCAGGTTGGGCATTCCGATCTTCGCCGCAACCCGTTTTATGGGCAGCGTCGTAGAGGTCAGCAACCTGTAAGCCTCCTCCGCTCGCAGCTCTCGATAAAACTGGATCGGCGTCTTCCCGGTCTCTTCTCGAAAGACATTGGTTAGGCGGTTTGGCGAGAGATAAAGCGCTTCGGCAATGTCCCTGATCTTGTAGCCATTAGCCATCTCAGCACGCATCAGCTCCTCGGCTCTGATTAAGTAGGGGTTTCTGGGTGTGCGCGTGGGGTGAACCGCAATGGTCCACAGAAGCTGCCAAATAAGAGCATTGGCTGGAGTGCCGGAATACTCGAGCATATCGAGCGCGTGATGGAAAAGCTTTTGCCAGTGCTGAAAATCGCTTGAGAGGTCCGTGTGCTGATCGAAGGCGAACACGTCTTTCGCGGAATCAACGGGCGTGAAGTTCATGTGGTAATGGGGATGGGGCATGGAGGTGTCCACCTCAAGCTCCGAGCGGGTGCGAGGCGGAACGATAACGACCGAGCCGTGGCGAAGCTCATAGATGCGGGGGCCGGTTCGCAGTGTTCCCTTTAGACAGAAGAAGAACAGCTGCCAGCGCTCGGGGGCTGTTTCCCATGTGAGTTTGGGATCATCCGACTCCCGCCGCATGAAGAGGTGCCGCGTTGGGGGCTCGCTCAGGCTGAATTCGAAGGTCATATTCGTGAATATTATGCACTGGATAAGATCAACAGACTCAATATTTACCGGCGAGTCAAACGGCGAGAACCTGGCGCTATAAAGAAGACTGCACAGTAATCAGCGTAAATCGCCCAGTTTTCGAATCATGGCCAGCTCCTACCGGCCTCAGAATGATATTCGGGCCGAGAAGTCGCGATGTGAGTTCTTCTGGGCCGCTAAGGGAGCAACACTATGAAAATTTTGACCTCTGTAATCGCCATTGCTTCGATGGGGCTAGCAGCGAGTGGATCAGCAACCGTGCTGCTCTCCAACCTCGAGGAGCCCGAAAAGGCATACAACGACATTAGCTCGACACTATGGGCGGCTCAAGGGTTCTGGACTGACGGACGTGCCTACACGCTGCTCGACGTTCGCGCGCCCGTGGGGAACGAGACCGGCCCAGTGGCGCCATTTGCCGAGCTGAGAAAGGCGGACGAATTTGGGAACATGGATACTTCTCCGGAGGGCTTGGTAGCAACGTTCACGACTCCGAGCATGGAGGGAGCCAGATCTATTCGCGTCTTCACTCCCAATGGGCTCGTAAAGCTCGCTGCCAACACGAAATATTATTTTGTGCTCGGCAACCTCGAAGGCGATGGAACCTTTGAATGGTCCTATGCTTTGGGCAATAACTCGAGCGGCAATGGGTTCTTCGATCAATACGAATACACGTTCGACGCCGGCGGCTCCTGGTCCGTCTTTGGGACCGACGATCCTTTCCATATGGAAGTGAACGTCTCGTCCAAGTCTCTCGAAAGCATCCCAGGAATCCGCATCGGAGGCTAGATGCAATGCGATGAGCGACGGGAGGGCTCCTTCTTGGGGCTTCATCCGTCGCCCCTCGTCGCTGGTTTCCCCTCGATTCGTGGGCGCCTTCGTGGCGGGTCTTAGCTATCAGGTACAAATCACCGGGAGTGGATCGGTGCTGGTGTGCCGTCCGGTCTTCAAAACCGGTGTGACCTCGATGAGGGGTCGGGTGGGTTCGATTCCTACACATTCCCGCCAGCGTTCTGTCAGCATGAATCGGGTCGGATTATTCGAGATTTCAATCTTGACAAAAGAGTATAGAATCAGGGACAATCCGGCCACCAATGGCAGAGTCAGCCTCGATTTCCACAGCAAACCGGTCTCGAAACAGATTCTATTCGCACCCGATGGCGAAGGCCGGGTTGGTTGCAGCGGCGCTGATCGTGGCCGCCGCCATGCTCTGGCAGGGAGTTGTCATGTCGGGCGCGCCCGATCCGTCGGCCGGCCGGTTGAGCCCAGTGGCGATGTCGCTCAGCAGTGCGATCCTCGTTTTTCGCGAGGGGCTTGAGGCGGTCCTCGTGCTTGCGGCGGTCACGGCAGGCATCGTACGAAACAAGAAAGAGCAGTGGCGGCCCGTGCTCATTGGTTCCGCGGCGGCGATCCTCGCGACGGTCGCCACCTGGTTCATCGTGGTGGCCATTATCTCGTCCATCAACGCGCCGGCGCTGCACGTGCAAGCCGCGACCGGGCTGCTGGCGATTGCGGTTCTGCTTGTCGTGATGAATTGGTTCTTCCACAAAGTCTATTGGACAGGCTGGATTTGCCACCACTGCAACCGGCGGAAGCGGATCCAAGAGGATGCGAAAACGGCCTGCGCTGCGTTTATGGGCTTTTGCCTGCTCGGGTTCACCGTCATCTATCGCGAGGGATTCGAAATCGTGCTCTTCCTGCAGGACCTTCGCCTAAAGGCGGGGAATACGATCGTTCTGACGGGAGCGGCAGTGGGGCTCTTGCTGACCCTTGCCGTAGCTGCGCTGACCTTCGTTGCGCATCAGAAGGTTCCCTACAAGAAGATGCTCGTGCTGACCGGCGTGATGCTCGGCGTTGTACTCATCGTGATGGTTGGAGAAAGCATGCAGGAGATGCAGCTAGCGGGCTGGTTCGGAGAAACCCCGGCGCCCTTTGCCTTCCCGGACTGGATCGGCACTTGGTTCGCCACATTCGCGAATTGGGAGGGATTGATCGCCCAGGCCCTGGCCCTTGTTGCGGTTGTCGGATCGTATCTCTTCGTTCGGCTCCGGGCGCTCAAAGCGACGTAGCGATCTCTAGACGTCCTTCTTCTTCCTTAGCAGCCGAAGGCCGTTTCCGACGACGAGCAGGCTGGCTCCAACATCCGCGAAGACCGCCATCCAAAGCGTCGCTATCCCGAGAAAAGCGAGCACGAAGAAGATCGCCTTGATGCCGATTGCAAAAACTATGTTCTGCATCAGCACTGCCCCTGCCTTTCGGCTCAGCAGAATGAACTCTGGAATCTTGCGGAGATCGTCCTGCATCAGCGCCACATCGGCGGTCTCGATCGCGGTGTCCGTGCCGGCAGCGCCCATGGCGAAGCCGATGTCGGCCTTTGCGAGAGCAGGGGCGTCGTTGATGCCGTCGCCCACCATGCCGACGTGCGCGTGAGCGGTAGCCAGTTCCTCGATGATCTTGAGCTTATCTTCGGGCAAAAGATCGCCTCGGGCATCGTCCATCCCAACGAGCTTGGCGATAGCCTTGGCGGTGCGCTCGTTGTCGCCTGTGAGCATGAGGGTCTTGACTCCGATGTCATGTAGCTGCTTGATCGCCTCAATACTCGTATCGCGCAAAGTATCCGCGACCGCTATCACTCCGAGCGCGCGCTCCTTGTCGCCCAGGATGACAACGGTCTTGCCCTCTTCCTCCAGCTTCTCAAGAATCTCTTCGACCTTGGCGCTGCAGTAATTCTCCTCGTGGGCGAGGCGGTGGTTTCCAAGGAAATAAAGCTTGCCGTCGAGTATGCCCTTGACACCTCGGCCGGTAATTGATTCAAAGTCCTGCACGGGGTCCGGCACGCCCTCATAGGCGGCAACGATTGCGGAAGCAACGGGGTGCTCGGACGGGGCGTCGAGGATCGCGGCAATCCGAATGACCTCCTCCTTGGAGATTCCGTCGAGCGAAAAGACGTCGGTCACCTTCGGCGCGCCGTGGGTCAGGGTGCCCGTCTTGTCGAGCGCGAGAACCCTCAGTCTCCTTCCCTCCTCCATGTACACGCCGCCCTTCACTAAGATGCCGCGGCGCGCCGACGCAGCAAGCGCGCTCACGACCGTGACCGGGGTCGAAATCACGAGCGCGCAAGGACAGGCGATGACAAGCAGCACGAGCGCCTTATACAGCCATGGCTGGTATGCCTGGCCAAAGAGCAGCGGCGGAACAGCGGCGATGAGTATGGCCAAAACAACGACGACCGGCGTGTAGTAGCGGGCGAACCGATCCACGAAACGCTGGGTCGGAGCCTTCTGGCCCTGTGCCTGCTGGACGGCCCGGATGATGCGCGCGAGGGTCGTCTGCCCAGTGTTGGCTGTGACCTCGAACTCGAATGACCCCCGCTCGTTGATCGTCCCGGCAAAGACGACGTCGCCCTCCGCCTTGCTCACGGGAATGCTCTCGCCCGTGATCGGGGCCTGGTTGACGGTGGATGTGCCAGCGGTCAGCTTGCCGTCCAGGGGGATCCGCTCGCCGGGACGCACGCGAACAATCTGCCCGACTTGCACGCTCGTGGCCTGTACCTCTTGCCAAGCACCGGACGAATCTTTTACCCAAGCCAGCTCGGGTGACAGCTCCATCAGCGAGCGGATGGCGTTTCGGGCCCGGTCCAATGAGAGCGCTTCGATCATCTCAGCAAGGCCAAAGAGGACGGTGACCATCGCGGCCTCGGGCCACTGGCCGATGAACGCCGCACCCACGATCGCGATCGTCATGAGGAAATTGATGTTGAGGGTGAAGGTTTTGACCGCGACGATCCCTTTGCGAATGGTCTCCCGTCCTCCAAGAGCTATGGCGAGCAGGGCCATCGTGATGACCGGCCAAGAGGTCTCGACCCCACTGGTAAAGGCAACAACCTCGGAGCCCGCCGCAAAAACGCCCGCGATACCCATGAACCAGCGGTCGAGCATGGGAACGGTCGGGCCGCGTCCCGCCGCTTTCTTCTTAGGCCCCGCATGGTCGTGCCCCTCGCTGCCGTGGTCGTGGCCGCATTCGGCGTGCTCCTCCGGCCCGAGTTGGCCTGGCAAGAGCAGCTCGGGGTCCATGCCGATCGAGTTCAGCGCGGCAAGCAGGGGATTCTCATCGGCCATGCTGTGCTTGACTGTGAGCACGCGGTTCATCAGATCGAAATCGAGCTTTTCGACTTCCTTGATCCTGCGAAACTTGTTCTCGATGATCTGCTCCTCGGTGGCGCAGTCCATCTTGCCGATATAAAAGCGGGATTCGGTCACTGTGACATTCTACGGTGTAGAGCGCCCATTGTGGCAAAATGCGTTAATGGCTGAACTCTGGACGCGCCTCGTAAGCAGGCTTCATGGCGAGATCCCCGCCGACACGTTAGAATCCTATCGCCGGGCTAGCCTAGCCGTCCACGACCTCCTGCACCAAGCCGACAGCATCCGCGCCCAGGCAAAACTCGAAGGTAAGTCGGCTTGGGATATGCCCAAAAACGTCCAGGCCGAAATGCTCTGCGCGTGGAACGCATTCGTCCTCCAGAGCCTCGGCAACGAGTTCCTGGACGCCGACTACCGCGACAATCCGTCAACCAAGGGTTTTGTGCCGCCGATCACGTCCGATCAGGTCATGCGCTTTTACACCCAGGTCGAAGGATGGCTCAACCGGGCGCAGCAGGCCGCTTCCAATCCCGACTACCGCCTCGACGTCCAGGTTCCCGCCGACCTGCCGCCCTGGAGCGAGGTTGAGCCCTGCCCGAATTCTCATCTCCACGGAATGCTCCACGCCATGAACACGATCCGCGACCACGCAGCCGGAGCGATGCAGTTCCTCGGAGACACGCCGCCCGAGGATCCCGATCGGCGAGCTCAATACAACCAGATCCAGCAGGTCCATGCCGCCGCCGCCACGAAGGCGCGCTACTCTGAGGATCTCCACGGCACCGACCCCTCCAAGGACATGCACGAGCGGGTCGAGCCGCACATCAAGGAGTGCGTAGAAGGCTTTTATCGCCTCGGGCAGCTGGTCGCGATGCCCTCGCTGGCCGTGCAGAAGCCGCTTGTCTCGCCCACCCCGATCATGACGACGCGCAAGCTCGCGATGCCTGGTGATCCGAATTTCGATCCGTGGTGCCTGACCGATCCTGATACCCGGGAGGCATGGATGCGAGATCCGAAAGCCCGCCAAGCGATCAAATCCCTCTGGGAATTGAACCCAGATCCCGCAAAGACCGTCCGCATCCAGGCCGAGATTGATGAGGCTTTTGCCCGTGGCGATATCCGCCGCGCGACCGACCGGAACGGCCGCCGCCTCGGGCATTTCTTCTGCTGCCCATGGGGCCCGATCTACGAGGTCGTCCGCCCCGTCAAGCTCGGCGGCAGGAGCCTGACCGCGCTCCAGCAATTCGTCTTCGACGTCACAGCGGAGGGAGTGAACCTCGGTGGCAAATTCACCTGCGAGATCATGGTGGGCAACTTCCAATCGACCGACCAGACCGAATACGGCGACCCGAACGAGCCCCCGGACCACTAGCGGCGCCGAGGAAACCCTCCGGGAACCCCCTCTCCATGATGAGTGGTGGGCGCCCGCGCCCGGTCACAGCCTTCGGCAGTTCGCCCGTCTACCGACCAGCCCAGAAATAAACAGCTACGACTACAAGGAGCAGACCCCAATAGACACCGAGCAGGACCCTTGGCTCTCGCTCCCTTGGCGACCCAGGATGCCTCAACCCGCCCGCCGAGGCCGATCTTGGCCAAGTGGCCAGATTCGGGTTGAGGCTAAGACAGACCCATCGCTCGAAGACGAAGCCTCAACCCGAGGACAGCGGACATTGAAACACTTTCTCGACGGGCGGGTGAGGCATTTCAAAAAATCTTTTCGTCTAGGCAAGTGCGCAACCTCCGATCCATTGGAGAGGAGGGGGCTGCCGCTGCATTGGATGCGCGTGCCTCTACATGCAATGCGGCTCCCTCTACAATGCACACGGGCTGCCGGTGCATGTAATGGCCCCCCCCATTACATGCCGTGGCTCATCGCCAGCATGCAGCGGGCGACCCCTTGCCGGGTGAGGGCGAGGGGCAGAGCCTCGGCGAGGGGAAGCCCCATCAATCCTCGCCGAACTCATCCTCGGGAATAGTCCTTTGCCGGGTGTTCCCCCCTGCTACGCGGTGGAGCGTTAGCGACCACTGCTTGGAGTGAACAATGTTTCCCTCGCGTTCCTCCGAAAATTCAAAGGTCGCGCCTTCTCCAGCAAAGGTGGCCAGGGTTTCATTGAAAAGGAAGCGGCGCTTGCTCTTAGAATTGCTTGATTTACCGCCCCAGTCGGTACCGCTTCTAATAAAAACCTCGTAGGAGCCGACGGCAATTCTGGGAATCGTAAAGTCTTGACCGCGGCGAATATAATAGTAGCGGTATGCCTTCTTGGAACCTGCTGTTGTGACTTTCACGGCTGCGTCGGTCCCAAGCCCATTAATGATCTTGAGGGAGCCTCGGCCAAATGGACCTTTGTCGGGAAGTATCGTGTCTCCGTTTGCGAGGCGGAATGGAGTCTTCGGGGTTTGCTTGTTCTCCTCATCCCAAAACGCGAACACCTCGTCGAGGTCGCGATCCGTATAGCCCTTGGGCAGTGGGACGCGCTCGACCTTCCCAGTGTAGGGATTCTTGATATTCTCAAAGATGATGTTTTCCGGCTCCGGTTGCTTTTGTACAGGCAGGGGCGAAGACTCGTAAGGAGTTACTGGGGGGCTTACCGGCCTTTTCACGACCTCCAGCAGTTTCGCCCCCGCTTCGGACGGGGCCGCAGGTTTGGCTTCGCTGTACGGGGAAGGGTTCATTACACTCCCGATTAGCATAAACACCGGAATGATTGCCGCAGCGGCAAGGATGACGCCCATTATTGCCCGCCAGCTTAACACCACATCGTCAGTTCTGGGGGGTTTGGTGATTGGGATTTGCACACGGGGCTTGGGTGGAGGGACATAGACAGCACCGGACGGCCCAGGGCCCTGGGGCGATTTCGCCGACGACCCGCGGCCCCGATCGTATTGCGCGCGCGCGGTTGGATTTCCGATGTCAGCGTAGGCCCCGTTGATCTCTGCCATGCGCCGGTTGGTGTCAGCGCCCGGGTTGACATCCGGGTGATATTTCGCGGCCAGTCGGCGATAAGCCGCGTCGATTACTTCCTGTTCGGCTTCAGGATCGACCTGCAAAACTTTGTAATGATCACGCATCGGGAGCCTGTATCAGCTATTCAAGCATCATTATCATACAGCGATTCAGAAAAGTGAGCAAGACTCCGGACCGCCGGGACGAACCAACCGGGTGGGTGCGCCCGGTGAAATACAAGGGGAAGGAATAGGCGGGAATGGCTTCCAGGGGCTCCATTTTGCGGGTCTGGCGCTTGGGCGGCGAGGGGTACTCTTTGGACTCGATGAACCGGAGGAGCCTGGCACTTGATGGAGGTGCTCGCCAGCGTTGGCGGGCCACAAAGACGTGCCCCTTTACTCCCACTTAATCCGGATATCGCTTTCGTTCATTATCCTCGGCCTTCCCATGTTCGCACTTGGCGCGGGGGCCGAGCTGCCGCCTGCTGAGCTGGTTCGGCATTGGTCGGCGTGGCTGGCTCTCCTCATTTTCGGTGTCAGCTACACGTTTGTGGTGCTGGAAGAGAAGACGCACCTTCGCAAGTCGATCCCGATGATCGTGGCGGCGGGGGTGCTGTGGATTCTCGTCTCGGTTTCGCCGGTGCTGCAGGAGGTTGCCGGGGAGAGGCTTCGGAGCAACATCCTCGAGTTCGCGGAGCTTTTCCTTTTCATCCTCGCGGCGGTGACGTACGTGAACACGATGGAGGAGCGGCAGGTGTTCGACGTGATGCGGGGCTGGCTTATCCGAAGAGGGCTGACGCTGCGGGGCATCTTCTGGGCGACGGGCGGCATCGCGTTCCTCATGTCGCCGATTGCGGACAATCTGACGACGACGCTCGTGATGGGGGCGGTCGCGATTTCGGTCGGGGGGAACGTGCGGCGCTTCGTGGTGCCGGCCTGCATCAATATAGTGGTCGCGGCGAACGCAGGCGGCGCGTTTAGCCCATTCGGGGATATCACGACGCTGATGGTGTGGCAGAAGGGGCACCTTCAGTTCACGGAGTTCTTTGCATTGTTCTTGCCATCGCTGGTGAACTGGCTGATTCCAGCTTTGATCATGTCGCGAGCAGTACCCAAGGACAAGCCGGAGGAGCCTTCGGAGGTGGCGGCGCTCTTGCCGGGGGCCTGGGTCGTGGTCGCGCTGTTCTTGGCGACGATTATCGCGACCGTGGTCTTCCACAATCTCTTCCACCTTCCAGCGGCGATCGGGATGATGACGGGCTTCGGCATTCTGCATCTGTACAGCCACTTCCTGAGGCGGGCTCTCAGGACGCCGAGCCCCGAGGGCGAGGTCGAGCAAATCCTGGGAGGGATAGACGAGCAGCGGGGGAACGACTCCTTCGACGTGTTCCGGCTGCTGGCGCGTGTGGAGTGGGACACGCTGATGTTCTTCTATGGGGTGATCCTTTGCGTCGGGGCGCTGGCGGCTTTTGGGTTCCTGCACTCGGCAGCCAGCTTCACTTATGGCTCCCTGGGTCCGACCTGGACGAACGTGGGAGTGGGGCTGGCGTCGGCGGTGTTCGACAACATTCCCCTGATGGCGGCGATCCTTACGGTATCCCCGGAGCTGAATCAGTCGCAGTGGCTGCTCGTGACCCTCACAGCCGGGGTTGGTGGGTCGCTGTTGTCGGTTGGGAGCGCGGCGGGGGTGGCATTGATGGGCCAGGCTCGTGGGATCTACACGTTTGGGGCGCATCTGAAATGGACCTGGGCGGTGGCGCTTGGCTATGTGGCAAGCATATGGCTGCATTTGTTGCTCAATGGGCGTTGAGGGATCAGCGGGCTTGGACGGGCGTTTCTTTGCCTCACCACCTTGGCCAACCCGTGCGTTGTCGGACGAGGGCAGGGCCGGAGGCGCCGCCGATGAGTACACTCCATGCCGCATGCTGCCCCTGCGCGACAACCAACTCAATCCGCGCGTGCCTGTGGTCACCTACACCCTGGTGGCTTTGAATATCATCGTGTTCCTTTGGGACCGGCAATGGTCGCTGAGTTGGGGCGCGCTTCAGGGGCCGGGGACGGTTTTTTCCGACCTCGCGATGCGGCCGCGGGAAGTGGTCTATGCCGTCAGTTCGGGGGCGGAGGACCGGTTTCCCCTCGCCACTCTCTTCACGACCATGTTCATCCATGGCGGCCTTATGCACCTGCTGGGGAACATGCTTTTCCTCCTCGCGTTTGGCAAGAGCGTCGAGAACGCGCTCGGCGCGTTCAGATTCGTGCTCTACTATCTTTTTTGGGGGATCGCCGCCTCGCTTTCGCACATCTTTGTGGACCCCGGATCGGTGATTCCGACCATCGGGGCGTCCGGCGCGATCGGCGGGGTTCTCGGCTCGTATTTCCTGCTTTTTCCCTCAAATAAGATCGAGTTCGTGGCGCTGCCGTTCATCTGGTGGGAGTTTGTGGTGGCGGCCTGGGTGCTTCTCGCTATGTGGTTCGCCTGGCAGATTCTCTTTCCGCAGGAGGGCGTTGCGAACTGGGCGCACGTCGGCGGGTTCGTGGCGGGCATGGTAACCGTCTTGGTCATGGGTGGTCGTCAAAAAGTGCTTCAGAACATGGTGATCGAGGTGGATGACGAGTTTTAGCGGGGGTATTGGGTCTTGGGTATTGGGTATTGGGGGAGTTTTGATTCCCCTTACCCAACACCCAATACCCAACACTTCCCCATGATTCCCCGCTGGCTGTATCCACTGATCGCGCTGCTCGGCTTGGCCTCGCTCGTCTCTCTGTCCTATCGCTACAAGGTCGAGCAGGAGAACAAGGCGGTCGGGATCGTCGCCGAGTTCGATGCGGTCGAGGAGATGGCTGCGGCCGAGGGTCGGACCATCGACGCGGCTCTCAGCAGGCTCCGCGCTTCGGGGCTTGGCGGCGTGGTGCTCAGCGAGCAGTTCATCGCCGACCTGGTCGCGGCCGAGCAGATCCTGATGGCGGTTAAAGGAGATACGGTCACTCTGTCCGGCCCGCCCAACCTGATGGAACGGGTTGCTCGTGGCCTCCTCGTCCGCTATCCCGGCTCTAAGCCCGAACGCATCGGGGATAGTGTCGTTGTAAGGGGCCTTGCTGCGGGCTTGGTCCGCCGGACTCCGATCGGACTCGACCCAGCCGATGCCTCCTTTGCCCAAAGCGCCGGCCTGATGATCGTCGCGAGGCATTCGAACCCTATCGGTGCGACCCAATCCTACATCGCCGCCACTCTGGGCACGTCCAGCACGCTCGGCGCGACCCTTCTGCTGCCCCAGGGTGAGCAGGTGCTCGGCCGCAGAGATGCCCTACCCACGATGGTTGCCGAGCTCAAAAAACTCGGTATGCGGTATGCGTCGGCGGAGTTTGGACGAATCGGTGGCGATCAGAATGTGGTGCAGGCGGCGCCTGGGATTGTTCTTAGGCTCCACGCCGCGCAGGCTCAGGAACTCGACAAGCTGCCGATGACCGAGGCGGTGGACCGCTATGTGCGGGCGGCGAAGGAGCGCAACCAGCGCGTTTTGCTTCTCCGACCGGTAACGGCTGCGGCAGAGAAGCCGCTGGCCGCGTTTGGCGAGTTCGTCGAGGAAGTGCGTGATGGGCTTGTAGAGAGCGGATTCGACCCGGCGGCCAAGCCCCATCCGTATACCGATCCTGGCATTCCCAGGCCGCTCTTCGTGGGGATTGGGCTGCTCGCGGCGCCGGTCATCTTCTGGGTTGGGTGCGTCTTTGTTCGCGATCGCAGGCTCCAATTCGTCGGCGGGGCGCTGATCTTTCTGCTCGGCCTCGCCTGCTGGACGAACACGGGCCGCCAGTTCATGGCGCTCTTTGCCGCGATCGCTCTGCCCACCGCTGCATTCGTCATCCTCGACCGGCGCAGCGGCAAACATTGGCTTCCCGAATTCCTCTTGATGTCGCTGATCAGCTTTGTGGGGGGCCTCGCCGTCGCCGGATTGCTCAATGGATTGCCCTACTACGTGCGCGCCGACCAGTTCATGGGGGTCAAAGCGGCCCACTTCGCGCCGATTCTTCTGGTCGGGCTGTACTACTTTGTGCGCTCAGGGAATGTGCGCGGGAGCCTTGACTCGCCGGTCAGGTGGCTGCAGGCGGGCCTTGCTCTGGTCGTGCTGCTCGGCCTTGCCTTTATGTTCACGCGGACCGGCAATGACAGCCCCGCCGCGGTGAGCGGCCTCGAGCTCAAGTTCCGGGAGATTCTCGATACGATCCTCATGGTGCGGCCGCGGACGAAGGAGCTGCTGATCGGCCATCCATTGCTGATCTTGGGGATTGGCTTTCTGATTGCGGGAAGATTGGGCAAGGGGGTTACCGCAGCCTCTCCGTGGCTTCCCCTCCTTATGATGGGTGGCGCGATCGGGCAGACGAGCATCGTCAACACGATGTGCCACCTTCATACGCCGCTGACATTGAGCTTGGCAAGGCTCGGGGTCGGGTTGGTGGCGGGCGGTATAATCGGCGCGGTTCTCTGGGTGCTTTTGCTGCAATTTAGACCCAGAGAAACCAAGGCTGCCGCTTCCTAGGCTTCGTTTGGGAAGGACGGGAAAGAGGAATCTATTGGCTGCGAACCTACTGCTTGCCGGGTATTTCGGCAGCGGCAATCTCGGGGACGACGCGATGCTGCTGGGGTTTGCCCATAGTCTCGGGCCAGGCTTCGATATCTCCGTACTCAGCGGATCGCCCGAAGACACCTACCGCCTCCACGGCTACCGCTCCATCCCGAGGCGCGACTTCAAGGCGATAGGCGAAGAGCTCAAGCGGACCGACGCCCTCGTTTTTCCCGGCGGGAGCATCTTCCAGGACGTGACCAGCACTCGGAGCGTCGCCTACTATGCGCAGTTGGTCAAGCTGGCCAAGCGGGCAGGCAAGAAGGTGTTTCTGCTCTCGCAAGGGGTCGGGCCGCTCAATGGGTTCTTCGGCAAGCGGATCGCGGTCGCAGCATTCCAGGCCGCCGACGTGGTCACGGTTCGCGATCCGGGCTCGGCCGCAACCCTGCGCGACCTTGGATTTCGGGGCAATGCGAGAGTCACCGCCGATGCCGCGTTTTTGCTTCAACCGGACCATGAGAGCGACACCGGCAGCTTCTCGGTCGGAAACATGACCACGGTCGGCATCGCCCCGCGCCCCCACAAGGACAAGAAGGCCACGGTGAAGCTGTTTGCCGAGCTTTCCCAGATGCTATTCAAGTCCAACATGATGCCCGTACTGATCGAAATGGACCAGCACGAGGACGGGCCGCTCATCTTGGAAATCAGCAAGGCGCAGGGAGGCAAGATTCCCGATCTGCGCAAGCTGCAAAGGCCGCAGCAGGTCATGCAGCGCATGGCGAGAATGGATGCGGTGATTGCCATGAGGCTCCATGCGGGGATCTTTGCGGCGGCGGTCGGGGTGCCTCCTTTCATGATCAGCTACGACCCAAAAGTGGCCGCCTTTGCTAAGCTAATGGAGTTATCCTATGCAGGTGTGGAGGGATTGTCCGCTCAAAGACTCTTCGAGCAATTCATGAATTTCCAAAAGGATCGCGAGCGAAACACGAAGATTATCGCCCGGAAACGGGATGAAATGGCTAATTTAGCACGTCAAAACATTGATATAGTGCGAGAAAGCTTGGCTGTGTCCGTGAGGGACTAGGCCCTGCATGCACTCCAATGCGCCAATGATGCTTGTTCGAACCCCGCTGATCATATCGCTGCTTGTCGCCCCGGCAGCCGCGATGGCGTCTCCTTACGCCGGGATCTTTCAGTGGATCGACAAGAACTTCTTCAAGCAAATTAGCATCACCGGCCGTAGGCAGCTTGGCCTGCACATGTACGAAGTCGAAGGCGATCGTGAAGCCTACGACGCGACTACCAACTTTGGCCTCGGGGATCGCACCTTCACCGACATCGGAAACATGACGCTGACGGGCAAGAACGTGTTTGGCGTCCTCAACTTCAATTTCACCCTTGCCGACAACCGCTTCGAGGACCCGCAAGCCCAGAAGATCAGCCTCAACTACCGGAAGGGCCCGCTCAGCATAGACCTCGGTGACGTGCGTGGAAGCCTACTCAATACAAACCGCTTCGCCTCCTTCAGCAAGCAGCTCTATGGCGCCTCCGCCGAATACAAATCCGGCCGAATGGCGCTCAAAGCCGTGCGTAGCGAGAGCAAGGGCAGCGCCCGTACGGTCCCGATTCAAGGCAACAATTCGGCGGGCCCGTATTATCTTGGCGCGAGCCAGATTCTCTACGACTCCCAGGAGATCCGGGTTGACGGCGTGTTCATGAAGCCGGGCGAGGACTACGTGATCAACTACGATGTGGGCTCGATCACGTTTGTGAACCGGATCATAGCCCCGACAAGCACGATCGTCGCCTCGTTCGAGGTGCTGGGCTTCAATTCGAACCGAGGCACCGTAATGGGAGCCGGGGCATCCTACAATCTCGGCAAGTTCGGCCGGGTCGGCATGACCGCGATCGAGCAAAGGTCCGGCGGTAGCCGCGGGCTGAGCTCGCGCCTCGAGGAGTTTCAAGGCTACGGGTCGTCGTCGAACTGGTACACGCTGCAGTTCGAGCCTCTTCGGACCAAGCCGATCATAGTGCGCCTCAACGGAGTCATACAGACCGAAGGCATTCACTACATTTTCGATCCCAATGTTGGAAGCCTTTTCCGCTTCCTATTCGACGTGCCGCCAACCAGCACGATCAGCGTTTCCTACACTCCAAAGCCAACCCAAACCATCGATGGCGACAGGCGCGTGGTCGGGTTCGACTACCTTATTCCACTAGGCAGCGATCCGCGAAACTTCATCCTCTACAATCAAGCTAGCGGCCAGCTCATGAGCAGCCTGAATCCGATGAGCGGAACGGCCAGAGGCTTGGAGGCGGGCTATAGTCTGGGGCCGTTTGAGTTTCGTGGCTCCGTCAGAGACGTTCCGCATACCTTTGTGGGCATCGAAAGCCGCACCTTCAACCGCAACGAGAAGGCGGTGGACATGGAGCTCACCTACGGCAATGGCGCGCTCAAGTATGGGCTCTCGCACAACAACAGCAGCATCAACGTGCGCCGCTTCGATGCCGACGGCAATCCCTATTTCACCAAGTCCAGAAGCACGTCGGCGCGAGCCTTTGCCTCATATCGGCCCTCGAAGGGCGACCCCTGGACGCTCGAGCACATTCGCTCCGCTAGCCGATCTCTCGGGCAGGAGAACACGCTCGACAGCACGACCCTCTCCACGACCCGCACCTTCGGCAAGATCGGAACGCGGTTTGCGCTCGAGCATCAGACAGGCTTCGGCCCCATTTCCGATGGCCTTACTACCAAACCGGGCAGCCTCTCGCTGGATACCGCGCGCTTTACCGCCAGCTACCTAAGCGGCCCGATCACCTTGAGCGCAAAGACCAGCTACAGCGCTATCGAAGCGGGCGGGAAGTCCGGCCAAGGCAGCGACATCGGACTCTCAGCAAGCTACAACCCTTCCGAGAGATTCTCGCTGCAGACGAGCTATAACGTCAGCAACTCCGGCCAGTTGGCGACCCTCGGAGGCTTTCAGAACGGCTTTGGGTTCGGTTTCGATGGCAACGGATTTAGCGGCGGAGGGAGCGGCTCTGGCTTTGCGACGGGCGCAACGGACTACCGCCTCCTTTCCGTGAACAGCAACTACAAGCTGTCCCCCCGTGTTTCGCTAGATGCCCAGCTCTATCAGTCTAGGTCGAGCGGCTCGGTCAGCACCAACAGCGAGACGTCCGCAGTGGCGCTGGGGCTTTCCATGGATATGGGCAAGGGCCACCTGCTCTCGCTGTCCTTCGATCAGAGCCAGAGCAGCATGATCAGCTCCTCCACCCGCTCGAACGCGACCTCCTTCAATGCTCAGCTCATTGGCAGCCCGCGCGGACCCTGGGCATATCGCCTTGGCGCAAACGTGCTGCTCTCAGGAGGGAACAGCCCGTACCAGCAGGACAGCCTCTCGGCGGACGCTTACCTGGCCCATAAGATCAACGATCGCCAACGGGCCAGCTTCATGGTCCGAAGCGGCCTTACCAGAGGTTATCTGCCGCAGCAGGAATCGTATGCGGCGCTGATGTATGAGTATCGCCTGTTCGAGAACATCGCGCTCGTGGGCAGCTACAAATGGCGCAAGGTCCTGAATTCGGATGCCACGCAGTTTTCCGGGGCATATAAAGCGACGGGCTTCGATCTGGAGCTGTCCTTCAATTTCGGCGGCTAGTTGAACCCCCTCTCCGCGATGCCTGTGCGCTGGGAGGGGGCAGGGGGTGGGGAAGTCCGGGATTCCACCAGCAAAAACCCCCTCTCCGCGATGCCTGTGCGCGGGGAGGGGGCAGGGGGTGGGGAAGTCCGGGATCCGCCGATGAGCTCCGGGCACCTACGAATATCACACCAAATTGAGCCTTGGGGCTTGCCGCTCGACGCTCAAAGCCTTCTCTGCCTGCCATAATCTCCCCTCGGAGAGGTCGCATAGCCCGGTCTAGTGCGCCGCACTCGAAATGCGGTGTAGGGAAACCTACCGTGGGTTCGAATCCCACCCTCTCCGCCACCTCATCCCTTTATTTGGCGGGTTTGTCTCCAAATTGGCGAGGCGAACTCCGTGTTGAAGTCCCGCCTATACCTCTGAACCTCGTGGCACTTGCCTACTGCATGTAGCGGAATTGCGCCAGATCGATCGACGCCCTCCAGTTGTTGTCGAATATGGGTCCGACGACGAAGTATCGGATTCGTCCTTCCACCTCCCCCGAATCGTTGATGTACTTCGCGGGATCGCCAGGGCGATCAAGCGCCGGAACGATGTCGTATTCATGTTTCCCTCCTGCCCCTTTCCGGGGTTTTTTGCCATCGGAGCGCCTCACGCCCTCGGCGTAAAGAGCGTATCCCTTTCCGACGCAAAATCGTTTACCAGACCCGTGACCTTCGGCGCAGAAGGAACGCCCCACCCGCGAGCAGGACTAGGATCGATGCAGGCTCCGGCACGACGTAGGTAAGTTGGAATCCGTTTAAATATGCAACGTCTTGGCCCCGATTGATTTCGATCCTGATCTCGCCATTCGTAACACTAATCGAATGAACGCTGTGAGTAATCCCTAGCTCAAAGGCATTGCCAGGCATTGGACCAGTTACGATCTGCGTTTCGATGTCAGCGCCAACGACAGAAACGCTTGTGTTCGTGACGATCCAACTGGGGTGAACTGCGTACGATGTGAGCTCATACTTGCCTGCCGCTAAGCCCGTGAATCTCCACGAATCATTCCAGAATCCTCTCCCATCGTTTAGGAGAGCGGCGAATCCTCCGGTGTTCTCTGGATTATTGAACCCGTTAGCACCACCGCCGGTCGGCCCAGAGAAAATAACATTGGTGAGCTCTCCGTCCAAACCACGCAAAGCAAACGGGGCATTGCCCGAGGCGTCGTACTTCACCCAGTGGCCTTTTGGTTTGCCGCAGCTCCAAACGAATCGTCAGGCACGCCACCCCCTAGCTCTGGGGGCGCAAACTCGTTGTCGGCATCTATATTGAAGCTCTGCGCGACCGATGCCCCCGCCAATCCTATG
The DNA here is from genome assembly GCA_049276675.1 of Fimbriimonadaceae bacterium. GTDB lineage: Bacteria > Armatimonadota > Fimbriimonadia > Fimbriimonadales > Fimbriimonadaceae > DATLGQ01. Next base: position 29,879 of record JBASWW010000061.1, read on the forward strand.
GCCAGAGAGGCAAACATCGAAAGTCTTGCGACACACCGCTTCATTAGAAGACTAGCTTCATCTTACAACAGTTTTCATTGAAAGCCAAGAAAAGTCAAACCATTAACATTCCAGGGGAAAAAGATCCTCCTGCACCAGAAACCTGCTAAACCCGAACTAAAATGATAGGCCGCGCCATCGCGCGCTATGATCCCCATCTCGATCAACTCGATCAGGTCCTGCACCCGCCGTAAGAGCCGAGCACCTTGCCATCTTAGCCCACTTGCTGCTCGTCAATGTGGCCGATAGCCTTCGGGGAGCGGTCAACTCCAAAAGAAATCGCCCCGCCTTGCGGCGGGGCTTTTGGTTGGACCAGGCGGTCAGATGAAGCGTCGAGTGTAAAGGGTTGAGTGTCGAGATGCATTAAGCTCTCGACACTTCCCTCAAGCCCCCTTTTGCCTCCGGAGAAACGCAGGGATGTCCAGGTCTATCTCGCCGATCTCGAGCGGCCGGCTGGCCGCCTCAGGAAAATCCGAGAGCTGAGGAGGAGGCGGGTCGTCGTAGGCTTCCATCGCCGCCGCTGTGTGGGTCACGAACACATCCGAATCAAACCGGCGGGGCGGCGCGTTTGGGTCCATGCCAGCAGCCAACAGGGTGATCTCGACCTGTCCCGTCTCGCTCGGCTTGAGCACGTGGCCCATGATGATATCGGCGTCCTCCACGTCGGCGAACTGGAGGATGTATTCCATTGCCTCGTGAGCCTCGCCAATCGAGAAGTCATCGCCGGCCGTCACGTTGATGAGCAGCCGCTTGGCGCCCTGGATGCTGGTTTCGAGCAATGGGCTGTTCGCCGCTCGCTGCGCGGCCATGATCGCACGGTCGTCGCCAATTCCCGAACCGAGGCCCATCAACGCCACCCCGGCGTTCGACATCACGCTGCGCACGTCGGCAAAGTCCACATTGATAAGTCCGGGAAGCAGAATGATGTCGCTGATCCCTTGCACGCCCTGACGCAGCACATCGTCGGCCGCCGCGAAGGCCTCCTGCATCGAGGCGCGCTTCTCGACGAACTGGATGAGCCGGTCGTTGGGAACGGTAATCAGCGTGTCTACGTGGTTCTGGAGCTTGAGCGCGCCCTCCAGGGCCAGCCTCTTCCGCTTAGGGCCCTCGAAAATGAACGGCTTGGTCACGACGCCTACGGTCAAAATTCCGAGCCGGCGCGCGTATTCGGCTACGATCGGGGCGGCGCCGGTTCCGGTTCCGCCACCCATGCCCGCCGTAATGAAGACCATGTCGACGTTCTCAAGCTCGCCGACGATGGCTGCCTCGCTCTCTTTGGCCGCTCTAAAGCCGATCTCGGGGTCCCCGCCAGCTCCGAGCCCGCGAGTGAGGTCGCTGCCAAGCTGGATGCGCTTAGGGGCAAGGGAAAGCTGGAGCGCCTGCGCGTCCGTGTTCATGGCCACGAACTGCACGCCGCCCAGTCCTTCCTGGATCATGCGGTTGACGGCATTGGTCCCTGCGCCGCCGATGCCAAAGACCTTGATCGTTGCCTCGGTCTCGAATAGGGTGTCGAATCGCGTATCGCTCATCATGGTCTCTGGGGTGTGAGGCGGATTTCCTCATAGGAAATTGACGAAGAGGCGCCCCGCTGTGCCGCTTCTTTTTATCCACAATGGCGTCCGATGCAGGTGCGACCTGCCGGACTATTCGGCCCAGTCGGCAACGAAGATGTTGGTCTCCCCGCGTGTGTAGCCATACCGGTTGGAGGCAAAGACGAGGCGCCTGCCGTCGCGGGTCCACATCGGGAAGCCGTCAAAGTCAGCCTCGTAGGTGACCCGCTCGAGCCCACGGCCATCCGTCCCGATCGTCCACAGTTCGAACTCCCGGCCGCTCTTATTGCCGAAGTTTGAGCCGAAAATGATCCGCTTGCCGTTGGGGTGCAGAAAAGGCGCGAAGGAAGCCGCTCCAAGGCTCGTGACCTGCCGCTTGTTCCGGCCGTCGGAGTCCATGATCCAGATTTCGAGCTTGCTCGGGCGAACCAGGTGCTGCTTGAGAAGAGCTTTGTAATCGTCGAGCTCGGCCTGAGAATCGATCTTGTCGCGTCGGTACACGATCTTCTTGCCATCCCAGCTCACGAAAGGTCCGCCATCATAGCCTGGGTCGTTCGTAAGCCGCCGAATATTTTTGCCATTCAGGTCGGAGCGGTAGATTTCCAGGTCGCCTTCGAAGTCGCTGGTGAAGGTCATGAAGCGGCCATTGGGATCTATCGTCGTTTCGGCGACATAGCTGCCCGGCTTGATGAGAACGGGCTCGATTTCACTCGATCCTGTCAAGGAAGCCCGGTAGAGACCAAACTCGGGATTCACCATCCAGACATAGCCCTTGCTCATGTCCACTGGAGCCTGCGGCCCCTCATTCGTCGCGTGGGTCGAGCTGAAATACACCGACTTCCCATCCGGAGAGAAATATCCGCAAGTGCAGCGGCCCTTGCCCGTGCTGACAAGTCGCCTGCCGCTGCCGTCCGCGTTCATGACGAAGATCTGCTCGTCAGGGAAGCCGGGCTGACGGGACTGGAACACGATTTTGGTTCCTTCCTTGTTCCAATAGGCTTCCGCGTTCTGGCCGCCGAAGGTGAGCTGCCGAATATTGCGCAGGCGGCTTTCTTTCGGATGGGATGGGATGGGCCGGCTATCGGGCCAGGCAGCGAAGGGGTTCTGGGTGAGAAGGAGTGCGACGGCGATCATCGGTAGATTGTGGATTGTGGATTGCGGATTGCGGATTGTCGCTGCCAACGATTGATCATCGCTCCTGATGATTGATTCCCTCCGAAATCCAAAGTTCAAATCAGAACTGGTCGGTCATGAACATCTGCGGCATCGTGGGGATCTTGTAGCCCATAAAGTGGAGGTCGAAAGCCCTCTTGTCCAGCTGCAAGCCAAGCCGCTCCGCCATGTGGGTCGTGCCGAACCATTCCGCGCCCCGTCCGATGGGCCAAGCAGAACAGGGCCTATCCGTCACGCATTCGCGCATGATGTTGCCCTCGAGGCAGGCATATCCATCGTCGAGCCGTGTGCAGAACCGCAGCGTCCAGCGCCAATACTTCCAGCGCTGCTCATCGCGGCGAAGGCGGGCAGGGTGGGCGAGCGCCCATTGCTCGTAGAGAGGGCGGACCTGGTCGAACTCCAGCACCGATCCCATTCCATCGTCCCTGCAGCCGCCGATCTGGCCCCGAATAACGTCATCGAGCTTCGTGAATCCGATCGCCTCGTAGAGCTCGACCGCACGCGCGAAGAGCAATGCAGCCGGCTCTCCTTCCTGCTCCGCATCCACAAGCACCCTCTCAAGCAGCCGAGAGGCGTATCCTTTGCGCTGATGACTCGGATTCGTCGCGACTCCCGCGATGCCGATTGCGCGACCCCAGCCGAACTCCAATGGCACCGTCGTGAGGATGGAGATCATCTCGTTGCCGCAGAACATCGCCCATTTGCGCTGTAGGTCGTACATCGGCTCGTTGTAGAAGATGCCCTGCGCGCGGGATTGGTCGAGCCCGAAAACGCTGCACAAAAGGTTCAGGAACTGGTCCGATTCATCCGGGCGGATTCGGCGAATCTCCACTAGTCCGGCTGTCCCCCGGTAGTAGGCGGCTTCGTGAGCTGCGCGGGATTGGCCTGGACAAAAACCGTGATCCTCACCACGTTCTCGCCTTGCAAACGAACCCCTCTTGGCAACCGAACCTTGACCGTGAAGGTACGGGTCTGCTTTAGGCTGGTCAAATCTATCGGTTCGGTTTCCAGCGCGGTTAGCTTGCGCAATGCCTGAGTGTCGCCGGTCACCTGAAGCTGGCTCGGCGACTGGTCATGATCCCTCGCAAACCGGTATCCCGTTGGCAATTGCCCCTTCCAGGTCGGCACAATCGGGACATATCGCTTCGGCGCTGCCTTCACGTACTCAGCCCTCACGAGAACCGTGTCCGGGTCCACCACGACCTTGTCGAGAGCCTCCTTCCCCTCAGAATCGAGCAGCCTCAGGGTCACGGCGGTAGGCTCCCCCCGCTTGGCCTCGGTCAGATCCACCATCGCCACGACGCGATCAACCTTGTTGACCTCGTTCTGCAGTCCATAGAGGTCCACGGTCTGGGGTGCCGGGCGCAGGGAGGCCACTGTGTAGCCCTCTTCAGGGATTCCAACCGTCTCCACGACCACCGGCCGCGGCTCCTTGACCCTGGGCTGCACTTCCACGCTCAAATTGGGTGTGCGAATGGTCCAGAGGATGGTCAGCGGCACTCCGGATCGATCGAGCTCCACTCGCACCTTATTCGGATTGTTGGCTGGAGTGACACGGCCAAGATCAATCCGCACCCGCAGCTTGTCCCGATCGATCTTGTCAAGGTCCTCTTTCGGCCCGCGCGCCTCCACCACTACCTGCGGAAGCTGCGTTGTCAGCACAAGGTTCTCGTCGAGATTCCTTTCTGAAACGGGCACCGTAAAGGCAACCTCGGTGGAATTCTCCTGCTGCACCCACAGCCACATGAAAAAGGCAGCGACGAGGCTTCCGAGCAGCAGAATGAGGCTGTGTTTACGGCGTTCGGTTCTTACGACGGGATTCACGCGCCCTCCTCAATCTTCTCGCAATGCCATTGCTGGAGACCTTTTTACCCACGCCGCGCAGCTCGCGATTCAATACGTCGCGCAGGTCCTGATGCGAGGCCAGCTTTTCCAGATGCCCGTCGAGAGCCACGCTGATGCTGCCCCTTTCCTCGCTGACGACGATGCAGATGCAATCGCGCTGCTCGGTGATGCCAAGGGCCGCATGGTGCCGCATATGCATGTTTGGAGAGAGCTTTCCCTCGCTCAGCGGCAGCCGGCAGGCAGCCGCCAGAATCCGGTCGCCACGAACAACCACGGCACCATCATGGAGCGGGTTCCCTTCGTAAAAAATGGATCCAAGGAGGGGGGCGGTGAGCTTGGCCTCAAGCAGGACGCCGTTGGACACGATGTCGTCGAGCTGGCCCGCCCTCTCGACCACGATTAGCGCGCCCACGTTCGAAGCGGCCATCTCGGTCACCGCGGCCACGATCTCCTCGACGACCTGGGCCTCGGCATGGGTCTCGCTTATGGGGATGAGATGGGTCCAAACGGGGTTCTTGCCAACTCCTTCTAGAGCCTGCCTCAGCTCCGGCAGCAAGAGGATGACGAGGGCGACTGGGAGCAGCAGCGTCGCCTTATCAAGGATCCAGTTCAGAGTGGTGAGCTGGGCCTTTTCGCTAATGTAGAGCAGCAGAAAGAACACGACGATGCCGCCCACGACCAGCCATGCCCGGCTCCCGCGCAGAATCAGGAGCAGGCGGTAAACCAGGAACGCGACCAGCAGGATGTCGAGCACCTGCACGAACGTCCGCCAGGTCGGCTCGGTAAGCCCGTTCAAATGCCTGAGAAAGTCTTCCAATTCTGCGAGGTCTCATTGTAGCTTGGAGCCGGGGACGGATTATAAATGACCGTCCCTAGTCACATGCCGCCAACACCCATTCGCTTTTGAAGTGTTTCGATCCAGTCCTGCTTCGCTCATTCTAGCCATTCAATGATTTGGTTATCCCGCAGACTTACTATATAATGCAGCCAGAAGGGATTGGAGGTTGTTGTGAAGAAAGTTGCTATCTGCGTCGTCGCCTCGATTTTTTCGGCTGCGTCTTTTGCTCAGGAAGCGCTGGGCGTCTGGTCAAGCCCCGTCGAGTGGCCCATATTCGCTATCCACGTAAGTGTCTTGCCCGATAAGGACCCGACCACTGGAGAGCAGAACTGGTCGCTCCTTATCTGGAACCGCTCGCGCCCCGATGATGGACCGCCATACGATCCCGAGCACGAGCAATGGATCATGGGCGGATACCCTAACTACGATGACGACGAAGAATGGCAACAGAAGCAATACGCCGAGCACGACCCCGAGCTATTCTGCTCCGGACATACCTTCCTCGAAGATGGAACTCTTTATGTCGGAGGCGGCCACATGCATGCCGATGCCATGGGAATTAAAGACGTCACCCTCTATCGCTGGGCCGAGTCGCAACCCTGGCTGAAGGCCAACGACATGGTCAAGGCGCGCTGGTATCCCACCTGCGTAATGCTCCCCAACCGCCGCGTGATGACCCACATGGGAACGGCAACTCCGGATGGAGGTGAGAACGGAGGAGCTGAAAAGGTGAAGATACCCGAGCTGTGGGTGAAGCGTCCATCTGGACAGTCTCCGGCCGGTTACATCAAGCAGATTGCTACGGCGGAGCGCTATTCGGAACAGACCTACCCGCATATGTGGGTTGATCCCCGCGACGGGAACATCATCTATACCGCGACGGCCGGAGATGCTGCAGCGAGTTGCAAGTACGATCTGCTCAGCTCAACCTGGAGCAACACCCTAACGGTTCCCGGCGGCGTGACTAACGTCAAGCGCAACTACGCGAGTTCAGTCATGGTCAACGGGATCATCATGCGTTCGGGTGGCTCGGTTGATGCCTCGGATACGGATGCGGTCTCCACCTCTCTCTACATCGACCTGAACGATTCCAGCCCCGAGTGGGTCCAAGGGCCGAGCATGAACTACGGCCGGAAAAACCATACGCTTGTGGCCTTGCCGACTGGAAATGTACTGGCTATGGGTGGGAACAGCAAGGGAGAGTCTGATTCGACCGGTTTCGACAGAACTGCGCCAGAAATGTGGAATCCGTATAGTCCGTCAACGGCATGGAAGCTATATGATGAACCGCCGACTGGTGAGAAGATTCGGCGAGGTTATCACTCCACCGCTACGTTGCTTCCGGACGCGAGGGTGCTTGTTACGGGCGGAGAGAGCGAGAATGCGACCCAGCGAAAAGTTCAGATATTCAAGCCTCCCTATGGAGGAACCAACTCTTGGGAGTCGCTTCGCCCCGTCGTCACGTCGTCCCCTGACATCATTCGCTATGGCGAGTCGTTCTCTCTTAATGTAACCCATAACGTTGGCACACCCAGAGTCGCTCCCAAGATCAGCCTCATCTCCCTTCCGAGCACGACGCACGCGTTCAACCAGAACCAGCGCTTCGTGTGGCTGACCTTCACAGATAATGGAAGCGGCAGCTATACGGTCAACGCTCCTAGCGCGACCAAGATCGCGCCTCCAGGCTACTACATGCTGTTCGTGAACGACGAGCGGGTGCCAACCTCCCCTGGATACATGAGGATTCCGTCCGAAGCCAAGATCGTCAAGCTCGTCGACTACAGCATGATCCTCGCGGACACCGGAGGGCTGACCCTTGATCCGGGAACTTATGGGGCGACGGAAACCAAGGAGCAGACCTATATCGGGGATCAGGACTATCTGGGAACCTACATCGCCCTGCAGACAACCCTCGGTGACAAGCGTGCCGAGCTGGTGGTTGAGGGAACGGCCCATCAGAAAACGAGCTTGAACAGCAGGGTGCGAGTGCAGGTGGAATGCAGCGCCAGCGTTAGCGGAGGAAGCCTGACGGTCTACCTTTGGAACTGGGACGCCAATGGTGGCGCTGGAGAATGGCAACAGGTTGGGAGTGCCCAGTCGGTTGCCGTGGCAAGTGGCGCAGGGGACACAAATTACGTATTCACAAGCAGCGACGCGGGCGGGTCGTCACCATACATCAAGACCGGGGATTTAACGGTCATGGCCAAGCTGAAATTCACATGCTCGGCCGGACAACCTCCAGGAATCTATCTCGACGTGGTCGAATTGGGGATCAAGCAATGAAGGCCATTTCTTGCCTGTGGCTGATCGTCTCCTGGGTACATCTGGCGGTTTGCCAGCCCAGCTACAGTGTTCAGGAGGTTCTCGTCAACGGTAAAGTCGCTGCGGGAAGTTCCCTGTCGAATAGTGGATGGGTCGTTGGCTACACTGAAATTGACAGATTCCAGAATCGTGCCTTTCGGTGGCAAAACGGCACGGGCGAGGTACTACATGGCTTTTCAGGCGGCGGAAATGATCATGATACTGAAGCGAGCGGAGTCAATGAGTTGGGTGACGCCGTCGGCTCGGCCCAGAATGGGGAGGATTATTGGGGCGCCGCTTTGTGGGACAGCCAAGGGTTTCATGATTTGGGGCACCTTGGCGACAACTACGCATGGACTAACGCGGTCAACAACGCGAAATGGGGTGTCGGAGGCTCCTACGTCACGAGCTCTGATGCCCATCCGTTCTTGGCAAGGAATGGCGAAATGCAGGATCTTGGCATGCTCGGGATTCCCCAAAATCACTACGGCGAGGCGATCGCTGTCAACAATGTCGGGATCGTCCTGGGATTCGAGCGGGACCGGGAGTTCTCCGCATACACTCCCTGGATATGGACTGATGCGGGAGGGATGGTCCGCCTCTATCCCGACGTTTTTCGTGGCGGCGGTGAGGTTTCGGACATTAACGATCTTGGCGAAGTGCTAAACCAGCGCAAGATCTGGAAGGATGGCAAGACCAGAACCCTGCCGGACGCCGGTGGATTCTGGAGGATCAACAATAACAGCGATATCATCGGATATCTACTCAGCACGGGCGACGCCGGCGTTTGGATCAACCAGACTCCTTATGACCTGCAGAGCCTAGTCCTGGACCAGACGTATGCTATCGATGAGGTCCGGGACATCAACGACTCGGGCCAGATTCTCGCCACAGCCCGCCGCGGAGGCGTGACCTACTCGGTGCTCCTCACCCCCGTCCCCGAGCCGGCGACGATCCTGAGCGCAGCCTTCGGCTTGGCATGGCTCGCCCTCAGGCGGCGCAAGCGGTAGTGTTCAGAATAATCTGCACGTCACCCGACCAGGCGCGAGCCGAGTACCGCGTTCACCGCTAAGGTGAGTTATCTAGCCTGGCAGTACAGGGAGCGAAGATGGTGAGGGTGGGAGAGGCTAAGAGTTGCCCCATTCATCCCGTGCGACATCCGCCTTGCGCTTGCCCTCGATCACGATCGTAAACTCCCCCTTGCGAGGAACGTCCTTCTCACTGGGCTTTTCGGGCAGGCGGCTGCGATAGACCTGCTCAAAGGCTTTCGTCATCTCCCGGCAAAGCGCATAGCGCCTTTCACCAAGTGCTTCGTGGGCTGCCTCCAAGGTCTTATCGATGCGAAACGGGGACTCAAACAAGACGAGCGTATAAGGCGAATCTGCAAATTGGGCAAGCTCAGACCGGATCGCGCCCGGCTTCCTGCCAAGAAAGCCAAGAAATGCAAAACGCTGGGCGAAAAAACCGCTCAGAGCCAAGGCAAGCGTGACTGCGCTCGGACCGGGAACGCCCGCCACCTCGATACCCGCTTCGTGGCAAAGATCGGCAAGCATCGCGCCTGGGTCGCTGATCGCTGGACTCCCCCCATCGGTCAGCAGCGCAGCCGTCAACCCGGATTCGATCTCCGAAACAAACTTCTGAAGCTGGGGTTCGGCCGAGTGCTCGTTCACCACCCGCATCGGCTTCTTGATTCCGAGATGGCCCTGGAGCTTCCCGCTCACGCGCGTATCCTCGACGAGCCAGAAGTCCGCTTCCTGGAGGGCTTGGCCGGCCCGCGCGGAGAGATCGCCCAGATTGCCGATCGGCGTCGAAACCAAGATAAGGCGGCCCGCCACAGCTATCTGGTCGTCGAGCCCTTCGGCCTGGGCTGGGGCTTCGCCTCGTCTTTCGCCTTCTTTTCAGCCGCCTTCCGTGCGCGCTCGTCTTGTTCCTGCTGCTTCTTCTCAGCCTCCTGCAGCTTGCGATCCTCTTCCGCCTGCTTCTTCTTATCGAGGTCGTCCTGCTGCTTTTCCTTTTTCCAAAGGTCGAGCTGGTCCTGGATGCTCTTTGCGTCCTCGGGGGTGACCAGCTTGGCCGCTTTAGCCTTGGCGAAGCGCTCGATAATCTTCTTGATGTTGGCGGTGGAAGCGTCGTCGAAGTCCTGGTTCGTCTGAACCGCGCTCAGCACAAATGTTCCGGCGTCCGGGTCCTTCTCCGCAATAAGCAGGTCGATGAGCTCCAACATAAGGTCAATCTCGCCCTCGGCCACTTCCCGCAGCATCGCGATTCTTTCCTTGCGCATCGCCTGCTTCTCAGCCGGCGTAGCGGACTGCCAATACATCGATCCTGCGAACAGGCGGGCGGCGTCGGCCGCGTCCTGGCCAATCTCATCGACGGGCTGGGAGGCGTCCGCGGCGATCTTCTTGAAGCGCGCTTTCATCGCCGTCGGAGTCAGCTTGGGATCTCTGGCGGTTCTTGCCGCTTCGAAGAGCAGCTTATAGCCCTCGCTCTCCCACTTGATGCGGCCATAGAGCTTTTCGAGCTGCTCCCCGATCGACTTGCTGGCAAGCGTGTTCACGTACCGATCGGTATACATTTTCTTGTTCTTATCGAACTCTTTCTTCGCCAGGTTCTCGACCTTGACAAGCTTATAAATGAGCGCGACCGATCCGACATCCACCACGCTGCTCACCTGGCCCGGCTTAAGGTCCTTCAGCGGGGCAAGGCGTTCGTCGAGCAGGACGCTCTGCATGCTGAGCTGGCTCTCGGCCGTGCTCTTCTTCTTGCCGGCCGCCACCGCATAGTCGGAATACTTGTCCATCGCTGCCTCAATGCTCAGGCCGGCGCGAATCTCGGCAAGAACCTTGTCCGCCTTCTGCTTGGGGGTCGTCCCCTCGGCAGGATCGATTTGGATGGGTTTCAAATAGAGGGTCGCATTCGATTTCAGCACGTCGGCATCCGTCGCCTTGATCTTCTTGGCTTCGGCGGCTTTGAGCAAGGGATCGATCGCGAGCGAAGCCATGTCTGACTTGAAATCCGGGTCGGTCGCGAGGCGCTCGGCCCGGGCCTCAAGCTCTTTTTTCTTAGCTTCTGCGAGCGTCAAGCCGGTCTGCTCCTTGAAGCGCTGCTCAAACTGTTGCGGGGGAATTCCTGACTGCTGGGCCATCCGCATGAAGTCGGTCTCGACCTGCATGTCCACGGTCTTCTTGATATCGGCGTCACTGGGCTGGATTCCCTTATCCTTGCCGAGCTGGAGCCGCAGACCCTTCTGGACGACCTCCGCCAGAGCCTGCGCCTTGATCTCCGATTCCTGCACCGGATTCGGATTGCCCCTGAACATTGCAAACTGTTCCCGCGAAAAGGCCTCCTGCATGCGCACAGCCTCGTCAAGTACGACAAAATCGCCTATGGTAGCTATCGGGGTGCGCGCCCCTGCTTCCTGCTGCGCTGCCTGCTGCGCTCCAAATTGGCCCTGCAGGATAAAGCCGATCGCAAAAACGAGGACGAGCACAATGCCGACGGTTAAACCGCAACCGGGCTTTTCAATTATTTCGCGAGCTTTGGTTATGGACAAGGGTCAGCACCTATGAGTTGAGCAAAAGAGAGTATGGCACGGGAAGCGAAGTAGCAGGTTTTTGTCGGGGTTGACAGGTAGACAAATCTTTTGTATAATGGTGGGCGTCTCTATCACGAGGGCAGTATGGCAAAAGGTCTCACAAAGCGTCAGCAAATGATTCTGCAATTCATTTTGGACTATGTCCAAACCCAGGGCTACCCCCCTTCGATCCGGGAGATCGGCAAGCAGTTTGAAATTGGGTCCCTGCGGGGGGTGACCGTCCACTTGGACGCCCTCGTGCGCAAAGGCTACATCACCCGCCTGAATACGCCGCGCTCGATCAAGGTGATCCATCCGCAATACCAGTCCGCCGGGCGGGTGAGCATGCTGCCTTTGCTTGGCTCGATCGCAGCCGGCGCCCCCATACAGGCCCAAGAACACATCGAGGACCTCATTCCAGTGCCCTCTGAGATGGTCCGCAATATCGAGCACGCCTTCCTGCTTCGTATTCGGGGCGATTCGATGTCGGGAGAGGGCATCATGCCGCGCGACCTGGTGGTCGTGCGCCCCCAGCCGACTGCCAATCATGGGGACCTCGTGGCGGTTCTGCTCGGCGACGAAGCGACCGTCAAGAGGCTCAACCTCGATCCGAAAGGCGTGAAGCTCATGCCCAGCAATCCCGCCTATGAGCCGATCGAGGTGCTGCAGGACGATGCACGCATCATCGGCCGCATCGTGGGCCTGATTCGCGACTACGAAGGCATGGCCTTCTAGGTTTACCCGGAACGAGGTTAATACCGCCCGTAAACCCGGTATTAGTCATCGCGATTTGACAGGACCTTGTCGAGTCCTGGAGCGCGGATCGGCGCAACGGGCAAGTCTTACACGTTCTGACCCCGACGAACTGTGTCGCGACCGCCTGGCCTGGTTTCTATTCAGCAGCGATTTCAGCGGTTTGGAGCAAGCCTTCGCCGTGGTAAGGGCGCACCCTATCGATTTAGACAAGATCGAGGAATGGTGTCGGCGCGAGGGAGAGCCGGCAAAGTGGGAAATCTTCCAGCATCGTCACTCCGAATCCCGATCAGAGACTACCTAGCCTCCGCTCTTGGGCACCCTCGGCAGCAGCTTGTCCGCGTTGGCCAGATTGTAGGCAATGACCGCCGAGTTCGTAGACGACTGCGCAAGATACTCCGGAATGGCCTGCTCGAAGCGATCGTTTTGAGTGTGCCAGACGAATCCATAGTTTTGCCGCCCCGTCTCATGGAAGTAGAAACCGGGGACTCCGTAGGGCACGAACGCGAAGTGGTCGCTTCCCCCGCCGGGCGAAAACTTTTCGGATATCGTCACCTTGACCGGCATGTCGGGAAACGCGGTATTCATCGGCGCAAGTGCCTGCTCGATCATCGCCGCCATATCCTTCGTCGCCGTAACCCCGCCCTGATAGTTCGTCCCGCCATCATCGACGAACACAGCGCTGACCTTGTCCATTTCCGCCTGGTGCCGAGAAGCATATGACGACGAGCCGAGCAGCCCCTGCTCCTCCCCGCCAAAGAGGATGAACCGTATCGTGCGCTTGGGTTTCGCCTTTGCCTTCGCAAGAATTCTAGCGGCCTCCAACATCACCATTGAGCCCGTACCATTGTCGTTCGTCCCCTCCGAGCCGGGACCGTCCCAGCTATCCAGGTGGGCGCCTAAGATGACCACCTCGTCGGGCTTTTCCGTCCCTTTGATCTCCGCGACCACATTGTAGAGCGGCACGGGACCCTTGACGAATCGATTCCCTATATCAAACTCGAGGGTAACTTCGCGGCCCCCAGTCACAGCCTGACGGACCGCCTCCATGTCGCTCTTCCGGATGATCACGCGGATCTGCGAAGGCAAGCTTTCCCAGACGATATCTTGGAACCTGCCGTGCGTATGCACCGACTCGCTCGAGGAGGAATACACCTTGCCTGCGATCCCAGCCGCCCATACGGCGTCAGAAACTTCCTTCATCGCCGCCACTGGCTGGGGGCCCCGCATCGTCACCGGATCCGCGCCGATGACCCATGCCCCTCGAAGCTGGTTCCGCACACGAGCAAGCTCCTCCATGGTCGTAGGCTCGATCACTGCTCGCCCTCGAATCGGCCCGTTGGTGCCTGCGGTCCAAGCCAGGGTTGTGAACTGAAAAACACGCTCATATGGGGCCAGCATCCGCGCGGATTGCCTATTTCCACGGTCGAATCCCACCGGCATTTCGCCCCACTTGTCGAGCTGCACGTTCTGCAGGCCGAAGTCCCTGAACTTGCCGGCGGTCCAATCGGCCGCCCTCTGGAACCTTGGCGATCCCGTCAGCCGCGGCCCGATCTGCTTGGTCAGATATTGCAGATGGCGCGCAGCTTGATTGCGGTTTTTCCCTTCGTCGATGATGCGCGCGATCGTCGCCGGGTCGCCCTGACCGTGCGCGATGGACGTTAAGGGCAAGACAAGAAATAGGGAGAATCGCTTCATATAGGAAACTATATACGATGTTTTCGGCGGATAATAAAGCGTGATGAAACGAATCTTGATTGCAGCGGCCGGTTTGGCCGCCATATTTGGCTTTGCATCGATTGCCCAGGATCCGTTCCTGGCGGTTGGCAGCGAGGCGCCGGTCATCGCAGGCAAAGGGTCCGACGGCAAGGATTATTCCACCGACGCCATGGTGAAGAAAGGATCCGTTTTCGTCCTGTTCTGGAAGGAGGTTTGCCCGCATAATCCGCGTGCGTCGGCCCTCTACAATGCCCTCGCCAAGGCTTATGGCGAAAAGGCGCCCCTGCTCGGAGTGATGCCGGGCAGCCAAGAGGCCGCAAAAGGATTCTCCGAGAAATTTAAGCTCACCTACCCGCTGCTCCCCGACACCGATCGCAAGCTCATTCAAGCTTACAAACTCCGGTTTTCGATCGGAGCTTTCGAGATCGGCAAGGATGGCAAGATTGCAGCAGTATTTCCCGGCTACGGCGCCGACTCCATGAACAAGCTGAAGGACGCGATGGCCAAGGCAAGTGGAATAGCCGACGCCAAGGTGGACATCAGCAACGCTCCCGAGCGCTTAACCTGGGGGTGAGCCTACTAAACCCGGTTCCCGAGTTTCGGGAACCCCAAAAGACAAGAGGGGTGCCGATCGGCACCCCTCT
>JBASWW010000062.1:0-53815 GCA_049276675.1 Fimbriimonadaceae bacterium
GAGGGGAAACTCCGGCTCCCCCTCTCCACGATGCGTTGTGCGTGGGGAGGGGGCTGGGGGGAGGGGAAATTCTGGGCAATCCGCACCCTCATGAACCAAACCCTCTGAGATTTCCGTCGCCAGCGCCTCGACCTTGGCCACATCCCGGCCAACGAGGATTGTCTTGCCAAAACGCTTCGAAAGCACCTTCGCACAGGTCTTCCCAATCGAGCCCGTCGCGCCGACCACGGCCAAGGTCGCTTGAGAGGGGCATATCCCGACCGCTTCGCAAGCCTTGAGCGTGCCTTCGATGGCGGTGGCGACTGTGTAGCTGTTCCCTGTCGTGACCGGGATCGGGGAATGCTTGGCGACGGTCACGCCGCCATCCCCTACTACACTGGTGAAGGCGCCAAGCCCGATGAGATCCGCTCCGAGGGATGCGGCAAGCTCGGTGCATTCGATGATCCTTTTATAGACAAATGGGAGCGGCAGGCTGAGCATCTGCTTGGGGGTAAGCGGGCAGGCGATGAACCAGCCCTCGGTCTCCGCGCCGGTGATGGAGCGAACCCCCTCGATCTTGCTGCACAGGACCGGCTTCTTGCGCTTGATGATCTGCTCGATAAGCCAGGCGGGCGCGTATTTGGCGATGGGATACCTGCGAGCGACGTCGCGGGTGGAGATGGGATGGACGACGAATGCGAATCGGGTCAATTGGCGTTCCTAGATGGGCATGACTCTACCTGTCTGAGCCTATAAGACATATACGACCAATTGGTCCTATGAGCGCTGTGCCAGCTCGATGACGTTTGGCTTCCAGTCGAGCTTTTTAAGCACGCCCAGGTAGTCAGCGGCGCTGACTTCGTCTGGCTTTTTTCCGAGCAGGGCAATGATGACCGCCTCCATGACATTGGTGGCAAAGGTCTCTCCTCCCATCATCGGGGTGGTTGTGATGGCCCGTTTTGCCCTGGTGGAGCGTAGCCATTCGAGGTCCGCTTTACGAAGGGTCTGGGTGATGATGGTCTTGCCTTCGAGGTCGTCTGGTGCGTAGCGGCGGATGTAGTGCCAGTCTCCGGCGATGATCGTTGCCTCTTTGAACGCCCAGCCATGTTTGGGCTGGCGCTTCTCCTGCTTTTCGCCCGTGGGATAGAACCATTTGAAGGGCAGCTTCGTGATGAGGGGCAGAATGGCTGAGCCGAGCCTCTTGACCGAGCGGTAACTGCGGAGCCGCAGCGGCAGCCCGATTCCGAAGAGCAGATCGCCATACACGACCTTTGCGCCCGCTTCTTCAAGCGCCTGCGCCATTCCGAACCTGTCCACGGCGCTTACAAGTAAGACCCGTTCCTTGGAGAAGTCCGCCAATCCGGTACTTTGCAGCGCGCGGATGGTTTCCCGCTCGAGCGTGTGCTTGAGTCCGCTGCCATCGACGACCGGGGTCTTCTTGGCTCCGCCGATGAGCCTCAGTATCTGCTTGAACGCATATCGCTTCTCGCCGACCACGACATAGATGTCCGCACCACCTACACCGAGTGCGTCGACCTTGCCGTCGAGCTCGGTGAACATCTGCGCGAATTTGCGGAGGTCGCCATCGCACCCGATCCGCTCGATGAGGAACTGCTCGCCGAGAATCTCGACCTCGTGCTTCTTGTCCCTCTTGGAGGTTCCCAGGCTGACACTAACGACACGCTTCACGCCTCAGTAGACCGCAATGCCTTCGATCTCGACGTCGACGCCCTTGGGAAGGCCCACGACCGCGACCGTCGATCGGGCCGGAGGTTCTTTATCGAACATAGAGCCGTAGACCTCGTTGACGACGGCAAAGTGGTCCATGGAGGTGAGAAAGATCGTGGTCTTCACGAGGTTTGCAGGCGACAACCCGGACGCGGCCAGCACTGCCCTCATGTTCTCGAGGACTTGCTCTGTCTGGGCTTTAATCGAGCCTTGAACGAGCGTGCCGTCGGGCTTGAGGGCGACCTGTCCGCTCATGAATAGAAACTTGCCCTCGGCCCTGATTGCCTGGCTATACGGCCCGATTGCGCCGGGAGCCTTGTTCGTCGAAACGACTTGACGCTGCATGGCTTGAGAATACCGATCTTCACGCAAAGCGGCTGCGGCGATGTTCGCCTGGAGTGAAGCATTTAAGAAGTCTCTTGGTGCCATACGCGATTTTGGCACTCTATGTCGTTTGTGCCCGGAAGATGCGCGCCTTGTATGGGCCTTTGCCGGCCGGAGTCAACTGAAGCTCGAACATATCCTGATAAGCCTCGACGAACACCTTCAAAGGCATCGAGCGAGCTTCCCAGACCTGGGTTGCGGCCGACTCCAGCAAAGCCGTGAGCAGGACACGCTGGTCAGCACTTGCTGGTTCGGTCACGATCTCCGGCAGGCCGATTTTGAGTAGGCCGCGGGTCTCCGCGATCCCTTCCCCGCCAACCGATTTCCAGATCACCCGGAGATGGAGGTCGGCTCTGGTGGCGTCCCCGTTCTTCTCCATCTCCTCTCGAAGCCAGGACGTATGGATGAGGCGCTCGCCAACTGTGTCGAAGATGATGCTTGCGCCGGCTATCTCCGCTACCGCCAAAGCCATATGCGGAAGAAATTGAAGGTGGCGGTCGTCCTTGAGCGGTTCTTCGGAGATAAACCTGATCTTCTGTAGCGCTTTGGATTCGCTGAGCATGGCCAGATCCTCGGCTGTCGGCTCGACATGGGCATCGAATAGATCGGGCCGGAACACATGGGGGTTCTTCGACCGGAGAACGAGCGCGGAATGCAGGCGGATGTCGCTGAATACCAGGCCCTCTCGGGCACCGATCGCGGGGAGGCCGTTTACTGTGTATGAGTTGTCCCGGATCATCCGAGACATCACCTCGTCCTGCGGTGGCGCCTTTTCTAAAGGGAGGTAGACCCAATATTCGCACGTGACGACAAATTTCAGCTTCGTGGGCCGGAATAGGAGCATGGCCATATAGCCCACCATAACTCCAGCCGCGATCCCCAGCACGAACCAGGTCAAGGTCCGCCGCCCCTGAGCCAGGCCTCGGCAAGAGGAGCTTCTTCATCATTTAGCAGCGAATAGCACACATCGCAGAGCGCGGCTTCATTCACTCCGACCCTCCGGCACAGGACACACTTATCAATCCTTCGGAATTCGCGGACCAGCCGCCTATTCCTGAGCGCAAGGGCAAGGTCTTTGCGGGGTATGGCTTCGGAGTTCAGCCGGTACATCGCTCGGAGTGTACCGACCCCGCACTGATGGTATAATCCACCTTCAAATTCACACGAGCGTGGCCGCGCGGCCAGGTGCCCGGAATACCGGGAATGTCGGCGCGAAATTCAAACCCGCTCGGAGGACCAACCTGGAGAAAATATGGCACAGCTCAGTATGAAAGAGCTGCTGGAATCCGGTGTGCACTTCGGCCACCAGACCCGGCGCTGGAACCCCAAGATGAAGCGGTTCATCTATGGGGCTCGAAACGGAATCTACATTCTCGACCTGCATCAGACCATCAAGCTGTTTGAGGATGCACTGGCTTTTGTCAAATCGGTGGCTGCCGACGGAGGCACCGTGCTTTTTGTCGGAACCAAGAAACAGGCCCAGGGCGCGATCAAGGAAGCAGCCCAGAGGTCGGGCCAATACTGGGTGTGCGAGCGCTGGCTCGGCGGCACGCTGACCAACTGGAAGACCATCCAGCAGCGCATCGGCAGGCTAAAAGAGCTTGACCGAATGGAAGAGGATGGCTATTTCGATCGCCTTCCCAAAAAGGAAATGCTCAAGCGGCGGGAAGAGCGCGACCAGCTCAACCGCTTCCTCGAAGGCATCCGCAACATGGCCAAGCCGCCCGATGTCATGTTCATCGTTGACCTCAACAAGGAGTCGATCGCGGTTGCCGAAGCCAAGAAGCTCAACATTCCGATCGTCGCCATCGTCGATACGAACTGCGATCCCGATCTGGCCGACCACATCATCCCAGGCAACGACGATGCCATCCGAGCGATCCGGCTCGTGACCACCAAGATGGCCGAAGCGATCTTGGAAGCGCGGCCGATCGACGAAGCTCTCACTGAGGGCACGATCGATGAGGACACCCCGATCGAAGAGCTTGAGGACGAGGGAGTTCGGTTCGGAGCTGTCGAGGAAGAGCTGCTGCGAGCGTTTGGCGAGGAGCCGGGCGGCATGGGCGCCCAAAGCCCGGTCGAGGGCGCACATGGCACGACCCCTGGAGATGCTGTGGCACCGGCCGAGGCTGAGCCCGCGGCGAAGCTTCCGGAATCCAAAGAAGCGCAAGCCGATGAAGCCGCTGATTTGCCCGATATGGCCGATACGACCGAAGAACTCGCCCCCGAAGAGGCAAAAGCCGAGGACGAAGGCCTCGCCCCAGAGCCAGAAGTTAAAGAAGAGGAGAAAGTCTAGGAATGGCCTATACGGCAGCAGATGTGAAGCGATTGCGCGATGAGACCGGCGCGCCTATGATGGAGTGCAAGCAAGCCCTCGATGAAGCCAATGGCGACTTCGAAAAGGCCAAGGCTCTCCTCAGAGAAAAGGGCGTCGCCGCAGCAGGAAAGCGCGCGGGCAGGGAAACCAACGCCGGCGTCGTCGCCATCGCCGACAGCAAAGACGGCAAGACTCTCGGCGCGGTCGTCCTCGAAAGTGAGACCGACTTCGTCGCAAGGAACCCCGACTTCATCCAGGTGGCCCAGAAGCTCGCAGAGGTCTTCCGCGACAACGACCCCGGCCAAGACCCCATGGCCGTGGGATTCGAGGGGCAGACCGTGAAGGACCTCATCGAGCAGGCCATCGGCCGCATCCGCGAGAACATCCGCATCTCAAAGGCCCTCCAGCTCAAAAGCGACTTCCCGATCCCCTTCTATGTCCACCACGACAAAACCAAGGGCGCGATCATCCAGGGCACATCCGACAACCCGGAGGCACTCAGAAAGGTCGCCATCCAGGTCGTCTCAAACCCGCCCGAAGTCGTCCGAAAAGACCAACTTTCGCAGGAAAAGCTAGACGCGGAGATCGAGATCGAGACCCAGCGCGCGATCAATGAGGGCAAGGACGAGAAGATCGCCCGAAACGTCGCCCAGGGCCGCGTGAACAAGGAGTTCGTCAAGAAGGCGGTCCTCCTCGAGCAGCCCTTCTACGCCGACGCCGCCAAGTCCGTCCAGCAGTACCTGCAGGAAGAGGCCAAGGGCGCCGAGGTCAAGGACTTCGTTTATCTCGCGGTCGGGACGTAAACTCCGGGACCCCTCCTGCAAAGGAGGGGGAGACTCCGCTTGATAGATGGTTGCGCAGGGCTGAGGAACTCTTCCCGAGACCTGTGGATCTCCTCCACAGACCTAATAAACTCTTCCCGATGTCTGTGCAAGACTTGCACAGCGCTGAGGAACTTGTCATGTTGCGGTTGAGATGATTATTTTGGCCGGAGCATGGCTCCCATTGACTTAAGGTCCGTTCGTTCTTTGGTTCATAAACTGGGTGAATAAGCTCACCCTCACTTACAATGTCACGTTCGCGCTGAGTCCGGCGACATTTCTTTCACTCAATAATGATCTCGCGGCATTGAACAACGACGTTGTTTGCGCCAGGGCTGATCGGTTTCCTTGTACCTATGGCGAAGGCAAAGGCGCGGCAGTCCATAGGCGAACTGCCGAAGGCTTCTGAGCCGGGGCACGGGCTGGCTACGGGCGGCGTGGGACGATGGACGGGCGCAATCGACCACGCACAAAGACATCGGATCGCTGGTTCGTGTCCCCCGTAACCAGATTCGAGGCAAAGGAATAGAACGCCACTGATTCGCCGAGCGCGCTGATCGTCGGGATGAAGCTGGTGCTCGAACCCTGCGAGCCCAAGCTGGACACGGAGAGCCGCGTAGTAGATCCGCTTGTCAGGTCATGCCTAAAGATATCGACAAAGCCGTTCGTGTCTCCGGCCACAAGGTTGGCCGCCGAGGAGTCGAAGACGACCACGGAGCCGTCGGCGCTCATCGTATTGGCGTAACTGTCTCCCAAGGCCTGATCCCCGTTGGAGGTTACGGATACAAGAGTTGTCACGGATAGCTGACGATCGCGCACAAAAATGTCTCGATGGCCATTGCTGTCGTTGCTCACCAGATTGGTAGCTATCGCGCTAAAAGCGACAAACCGCCCATCCGAGCTCATCGAAATCCCCGGACGCGATGCGGTGGAGCCGCTATCCGCGTTCCCCTCCACGCCACCGGGCCCGACAGAGACTCGCGTTGTAGTCTGATTTGCCGTATCTCTTAAGAACACGTCCCTGGAGCCGTTGGTATCGCCGGCAACAAGCGTGGAGGCCACGGACTGGAACGCAATAATGCTTCCATCCTCGCTGATTGCGGCACGCCCCAGGTATCCGCTGCTAAAGTTGCCGCGAGCGCCATCGGTAGCGACGGATACGAGCGTGGTAGTTCCGGTGTCCAAGCTATGCGCGAATACGTCATGCCAAACGCCGGCGTCGCCAGAGACCAGGTTATTGGCGCTGGTCGTGAAAGCGATGACGCGGCCATCCCCGCTGATGGCAGCATTGAAAGCACTGCTGTTTGCCTCCACACCGCCCGAGCTGACGGAAACGCGCGTGGTGACGCCTAGGCTTATTTGGCGAACAAAGACATCGGTAACGGCATTCGTGTCGGCCGGCACCAGATTCGTCGCTGAAGACTCGAAGGCAACGGTCATCCCATCAGCGGAGATGGACGGATAGCCGCTCGCTCCATTGCCTTCGAACCCGTTCGAATCAACTGAGACCCGAATAACGGCGCCAGTCATCAGATCCTTGACAAAGACATCTGACACACCATTCGTGTCGTTCTGCACTAGATTTGACGCGACAGAATCAAAGGCTACGAATCTCCCATTGGCACTGATGGACGGATTGGCGCTCGCCCCACTTGCCTGGGCTCCGTCAGCCGCGACGGATACTCGATCCGTCAAAGTTGGGGCTAGCAGCTTCCCATAAGAAATGAGTCCAGCAAGCGATCCGAGGGCCAGGGCCAAGGCGGGAAGCCTGTACCGGTAAACAGAAAATGAGTGCATTTGGGGCCGAACCAGGCTGAACTATAGTGTAACACAGCTCTGTCCGCCATCCAAGTGCGTATCGGCAAACCCGGTATCGCTATGCAACGACGGAAGCCATAATGGAGCACAGCATGGAAGCCAGCCCCATTCAACGCAAACCACTCGATCGTGTGCTCATAAAGCTCTCCGGCGAAGCGCTAGCGGGCGGCGAGGGGTCGGGTCTCGACGCTGCCACTCTCCAATACATCGCCTGTGAGATTGCGAATGTCCACCGGGCCGAGGCGCATGTCGCGGTGGTGGTGGGTGGTGGCAATTTTGTACGGGGCGAGAGCTTTTCCACCGAGGGCGGGATCGACCGCACGGTGGCCGACCAGATGGGCATGCTCGGCACGATTATGAACGCCCTCGCCCTCCAGAGCGCGATCGAGAAGGCGGGCTTGCCGTGCCGCGTGCAGAGCGCGATCGAGATTTCTTCCGTTGCCGAGAGCTTCATCCGGCGGCGGGCTATCCGGCATATGGAGAAGGGGCGGATAGTGGTGTTTGCGGCGGGCACCGGCAATCCGTATTTCTCGACCGACACGGCGGCTGTCCTGCGCGCGCTGGAGATAGAGGCGGAGTGCCTGATCAAAGCGACGAAGGTGGACGGGATCTACAACAAGGATCCTCGCAAACACAAGGACGCTGTGCGCTACGACACTTTGAACTACAGCGAGGCGATCACGCGGCGGCTGGCGGTGATGGACCAGACGGCTTTCACGATGTGCCGGGAGCATAAGCTGCCCCTCATCGTGTTAGACTTTAACACTCCTGGCGCGCTCGTTTCGGCTGCCCGCGGGGAAAACGTTGGGACGCTCGTTGGAGGAGAATGATGACCGCTGATCAGATCGTCAAAGACGCGGAAAACCGCATGCAGCATGCCATCGAGGCGATGGTGCACGATTTCGGCACGTACCGCACAGGCCGAGCTTCGCCCGCTGTGCTCGAGAGAGTACACGTGGACTACTACGGGACGGAGACGCCCGTAAGCCAGATGGCAAATATCTCGATTCCTGAGCCGCGCCAACTTTTGATTCAGCCTTACGATAAGAGCATGATGATGGCGATCGAGCGCGCGATCATGAAGAGCGACCTCGGCATCAACCCGGTGAACGACGGCACCGGCATCCGGCTCAATTTTCCCCAGATGACCGAAGACCGGCGCAAGGACATGGTGAAACAGGTCAACACTCGGGCGGAGAATTGCATCGTGGCGATCCGCAACGTCCGCCGCGACGCCAATGACCACCTGAAGGCCGCTCAGAAAAACAAAGAAATCACCGAGGACGACCTGCGCCGCTATGAGGACAAGACTCAGAAGCTGACAGATAGATTTGTGGCCGAAGCCCACGAGCTTCAGAAGAAGAAAGACGCCGAGCTGATGGAGGTCTAGGGGATGGTGTTGGGTGTTGCGGTGTTGCGGTGTTACGGTGTTGCGTAAGGTAGACCATGGGTGAGAACCAGAATCCAGCTCATCGACCGATCGAAGAACTGGATCTATTCGTGCTGTTCGAACAAGTAGCTGATTGGGTTTGGGACCAGGTTGAAATGTGGAAGCCGAGTCACCAGGCTACGATTGGGCACCAACTAATCCGAGCAGCTGACAGCGTGGGCGCCAATCTCGTCGAAGGTGATAGGAGGTATGGCGATGCCGATGGAATCAACTTCTTCATTATCGCCAAGGCATCTGCTCGTGAGACGCGCCTTTGGTTGAGGCGGGCACTGAAGAGAGCGCTGGTCGAAACAGACGAGGCAGCGCAACAGATCGATAAGCTGACACGAGCCACGAAACTTCTAAACTTGCTGATCACCTATCGTCGTCAACGAGGGAAGCGTCCGAATGTCGCTAGAGAGGTGAGAGCGACATACAACGGAAGCTCCGATCCATTTGTGGGAGCCGATGTCTAGAAGTCGCAATCCCTCCCCAACACCGCAACACCTTAACACCGCAACACCGGAGAATAAGGTTCAGCGCGCCGCCATTTCGTCCGGCATCGATCCCTCCGCCCTGCCCGTCCACATCGCCATGATCATGGATGGAAATGGTCGGTGGGCGACCTCAAGGGGCCTTGGCCGCTTGCTCGGGCACCGGGAAGGCTATAGAACCCTTCGCGAAGTCCTTCTCAATTGTTCCGAACTGGGAATTCGCTATCTCACCGTCTACGCCTTCTCCGCCGAGAACTGGGCTCGGCCAAAGGATGAGATCTCTGGACTTTTCTCGCTGATCGAGCGCGCCGCGAGGGACGAATTGCGGGTGATGCACAAGAACAATGTGCGGGTGAGGGTTGCCGGGCGGATGGAGGACCTCCCAGTCGGGTTGCGGCAGGCGCTTGCCGACGGCGTCGAAACAACGAAAGGCAATACGGGCATCACCTTCACCCTTGCCGTCAATTACGGAGGAAGGGCCGAAGTCGTGGACGCGATCAAAGAGATCGTGCGCAAGGGCCTCGAGCTCGACAAGGTCACGGAAGAACTCTTGGCGCAGCACCTCTACAACCCCGGCCATCCGGACCCCGACCTCATGATCCGAACCGCAGGAGAAATGCGGTGGAGCAATTTTCTTTTGTGGCAGTCCGCCTACACGGAGTTGTACGTAACCGAAACAACCTGGCCCGATTTCAAACTTGAACACCTTCTGGAGGCCGTCAAGACCTATCAGCAGCGCGTGCGCAAATTCGGAGCGGTCGTGCCTTGATCGTATACTATGCATCATGCTATTGACAGTTCTCGCCAGCCTCGTCCTATCGCTCGCCCCGCAAGATGGCGGCTTGTCGTGCCCGGTCTTGGGTGCTCCCGCCAATCCCACCAATCAGGGGATCGACTACAACGGTGTCCGCTATAAGTTCTGCTGCGGCGGATGCGATGCCGCTTTCATGAAGGATCCTGCCGCCGTATTGAAGGATGAGAAGATCAAAGGCAAGACCGTGGGTGTCGCCCTCTTTGATCCGATCAGTGGCAAGCGCATCGACGAGAAGAAATTCAAAGCTTCCAGCGACTTCAATGGGACACGGTTCTTATTCGAATCGGCTGAGAACAAAGCCATTTTCGATCTCGATCCCAAGAAGCATGGCGCGATGCCGAAATACGAGTCTCTGATCTGCCCCATCAAGCAGAAAGTGGTCACCTACGCGACCGCAGATGGCTTTGTGGACTACGATGGTGTGCGCTACTACACGTGCTGCGGAAGCTGCACTCCGATGGCCCGTGCCGACGCTGCCAAGTTCATCGCCGCGGACAAGAAGGATGCCGCCAAGCCCAAGCCTGTCCGGTCCCCCAAGAACTAAGCGGGATGCCGTGTGTGCCAATCCGTCTCGCGCTGATAGTCGAGAGCGAGCCGGAGGCACACATCTTCCCGCATGCACGGAGCGATGATCTGGCCCCCTAGCGGAGCAGTGCCGAGCGTTCCTTTCGGGTCTTTCAGAGCCGAATTCTGGCCGGTCTCGAAGCCGATCGGGAAAGCCATCGCCGGCCATCCAAGCAGATTCGAAGGGCCTTCATCGCCTCCCATCCCGACCCACGTCTCGTTGAAAGGCCGGTCAGCAGGAACCGCCGCGTGATAGAAGGTCGGCGTGAAGATGCAGTCGCACTTGTCCCAAACGTTGTTTGCCCGAAGAGCCTCCGTCCGAAGCCGCATCGCCCAGAGGTAGTCGGTTGCACGGGTCTCCAGCGCCGCCGAAAAGCCCGCGACCTGGTTGATATCGGCAAGCTTTTGAAACCGATCGCTGCGGATGAACTGCTCGTGTGCGCTCGCCCCCTCCGCATCCACGATGATCCCGACCGCCAGCCCATAAGGCATTTTCGGATACGCGACATCCACCACCTCATATCCGAGCCGCTTGAATTGTGCAACGGCATCGCTATAGGCCTTGCTCATAGCAAAAGCCTTCGAACCTTTGAAATCCTCCTTGAGCAATCCGATTCGAGGCTTCCGCCCGGATGAAGCCAAGCTGAGCTTCT
Source organism: Fimbriimonadaceae bacterium (assembly GCA_049276675.1). GTDB lineage: Bacteria > Armatimonadota > Fimbriimonadia > Fimbriimonadales > Fimbriimonadaceae > DATLGQ01. Next base: position 11,002 of record JBASWW010000062.1, read on the forward strand.
CGGTCAAAGTGCTCGCGTCCTTGGGGTCGTAGCCCGCGATCGCCGCCATCACGATCGCGCAATCCTCGGCCGAGCGGCAAATCGGCCCGATCTTGTCGAGCGACCAGCACAAAGCCATCGCACCAAAACGGCTCACGCGCCCATACGTCGGCCGAAATCCAGTGCAGCCATTAAAAGCGCTCGGGCACGTGATGCTGCCGCTCGTCTCGGTGCCGATGCTGAATCCGACGCAGCCGAGCGCGGTCGCCGCCCCCGATCCGCTGCTGCTGCCCCCCGCCCACCGGCCCTTGTCCCAGGCGCAAAGACACGCTCCGGTGGAGCTGGCATGCGCGACATTGTAGTTCCCGCCGCCCGCAAGCTCGATGGTGGCAAGCTTGGCAAGCAGCACCGCTCCTGCGCCATTCAGCCGCTCGATGACGGTTGCCGAATGCTGAAATTTCTGGCCCTTATGGCCGGGTGAGCCCCATTCCGTCGGATGGTTCGCGAACGAGAGAAGGTCCTTTGCGCCATACGGAATGCCGTGGAGGGGGCTGCTTGCGCGGCTCATGGTTTGGTCGGCTTTCCTCGCCGCCTTTTGCGCATGGTCCTCGAGAAGGAGGGCGACGGCCCGATGCTCGCGGCCCTTCGTCTTGAGCCTTTGCAAGTAGATATGTGTCAGCTCGGCACTGGAAACTTCCTTCTTACGAAGCGCCGCGCCAAGGTCCTTAATGCTGGAAAAGGGGCCCATCATCTTCCCTTCCTCGGCACAAAGACGAAGCAAGGCTCGCTGTTCTCGGGCAGCTCGAACTTATAGCGGTCCTTCAGATACTGCTTGTTATTCTTGAGCTGGGCAAGGGTGAGCTCGCGCGCCTTTTTGCTCAGGGGCTTTGCGAGCTTCTTGTCGATCGCGGCCATGTCGCCCGCGATTTCGGCTGTGAGCTCTTCGGGTTTCTTCGCCGCGCCCTGTTTCCCGATGGCAAGGGCGGCCGCCGATCCCACGGCCAGCGCCCCAAACGTCCTTCTGCTGATCTTCTCGGCCATAAGGCAACTATACTTCGCCGCGCTCCGCCTGTGATTTTTTCCAAGCCTCGCCGGTTTTGCGAATCCCGAGGGTTCGCTCGGCAGATCGTCGAGCATCCGCAGCTTCTCCGCGATTCGGCAGCTCGGCAAGCATTGCCCGGTCGGCGCGTTTGCTCTCGATGATCATGTCCATGTCGAAGGTCATGTCATAGTTTGGATGATATGTGGCAGCGATTCACAGAGCGGGCGCGGAAGGTCGTCTTCTACGCTCAGGAGGAAGCGCAGAAGTTTGGCGAAGGCTATGTCTCCACCGAGCATCTCTTGCTCGGATTGGTTCGGGAAACGGATAGCGCAGCCGCGCGCGCTATTGAGCAACTTGGCGTGAGTCTCGATAGCATCCGAACAGAGGTTGAGAAGCAGCTCCCTCGCGTCGATGCTCGACCGTCCCGTGACATGACCTTGACCCCGCGAGCAAAGCGGGTTATCGACCTTGCGTACGACGAGTCGAGGAATCTGAACAACAATTACATCGGCACCGAACATCTACTGCTTGGGATCATTCGTGAAGGGGACGGCTTTGCGGCTCGAGTGCTGTTCAAGCTCGGGATCGAACTGGAGAAAGCTCGCCGCGAGATCATGGCTATGCAGGATCGAGAGTCTGGCCCGGATTCGGGCCCTAGGGCAAGCCGGGAATCGCCCAGACGAAGCCACTCCTTGTCCGAGCCCAACTATAACGCGACCGCTTACTTCCATATCCGGCAAGGACGGTTCGTGCCGGAGCATCTCTTTCTTATGCTCGTTTCCGACGAGGATGGCGACGCCTACCGGATAGCGAGAAACGTATTTGGCCCTCACTTGAATTCGGTGGTCTCGGGGATTGAGCGCTCAATTTTGACTCCCGGGCAGGCCGTTCCGGATCCACCAGCCGGGGAAATCATGACTCGCATCCTGGCCAAAGCGATAAGTCTGGCGCGCCAGAAGCATATTGACACCGTTCCACTGCGCTTTGTCCTTCTGGCATTGGCCGACGAGGAGAACTCGATTGTTGGCGGAATACTTCAGACGAACATCGAAAAACTCAAGAAGGCAGTCGAAGACCTATAGCAGTGACCTACTTGAGCTCTCACCCGGTGCACGGAATCTAACCTCAGTCCGTGTCTAGCCAATAAACCAAGACCCGCCAATGCCGTGCGGACCACGCGGCGACGGGGTGGTGATATGGAACAATGTGCGCATGCTTACCTGCCCTGGATGCAAGGCAACCCTGCCGACCTGGGCCACGAAGTGCCAGTTCTGCGGAGCTGACGTGGCGAGCGTGCCCCGGCCGAGACCCGATCCCGGCGATCCCGACGCGCAGGTCTTTCGGCCAAATCGCACCTGGGTTATGACCGCCTACTACGCGATCAGCATTTGGTACATCGTCGATGGGCTCCGAATTGGCGCGAGCATGCTATCCGAGGCGCGAAGTGACAGCGAAGGCATGGATGTTTTCTCCACCGCATTCGCGGTGCTGACCATCCTCATCGGCATCGGGCTATTGCTTCGCGTTGAGCTTGTCCGTGCCATTGTCGTGTTCTTCGCGGCCCTCGGCGTGCTGTTCGGCATTCTTGGAGTTCTTAGCGGAATAATGGGATCGATGTACCTCGGCATCTGGGGGTTGCTAGGTGTGATCTTCAGCCTAATCAGCATTGCAGCCAATGCCCTCATGATCTATCTGATCGGAGAGACCGAAACCCGCGGCCCGAACTTTTAGACCGGCTTTGGACCGACCCTGCCTGAGAGGCGCAGGTAGCAAAAAACGGCGATCATTATCGTGGCGAGTGTCGCGAGATCATCGAATGCGAGCATCAAAGCCATGTTGGTAAGAGCAAGGAGCGTATTGAGGACCAGGCCGGCCATAAACGCCCATCTCGCGCTCCGGGTGATTCCCGTCCCAATGATGATGTTCAGCACCACGATCAAGATGTGCAGGATCATCTCCATCGCAAAGAATGTCCTCAGCGCGCTCTGCTCGGCTCTGGATGCTGCGCCAGGAACGCCCATCAGCGCCAGGATGCCGAGTGTGGTAAGCAGCATCATCACGGCGTAGAGCATCGCCATGCCCACGATGATCCAGCCCGCGATACGGTCGTCGTTATATTCATCTTGGGGACGCGGGACGTATGCGCTCATGATTGACTCCCCGCTCACGATAGCACAGAGTGCTCGGCTACCTGAGCCGCCGAAACCCTTTCAGTTCAGGCCCAATCCGCGCCCTCAGGTGGGCATTGGTTTGAAACTCAGGGCAGACCTCACATCGCGATTTGGGGGATTAGATGGTTGCGCAGGGATAAGGGGGCATTGCTGATACGTCGGCAACCATTTATAGAATGTCGGGAACCGTTCCACAAGTGTCTGCAAAGCTTGCCGGCATCGCGGAAGAGATATTATGTACCTGAGTTGAGGCACAGGTTTCGACTATTCCTTAGAATGTGATGAAACGATTGGGAGATTGGAAGGGTTCGACAGTATTCATCATCTTCGCCCTGGTCGCCCTGGTCGCCGTCGGCTGGGGACTGGGGGAATTGATCTTTGACCGCGAGGGATCTAGGTTTTCCGCATTCCAGGCGGGCGTTCTCACCGCGTTAGGCGTAATGGGGCTGGTCCGCTGGTGGCCGCGCGAACGAACAGGCGAGAGCGAACTGCCGAAGGCCTGTGAGCCGGGGCGCGGGCTACCTGAGGCCTAAGGCTCTTTCGAGGACAAGCGAGCCGGACCCATCCAGCAGCCGGAGGACGAGCTTGCCCGCACCGCCCGGCCAGCCAACAATCTCGTAGCCGGGGTCCACGGCCCGCGTTGGCAAGGCCCGCCCCTCGAACCGAGCCTCCACCCTCGAGCCCCCACGCATCCATATTGACAAGTCCGCCCCTTGGGGAATCGAGTCGCCATCCTTGACTTCCATCGGGACGCGCTCGACCCTATCGCCATGGCTCTCAAGAAAATAGGCCGGGGCCGTCGCGTCACGGTATGCCGCGAGCACATCCGGCTTGGCGAGCACGCTGTAATCGTTGTTCCGCCTGTGCGCGACCTCCATATTGTTCGAGCTGAAATACGTCACACCTTTTACACGGGGGAATATCCTCGGCAGCGACCAATAGAGCGCCCGGATCTTCTCGATCGCAAACCGCGACGTATCGGCATCCTCAAAGGCCGAGTAAGACGCCGCGCCATACTCGCAGATCATGATCGGCTTACGTCTTGAGTAACGATCATAGACATAACGAAGCATGTCGGCAGGGTGGTCGTCGAGGCCCGGAAAGCGCCGATCCTGGTTGTAATAGGTCACGCTGTACATATTCACGCCGACCCAATCCACCCATTCATCGCCCGGATAGTAGCGGTCGATCAGCGCCTGCGGGGTCACATACGGGCACCATACCATCGCGACATTCGGCGCCTTCTCCCGCATCACTCGCGCCACCAGCCGCCATTTCTCGATGTACTTCGCGGGGTCGCCGTGATATTTGGTCCATGGCCCGTTCATCTCGCTCGCAAACCGCAGGAAGATTTTGGCTTTCGATTTGCCGAGCTTGGCAGCCAGATTCTGCAGATACGCGTCGTCCTTGACCGTATCCAGCCCGCGATTCGGCTCCAGCGCGATGTGGACGAACTTGCCCTCCGCCGCCAGCCTCTCAACCCAGTCCATCGGGAAGGTCCGCGCGCCGTAGAGCTGGTAGATGAGATACGACGCATGGCTCTTCCCTACCCTGTCCTCGAACTCGGACGGCAGCTTGTGGTTTCGCGAGGTCCTGTCCGTGGCGACCGTTTTGAGATTGGGATCGAGGTCTATATAGGCGCCGAGATAGGAGCCCATTCTCGGCTCGTATTTTGCTCCGGTATAGAGCGTTTTGAGCTCATCCGGCTTGGGCTCTCGCTCTACGAACAGCCGTATATCCGGCGGGCCCAGAATGAACATTCGCCGCGTCCGGCTGCGATACAACCATGCCGCCGAACCGGCAAGGACAATCAGCGCCAGGCCGATGAAAAGGGCCCGGCGTCCGATACGGCCCATTCGGCTGCGTGGCATAGGCAAGTTCAAGCGGGCTGCTGGGGCTGCACTTGGACCAGCTCCAGATCGAGCGTCTTCATGAGCTGCTCATCGAAAAGAATGTTGAATTGAAAAGCGCCCGTCCCTTGAAAGACGACATCCTGGAAGGCATGGATCTGGTTCAGCATCTGCTTGCCCGGGCCGAAGACGACCTGACCCTGGATGCGGGAGATTATCTGCGCGTCGGGGTCTATCAGCTGCACGTCTATCGCGCGCGTCTGACCCTCGTCGTCGTGCTCACTCTCCACCGACATGATTAGGAACATCGCCCGGTGTATCGCCGGGAACTGGGGTGCGAATATCCGGTCCATCACGCCGAAGATGTTGACCTTTCCGTCATTGGTGATGTTTGCGTAGTCGCAGAGGATCGCGTATCGTAGGAGCACGGTGCGAGGTTACCTATGCGCGGGGCTTCGCGCGAAAGCCGAGCGACGCCGAATTGATGCAGTAGCGCATGCCGGTTGGGGTCTGGGGCGCGTCCGGAAACACGTGGCCGAGATGGCCGCCGCAGTTCGCGCAAGTCACCTCCACCCGCCGCATCCCGAAGGTCGTGTCCTCGTGCTCCTCGACCTTGCTTTTATCGGCCGCTTCATAGAAGGCGGGCCAGCCGCAGCCGGAATCGAACTTGGCGTCGCTCATGAACAACATTTCCCCGCAGCCCTTGCAGACATACTCCCCAGGCTCGAAGAAATGATCAAATTTGCCGGTGAAAGCACGTTCAGTACCCTTCTCCCTAAGGATGCGATACTCCTCAGCGCTGAGCCCGACGCGCCATTCGGCTTCGGTCTTCTCGATCTTTGGCATGGCTGATTCTACGACAGGAACTTCCGCAATTCCGCTCCTTGATGCTCCCCGTCGAGCAGAAACGCGTCGTGTCCGTATGGGAGATCGATATTCGCCCAATGGCTCTTGCAGCCCGCGGCCCGGGCCATCTTATGCAGGGTCTCCGCCTGGTGGGCCGGGTAGAGCCAGTCGCTCGTGAAGCTGACGAACAGATACTCGCTGGTCGATCCCTGCAAAGACTGGCAGTCGTAGAGGTCGATCGCCTTGGTCAGGTAGAGAAGCGAGTTCGCGTCGAAGCGCTTGGTGAACTTGTCGCCTTGGTAATTCAGGTAGCTTTCGACCTGGAACAGGGGGCTGGCGGTTGGCGGATGGCGGTTCACGGTCGAATCGTAATCAAGGACCGTTTTCTTGACTTCTCTGCCGAATTTTGATTCGAACGCCATCTCGCTAAGGAACGAGATGTGCCCGATCATGCGGGAAATAGCGAGGCCCCCATTGGGCGGATCGTCCGGCGGGTAGTTGCCGCCAAGCCATTTCGCATCGCGCATCACCGCCTGCCGAGCGACCTCGTTGAAGCCGATCTGCATCGCGCTGTGGGCCGCGGAGGACCCCGTAATGAAGCATTTCTTCACAGAGCCTCGCCGGGTCCATTCCAGAGCCTGCATGCCTCCCATGCTGCCGCCGCCGACACAAAATAGTGTTTCGATGCCCAGCGATCGGATCAAACGAATCTGAGCCTCTACCATATCGCCCACTGTGATGAGGGGGAACCGGGTTGCCCAAGGCTTGCCGTCCGGCGCGATCGAGGACGGCCCAGTACTTCCCTGACACCCACCAAGGCAATTCGAGCCGATCACGAAAAACCGGCCGGTATCGAAAGGCTTTCCCGGCCCGACCAGCCGGTCCCACCAGCCGATGGCATGGGAATCTCCGCTCAGCGCGTGGCACAGGAGAATCGCGTTGTCCTTTGCGGGATTGAGCGTCCCCCAGGTTTCGTAAGCGATTGTGACGTCAGGAATAAGGGTGCCGGACTCGGTTTGGAGGTCACCAATCTGGGCATACCGCCGTTCGTCTTTGGTCGGCTGTGTTCGCTCGTTCTCCTGAAAAAGTGCGGGATCAATCCTCAAGAGCTAGATTGTACGGCACCGGCTAAGGATTGACAAGCTGCGCGCGTTCGAGCTCATAGCGAATTAGGTTCCCCTGCCGAGAAATGGCGAGCTTGACTTTGCTCCCTAGTCGTCCTTCGAGCAGTTTCTCCACCTGCCGCATTGTAGGAGCGATCAAGTCCTGCCCATCTATTGCAAGAATCTGGTCGCCTTCCCTGATCCCTGCCTTTGCAGCCGGACTCTCCGGGGCAACCTTGTAGATGCGTACCCGCTTGATCTTCTCGTCGTGGGCGGCGGCGATTCCAACTTCGGCGGGCATCTCATTCCCGACCTGGCCAGTCCAATTCTCCAGCCAAACCCGCCGGCGCTCGAAGTCGAAGATAATGTTGAAGTTTCTAAGGAAGCCAAATCCTACGGTGCCATCGCCGTCGGCCGAGCTTGAAGGAAGGTCTATGATGCTCCAATAGCTCTTTTTGACCGGCACACCAAAGATCTTCATGTCGTCCATCTGCTTGTACCAACTGGCGACCGGGCCCGATGCCACCCATGCGCTCTTCATGAACTGAGGGGCCTTTCCGGCCTGCCATAGCCCGACTCGTTCGAGAACATCTGTGTGCGTGGTTGCAAAGAAGGCATTGCCCGTGTCGAGGGCCAGGACGAGCTTCTTGCCCGTCGAGGCGACCACTTCAAGCTCGATGGAGTTATTGCCCAATGGCAGCATGCGCATAAGGAAGGTTTTCTTGTTGTCCGGTACTCGCTTAGTGATGTCAAGGGTTTTTGGATGAAAAATGAATCGCTTCTTTTCGAAGTTGATTTCAGTGACCTGGTCGCGAATGACCTGCAAGCCCATGATCCCGTCGGTGTGCGAGTTGTAACTTTGTGTCATGTGCGCCAGCGGCTGCTGAACGGCTTCCATGTCTTTCGACGAAATGGCCAGATCGCCCAGTTTTAGGCTCGTGATCTTGACCGTCTTGGCCGTAAATGTTCCGACAAAGTCACGCAGCCCCATCGTTCCGGTGGCTTTGCCTATGTTAATGGCTTCGTTGAGCACAACCGAACCGGAAAAGCCGGTGTCGAACATGAACGATGCCTGTTTGCCATTCACCGTGGCATCCACGATCAATGCGTCCTCACCTATTCGGAAAGGGACCTCGACTGGCTTCTGGCCAGCACTCGGGAGCGCTAACGCTGCTGCTAGGGCGACGAGGGTCATCAAGAGATTAAGACTCCGAGAAGAGGCAGTCCGTCACTGCTTCTTCGCCAGCCTGAAGACAAGGTAGGCCGGAATGGTCAGCCAGGGCAAGCCGGGCGCAAGGCAGAGGCAGCCGATTAGCCCCAATCCCACGAACACGATCATCCACCACCACGGTCCCTGGCGGTCGAAGAGCTCCAGCATGAACCAGAGCAAAGCGAGAACCGGGAGCGCGAAGATTCCGGCAAAGACCAATCTGCTAAAGCCGGGGTCATTCTCGACCAGCCGTTGAACCTCGACCCTCACCTGTTCCTCGTTTCGACCGACCCTCTCGACAAGCGGAAGGATGGTTTGCCAGGTCTTCACGCAAGTAAACAGGCTGACTCCGGCGATGCTCAGGCCGATCACGTACCATGCAGCGCCGATGGATTCGATGAATCGAATCGAATGTCGGCGTGCGGGACCGGCTGCAGGCATCGAGGCTCCATAGGGCGCTTGAGGGCTACGATAGCCAATGCCCACTTCGGCAGGAGGGGACATGGATGGCGTTTGGTAGGTCGGCCCCTCCTCCAGTTGGCGCGCAAGGGTTGCGGCGGCGGCGTGACGTGGATCCAGGCTTGCGGCTCGCCGAGCCATCTCCAATGCATCGTCCCTCTGTCCGAGCGCGCTGAGGTGGACCGCCAAATTATAATAGCCCTTCGGATCGTTGGGAGCAAATTGAATTGCCGTTCGGAAGGCTTCGGTCGCCTGGTCCGACTGTTTCATTTGGGCAAGGATCACGCCCCGGATGATGTGGCTGTCCGAGTTTTCAGGTTCATGGGCGATAGCCTGATCGATAAATGAGAGAGCCTGGAGCAGTTCGCCCTGCTGCAGCGCGTAGGTGGATTGCTGGGCGAATCGCTGAGCCTGCGGGTTGGCCATATCGTCGCCGGAGAATACCTATCGGCGGGCCACTAGCATCCGGCGCGGCGATTCTGTATACTCAGGTTCGATTTCAGTCCCATTGTTAAGCGGGCAATAAGCTCGTCGGAGGGCGTAAAAAGTGAAACAACTCAACAGGATATCAATTCTCAGTTTGGCCATGGCGGTTCTCTTCGGGAGCCTCGTTTCTGGAGGCTGCGGCAATAGCGGAGGCGAAGGTTCGTCCAGCGGATCTGTGACGACAGGCGACGGGGGCACGACCGGAAAGCGGCCCGCGCCTCCCGGAGATGGTGTGACCGCCAGCGGGGATACTATCAAGATCGGCCTCGTCGCCAGCATGACGGGCGATAACAAACCTTGGGGCGAAGACAGCTATGAGGGCGCCAAGATCGCAGTTGCTGAATACAACGCGGCTGGAGGATTTGAAGGCAAACAGGTAGAGCTGCTGATGCAGGACAGTGCTTCTAAGCCCGATCAGGCTAAGCTTGCCACCGAAAAGCTCCTTTCGGACGGGGTCATCGCGATAGTTGGCGAAGTTTCTTCGGGCAACACGATTCAGATTGCGAAGTCGGCGTTTCCGAAAGCTGTGCCTGTGGTCGCGATCGGCGCCACGCGAACCGACCTTACCGACGAAGGCGGTCACGTATTTCGGGTTTGCTACACGGACGACGTTCAAGGCCCCGTGATGGCGAAGTTCGCGTATGACAAGCTTGCACTCCGAAAAGTGGCGGTCATGACCGACACGAACCTACCGTATTCCCAGGGCCTCAGCGCGAGTTTTATCGCAAAGTTTAAAGAGCTCGGCGGAGAGATCATCCACGAAGCAAATTATTCAAGCACGGAGCCCCCGCAGTACTCAGGTCAGCTCACAGAGCTCAAGGCCAAGCAGCCTGACGGTCTCTTCCTCAGCGGATACTTCACGGAGGTCGGACCAATCGCGCAACAGGCTCGTGCTGCGGGAATCACGGTTCCCCTTCTAGGAGGCGATGGTTGGGACAGCCCTACTATCCTTACCTCTGGAGGAGATGCGATTATTGGCGGGTACTTCGCCAATCACTACAACAATGCGGATAATCGTCCGCAAGTGACCGAATTTTTGAAGAAGTGGAAAGCAGCGCACAAGGGCAAGATTCCTAATACTACAATGGGTGCCTTGGGTTACGACGCTATGGCCCTGACGCTGGATGCCCTCACACGGGCTAAAGTGGCCAATTCTAAGAAGATCATCGAGGCGCTCGATAACACGGAAGGCTTTGCCGGGGTTTCTGGAGACATAACGCTTAAAGGCTACAACGGAAATCCTCCAAAAAGGGTTATCGTGGTAGAGATCGTCAAGGGCGGTCCTGCGGACTTCCAGAAGTTCGCTATCGACTATACGCCGGATCAGCTCAAGTAGCCATCACATGAGCTTTCCCTTGCATCTTGTGGCAGGGCTGGAGTTATCCACCCTGCCACAGCAGATTGTAAATGGTGTTCTCCTGGGCACCATCTATGCTCTTATTGCGCTGGGCTACACGATGGTGTATGGGGTGCTCAAACTCATCAACTTCGCGCACGGCGAAGTTTTTATGCTTGGTGCCTACGCCTCACTCTTCATGAGCTGGTGGTTAGGCTACACGCCGCAATCGACAATGCAGGGGTCGAGCTTCTTGAATCTGGCTTTAATGCTGCTAGCTTCAATGACCTTTTGCGCGCTCGTCGGAGTTATCATCGAGCGGTTCGCATACCGGCCCATTCGCAACCAGCCGCGCATCTCTGCGCTAATTACAGCGATCGGATTATCACTGCTCCTCCAATATGGTGGCCAAATATTCCTTCTGAACGGCGTGCAACAGAGCATCGATCAGCGGGTCAATCCCTATCAAGGAGACCTGTCGTTCGACCTTCGCTCGGCAGATCCTTCCGTACTTAAGGAGGCCGAAGTGCTGCGTCCCGCGATGGAGGCCGCGAGCAGGGCTTTCGAAGCTCGACTTCCCCAGGAAAAAAGCCGGTTCAATCTATCTCCTGAAGGAGAGGCCCTCAAAAAGTTGGCCGACGATGCCAAGCGAAGCTATCAGGCAGTGGTAGATAGGGCCAACTCACAGGAAATCAATGTCGCGGTAAGCAAGGGAAAGCTGACCATGCTCGTGACCACCATCGTGCTAATGGGGCTGCTAACGTATTTGGTCATGTTCACGAGACGGGGCCGCGCTATGCGTGCAGTTTCGCACGACTTTAACGCCTCAGCCCTCATGGGCATCGACGTTAATCAGATCATCACCTTCACTTTCATCCTCGGCTCTGCTGCCGCGGGCGCAGGTGCGATGATGTACGTGACCTTCCAGCCCGGAACGAAGATCGATCCATTTCTGGGTCTCGCTCCGGGAATTAAGGCCTTTACTGCAGCGGTCTTAGGAGGCATCGGCAATATTCCAGGTGCTGTGCTCGGCGGCCTCCTCATGGGAATTGCGGAGAACGCGGTGATCTGGATCGGCTACGACCAGTATCGCGATGCGGTCGCGTTCGTAATCTTGATCGTAGTGCTGCTGTTCCGCCCCGGCGGTCTACTCGGCTCGTCTAAGGTGGAGAAGGTATGAGGTTCTGGGCGATCAGGCTGGGATCGATCGCTGCAGCAGTTGGCTTATGCCTGCTTATTGATCTCGTTGCGAGGTCTCAGGGCAACGACTCTGTGGTCAGCCTTGTCTCGCGTGCCGGCATTTTTGTGACTCTCGCGGTCAGCCTCAATCTTATCAACGGCATAACCGGCCAGTTCTCGATCGGGCACGCCGCTTTCTACATGATGGGCGCCTACACCACCGCCGTTCTGGCGAGGGCGTTTTATACGCAAGCTAGCCTGCCGGGCCCAATCTGGCTGGTTCTCATGATGCTTGCCGGAGCCTTTACAGCGGGCTTTGCAGGGTTGCTCGTCGGCTTGCCATCCCTCAAGCTAAGAGGCGACTATCTTGCGATCGTCACGATGGGTTTCGGCGAAATTCTGGTCATCATCGCGCGCAATCAAAAGTCCCTCGGAGAGGCATACGGACTTAACGTCACCCCGACCTTCAACTACATTTGGCTCATCTGGCTGCTTGCCGTCGTCACCATTGCCGTTTCCCGAAACCTCCTCAAGAACGCCCATGGACTCGCTTTCCTCTCTGTGCGTGAGGACGAAATCGCAGGAGCCGCAATGGGTGTCAATGTAACGCGAACAAAGGTGACGGCCTTCGTTCTAGGGTCCGCTTTTGCCGGGGCGGCAGGGTCTCTGTATGCCCATTTCGAGAGCTTTATCAGCCCCATCGTATTCAAGATGGACACCTCGTTCATCATCCTGACGATGGTTGTCCTGGGAGGCACCGGCTCGATCACGGGCTCAGTTATTGCCGCGATCGCTCTCTTCTACATTCCAGAATGGATGCGCGATGTGAAGGATGTGAAGATGGGAATGGTCGTCGCCATCGCGATCGCCATTATCGCTGCGGTCTCACTCATCAAGATCACTATCGACCGATATCATGGACCCGCTAAGCAGAGATTCCTCCGAATTGGCGCGTTTATGGGCCTTGGCGTTGTGCTCTCAATCGTCCTTGCGCCCACTCTCGGCAATGTTCCGGCGTTCGCCGGCAACGTGGAGGGCTCCAAGCTCCGTTATGTCGTCTTCGCTGCCACTCTGATCATCCTGATGCTCCTGCGGCCGCAAGGAATATTCGCCCATCATGAGCTGAGCTGGGCGTGGCTGAAAAAGGTGTTCCTGCGCAAGAAACCTGCGGCGGCGGTGGCCCCGTGAGCCTCCTGAAGCTCCAAGGCGCGACCATCCGATTTGGTGGACTCGTCGCCGTCAACAATGTCTCCTTCGACCTGCAGAAGGGCGATCTCTTCGGACTTATCGGCCCCAACGGGGCGGGAAAGACCACTTGTTTCAACCTCATCACCGGCGTCTACGAACCCACCGATGGCAAGATCCTCTTCAAGGAAAAGAGCATCGCAGGGAAAAAGCCCAACCAGATCGCCGCGCTCGGCATTTGCCGCACCTTCCAAAACATCCGGCTCTTTGCAGCCCTCACCGTGCTCGAAAATGTCATGGTCGGTGCATTTCTCCGACATCGCTCTTCCCTTTTCAGCGCCCTCGCCGACCTGCCGCCCGCCATCAAGGAGACCGAAGAGCTCAGGCAGCAGTCTCTCACCCTCCTCGACGTCGTAAACCTGCGAGAGGTCGCCCAGGCGCGCGCGGCAGACCTTCCCTACGGCATGCAGCGAAGGCTCGAAATCGCCCGCGCGATGGCCACCAGCCCGGAGCTGCTCCTTCTCGACGAGCCCGCCGCCGGCATGAATCCCCAGGAAAAGATGGAGCTCGTCAGCGTCGTCCGCAAGATCCGCGACGAGCACAGCATCACGATCCTCCTGATCGAGCATGACATGAAGTTCGTGATGAACCTATGCGAGAAGATCGTGGTGCTCGACCACGGCGAGGAGATCGCCGCCGGCCCGCCCGAAAAGATCCGCAACGACCCCAAAGTAATAGAGGCGTATTTGGGCGAGGCAGTGTAGTCTTCCGCTCCAGCTGAGGCCCCCTAAATCAATTAAGCAGGTAAGGTCTCACGCCCGCTTCGGCGGCTTGAAGAGCCAGGCGAGAAACGCGGCGGCGGCGGCGAACGCGCTCACGAACAGCACCATCCGCACAAAGCCGCTGAACATCAGCGCGAGGGATGCGCTTCCAACGAACAGTGCCGCGATCGCCGCCCAACCAAGCAGCAGCCGGCCCGCCATCTTCCCTTCCAGGTTCTCGGAGCGCGCGGTATCGAGCAAATAGGGCCTCCCGCAGCCCGCGCAGAGAATGTCGCCGATTAGATTCTCCCGTCCGCAGGAGATGCATTTGACGACATTCGGCAGCGTTTTGGGGGCGTTGGCCGCTTCCATCTGCCACCTCTTCAGCGCGATCGCTTCGTTGTAAAAGAGGTCGCGGATGGATCGGTTTTGGAGTGGGTCTATCTCGGCGGAGAGGGTTCCGAGGGCAGTGGACGCGACGGCGATGGCATGCTCCCTCATGCCATGGGTATGGAGCATTTTGGCGATCGCAAGCTTGGCGGCGGCGTTGTCCGGCCTTGCTCGGAGAGCGGCATAGGATTTCTCAAGCTGGTCGGTGTCGATGCCCTGCATGGCAGCCTTTTCGAGCATGGTTTCGGCAAAGGGGAAGAAGGCGACAAGCGAAATGATAACGATCAGCACGAGGGCCGGAAGCATCGGATGCGGCGGCCGGATCGCGATGGCGAGGAGGACCAGGCAGGCGGTGATGGCGACAATGCCGGGGATCGTTTCGAAGCCACCTTCGAGCATCTTGTATATGATCAATAGGACCGTGAGGCCCACCACGATGATAGACGCGCCGGTGATCAGGAATCCGCCAACAAGCTCTTCGAGGGGAGGCATCGCTATTTCTCTTCCTGCTCGTCAGACGGGCTGGGCGGGGGATTCGTCTTTTTGAGCAGGGTCATGTAAATACCAATGCCGAGCGCGACGATGCCGAGAATTCCTGCACAAAGGAACGCCATGCGAATGCCCAGGAGCACCATGCCCTGTGTGCCTTCCACTTTTTCGGGCCAGGGGTAGATCATCGCGAACGCGCCCATCGCCACAAGGGTCGCCCCGCACCCTATGCACCCGCGCTCGGTAGATTCGGCCACCCCGCAAGAGTACACTCTGGAAGGCCTTGACGGGGGTACCATTAATCGTCTATGGGCGGTTAGCTCAGTTGGTAGAGCACTTGGTCGACAACCAAGGGGTCACAGGTTCAAGTCCTTTACCGCCCACCAATTTCTCGGATTGCGTTTCTGTCCCTCAGGAAAGCAGCCCTTCCGTCTTCGGTTGCCGCTCCATGAGCATGGCGACCGCGTCCTGCGGACGGAGACGCTCTCGAATCACCGCTTCGGTGCCATCAAACACAGGCATCGCAACCTGATGCTGCCTGGCAAGGACGCTCGAACACTCGCTGGTCGGGACGCCCTCTGCGACCTGGCCGATCTCTCGAAGCGCTTCCGTCAGCGGCCGCCCCTCCCCCAGATAAACCCCCACCCGGTAATTGCGGCTGAGCGTGCTGACCGCCGTTGCAAAGAGATCGCCAACTCCCGCAATCCCCATAAAAGTCTCCATCCGTGCCCCCATCGCCATGCCGAGCAGGGTCATTTCCCGCAGCCCCCGAGCCAGCAGCGCGCCCTTTGTATTGTCTCCGAATCCGAGCCCGTCGGACATCCCCGCGGCAATCGCAAGCACGTTCTTCAGCGCTCCGGCCAGGCCGACGCCAATCACATCTTGCGAGAGGTACACCCGGAAGGTGCGGCAGTTAAATGCCCGCGCTGCAAACTCCGCCGTCTCCAGATCGGCAAATGCGGTCACGGCCGCGGTCGGAATTCCCTTCGCGATTTCGACTGCAAGATTCGGCCCGCTGATGCAGCCGATACGCGCCCTCGGCAACGCCTCCTTGCACACAGTCGTAAGCAACGCGCTAGAGCCAGATTCCAATCCCTTGGAGGCGACCACCACGCATGGATCTTCGCCGTGGACGAGACCCGCTGTATGACGGACCGCCCCCGATGGAACGGCCACCACCCACATGTCACAAGGCTCCAGAACAGAGTCACCCGTAACCACCACCACATTCTCAGGCA
This sequence comes from Fimbriimonadaceae bacterium, assembly GCA_049276675.1. GTDB lineage: Bacteria > Armatimonadota > Fimbriimonadia > Fimbriimonadales > Fimbriimonadaceae > DATLGQ01. The sequence continues at coordinate 26,726 of JBASWW010000062.1, forward strand.
GAAGAAATCCGGGCAAATAGCGAAGGTTCTCCCGGCAGGACCGCAAGGCATCCGTTTCCTCCGACTCCCGTCCGAGCAGGGTTACATCGTGGCCGTTCCGGGCCAGAAGGATAGTGAGCGCCGTCCCCCAAGATCCCGCGCCAAGCACCGTTACACGCACGGGCTAATCATACTTTGCGGACACCGAAAAGCGCGTCATGAGCCATAATCGATAGGTTCGCAGCCCATGAATCATCGCCGCGCCTTCACCCTCATCGAGCTACTGGTCGTAATCGCGATCATTGCCATCCTCGCCGCCATCCTCTTCCCTGTCTTTGCCCAGGCGAAGGAGAGCGCCCGGCAGGCCTCGTGTCTATCGAACCTCCGGCAGGTGGGCATGGCGACCATGATGTACTCGGGCGACCACGACGACCACTTCCCTGCTTGGGCTGCCGTCTCGCCTCCAATCAACGGCGGAAACAGTTCCTTTATGCCGCCTGAAATGCAAGTAAAGGGCTACGTGAAGACAGATCAAATTTGGCATTGCCCGAGTGACCATGCCAAGCGGGATAATCCGAACGGCATCCCATGGTGGGATGGCGCCTATAAGTATAAGAATGTTCTCCGTTCCTATGCTTATGCCGGCCAGATTAACACCGTACAGGCAAACGGACGGGACCTCAACACGGGCGTGTTCAGGCATGTCGGACCGGGCGGATGGGACATGGATGGGCGGATGACCGGGGAGTTTGACAGTCCCGCGGAAACGATTGCATGGGTCGAGCAGTGGTCGAAAGGCGTGGCCGACCAATACGTTGGGACACCATGGGGATCGGGATTCATCAATTGCGATACGAGTAAGTTGGCTGGCCGAAACCTACCCGCACAGGGCCCTGCCGACCGCGGCCCGCCCGGCTGCACTTCATGGTATCGAGAGGAGCCCACGCCTGGCCACCGCCGCAAGGGCAACTACGTGTTCGTGGACGGCCATGCGGGTATCAGGACCTGGAGCCAGGTCCGCGGCAATGACTTCTTCCTGTTCAAGGTTGAGAAGCCCTTACAGCAGTTCGTCCCGTAGCCGCCCGATTGTTCGAAGCGCTATTCTCGAAGAGACCCGAGCAAATAGGAAAGCCACATTCAGAACAATCAGGATGATGGCGCGGCGCAGCTCCATGGACCGGGGCGGATTGCTCAACGGACAATGAGTCACCGCCTCCGAGAATTGTGCCGGGAGCTTGCTACAGGCTCTTCTCCATGTAGACGACGCCTTGGATCGGGTTGTCGTAGTACGGCTCGCGCTCGGCGAAGCCCATTGAGCGATAGAGCATGATCGCGGGGACGAGCCGGGCGAGGGTGTCGAGGAGCATGGTTTTGTATCCGAGGCGCTGGGCTCCGGCGATGATCTCCTCCGCCATCTCGCGCCCGAACGCCTCTCCACGAAACTTCGGACGGATGTAAAGCCGCTTCATCTCGCAGGCGTCAGGGCTCCCCCTCTCCGCGTTGGATTGTGCGTGGGGAGGGGGATGGGGGATGGGGGAAATGGGCCTCAGAGCCACGCATCCTATCGGCGTACCCGACACCTGGCCAAGCAGTAGGAGGCCATCAGGTGGCCCGTACTTGCCCGGCAGCACTGCAAGCTCCTCGTCGAAGCCTTGGAAGCACATGTCCTCGCCAAGCTCGTCCGAATACTCGAGGAACAGGCTCCGAGCGGTTTCGACCAAGCCAGGATTGGTTCCGTCGACTATGATTACCTCAAGCATATTTAGCTGCTGGCGCTGGTGTAATGCCGCAGGGCGAAGCGCCAAAACCACCGCGCAACCAAGAAGAATGCAAGCGCCCAGCCAAGGCCGAACGCGAGCATGGAAGCGTCGAAACCACGGACAAGCTGCCGTGCGGGGACGGTGGCTATGAACGCCAGAGGCAGAACGAAGACGAAGAAGCGCTGAATGGCGGGGCCGTAAATGTCGATCGGATACCGCGCGATCTGCATCATCGACTCGCCGAGCACCCACAGATTATCAACGCGCACGAGCCAAATGCCGGTGGTCATGAGCATAAGATTGAAAGCATAGAAGATGACGGTGGAGGCCAGCACGAGCACGGCATAAGCGAGCCACTGCATCGTGCCCGGCCATCCGACATTTCCCGATACGCCGATGATGACCATCACAATCCCGGCAAAGAGAGTGCCAATCTGGTCGAAATTGAACTTGCGCGACGAGACCCAGAACTGAGTGTCGATAGGCTTGGTCAGGATGAAATCGAGTGTGCCCATCCGAACATGGGTGGGAATCTCGTGGAGCGAAAAGAAAAACGCATTGTTGAGCGCGTTCATCATGAAGCATGTAGCAGCGAGGACGAGAGCGTCACCTCTATCCCAGCCCGCGATCGACTTGGTGCGGCTGTACACCACGAGCAGGATCATCACGAAAAAGAAAATCCAGATGCAGTTTTGTGCAATTTTCGCAATGAAATTGGCACGAAACTCCATCTCGCGGATGAGCGAAGTGGTGAAGAACGTCTTGTAGACCTTGAAGTAGCGACCCATTTCGATTTCGCATTCGGACGAACTTGCAACAGGATTCTGACGCAGAATCCTCAAACCACAATACAAAATCCGCAATACTCATCAAATGCTCGGCGCAATCTTAACGCTCGTATTCAGCTTCGGCATGGCCGGGATCGGGCGGTGGGCTTTCGGGCGATGGCTGGAGGCGCTCGATCCTGTGGCGAGACTGCCGCTAGCCGGAATGCTGGCCCTCGCCTCGGTCGGCACGCTCACTCTCTTTATTGGGCTGTTTCCGGGTGGGCTCGGCTGGGGGATTTATCCGATCGTCCTGTTGAGCTCGCTCGGTCTGGTCCAGCTTTGGCGATTTCGCGCCGAGATCAGACCCATCGCGCCGGGGGGCTATGAGTGGGCGTTTATCGGCGCTCTCGGACTAACTGCCTTCTTTGCGCTCATTTCGGTGCTGGCTCCAAGCGACATAGGGGAGTGGGACACCCTCTCTCACCACCTGGCCAGTGTAAAGCTTTGGATCGCGGCAGGGCAAATCACCCCCATCCCGTTCATGCACCAGAGTAATTTCCCATTTGCGGTCGATAACCTATACATTTGGGGGCATATGTGGGGAGGACAGGCGGGCGCGAAAATGTTCTCCCTCGTGTTCCTCATGTTCGGTACACGAACAATCTTCGGGCTTGCGTTTCAGATCTATGGGCGCAAAGCAGCCTGGTGGTCGGCACTGCTGTTTATCACGATTCCTGTTGTGCTCTGGGAGAGCGGAACCGCCTACATCGACGTTGCGCACGGACTCTTTGCGGGCCTCGGTATCTTGTTCGCCTGCCAGTTCCTCGCGAACCTTGGAGATCGGCGCTGGATGTGGCTATGCGGAGTCTGCCTGGGATTCGCGGCCGGCACGAAGTACACCGGCCTGCAGACCATGCTTGTCGTGGGAGCTACGCTGCTGCTGTTTGGTCTCTTCGGGGGTCGGAGAAGAGAAAGTTCCACCGATAAGCACGACCTAAAGCATTTCGCACGCTACGTATTGCCCGCCGCTGCACTGACGTTTTTGATCGCCTGCCCTTGGTACATCAAGAACTATATTTGGAACGGCAATCCCGTCTATCCCTTCTTTTATGAGCAACTTGGCGGCGAAAACTGGGACGAAAGGCGAGCTGCGATCTATACGAACGAGCAGCGGACGTTTGGCGTCGGCCGCGGCCAAATGAGCGGCTCGCCATCGGAGAATCTGGATCCAAGCCAGCTCGGCCATTCTATTCTGGGCCTTGCCTACCAGCCAGGTCGTTATGTCAATCCGGGACAAACGCAGGGTTTTGGCGAGCCACTAGGCGCTGTAGGGGTGCCGCTCGTCGCCGTTTTCTTGCTTGGGCTGATCAGAGGACGTCCGAAAAGCGTCAATGCTTCGTCGCTCAATTCGGCCATTCTCTTTGCCGTTGGCCTCAGCCTGATCCTATGGTTCGTGCTCAGTCAGCAAAGCCGGTACATCACCAGCTTGGCACCTCCCCTAGCGGTTTTAGCGGCCGGGCTTGTCTCGTGGAGGGGTGTCGGGACCGCTTTGAAACTAGCCATCGCGGCGCAGGCGGCGTTTACTCTGTACCTAATGAAGGATCGGAGGTTCGACGCACAGATTCAAGTGGTAACGGGCAAAGTTTCGAAGGAGGACTTCCAGGCACAAATGATTCCATTCTATACAGCCGCCCAGAAGATCAACCTGGTGGCTCAAAGTGGAAAGGTTGCCCTTTACGACGAGGTTTTCGGCTACCTGCTCGACGTCCCCTACATTTGGGCCAATCCGGGCCATTCCCTCCTGATTCCGTACGATTCGCTTGACACGGGAGAGTCATACGCCGACGAACTCAAGAAGCAAGGATTCACCCACGTGTACGTCAGCTCGATGGCCCGCATGTCCGAACTGCTGTCTCAGCCACTGACCTCGGAACAGTTGGCGGAGATCACCAGCAATTGGGAGATCAAGTGGAAGGTCTTGATCGCCGACGCGTATGCGACGGGCCGCCTTATCGAGATTGGGCAATTCAGATCCGGGACGCTATTCGAACTCAAGTGAATGCCCTTGCCGTCATATGCTGCCGATTATCCGGCAATCAAAGCTCTGCTCGACGGGAAGGAGGCACTCGGAATCGGTACACGGCTGGAACTTGACAAGGAGGCCAAACTCAGCGTCGGCCCTTCCTGATGGGAGTTGGACACGGAAGGGGATCGTCGTGCGGCCGTCGTATCCATGATCCTTTGCTTCCGGATAGCTCACTTCGCTGCGCACACCCTCAATTTCAAGCGCGGTCGGAGTCAGCCAGCGGGCGGGCGGGTCAAAGCCATTAATATGCAGCCCATCAGGGATCAGCAAAACAACTTCCGAAACTGCCCAACCGTCTGGGCCGGCTACCAGTTCGCGCGAATCGAGACTCACTTCAACCTGTGCAGCGGCTGAAGCGACTGCCGGAGCCGTTTCCGACACCGCATCGGCTGCGTCGACCATCTCCATGGCCGCAAGGAGCATGCCCTCTGTCGAACCGGGCGCTCGTTCCATCCACCCCAGCGCCGACACGAGGGTCTCGCGCGCCCGGTCGTAGTCGCCTAGCCTGATCAGGCAACGAGCGGCCATGGACGATGCGCTTGGAATCGGCTGGTCGAATACGGGTTTGGTTCGTCCGAAAAGCTGCTCATGGCGATCAGATGTGTAGAAAAACCCGGCTGATACCTCATCGTAGAATCGCTCGACCATCTGTTTGCAGAGCATCTCGGCCTGGGCATAGTAGGGTGATCCCTGGTCTATGGAGGTTCCGCTCGGATCCCGGAACTCAGCGAGTTTGAGCAGTGCAAGCGTAAATGCCGCGTAATCGTCGAGGAATGCTTCGCCAGACGCCATCCCTTGACAAATTTGGTGTGGCAGGGAGCCGTAATTGGCCGTTGTGCTAAGAATCACATCGGCGGCGTGCTCGGCCAAGCTCATCGCACCTGCTTCGGCTAAGGCGATAATCGCCAGTCCATTCCAGGCCACCAGCGCCTTGGTGTCGGTTTCCGGCCTGGTTCGTCCCGCGCGGGCAGCAAGCAGGCCTTCGAGTTGCCCTTCGAACCTGCCCTCGTCGTCCTCTGTCAAGTGGGGGATGTTGAATCCGGTTCTAACGCCTGTGGCCTCATCTTCGAAATTTCCTTCGAGCATTAATCCATAGGCGCTGATGAAGTCTGCGGAGGAGTCGCCAAGTAATGACCGAACTTCGCTTTCTGGCCACACGTAGAAGCGGCCCTCCTCACCCTCGCTGTCGGCATCGATCGCTGAGTAGAAAAGGCCTTCCGGGGACATCATCTCCCGCTCGAGCCATTCGACGAGCCGCTCCGCTACACGGATAAATAGAGAGGCCAGCCTTTGGTCGAGCTGCATGGCGATGCGCGCGCCCCATGCCAAATTCCCGAGCATCAGGGCGTTGTCGTAAAGCATTTTCTCGAAGTGCGGCACAAGCCAGCGCTCATCGGTCGAGTAGCGATGAAAGCCACCGCCAACGTGGTCGTGGATGCCTCCGAGGCAGATCCTTTCGAGTGTGATCAGCGCCATCGCGATAGCGAGTTCCCGCAGCTTGGCGTCCGAATCCGGCCTGAGCGCATATGCCAAGAGGAATTCGATCGCTGAATGCGGCGGAAATTTAGGCTTCCCTCCGAATCCTCCGTGTTCCTGGTCGAAATCCGATGCCAGGGCTGCGACCGCCTGGCCTAAGAGTGCCACATCCAACTTGCTATGCGATTCAGGAGCTGAACGGCTGAGTGCCTCAGCAAGCGCATCGCTAAACTCATCCGCCGCCTTCTGCAGCTCACTTCGTCGCTCCGACCATGCCTTGGCCACGTTGGCGAGGAGGGTCAGGAACCCTGGCTGATTCTGCCGATCCTCTTTGGGAAAGTAGGTGCCGGCGAGGAAGGGCTTGCGATCGGGCGTCAGGAATACGCTCATCGGCCAACCACCGCGGCCACTCGAAAGCTGAACGGCAGCCATATACGCCGCATCCACGTCGGGCCGCTCTTCGCGGTCGACCTTGACGCTGATGAAGCTGTCGTTTAGAGCCTGCGCAACTTGCGGATCCTCAAAGGACTCATGCTCCATGACGTGGCACCAGTGGCAGGAGGAATAGCCGACACTCAGGAAAATGGGCTTGTCTTCGGACGCTGCCAGCTCAAACGCTTCAGCGCCCCATGGATACCAATCCACGGGATTGTCTTTGTGCTGAAGCAGGTAGGGAGAAGTCTCGGTTGCCAAGCGATTGGCCATATGGTAAGCCTAGCAGCTAGGCCTCGTCGACGACCCGCATACGTATCTCCTTGAGCGCCCACCACGAGAATTCTTCGGAGTAGCCTTTTTCCTGGATGCCGCGAGCCAGGGCGAGATCGTCATAATCGTCCTCTTTGATCCAAGACCCGACTTCACCAGCCAAGCGATTGAATTCAAGTAGGCCCAGCTTCTGGACCTCATCGGTGATTTCGGCGGGTGGTTCAAGCTGCCAACTCATTTTGCTCCTATAGTCCGAGACTTCGCTTAAGACCCCGGCGTTCCGCCGCCACCGCAGTTTCGAGCCTGCGCTCGTAGTAGCTGACCAACTTTCGCAAGCGATCCAGCTTTTCCGACGTAGAGGTGTAGCTGTCCGCAAATTCGCTCTTCGGGTCTGTGGCACGTATGGTTCCGCCTTCGATCAGGTAGCTTCTGGGGTTTTTTAGGAGAAGTTCATAAATGCTCTTCACCGCCGTGCCAAATTCAATTTTGAGCTCAAGAGTGCGGTTCGGTCCGCCGAAGAGGTTGTCGCTCTCATCCGGCGGGGCGCGCTTGTCGCGAGGGTCCCTTGCGACGGTTTCCTGATCCTGGAATGCCTGGGCAATCTTCCGATATTGGCGAGTCAGGCGGTCGCTTTCCGGCGCCCATGATTTGAGCCGAAGCACCATTCTCGCTGCCCGCTCCTGCCGGTTTTCGTACAGCAGTTCGAGGTTCTTCAAGGCTTTGGTGCTCGCTTTGAGCCCGGCGGCCGGATCCTCGAGTCGGGTGGACAGCAGTTCGAGCTCGGAGTAAGCGGCATCGATCGCGGGCTTATCGCTCGCATCCTTACGAAGAACTTGGTAGATTTCGAGCGCGGATCTCCCCGCGATGTGGCTTGGGAAGGTCGTGGATTGATCGCTCACATCCCCTTGCAGGAGCTTGCCGATGGCGGCGTAGAGGATGCGGTCGGCGTCTTCCGAAAGCGAGCGCTTGCCCCAATTTTTGAAGACGCCCGTCCCATAAAGCATCGCGAACGTCATGCCGCTGAAGATGAGGGCAAGCACGACGAACGTGCCCCAGATCGAAAACCCATGCGTGCGTCTAGACATTGTGGATTGAAAAACGCGAGCAGAGAGCGACGACGTCTCCGCGAACTTCTTTTACGGTCCCTTGATCCTCCGGGCGGGCGAGAACACGGTCGATCAATGCCGCGACCTCGCCCATTTCGCCCTCCCGCATCCCCCTCGTAGTAATCGCGGCGGTGCCAAGGCGAATGCCGCTCGTGATCAGAGGCGACTTGTCGTCAAACGGCACCGCGTTCTTGTTCGTCGTAATGCCGGCTTCATCGAGTGCAAGCTGCGCCGCCTTGCCAGTCAGATCTTTGTTGCGGAGGTCGATCAGCATCAGGTGGTTGTCCGTCCCGCCGGAGATCACGTGATATCCCTTCTGAACAAGAGCTATGGCGAGGGCCTGCGCATTGCGGATGACCTGCTGCGCATAGTCGCCAAACTCCGTCGCCAGGTTTTCTTTGAGGCCCACCGCCTTCGCTGCGATCACATGCTCGAGCGGGCCGCCCTGAATCCCCGGCATCACCATGCTGTCGAGAAGCTCCGACATCAGCTTCGTCCGCCCGCTTTTGGGCGCTACCTGGCCAAACGGGTTTTCGAAATCCTTGCCGAGCAAGATCATCCCTCCGCGCGGCCCCCTCAGGGTCTTGTGGGTCGTCGTTGTCACCACATGGGCATGCCAGATCGGGCTTTGAAGGAGGCCTTTCGCAATAAGGCCGGCGGGATGGGCGATGTCCGCAAATAGAAAGGCCCCGACCCCATCCGCAATTTCCCGAAATCGCTGGTAGTCGATCTCGCGGGAATACGCGCTCGCACCTACCGTGATCATTTTCGGCTTGACCCGGGCCACCTGATCGGCCACCTTGTCATAGTCGAGAAAGCCGGATTCGGCGTCGATGCCATATGGCACGAAGTTATAAAACTGGCCGGAGAAGTTGACCGGCGAGCCGTGTGTAAGATGGCCGCCATGCGAAAGGTCCATCCCCATGAGCGTGTCGCCCGGCTTAACAAAAACGAAGTAGACCGCCATGTTGGCCTGGCTGCCGCTGTGGGGTTGAACATTCACGTATTCGGCGCCAAAAAGCTCCTTCGCACGCTCGATCGCAAGGGTCTCTACCTCGTCCACGACCTCGCACCCGCCATAGTAGCGCCGGCCCGGATAACCTTCCGCATACTTGTCGGTCAGCACGCTCGCCATTGCCTGTCGAACGGCGATGCTCGCAATGTTCTCGCTTGCGATCAGCTCGAGATTATGCTCCTGCCGCCTTTCTTCCTTGCGCAAAAGCTCGGAAATCGCCGGATCGGCTTTGTCTAGCGGCATGCGATGAGCAGAAGCGGAGGCGGTGGCCATGCCTAATTATGGTGTCCCGAAGATCGCTTCGATCATCTCTAGCTCCGCTTCGTCGAAGGATTCCAGCGGCGGATGTGCCTTGATCTGCGCCCTTGCCCGCTCGGCAACCTCCTTCGACGCATCGCCCTTGCCCTCGGCGAAAAGCACCGCCGCCTCCGCCCGGAGCCGGATTCGCTCCAGGTGCTCGGGCGTCTCCGCCTGCTGCAGACGGGCACGGGCCAATACCGCGTCGCCTGATCGAGCATGAGCATAGGCGGCTTCGAGCAGCGCCATCATCGCGAAGGAATTATTCGGCTCGTCCAGATTCACCGCAAACGCGGCGGCGATCTCCGCCAGCGCCTCCCGGAGGCGGTCCGCATCGATCTGGTGGTAGTACCGAAGAAGGTAAACGGCCAAGAGCTGCTCGCCCTCCAGTTCGGATGCATTGAGGTTATCGAGCATGTGGATTGGCCAATCTCGTGGGCGCTCCCCGCTCTCCCAAGCCGCGAAAACGCTCCAAAGAAGGAGCTTGCGCCGAAGCTGCTCCGGCTCGCGAAAGCTCTCGGCAATGATCTCACCGTCGCTCTTGAGATCGTCGTCCTCGCCCATGCCGCGAGGGGTGGCGCTGCCCATCAGCCCCATGATCGAAGGCAAAAGAAGCAAGGCGGCAAGTTTGTTCTCATATATCGTTCCGATCACGCACGGGATCACCGGCAGAAAGCTCGCAATCGGGCCGCCCGCCGCAAACCACCGATAGCGCTTGACGAGGTCCTGCGGATTCTGCGGGAGCATCGAAGCCAGCCCGCCAGCCCAGAGAGTGCTCGTGAGGCCGAAATGAAAGCCGGTCGTGGTTTTCGAAAGCCGGAAAGGCCCCACCTGGATGCTGTGAAACCTGAAACCCACGAGCTTGCCCGCCACGATATGGCCAAGCTCGTGAAGCGCCACCAATAAGATCAGGCCCGCCGCAAACAGCAGAACAGCAAAAAACTCCACCGCTGATCAGATTACTTGCCGATGCAGAAGTCGCGGAAGATCTGCTCGATGATGTCCGGCGAGGCCGACTCCCCCGTGACCTCACCCAAAGCCCGGATCGCCTCATGCAGCCCAACCGAAGCAAGGTCGTCCGGGATTGGGTTGCTCAGCGTCGCCCGAACCCCCTCGATCGCCTCCCGTGCACGCCCGAGCAGCGGCCCATGGCGCGGGGCGATCCGGGGCCCAATATCGCCATCCAGCTGCGCCAAGCCCCGAACCGCCGCGATCAGCTCCGGCAATCCCTCCCCCGTAAGAGCCGAAATCCAGAAAAGCGACGCCATACCCCGCTCACAGCCTGCGGCAGTTCGCGCAGACTCCGGAACCAAGTCGCACTTGTTTAGAAGGGTCCATGCGCCAGGAGTCGGCGGTGGCCCTGTCCCGGCGGAGCCATCCACCACATACCAGACCAGGTCCGCATTCTCCGCAATCACCCGCGACCGCTCGACGCCAATCGCCTCGATCCGCTCCTCCGTCTCCCGCAGCCCCGCCGTGTCAATCAGCACGCAAGGCACCCCGCCCAGGTCCGCGCTCTCCTCGACATAGTCCCGCGTCGTGCCCGGAATCTCCGTCACGATCGAGCGGTCGTGCCCAAGCAGCGCATTGAGCAAGGACGACTTGCCCGCATTCGGCGGACCCACGATCGCGATCCGCAGCCCTTGGCGCATGATCCGGCCCGATTCCGCCGTTGCAAGCAACCCATCAAGCCGCGCCGACAAAGATTCCAGCCGGGAAAGAGCAAGGGGCCGGTCGAGCTCGCCAACCTCGTCGCTGAAGTCCACGCTCGCCTCGACCGCCGCCAGCAGGGACAGCGCCTCCTCACGAAGAGCCGTGACCTCCCGATGCAGCGCGCCCTCCCGGTGCAGGTTCGCCAGCCGCAGTTGGGCATCGGTCTGCGCCTCGACGGTATCCCGAACGGCCTCGGCCCGGGTCAGGTCGAGCCGCCCGTTCAGGAAGGCCCGCTCGGTAAATTCCCCCGGCCGTGCGATCCGAGCCCCCGCCGCAAGGCAGGCCTCCACAAGCGCCCGAACCGAGGCCGGCGAACCGTGCAAAGACATCTCCACGGCCGGCTCCCCGGTGTAGCTGTGGCCCTCCTCGAATGGGAGGATCAGGCCGTCGTCGCCCGTCGAGTAGCGCCCATAAATGGCGAGGCGAGGCACAGGATCATCCGGCCAGGCCCCAAAGACCCGCTCGCAGACGCCCCAAGCCTCCGGCCCCGACAAGCGCACGATCGCCACCGCCGCCGGCCCGCTCCCCGTGATAGGGGCGACGATCGTATCGAAGTAGGACATGGCCACCCCATGATTGTGGATGAACAAAGAACCCCTCTCCATTTTCCGGATGTCTGTGCCGGCAAATGGGGAGGGGGCAGGGGGAGGGGAATTGTGTAGGATGCCTCAACGCACCCGCCGCGGCCGATCATGGCCAACTGGCAAGGTTCGGGTTGAGGCCAAGACAGACCCATCGCTCGCAGACGAAGCCTCAACCCGAGGACAGCGGATATTGAAGCACCTTCCTCGACGGGCGCGTTGAGGCAGTCCTAGCGTTAGGCCACGGCCCTCCGCTCATCTGCCTCGGAGCGGAGGTCCATTGCAGACGAGTGCACTACGGACGGTCGATACGCACCGTGTTCGAGCCCTTCTCGTTCCCCGTCGTCAGCACCACATACACCCTGAAGGTCGCCACAGACCCGGAGGCCACCAGCGCGAAGGCGGTCGAGAACTCCCGGGGATCACCCGCAGCCACCGTCCCCAAGGTCGTCTCCGTCGCAGACGAGTAGGTCGCCCCCGCGCATCCTCGGATAGAGTAGAAGTCCAGGTCCGGATTGGTGGATTCCGTCCAAATGAGGTCGCCCAGCTCCGTAACGGCATTCCAATCGCCGTTCGCCACGACCGGATCGGGGGTCGAGCCCGGAGGAGGCGTCACAGCCGGAATTGTGTCGAGCAAAGCATGTCCCGGAGGCAGGAACGAGATCACAGCCTGGCGATACTGCAACAGCCGGTTTCGGGCGTCACGGAGCGTGACATCGCGCGATGCGCGGGCCTGCTGCGCGTTCTGAGCCGCCGCCCCAAGGCTCGCGTACAAGGCCCTGAACGCGGTCAGATCAGTCGTGAATGTCGCAATCGCATAGGCGCTGGCAAGCAGAAGAGGCGGAACGAAGCCCGGATAGGCAGGCACGTTCGCGTTTACGGCCGTCCATAAATTCAACATGTCGTCCAGCGATGCCAAGACCTGCCCCTGCGTCGCTGAGGGGTGGTAAAGCTTCGGCAAACTGCGAACATAGCGTGAGCCGGGAAGGATGCCATTCACTGCCGACCTGAATTGACGCAATCGCTCTCTGTTCGCCGCGCGGCTGGTGTCACGGTCGCCCGTAAGGTTCGTCTGCGTGTTCTGCAGATTGATCGCGTTCGTGATCGCGGTATCCACAGTCCCGATGAGGGTCGTGAAGTTGGCGAGGCTGAAGTTTCCTGCGAGAAAGAGGTCCGGCAGCCCAACGGCATTGACACTTGTCCAATGTGCCTCGAACTCCTGCATTGTGGGAACGTACGTTCCAATTCCACCTAGCGGCATCTTTTTTCTCCTGTCGGATCCCCTGTCACCCTGGAAGGGCTCAAGGGGCTCCTGATCCGTCCCTTACTCGCGAATCGTCTAATTAGAATACTACATAGACGCGGGTCGAATATAAATGGTTTTATCGCTAGTTGCAGTCGGGCCTCTTGCAAGACAGACTTGCAGCCTTGCAACGCTGATGAAGACCCTTGCAAGGCGGATCGGAAGCCCTATAAAGCAGACAAGAAGCGTTGCTTTACAGACAGGAAGGTTTGCAACGAAGTCTGGAAGCTTTGCAAAATAGATTGATAGCGTTGCAACGTGGACAGCAAGGTCTTCAACGGAGATTGAAAGCTCTGCAAAGCAAACAGGAAGCGTTGCAACGCGGCAAGCAAGCTCTACAAATCATTTGCATCGGTCTCTTTCTCCGTTGCATCGGTCCCTTTCTCTGCTTCAACCATCCCTGCTTCCAATGCTTTGAACAAATTTTTCACTGGCTTGATCCCCGGTGTGCCAGGATGCCTCAACCCGCCCGCTGAGGCCGATCATGGCCAAGTGGCAAGGTTCGGGTCGAGGCTAAGACAGACCCATCGCTCGCAGACGAAGCCTCAACCCGAGGACAGCGGACATCAAAACACGCTTCTCGACACGCGGGTTGAGGCATTCCAATAGTGGGGCGAGGCATCAGGAGTTTGGCCAACCCGGTCTGAAGATGCCTCCCGACCTCTACCAGTTGGGCCCAAGCGGAGTTGCAGCGGGCTACGTCGCCCCTTCCGTAGTGTATCAGGGATTTCCCCACCCCCTGCCTCCTCCCCATGCACAAACATCATGGAGAGGGGGTTCCCGGACCTCCGCGACGGAAACTCGCTTCCTCAACGGCATCCGCAGCGTCTTTTTGAGTTGAATGCCCGCCTATCAAGATCGGCTGAGTTGGTATCTTGGCGCTTCTGCCTACTGGTTCATTGGCAGCGCGAAGTATTTCATCCTGCTGCTGACGGTGCTGCCCGGGCAGGTGAAGGCGCTCACTCCCGGCGGCGCGGAGAACACGACCTGGGGGATGGTCGTCACGATCGGCTCGATTTGGGCGATCTTCGGCCCCGCCATCTTCGGCTATTTGAGCGATCTCGTCGGGCGTCGGAGGCCGTTCATCGCCGCCGGCGCGGGTTTGACGCTTGTCGCCTTCGGGTTGCTCGGCAGCGCGAGCTCGCTCCCGATGCTGATCGCGGGGTATCTGCTGCTGCAGATTTCGGACGACATGGGGCAGGGCGCGTATCAGGCGATCATTCCGGAGCACGTGCCGCCCGAGCGCAGGGGGCGGGCGAGCGGCGTGATGGCGTTCATGGAGCTGATCGCCCAGATCACGATCGCCTTGATCGCGATGGCGCTGGGCGGCGTGATGGCGATCTACATCGCGCTCGGCACGATCAACGTGCTGTGTGCGGGGTGGACGCTTTACACGCTGAGCGGCACGCGCAAGGTGGCTTCGGTTGATGCGGTGCGGCAGCCGGGCTCGATCGTTGCCTTTTTCCGCAGTTGGACGGGACCCTGGAAGAGCCGCGACTTCGTATGGGTTTGGCTGACGCGGTTTTTGAGCGCGGTCGGCTTTTACTGCGCGCAGCTTTATCTGAAGTTCTATCTCGAGGCGCGGTTTCCGGACTACAAGGTGTTCGGCATGAGCGTGGGGGATTCGGGCTTTGCGGTGATCGTGCTGGGGCTGGCGATTTCTTTGTTTGGGGGGATTGGGGCGATCTGGTCGGCGCGGGTGGCGGACCAGATTGGCCGCAAGCGCGTGATCTATCTTTCCGGGACGACGATGAGCGTGTTGCTGGTGCCCTACGCTCTGATCCCCAACTATCAGATCATCTTCCTGCTCTCGATCCTTTTCGGATTTGCTTACGGCGCGTATCTGGGGGCGAACTGGGCGCTCGTTGCCGACGTCCTGCCAAGCCGAGATTCGCTTGCCACCGACATGGGGATATGGGCGGCGACGATTCCGCTCGGGCAGGCGGTTGCCGGCTCTGCGGGCCGGATCGTGGATTCTTTGAATGCGTCTACTGCGGGGATGGGATATACGGTCGTGTTTTTGATTGGCGCGGCGATGTTCTTCGCGGGGACGGTTTTCGTGCGGATGGTCAAGGGGTCCAGCTAAAATTCCCCACCCCCTGCCGCTTCCCCCCGCACATGCATCGTGGAGAGGGGGTTCCCGGACGCTGTAAACTAGCGCCATGAAGCTCTTTGTGGATACCGGGGACATCGAGGAGGTGCGCCAGGCCGCGGAATGGGGCGTCCTCGATGGCGTTACGACGAATCCGACCCTTATCGCCAAGTCGGGCAAGGGCTTCAAGGAGACTGTCCTCAAGATCTGCGAGCTTGTCCCTGGCGGGGCGATCAGCGCGGAGGTCGTGGCCACCGACTACGACACGATGCTTCGCGAGGCCCTGGAGATTGCGAGCTGGCATGAGCAGATCGTAGTGAAGGTCCCGTTGATCGAGCCGGGGATCAGCCTCGTCAAGACGCTTTCCGACAAGGGCATCCGGACAAATGTGACGCTCGTTTTCACCGTCCCCCAGGCCCTGCTCGCGGCCAAGGCGGGCGCTACCTTTATCTCGAACTTTGTTGGCCGGGTGGACGACATCAGCGGGGATGGCATGGATGCGGTCGCGGATACGGTGGCGATGGTTACGAACTACGGCTTTTCGAGCGAGGTGCTTGTTGCTTCGATCCGGCATCCGCTGCACGTGGTCGAGGCAGTGAATGCGGGCGCCCACATTTCGACGATGCCCTTCAAGATCATGCAGATGTTGTTCAAGCACCCCCTGACCGACATCGGCCTCAAGCGATTCTTGGACGACTGGAATGCGGCTGGACTGAGCATATTCGACCGCGAAGCGGCGCGGGCCTGAAACTATGACTTCAGGATTGCCGCGGCCATCTCGATCGCCCGGCGGCTCGCTTTCACATCGTGGGTGCGGATGATCCGAGCTCCTGCCGCTTGAGCCAGGACCTGAGCAGCCAGCGTCCCTTCGAGGCGATCATCGACCCTGAGCGGAGTGTCTTGAGCCCCTAGGATGCGCCCGATGAACGACTTCCTGCTCACTCCGACAAGCACTGGGAGGTCCGTCCCGGTCATCAAGCCGAGGCCCTTCAGAATCTGAAGATTGTGCTCGACCGTCTTTCCGAACCCTATGCCGGGGTCGATCCAGATCCGCTTCCGATTGATTCCGCCCTGGATGCAGCGCCCCACCTGTTCGAGGAGCAACTCCCGAATGTCTTCGACCACGTTCTGATAGCGCGGCGCTGCCTGCATTGTCTCAGGGGTCCCCTGCATGTGCATGATGCAGATCGAGCAATCGTAGGGGGAGCATGCCGCGATCATGGCGGGGTCTCGGAAGCCAAAAACATCATTGACGACTTTCGCGCCCAGGTCAAGGGCAGCTTTCGCAACCTCCGGCTTCCGCGTATCTATGGAGACAGGTATGCGTTTCCTCCTTAGCTCGCGAACTACCGGCAGCACCCTGCTCAACTCCTCTTCTACGGGCACCTCGGCAGCACCGGGCCGGGTCGATTCTCCACCCACGTCGATGAGATCGGCCCCCTCTTCCATCATCCGCTCGGCAGCGCGAATCGCCTCCTCGGGCGCGAGATGAAATCCACCGTCGCTGAAGCTGTCCGGCGTGACATTCAGAATGCCCATCAGGGCGGGGCGACCAGGAGGCAGGGAGAACATCAGCGGACTTCCGCCAATCCAAATCGGTCGTGCAGCATCTTCACCGCGCGCTCGGTGTCTGCTTCCGGGATCAGGCAGCTAAGGGAAAAGTCGCTGTCGCTCGTCTGCAGCACGCTCACGTCACCCTCCTGCATGGCCCTCAAAACAGCGAGGAACACGCCCGGCTGCTGGAGGTATTCATGGCCGATCAGGGACACCATCGTGCAGTTCTCGGTTAGTTCGGCGGAGATCCGCTTGATCGGCCCAAGTCCTTCGAGCAGGCGTGCCTGGGTCTCCACCTCCTTCGAGGGTTTGCCTAGCTGGAACAGATAGATGGATCGCTCTTCGCCCTCGACCGGCATGACCAGCCCATCCAGCAGGTCGCGCACGAGCAAATACTGCGATTTGGGCACGGCGAATCCGGTTCCGCCCGGCGAAAGGTTAAGCATAAAGAGATTCACGCCTTGCCTTGCGAGCATGTCGTAGAGCCTGCCCTCGATCGCGGGCCGGTCCTGGTCGGGCGCTTCGTTCAGGTCGAACTGGAGGTAGACGAGCTTGCCGGTGTGGGTTACGCCTGTAACGCGCCGGCCCGGAAAGCTCTCGCGAGGCACAACCTCGGTCCCTTGATCCTCGCTAAAGGTGTTCTTTACCCACAGCGGAATACCGAACTTCATCGCAATCTCGGCCGCGCGAGGGTGCAGGACCTGGGCGCCAAGGTGGGCGATCTCCGCGACCTCATCGTAGGTGACCTTTCTAAGTGTCGGCGCCTCTTGGACGTAGTCCGGATCGGCAGTCTTCACTCCGTCGACATCGGTAAATATCTCGACGGCGCGCGCATGGAGCGCGGCTCCAAGCGCCGAGGCTGTAGTGTCCGATCCGCCCCTGCCCAGAGTCGTCAACTCGCCCCCCGGCGCGCCCTGCTTGGCGACGAACGTGCCCTGAAATCCGCAGACGACCGGAATGAAGCCGCCTGCGAGGCTGTCGACCAGACTGCTCGGATCGATGCTCATAATGCGGGCATTTCCAAATACCCCGTCGGTTCGGATGCCCGCTTGCCCGCCCCGGAACGCCTGCGCGGGGTGTCCCAAGGTCTTCAGCGTATGGGAGAAAACCACCGCCGAGAAGATCTCACCGCACGCGATCATGAGGTCCATCTCCCTCGGGTCGGGCTCGACAGCCGGATCGATCTCTCGGAGCAAGCCGATGAGCGTGTCGGTCGCATAGGGCGCTCCTTTTCGGCCAATTGCGCTGACGACCACGACTGGGCTGAATCCCTGCTCCTTCGCGGTGGCCACTTTTTGAGCGGAGAGTTTTCGAGCCTCCGCCGAAGCCACGGAAGTGCCGCCGAACTTCATAACCTTGATCTTCAAGAGCCCGCTCCGACCAAGGACTTCTCGAAAAACGCAGCGACCCGATCCGCCTCGGATGTATCCACCACCATCAGCACCCTGTCGTGCATATCACCGATGTGGTCAACCCGCGCTCCGCTAGCGATAGTGTCCCGCACGATCGCCGCGATCAGCCCTTCCTCGTCCCGCAGGTTCACGCCGTGCACCAGCACGATGCTTCGGTCAGATCGCACTGTGAAATGGAGTTCCAATGGCCGCAATGCAGCCTCAACTGCCCCGGATGTCTCCGCAGGAACAAGAAACTGCAGCCCGCTCTGGGTAAGTTTCAAGAAGTCGAGACTGATCCCTGCGTCCGCGACCGCCTGCAGCACGCTGAGCCTCTCGGCCATCAGGTCGCCCGTAATGCGCGAAACATGTGCTTGCGCGAATCCGTGGCGGACCTCGACCTGGCTCACACCGCGCGGCTTTTCAAAACTGGTTGCTTGGGACATTGCGGGAGGAAGAGGTTACCGCGTGATGAGGGCATGATTTCGCTTGCTAGTCGATCGCAACGGGCTTAACCTTCAGGTCCGACCTGTCCATCGGAATGAAGAACAGCGTGATGATGCCGGGAATACCGAGCAGGACTACCGCGCAGTAGAACCAAGCGTACGCATTGGCCGCATCCTGGGCGGCAAACACGTCGTAGAGCTTGCCGCTGATCGCGCCCGCCAGCATCGCACCCAGGGCCATCAGTCCGGTTGCGATCGCGTAGTTCGCTGCTTGGAAACGGCTTCCCTGCGAGATGAACATGAGATACACCAGGTAAGCAGCGAATCCGAAGCCATATCCAAATTGATCAACCGCAATGAGCGCCGTGACGCCTCCCATAGCAGGCTTTGCGAACGCTGCCCAGATGTAGAAGAAATTCGGAATGTTGAGCGCCAGAACCATCGGCCAGAACGAGCGCTTGATCCCCCACTTCGAGATCACGATCCCTCCGAGAATTCCTCCCAAAAGAAGGGCGATCACGCCGACAATCCCCGTGATCAAGCCGACGTCTTCTGTGCGGATGCCCAGCCCGCCCTTTGAAGCTGGATCTTGCAGGAATGTCCCGGATAGCTTCCCGATCATGGATTCGCCGAAACGGTAGAAGAGGATGAATCCGAGGATCCAAGCAATCTTGTTTTGTCTAAAGAACGAGGCGAAAGATTCAACAAATGGGGTTTGCTCACCTTCGAGTCGCGACCTTGGCCCATCCGCAGCGGGTCTCGGCATGGCCAATGCGTTTATCAGAAACCCAATTCCATACACGAGTGCGCCGAATCCAAGCGCCAGCATCCAGGCCCGCGCAATGTCGTTGGCCACGAATTGCTCCGCCCAGATGTCGATGCCTTGCAAAAATTCGCCAAACGGAGTCAGGGGAATGCGTTCATTGATCTCGTTAGGCGGGGATCCACGTGTCACGATCTCGAAGGGCTCCCTCGTGATCGACATCAGCCGCCCGGCGATCCAGACGAGGTAACCGCTCACGAAGATGGTCGCGAGACGATAGGCCGTGGAGCGTATTCCAACGAAGAATGCCTGTCTCTTTTGTTCGAGCGCCAATAAGTAGAACCCGTCGGCGGCGATGTCGTGGGTGGCCGAGATAAACGCCAGCACCGCAAAGACCGCAATCGTGAGCGAAAAGAATTGCGGGGTCCCGATCGCGTAGACCGCGGCGAGCAGACCCACGAACAGCAGCAATTGGGTCAGAACGATCCAGCGGCGCTTGGTCAGGGTGGTCTCTACGAGCGGCCCCCAAAACATCTTCAGCGTCCACGCGAAGCCCACGAGGCTCGTCCACAACGCAAATTGGGTTTTCTCGACCCCCATCTTGTTGAACATGAGCACCGATACGCCGGTGATGACCACGTACGGCAGGCCCTCCAGGAAGTAGAGCAGGGGGACGTAGCCCCACGGGCTCTGATCGCTATGGCCTGCTGACTCGATAGATTGATCGTGGCCTTCGACTTCTGCCATTCGACAATGAGGACGGGTGGCGCGTCAAGATAGAACCTGTGAGCGCCCGCTGGATTTGCTTAAGCCTTCTAGCCATGGGTTGCGCCGGTTCTCGCCAGCCTGCACCGACTCCAACAACACTTGCGGCTCAGGCCGATCCTTGGGTCTTGACTTGGACCGATCCGACCGACCCCACCCCGGCTTTGCTCTGGAACGGCCTTATCGGAGTCCGAATCGGCCGGGATGGGACTGGAGTGGATGAGAACAACGACCCGCTTGGGTTCCTAGCGATCGACGAGTACGAGCGGAAAGGCGAGGAGAAGATCGTGCCCCTCCCCACCCCGCTGGCAATGCAGTTCTCGGATGGACGGCACAACTCAATAACTCCGACCAGCGGAAAGAACTACCGGCAGACATTGGACATGCGGACGGGCATTCTCACGACCGAGTGGACGCAATTGGTCAGCGATGTGGCCGTCGTGATTCGTGGTGAGACCGTCCTGCACCCGAGCAAACGGATCATCGGGCAGAAGTGGACCTTTACAACCGACCGCAAAGTGACCCTGTACGGCAGTGGCTGGCCAAAGGGTGCAGTACAACCTGACGAACCGGAAACCGTTGGCAACACCCACTCCAGGGTTCGCTTCGAGTGGCCGCCCCATGGACGCAAGGTTCTCTTCGAATGGTCTGCGACTGGGGGCGTTGCGGACAGGCCGACCGCTGTGTTCGAAAACGACGCTGGGCCTAGCTTTGTCGGAGTTGCGGAGGCGGACAAGCCGGCAACCCTGATAATCTTGTGCTCCTTCGGTTCGAGCCCCACGTGGTTTGTGCAGCAGAACCAGGGAGGTCTGGCTGCCAAACCTCCCAAGGGCTGGGGGGAGCCATCTCCTGTTGGCTCGTATGAAAAGCTAGCCACCAGCTCGACGCAAGCTTGGGCGAAGCGCTGGAGCACGGACATCGAGATTGACGGTCCCATCGAAGACCAACAGGCTATACGCTCGTTCCTCTTCTATCTCCGCTCCGCGATTCATCCCGACGGCGGCATGTCGATCAGCCCGTTCGGGTTGAGCAATCCGCTCTATAACGGCCACGTTTTCTGGGACGCTGACATGTGGGTGTTTCCTGCGCTGTGCCTAGTCGAGCCAGCACTGGCGAAGGCGATCGGCCAATACCGTTGGAAGCGGAAGGAGTTTGCCGAGATCATTTTTCGACGGGAGCATCCAGAAGACGGTGGGATGCGCTTTCCGTGGGAATCCGCTATATCCGGCAGCGAGGTGGCTCCAACAAAGTTTCGGAGACAGCTGCACGTTACGGGCGGGGTCGTTTGGATGCTCGCTCAATGGAATGCTCTGGGCCTCTACGATGGAACGGCGTGGGATTTGATCCCCAACCTGGCTGACCAGGCATCCTCGATGTATCGCGCAAACGCAGGAAAGAATCGAGATGGGAAGCTCAGTCTGAATCAAATAATGAGTCCGGACGAGAATCATGTCGGCAACAACGATCTATACACGAACCTGGTCGCTGAGTGGTGCTTAAATGGGGGAGGGTGGGCCGACGGGCATGCAGCGTATTCCTTGCCCCGCGACGACAATACCTTCCTCACCTACGACAACGATCCCATACGCGCCTACAACCAGGCCGCCGCCGTCCTCGCGATCTACCCTCTTCAATATCCTCCTGCGGAAAAGGAAGCTAGGCAGATGATGGAACGATTCGCAAACAAGATCGCCGAGAACGGGCCGGCGATGAGCGACAGCATCCACGCCACCATCTGGGCGCGCCTTGGTGAAACCGAGAAGGCATACGAAACCTGGCGAAAAAGCTGGCAGCGGTACACCAACCACCCGCTTATGCTCTTCGCCGAAAGGCCAAAATCAGGTGAGACCTACTTCACCACGGGAGCCGCCGGATGCCTCAATGCCGTTATTTACGGATTTTTGGGATTCCGAATCGATGAAAAGAAACTGCCGGGTGCGGTATGGTCTAAACAGTTGCTAGGAGCCCGCTGGTTGTCGATCAAACCGAACCTCCCCAAGGCCTGGAAGAGCGTGAAGTTCAAAAACTTCAAGGTCCTTGGCAATTCCTATACACTCACCGTGACCCGCAAGGGCGCGAGCGTCACCCAAGGAGAACGATAGCTTATGCCAAATGTCGTGCTGACCGTGGATTGCGAAGGCGCACACCACGACCGATGCTACACCCGCGAATACATCAAGATCCTAGAAGATGAATTTGTCCCCGCCAGCTGGATGATCCACGTGTCCATGAAGGACCCCAGCGCGAACACGAACCTCTACTACCACGAATATCTCCACAAGATTCCGAACTGGCATGAGCTCGGGATGAAGGTCAATTTTGAAAACGAGCGCGGCTACGTCGAGGACGAAAAAGAGCGAGGCAATATCCTGTGGGTCGCCAAAGACACGCTCAAGAGCCATCTGATCAAGGCGACGAGCTTCAGGGCCGGTGCCTTTGCCCTCATTCCGTCTGACATCAAATACCTCGAGGACATGGGCATTCTGGTGGACAGCTCAGTGGTGCCCGACGCCGATTACAAGATGTTTGTGGACTGGCATGGCGCGCCTCACGAGCCTTACCATAGCGATGCGCAGGACCTTAAGAAGGAGGGCTCCAATCGGATCCTCCACCTTCCCTTGGCCGTACACGACGGCAAGCATGCCTACCTCGACAACGGGTTTGAGTCGCTAGAACCGTGCTTTGAGGCGAATCTGGGCCGTGAAGTGATTGTGTTTGGAATGCGCGACTACATTGACGGCGTGGAAACCCTGAAACAAACCATCCACTATTTCCGGCAAAAAGGGGCCCACTTCACGACGCTCACGCAAGCGGCTAGCGAGCACTACGAACACCATGTCGCACTAGCCGGGGTCTAGGCTATTGCTTCGTGAAGTACATGCCGCCCTCGCCTGACAGATTGCCGTCCGTGCCTATCGTCAAGGTCGCAGGCATGGACCTGTCTTCCTCGCTGGCCGGCTGGCCGTCGGTTTCCGTGATATTGAGCACGACCGTGTTGGCTTGTAGCGTGTAGTATCCCTTGGCAGTGCCACGTGAGCTTGTTGTCTCAAAGGTGAGGTCTTGCTTGAGAATCAGCGTCATCGTGCCTGACGGCGCTGATGCCGAGTACATTCCGGCAACCCCGGAGGGCGGAGGAACCGAAGAATCTCCAGCCGTGCCTTCGGTCGAGCCGCTCGTATAGTCTTCCCCAGCTGTGTCGCCGCCCGTGGTATCAAGCGATCCACCACCGATGCCCGTCGTCAATGGGATGGTGTCGCCGCCGGTCGTCACCGTCTCTGTCGTGGAGGTACCAGGCGTCGCGTCACCTCGATTGCTATACCACCAGAATCCCCCAAAGCCGGCGGCGGCAATGAAGATTGCCGCAATCGCGAACGGAATCGCCGGGTTCATGCCGCGTCTTGGCCCCGCTGGGCCGCCATATGGAACTCCCTGCGCAAACTGGGTCTTGCAAGTCGCGCAAAACGTGCTTCCCGGTTGAACGAAGGCATTGCAGCTTGGACATCGATAGCCCTGAGGGGTGCTGACTGGATACAGTGGGCCGGCTGCCGGGGTCACTGCCGATGCTACGGGCTGAGCAGCCGCCACAGAGCCGGTCAGCGAGGCAATCGAAGCGGATGCGCCGCAAGACGTGCAGAACTTTGCACCTGGTTCGATCGGAGCATCACACTGCGTGCATCGGGCCTCGACCGCAGCGGCCACATCCACTTGCTCTGGCTCTTGTGGAGCTCCGCACTCCGTACAAAACTTGGTTCCGTCGTTAAGCTCGGTCCCGCATTTGACGCACTTCATCATTGGTGCTCACCTCCATACAAGCATATCTTAACGCAGATGAGGCTCAATGAAGAACGAGTAGTTGCGGAGAATCGCCTCCGCTGATCTGGGCCAGCGCTTTCTGAAATCGTGCCTGAGACTCAACTCCGGCCCTGACCATCTGAAAGAACCGGATTTCAGGCATGCTCGAGGAGTCCCGGATCGCAAAGTCGATCCGGTCCAGAATATCCGAGCTCGTGTCCTTCGCGACAAAGGAGGCGACCAGCTTGGCGGCCCGCTTCCTCATCACGTCATCTCTCAATTCCTGGTCACTGGCGATGGACACCAGCGGCTGCAGGGCAGGCAGGGATGCACCAAGCGCAATGAGTTTCGACTTCACCTTGGCTTGAACCCCAGACGAAGCTCTGGCCAAGACCTGCGACAGGCTCGACACCACCTCGGTCTGATCGTCGGCACTCGATGATAGGGCGTCGAAGTCGCCATATTTGAATGACTCTGAGATCTCGGTGGCCCTAAGCAGGTTCAGCACTGCTCGGTCTGGATCTATCGGCGCCAGTTTTGCTCCTGAAACTTTAAGCCGGATTGCCAATTGTCGCCTGGCCGAAAAGACCTCGCTCTTCAAGCCGACCCTCACTCCGTCGTTCGCGTTCATCGAATACACCGGCCGCAATGAGCCCTTTCGGACAAGCTCGATCCAGCGGTCGGCCAGCCGCTCTGCCCGTTCCAAAGTTGAGGAACGATCCCTGAAAAGAGCCTGAGCATCGCGCACGAGGGGGCCATACGCCGCTAGACGCTCAGCCTGCACCGGCGAAACTTCCGGCCACTCGTAAGTGATGGGCCTTAGCCACGCTTCCAATGCGGTCGATCCGACCACGATGGCCGGCAGGCACACCATGACGGAATAGAGGAGCTTCCTTGCCCTCATATATACAGTTAATGATCGGCTCGCGATCGTCTGGTGCATAGGCAATATGGCGCTCTCCCCCGTCTCTCTCTCTCCCCGTCTCCTGTCCAGTCGATAGTCCAATAGACCCATATCTCAAAAAACCTTATACCGGCCTTCTATAATATTAACCACGAGCTTGGCTCACTTAAGAAAATGAAAACACAACATGGCATTGTCAATTGGGAATCGCATCTGGTGCAGAGGGCGCAGATGGGTGAGCAGATTGCGTTTGAGCTGTTGGTCGATCTTTATCGGCCCACGCTCCTGAATCTGGCCCTGAGAATGCTGCGCAATGTCGACGACGCGAAGGACGCGGTGCAGGACACTTTCATCAAGGCGTACCGCGCTCTAAAGGACTTCGACCCGGCCCGTCCGATCAAACCTTGGCTTTGCCGAATCTGTGCGAACTGCTGCGTGGACATGGTCCGCGACCGGCATCGCGACGGCGACCCACTCGATCAGCACGAATATATGCTTGAGGACCAAGCCGCCTCGCCACATGAGCAAGTCGGCGAGAACCTCGACCAGGACCAGGTGCGCGGCGCTATCGCACGCCTGCCCGAGAAGTACCGCAAGATCGTCTTCATGCGCCACTTCAAGCACATGGATGTGATTGAGATTGCTCAGGCGCTGAACAAGCCCGAAGGCACCATCAAGAGCTGGCTCTTCCGGGCTCGAGCGATCCTCAAGAAGGATCTACAAGTCGCATTGAGCGGCTCGTAACCTAGCTCCCGGTCGTATCGGGCGGGTCTTGATCGGGCGGGGCCGTAGAAAGTTCGACGGTGTTGGTCGCCCCGTTCCACTTCACGTCGGCCCGCAGGCTTTCGGCGAGGAATCGGAGAGGGATCATTGCACGGCCATTGCGGAGCCACGGAACGGCGTCCATTTCGATCTCGGCGCCATTCTTGTTGGCCATCTTGTTCCCGATCCGTAGCTCGATGCTCTCGTTTTGCTTGGTCATGCGGACGAGCTTGGTCTTGGAAGTGTAGTGGACGGTCGCTCCAAGAGCCTCGAAGACCCCTCGCACAGGCACATAGACCTTCCCGTTCTTCATTTGCGGCTGCATAAGCGTGAAACGGACGGGTTTGCCGTCGATCGTGACGGTAATGCGCTCTTGCGAGAACGCTCGCGTGGACGAACCAATCGACGCACCAGATAAGACGATGGCGCTCACCACGATGACGACTGCGAAAATGGCTGATTTCATAGGCTTTCCCCGGATTGCTAGCGGGAGGACGACACGAATGCTGGCGATGTTCCTGGGCGATGGTATCGAAAGGGTTAAAATGGTGCTGCAATGCAAGAACAGCTTGAAAAGACGATGGAAGACCTCCAGGAAGATGTCGCCGCCGCAAAGAAGGCCTTGCTCGACGCCCGAAAGCGGGAGCCCCGG
Source organism: Fimbriimonadaceae bacterium (assembly GCA_049276675.1). Classification (GTDB taxonomy): domain Bacteria; phylum Armatimonadota; class Fimbriimonadia; order Fimbriimonadales; family Fimbriimonadaceae; genus DATLGQ01. The sequence goes on from JBASWW010000062.1 coordinate 52,635, forward strand.
ACTGAGGTCATGGACTACGAATTCCTCGCCTGGGGAGGCACAACCGTTCTCCTGAGCGAACTCTTCGGCGAGAAGAACGACCTTATCATCGTGCACAACATGGGCGAATCTTGTCCCTATTGCACCCTCTGGGCGGATGGTCTGAATGGGCAAGCAGGGCATATTACCAAGCGGACGGCATTCGTGGTCGCTTCTCCGGACGACCCCGAGAAGCAGGAACGGTTTGCCCGCCAGCGAGGCTGGACCTTCCCAATGATTTCCGTGAAAAACAGCTCCTTCACCAAGGACATGGGATTTGAGCCGAATCCCGGAGCCTTATGGCCCGGCTACACTACGTTCATTCGGGACGAAGGGCGCATTTACCGCGTGACGAGCGCCCACTTTGGCCCAGGTGACGACTACTGCGCGCCATGGCCGATGTTCGAACACCTTGCGGACGGCATCAACGGCTGGGAACCGGATAACTCGTATTCGCCGACGATCACTCGCTAACGCCTTCGACGCCGCCGCATCAGCGCGCCAAGGCCCAAGGCGAAGGCCGCGATGCTGGCCGGCTCGGGAACGGGTTCGTACTCATATTGGACCCACGCCCTTGCGCTCGCCCTCAGCGCGCTGTCGTCGATCAGGCTTCCGAGCGGATCGGTGTCGAGGGTCCAGCGTCCGTCCCAGTCGGCAGTTCCTCGCCAGATGATGTCCACTGAGGCGCCAGCTGCCGCAATTTGCTCACCTGCGATGCCGAGGTGCGAGAGCGTGCGCCCGTCGCCGGTCGTCTGCACGGTCGGATCGAGGACGTAATCCAGTGAGAATGGCGGATTGACTTGCTGGCCAGCCGCCCACACAAAGTCGATTCCGCCACCCACCGCTTGAAAAGCCTGCTTGCCGGAATTGGCGTCCGCATCCCCACCGATCGCGATGCGGAGGATGCTGATTCGCTCGTTCGCGCGGCCCTCGATCGTTCCAAGGAGGAGTTGCTCATCAAAGCCGACGCCGTCGGTGCTCCGGACGGGCGCGCTAAAGACGAGCGCCTGCCCGAGCGATGTGGCGCATAGAGAAGCGAACAACAAGATCGGTTTGGCCTTCATGTTCCGTGTACCTGGAACACATAAGGCGCAAAAGCGAGGCCAATAAACCTAGTAGGCGGCTAAACCGGCATCAATATTGGGTAATGCCAGGGTCGATGT
>JBASWW010000063.1:0-12031 GCA_049276675.1 Fimbriimonadaceae bacterium
CATGTATACCGGAGGGTCTGAGACGGGCTTACCCACAAACATCATCAGTGGTCTTTCGATGGCACAAGGAGCGACCTGGCAGAGTGGGCGCACGACGGGGATGGGAGACTCAACCTCGCAGATGATGCGCTTCACGCTGGATAGTCGCGGGGTGCTAGAAGCGGGGACTCCCTTCTGGCTAGCGATTATGGCCGAGTTGATGTACACAAGCAGCGACGTACAGTGGTCCTCAAATTGGACTTGGGGAAACTGGGTTCCGTGGCCCACTTCAGAAGCGCCCATGAACACAGCGATTAATGGCAGGCCACTCTATTTCGATGCGCTCGGCACTTCAGGCATTGATTCCGAGTCTTGGTCCACATATGAGAACCCTTCCACCTCGAACCTTGCGGCAGCTAATCAAAACGAAAGCAAAACGATCAGCAGCAGTTCGGTTGACGTCAGGAGCGCCCAGCGCATGTTCTATTGGCTTGGCTGCGAGGTGGGATGAGTTCGGCGCGATTCTTGAAGGATGACCGGGGATAATGTCTAGGCGCTATACGAACACCCACGTCTACTATGACCATGCAAATTGGCCGCAGGTGCTAGCTGACCTGACGGAGCTGGGGTTAGCTGGAGCACGGTGGCAAGTGCCCCTGGAGGCATATGCTGACAGCCCTGGCGTCTACCACTACTACGCGCAGGAATCTGTTTACCAGTCCGCGAATGACCTGGCAAGCGAGGGGTTCGGCACCATCTTCCTTTGCGCCTACGGACCCCGGCCAGACCAGGCCGCTTGGAAACTCATAGCAGATGATGACGACACCTGGGAAGTGGCGTATGCGAACGCTTGGAACTCGAACCCCGCCCAGGCCTATCCGCCATCCGGGTCATCTAATGACTTATGGCAGGCGATGGCAGACCTGTTCATCGATCAAATCGGCCTGATTCGTCAGGGTTACACTGATGCCAGCCTGGACCCGGATCAATATGTGACCATCGGCTGGTGGAATGAACCGGGAGTGGGCTGGGATCTCAACACCGATGAGTACAGCTTTCACGCAATGAGCAACTTCATTGCGCCGCAAATGAAGGGTGCCATGGGTGGGTCGGTCTTCGCCTCGCCTACCCTAAATGGCGACTTGGAGGGTGAGGACATGATCGCCGAAACCAACCTTACGATCTCTTATCTCGACACGATTCTTTCCTCGGGCCAAGCCCACCTGGACGAATATGACCGATTCGCCGTGAATATGTACATGCCCCTCCAGAACACGTTCGGGGCAGACGAACGAGAAGCCTTCTTGTCCTTCCAATATAAAGCATTCAAAGTTCTCGAGAAGATCACAGCAGATTACGGGAAGCCGGTGCAGATTCACGAGTTTGGGTTTTCGGCCGACCGAGCTGGTATGGCAAAGACTGGACGGAGGATTGATCATCGGCGACGTGGCCGCATGATCCGCGGCGCTATGGCGGCTCTCGAAACCATGCCGTTCGACTTGATCTGCCAATATGTGCTGCACCAAGGGACCACTACTGATGATTCGGATCCAACCGGCATGAGCGGCCTTTGCAGAAGCGACACGTCGCGATATGCCGCATTCCAGGAACTTGGCTACCATCTGGGAAAGAACATAGCCGGGTCGTTCATCGAATCAGATTAGGGGAACAAGAGGTAGTATAATGGGGGGTATGAGGTGTCTATGAAGACGAGATTGCCCTTTCTGGTGGAGCTTCGAATCCTCCTTACGCTCTTGACGGCTCTTGCTCTCTCAGGCGATATGAATGGTCAATGGACGGTAATTAACCTTCACCCTTCAGGCGCCACTTACTCGCGAGCGTATGGGGTAGCACAGGGCCAGCAAGTTGGAAACGCAACGATCGGGGGCGTCGGACGCGCTGTCCTTTGGAATGGCACCGCCGCGTCTGTCGTTCAGCTCAATCCGACTGGTAGACGCGCAAGCGCATTCGCGATCGGCGATGGTGAACAAGTGGGCTCGGTTGATCCTGGAGGCGGCGGATACCACGCCAGCCTTTGGAGCGGCACGAGCGGCTCCTGGATAGACCTGAACCCCTCGAACGCTACCCACTCGGAAGCGTACGGCGTCGCCGCCGGGCAGCAGGTCGGCTACATCTTCTCGGGTACACGGCGGGCGACTCTTTGGAGTGGGTCAGCCGAGTCGCTCGTCGATCTGCATCCGAGCCAGGCATCATCATCCGTGGCGAATGCGACGGACGGAAAAATGCAGGTGGGAATCGCCGTTGTCGGCGGTATTGAGAGCGCGAGCTTGTGGAGTGGATCGGCATCTTCCTGGGTGAATCTCAACCCAGTGGGCTCGGACAGATCCAGAGCTCACGGCGTTTATGGCGGTCAGCAGGTGGGACAGGCTCGAATGGGAGGTGTGGATCGCGCCAGCCTGTGGTTTGGCTCCGCGGAATCATGGGTCAATCTCCACCCGCAGGCGCCGCTGGCAAATTACTCCTATGTAACGGCAATCTACGCCGACATGCAAGTCGGCAACGTCGGTATAGGCAGTGAGTCCCACGCAAGCCTATGGCAGGGCACCTCGGCCTCGTGGATGGATCTGCATACGGCGCTGCCTTCCAACTACAGAAACTCACTCGCCCTGGGGGTCTGGCGTGACGGTGCAAACACCTACGTGGTAGGTGACGCCTACAACGAGACGACAGGTCGGAGAGAAGCTATCATGTGGGTTGCGCCCACGAAGAGCATCTCATTGCGCTCCGCCCCTCGCATCGGCTGGTGACATCAAGCAGAGGAATTCTACTCAAACCCTATCTTGCAGACGCCGCAAGGCAAGAGCTTGAGCGAAGCAATTCAGTCCATGGCCCGATTGAAAACAAGCCAATAGAGACCAAGCTGGCGGACCGTGTCAATGAACTCATCGAAGTCCACGGGCTTTCGAATATAGCTGTTGGCGCCGAGATTGTAGCTCTGGGCCACGTCGCGCTCTTCATCGGAAGAGGTCAGCACGACCACAGGGAGATTCTTCGTCCGCTCGTTAGCGCGTATCTGCTCCAGAACCTCGAGCCCGCCGACCTTGGGCAGCTTGAGATCAAGAAGGATGAGCGCGGGCAGCCGCTTCACATGGTCTCCGTGGAGATGATTCAGCGCCTCTTCCCCGTCCCGGGCAACCACAATAATATTCGGCACGTCGCTCTGGCGCATCGCGCGGAGCGTGAGCTTCTCGTCGTCTGGGTTATCCTCGACGAGGAGGATCAGTGGCGTCTCGTTAAGCAGCATCGGATACCGGGCTGTAGGATACTACGGCGCGGTGACGGCAATTGCGCTTAAGGCCAGACTTGCGCAAAGACCCACAATAATCGCCTAGGTGGCGAATGGAAGCAAGTTCGAAGTGCGGAATCTCAAAGAGACCGTAGGCGGCATAATCAGGAACGGTCGGGAGCGATTGGGTGGTTAAAGCTGTCTAACCCTCCAGGCCAGAGAGTCGTACTCCTAGGTAGGCCAAACACATGGATGATCTGAACAGCCCCTACGGGCTCCTTTCAAAAATCATACAGCCCGCCGACCTGCACAAGCTCTCGGACAAGGAGCTTCAGGAGCTGGCGACTGAGGTTCGGCAAGCCATTCTGGATCATGTCAGCCGGACCGGAGGCCACTTCAGCTCGAACCTCGGCACGGTCGAGCTCACCGTCGCCCTCTATGGCGCCTACCAGGTCCCGCCCGACAAGGTCATCTGGGACACCGGCCACCAGGCCTATCCGCATAAGCTTCTAACAGGCAGGCTCCCGCGATTTGACAGCCTCCGCAAATACAAGGGCCTGCGCCCCTTTCTTTCGCGCGACGAGCATGAGCTCGACCTCTTTGGCGCGGGCCATGCCGGCACGGCGATTTCTGCCGCACTGGGCTTTGCCGTTGCCCGCGATCAGCTAAAAACCTCCGAAAGGGTGATCGCCATTGCCGGAGACGCTGCAATCGGAAGCGGGATGAGCTGGGAAGCGCTGAACCATGGCGGCGAAACCCAGACCGACGTCACGGTGGTGCTGAACGACAATCGGATGTCGATCGCCCCCAATGTCGGCGCGCTCAAGAATTACCTCGCCAAGCTGCGATCGCGGCCGTGGCTGCAGGGCATGGCCCAGAGAGCAAAGAAGGTGGTCGAGCATATGCCGGGCCCTGTCGCTCGGGTAGCGGCCGGCCTGCGGCATGGCATCACGCACTACCTCGCCCCTGAAGAGACGGGCACGATCTTCGAGGAAATGGGCTGGGAATACATCGGCCCCGTGGATGGGCACGACCTCCCGACCCTGCTTGAGGTCTTCCGCAATGTGCGCGAGTTGAGCGGGCCGGTATTCGTCCACGCGATAACGGTCAAGGGCAAGGGGTACGAGGTTGCCGAGGAAGACGCCCAAAAATGGCACGGCGTGATTCCTTTCGAACTGGAATCCTGTGAGATGGTCAAGGCCTCCGGCCCCGTGACCTACACCCAGGCGTTCGGCGAGGCGGCGATCGAATGCGCCCAGGCCGACGAAAAGGTTGTCGCGATCACCGCCGCCATGCCCGACGGTACGGGCCTGATCAAATTCAGCAAGACGTTTCCGGAGCGGTTCTACGACGTCGGCATCGCGGAGCAGCACGCTGTCACCTTTGCCGCGGGGCTGGCCGCCGGTGGAATCAAGCCCTTCTGCGTCATTTACTCCACCTTCCTGCAGCGGGGGTTCGACCAGGTCCTCCACGACGTCTGCATCCAAAACCTGCCCGTGCGGTTCTTCATGGATCGCGCCGGGCTCGTGGGCGACGACGGCCCCACTCACCACGGCGCCTTCGACATCAGCTTCCTCACCCTCATGCCGAACATGGCTCTCCTCGCGCCGCGGGATACGACCGAGCTTCGCGAAATGGCTCAATTCATGGCAGGGTATGACAAGGGGCCGATCGCGGTCAGATATCCACGGGGCGCGAGCGACGACCGCCTCCCCGAGCTTCGAACTCCCGTCGTTTTCGGAAAGGCGGAAGTTCTTTCAACACCGCAACACCGCAACACCCCAACACCGCTGGTCTGCCTCGTCGCCGTCGGCACCATGGTCGCGACGGCTTGGGAGGCTGCCGCTCTCCTGCGCGAGCGGGGAATCGAATGCACTTTGATCAATGCACGCTGGCTCAAGCCGATCGACGAAGGCACCATCATCGCCGAAGCTCTCAAGGCAGGAGCCGTGGTGACCATCGAGGAGAATGTCCGCTCAGGCGGGTTTGGCGAGCGGGTGCGGTCCGCGCTAAGCGATGCGGGCCATTGTAAGATGCCCCACAAGATCATCACCTTGCCGGACAAATTCGTCGAGCACGGAGCGCAGCATTTGATACGCCGGGATTGCGGCCTCGATGCGGAGTCCATCGCCCAAGAGGCCGAGACCCTCATTGGCAGGACCTCCCAAGCGGTTATTCACTCAGAAAAGACATCCTCGTGATGCCGAAGGCCAGAGCCGTCGATCGCGATCATGTCGAACCGGCAGCGAACTTCGGCCATCCCCATCTTGAGCGCATACTCCAAGGCAGCCGCCTTCATCCGGGCTGCTTTCAGGGCGCCAATGGATTCCTCCGGCAAGGAGTCCCGAACCCGGCGCTCCTTCACTTCAACGAAAACAAGCGTTTCGCCATCCATGCAGACCAGGTCAAGCTCGCCGCCAGACGCCTTGAACCTACGCGTCACCAGGGTAAATCCCTTCGCTAATAAGTAGTCGGCGGCTGCATCCTCCGCCTCGCGGCCTATTCGTCGAAGGTTAGGCACGCCTGCTCCGGGTCTCTGAATGGCGAAAAGGTGCGTCGATGGATCGGACAGGGGCCGTGCTCGCGGATCGCCGCATAGTGCTCCGGCGTCGAATAGCCGAAGTGCCGCCCAAAGCCATACTGCGGATAGATCAGACACATTTCGCGCATGAACCGGTCGCGCTCGGTCTTGGCGATGATCGAGGCCGCAGCGATGCAGGCGAACTTGGCATCACCGTCTATGATCGCCTCATAAGCCTCAGTCGCCCCTGGCGGAAGCTTGTTGCCGTCGATCAGGATGGATTCAGGCGTGCAGGGAAGCTTGAGGATGGCCCGCTGCATCGCCTCCATGCTAGCCCAGAGGATGTTGAGCTTGTCCACTTCGAGATGGTCGCATGATGCGAAGGTCCAAATCGCCCCCTCCTTGATCCGTGCCGCAAGCTCTTCGCGCTTTTCCTGAGTGAGCTGCTTGGAGTCGTTTAGCCCCTTGATGCGAAACCCCTTGGGCAAGATTACGGCGGCGGCAAAGACCGGACCGGCAAGCGGCCCTCGCCCAGCCTCATCCACCCCGCATACGCCGGGAAGATGCTTGAGTCTCTTTGGTTTGCGCCCTTGCATCGCCGTGTGAAACTCACTTTACATTCTCGCCTAGCCATGCGGCGGTCTTTGGTGAAAAATCCAAGCCGAAAACTTCCTCAAATGCACGCTTGAAAATGGGCTTGGCATCCTCCACACCTACCTTACGGCCCAGCTCCTGCGAAAGACTCGTCACCCCGAGACCCTCGATGCCGCATGGGACGATCAGGTCGAAGCCGGAGAGATCGTTGTCGCAATTGAGCGCGATCCCATGCATCGAGACCCAGCGCTTTACCTTGACGCCGATGGCCGCAATCTTCCGAATCTGGCTTGTAGGCTCCGATACCCACACCCCTGTGTGCGGAGGAAACCGAGAGCCATGAAGCCCGAGAGTCCGCATGCCCACAATGGCCGCCTCCTCCAGGTCCCGAAGCCACTTATGGAGGTCCCGCCCGTGTCGCGCAAGATTAAAGACCGGATACATCACAAGCTGGCCCGGACAGTGGTAGGTCACATCTCCCCCCCGCTCGGTTTCGCTCAGCTCGATTCCTCTGACCCCATATTCCGCCTCGCTCAGAAGCAGATTCTCGCGATGAAAGCCCGCGCCGAGCGTAAAAACCGGCTCATGTTCGACAAAAAGCAGTGTGTCTGGAAGCTTTCCATCGGCGACTGCCTGCAGGACGGATCGCTGCAATAAGGCGCAATGCCCATGTCGCATCCGGCCCAGGTCAACGAGGAAGCCGTCCAATGAGCCAAGCGTACCGCGAGGTTATGCCGCCTTTTTCTGATCCCCTCGGTCGCCTTGGCCCTTCTTCACGATCGTCTTGGACTTGGTGCGGCTGTCCGCGCCGAGCGATTTGCCTTTGTCCACCTGGTCGGACGTGAACCTCCCATTCGCGTCGCGCCGGATGTAGCGGGTGTCGCCTGGATTCGGTTTGATGGTCGTCCGTTTGCTTGCCATGCTATTTTGGAGCAGGCGAACAGATTGAATTGTTCCCCTTAAAGAGTCCGAAAACCATTTGCTGCCCGGTAGATCGGGTTCGCGTGATACTGCATCCAGAGCGCGGCAACGCGGGGCTTGGAAAGCAATGGATTGATCGGCTTGATGGCCACGCATTTGGCGATCGCTTTTCTCGCGCCCAGGTGCTTACCCTGGTCTCGCAGCCGCCAGGCCAGCTCGAAATACTCGCGGGAAAGCGCAGCTTTGGTCCAGGCCCGATATCGCCGGTCAAGATTCGCGAGCAGTCGCTCGAACATCCGGATGATCTGCCGGCACATAAACACCGGGTCCTTGCCAGACCAGATCCCGCCCGGATGTACCCGATATGCAGCCGTCACCTCATCGATGAATCCCAGTGAGCCGTGCCTAGCCGCAAGAATAAACATCGGCCAATCTCCTAGGGCGAGCCCCTCGAACCACACCGGCGTCGGTTCGAGAGACGAGGCACGCACCGTGACCGAGCAAGTTTGGATGAACTGTCTGGCGAGAATGTCCTTGATCGTTGAAAACCGCTTGACCTTGACGACCGGCAAGATCGTGTCTGGCTCAGTTTGCTGATCGTCAAATCTACGAACGCGCGTGTAGCAGAGCGAGCAGCCCGGATTGTCCCGCAGGAAGTCGGCCTGCATCTGAAGCTTTCCCTCGTGGATCCAGTGATCATCGCCTTCGAGCATAGCGATGAATTCTCCGCGGCACTGCCTGCGGGTTTGCTCGAAATTACTGACCCATCCCTGGTTCGCCTTTGGTAAAAGAGCCACGATCTGGTCCGGGTATTTCTCGGCGTATTCAAGAACGATCGCACGGGTCCCGTCGGTTGAGCAATCCTCACCGATCACGATTTCAAAGCCAAAATTGGTCTTTTGCGACAGGACGCTCTCGATCGCCTGCCGAATATAGGACTCATGATTGTAAGTGATCATGAGAACGCTCACCTTGGGATTTCGGTCTTCTCCCTTTCCAGGTGGGACTTGCGGATTCTGGGTCATTTGATCACGCAGCCTCGCTGATTTCCCGCTTCGCCAGGAGCTCGCGGACTTCCGAAGAATTCGAAGCGGCGCACCGGATGATCTCGCACACCTTGCGGATCTCTTTTTCGCCCACGGCCGTTCCCGTCGGCAAGGTCATGACCTGTGTGGTGAGCTTTTCGGTCTCCGGCAGCAGCAGCCCTGCATGGGGAAAGTGCGACTTGTAGGGCTCCATCTGGTGGCAGCCGGGATGGAAATACCGTCGTGCAAGGATATTCTCCGCCTGAAGAATGTCAACCAGCTGGTCTCTCGTGAGGCCAACCCTTTCGGCGTCCACCCGAACGACGACATATTGGTAATTGCATCGTTCCGAGCTGTCGTACTCGAACACTTCTAGACCAGGAATGACGGCCAGACCCGCTCGATAAGCAAGGTAGTTCGCCTCGTTTGCCGCCACAAACTGGTCGAGGCATTCAAGGCCGGACAAGCCCATCGCGGCCGCGACCTCCGGCATCTTGCCGTTCGTGCCGATGTAGACCACACTGTCCACGCCGGCAAAGCCAAAGTTCTTCATCAGCCGGATTTTCTTGGCGAGTTCGTCGCTGTTGGTGACCACCGCGCCGCCCTCGAACGTGTTGAGAAACTTGGTCGCGTGGAAGCTGAAAACTTCGGCCTCTCCAAAATTACCGATCATGCGCCCCTTGTGCGAGCAGCCAAAAGCATGCGCCGCATCAAAAATTAGCTTGAGGTTGTTGCGCTTGGCAATCGCAGAAAGCTCATCCACTGCGGATGGATTGCCCCAAACATGGACACCGACGATGCCGGTCGTCCTCGGCGTGATCATCGCCTCCACCTTTTTCGGATCGAGGCAGTACGTCCTGGGGTCCACGTCGCAGAAAACGGGAGTGATCTGCTGCCACTGAAGAGCATGGGCAGTGGCGACGAACGTGAACGAGGGCACGATCACCTCGCCAGTAAGCCCTGCGGCCCGCACGGCGATCTCCAGCGCGACCGTCGCATTGCACATCGCGATGCAGTGCTTGACACCGACCATCTCTTCGATCCGCCGCTCGAACTCCTGAACCATTGGCCCGTTGTTCGAAAGCCAGCGGTTGTCGAGCACCTCGGCCATCCGCTGCATGATGCGCCAGCGGTCGCCAATGTTCGGCCTGCCGACGTGCAGAGGGTCTTTGAAAGCAGGCTTGGCGCCAAAAATGGCGAGACGCTCGGGTTTGGTTTTGCCTCGGCTGATCATCTCGCCCAATGGAGCAGCAAGTATCGTGCCCTCGGCGCGCCTTCTGTTGGAACCCATTACGCAGCCTGCTCCCGGGCAGCATGCCCATCGAGAAAAGCCCTGATCTCGGCGGGGCTATTCCACATGCATACGTCGATGATGGAAAGGTAGGGCTCGAAAGTGTAGCTGCCCTTCGAATAAGGCAAGTCGGCTAATTCCTGAAAGGTTAGCTTGATCCCAGCGCTTTCAAACTTCTCACGATCGAAGAAGGACACCCCACCCGGCGCATTGATGTACTCTTTTGCCCCGAGAGCCTCTGAGATGCGCAGGCTCCAGTCGCCCGGTCCCTGTATTGCGCCCAGCGCCAGATCGAGCTCGCTATGGAATTCGTATTTGAACGGTATCTCAATGTATGAACAAAATGCTTCCAGGCCCCGGACTGAAATTTTGGACAGAGATTCATCGTCCGAATCGAGGCTGTGACGCACAACTTCGAGGGTCTGGGTAAAGAACGGCGCTTGCCGGCGGTAGTGCTCCAGTTGCCGGAGGATCGTTTCTCGCCACTCCCTGCCTGGCTGCACCCGGATATCGCAAATCGGAGTCTCCTGCGGCTGCTTGACCACTGGCGCCGTCAGATAGATCCAGCCTGATGTCGGATGCAGCACCCGATTCCGGTTCATCCAGCTCTTACGAACGTATTGCGGCGTGTCGAACACGATCCAGCGGTCCGTCCGATTGATCAGCTCGAAATAGCCGATGTACGGAAAGAAGTAGGGCTGCATGATGCCGAGCTTCACATCTAAAGTGTCGGCTCTTGGAAGCTTAGAGGCGAGAGCTAAGAGCGCATGGGGTGCCAGGGAGGCCGGGCCCAACCGATTTTCACGCCTTCCCCGTACTTCCCATCCTAGTCCCCACCGCCACCGCATCCCCCTCCGCCGCAGCCTCCCCCGCCGCAGCCGCTGCTGCCGCAGCCCGATACGCCGCATCCTCCGCCTCCACTGGCGCTGCATCCTGAAGAGCTACACCCGGAATTCTTGAACCGGCCCGTCTTGTAAAGCCAGTACAGCATTAGCGCCAAAACAGCGATTCCGACCGTGACCAGCAACCCGACGAGGAACGATTCGCGGTCCTCCCGGATACAGCCCACCGCTACGATCGCCAGGGCCGACAAGGCGAGTCCGGAGGCCACAGCTTTTAGCCAGCGCCGGGGAACCACCACGTTGAGCTCGGTATTCACCCTCACGAAATGCAGGTCGCGGCCAAACCGGATGTCGGAGGGCGGCCAGATGTCGGCCGGCGGCTTGTGGCCGAAGGCAAGTTCATAAGCGTCGAGCGTTCGCACATACCAGCGGTCGAACTTTTGGTTCTCCGCCTCGCCGCCCTTGGTTGGATTGTGCTTGAGTGGCCTTGGCAGCGTCTCGCCACACAGCCTCTCCCAATAGGAGTCCGAGTACGTCATGTGCAGGTGCCAAGCCTGGTCCACCTGGTCGGATGGCGTGACCGGATGGCCAGCGGTCATGGCGAGGAAAACGAATCTCCTGTATTCCTCCACAACGCGCTCAGCAAATGAAAAAGACCAGCCGTTCTCCCTGGCTAGCCTTTTTGAGAAGGTTAAATCGACGGCTCCGCCATCGATGTCGAACTCGCCTATCCTGCGAGAGAGCGCTTGGTCTTTTGCGTTCATTTTTCCCTCCGTCACCGCAAGCTACGCGGCAGCACCCCAGAGGTTAAGGATCTTAACAACTCTTTAACAGTGTGCCACCTCATCGGGACTATCCGCCCATCTCGCAAAAGCACCTTTCCGCTGTCAAGGTTATGTTGCAGGAGTTCGAGACCCCCTTCATGCCAGGGGTCCGACCCAAACTCCGGGAACCTTTGCACATGATCCGTCATTCTCGTATGTAGTGATGATGAAGACGATCTTGTTCGCAGCTCTGCTCGTCGGCCTCGTGGTCGCCCTTACCGCGTTCGTCCCCCAAGGCGTCACGACTCCTGCGCCCGAAACACAGGGCAGCCCAAAAAGGAAAGACAAGCTCGTGCTGACTGAAGCCGAGTGGAAGAAGCGCCTGACCCCAAAACAATACGACATCCTGAGAAAGAAGGGCACAGAGGCGGCATTCTGCGGCAGGTTCATCGACAACAAGCAGGATGGAGTTTATTCCTGCGCTGGCTGCGGCTTGCCCCTTTTCAAATCGGATGCCAAATTCGACAGCGGCACCGGCTGGCCCTCGTTCTTCCAGCCTTACTCAAAGGAAAATGTATGGACCCGCACTGACCGCACCGCAGGCATGGTCCGAGAAGAAGTGCTCTGCGCCCGCTGCGACGGACACCTCGGCCACGTTTTCAACGACGGACCTAAGCCGAGCGGCCTCAGGTTTTGCATCAACTCCGAAGTGCTGACCTTCAAGAAGAAATAGACCTTTAGAGTGCGGCAGCTTGCTGCCGCTTTTCAACCAATGACGACCCTTTTAGAGTGCGGCAGCTTGCTGCCGCTTTTCAACCCATGACGACCCTTTTAGAGTGCGGCAGCT
>JBASWW010000064.1:0-36739 GCA_049276675.1 Fimbriimonadaceae bacterium
GCCCAGACCTCCAAGATCGGCCGTTTTGAGATGGCGCACGAAGGAACGCTGTTTCTCGACGAAATCGGTGAAATCCCCATGCAGATCCAGGTCAAGCTGCTTCGCGTCCTTCAAGAGCGGGAATTCGAGCGCCTGGGCGCGAACAAGCCTACCAAAGTTGATGTCCGCCTCGTGACCGCGACAAACCGCGACCTGCAAAGCGGGGTCGAGGCCGGAACTTTCCGGCTCGACTTATTGTATAGGCTGCAAGTGGTGGAGCTTCATGTTCCGCCGCTCCGAGAAAGACGTGAGGATATTCAACCCCTTGCCGCCCACTTCCTTAAGAAGTTTGCGACAGAAAACGGGCGAGAAGTCTTGCGCATCACCCCGGAAGCGCTGGAGATTCTGAAGCGATACGACTGGCCCGGTAACGTGCGGGAACTGGAAAACACAATGGAAAGAGCGACCGTGCTTTCGCCGCGAGAGCAGGTCGAACTGAGTGCGCAGCTCCTGCCCAACAGCTTGATCGAAGCTGCCTGAGCCGGCTCCTTAATCGCGATCTAATTATGTATTTGTATGCGAACTTATACAGATAATTGATCGTCTAACCATCACGAAGCTGGTCCCACAAGTATGGGACGGATCGCCGAAGGGGAGCTGCCTCGCATGACTTTGCCAGGGGTCAGCCAACGTCTTCGGCGAACGGCTAGAGAACAATGGCAACGCAGACGATCGCACTCGACCCGACCGAGCAGGGGCGCTTTAACGGCCTCATGGAAGAGACCTACCGCAAGGTCTACAACATGGCGTATCGCCTTGTTGGAAATAGGCCCGACGCCGAGGACCTTACGCAGGAAGCTTATTATCGAGCGTACCGAAGCTTTCATGACTTCGAGGGAGATCGTCCCTTTGAAAACTGGATCTTTCGGATCGTAACTCGCCTCTTTCTGGACTTGCTGCGATCGCGAAAACGGCGGGTAAAGGCGGTTTCTTTCGATACCCCTATCTATATCCATGCGAGCGACGACAATCTCTATTTTGAGGTACCTGATGAACGCATGGACCCAGAGCAGACGCTCATGAGCGGATCTATGAGCGAGGGCCTTCAGCGAACTCTAAACTCTCTAACGCCCGAACAAAGACTGCTCGTCAGCTTAGCGGATATCGAGGGCCTTCCCTACAAAGATATTGCCGAGATGCTTGACAAACCGGTAGGTACGATTCGATCGCGGCTTCACCGAACGCACAAGGTCATGCGGCAGCGGTTAGAAAAGTTTGAGCATGAGCTCAAGCACGGCCCCAATTGCCGATGCGGCAACGGCCTTTGTGCGCTAGCTACTTAACGGGTAGGGCCGATTGTATAGCCCTCGGGTGGCTCACTCGTCATTGGCGACGAATGCAGGGAGGCCACTCTGCCCGGGCCCAGCCTTAGCAGGGATTGGAATTCGTCCAATACACGGCTATCCGGATGAAATGCAAAGCATTCGACGCAGCCATCCAGCCGGTTCCAGACCTCGCCGCTAATGCCAAGCGAAAAGGCCGCAATTTGGACGTGGCTGCGAAAGCCGACGCCCTGAACTCGGCCCGATATGACAATGCGCCTGCCAGCCATAGAATATGGAGCCGGCGACAGGATTCGAACCCGCGACCCGCAGTTTACAAAACTGCTGCTCTACCCCTGAGCTACGCCGGCGCAGGCAAAAGTGTACTTCACGCCCGAGCCGGCGCAAGGATCAGCTCTTCTTCGAGCGCTTGCGCTTTCGAACGAGCCGCAGAGCGCCATCTGTCCCATATCCAAGCTTGAATCCCGCAGGAATGTTCTTCAGCGCCTCGGCAAGGGCGGTCGGCATGGCGGCGGCCTCGCGGCGCTTCCGAGTTCGCTTTCGGCTGGGGTTGAGCTCGACATAGGCGGCGGACGCATCCGCGCCGCTGTCCATTGCGGTCAGCTGTTTGCCGCTTACCTGGTATAGCTCTGATGATGCCGGGAAGGACAAGAAGATGTACTCGCCGCTGCTGATGATGCGTGCATCGACGGGGACAGGATACTTCTTAACGCCTACTCGAACGGAAAGAATGCCCTGCCGGGGCAGAGCTTTGAACTTAAGGGAATTCTTGACACTTTGAACTGTTTTTGACATTGGCTCCTCTCAGGTAACGGTATAGCACAATTGCATCGATAATTGCCTAACTCCCGGTCCTGACATTCAAACCGCGACATTGTCGATCAGCCGTGTCCGTCCGAGACGAGCCGCCACGACCACGCGGCACTTTGCATCGCGCGGCGTTTCCGGCTTGAGCGTTTGCTCATTTACAACCTCGATGTACTCGGTCGCAAAACCTGCTTGATCCAATTCAGACCGAGCGCGCGCCACTTCCCGATCTGCCTGATCCCGATCCAAGCCGCGGACCCTCCGGGCAAGCTCCTCAATCGTGCTATTCAAGACGGGCGCGACCCTTCGCTCTTCCGCTGTCAGGTATTGATTCCGGCTCGACAGAGCAAGCCCGTCCGGCTCTCGCACCGTTTCTCCAAAGCGGAGCTCGATGTCAAAGTTAAGGTCTCGCACCATCTGGGCAACTACCGCGCATTGCTGAAAATCCTTTAAGCCAAAGTAGGCGATATCGGGCTGAACGATACTGAACAGCTTGGCGACTACAGTCGCTACTCCCGAAAAGTGCCCAGGCCGGTGCTGTCCTTCCCACAACAGCGCGACTCCGCCCGGCTCGATCAAAGTTGCCGAGCCAGCGAGCAACTCCTCAGCATCCGGAACAAACAAAGTATCAACTCCGGCCGATTCCGCCAAAGCAGCATCCCGTGCTTCGTCGCGGGGGTAAGCGGCCAGGTCCTCGTTCTTTCCGAACTGCAAAGGATTGACAAACAGCGAGACCACGACAATCTCGCACTCCCGCCTTGCCGCTCGCATAAGCGAAAGATGCCCCTCGTGGAACGCGCCCATCGTAGGCACGAGCCCCCTCACCCCCTCCCCGCCGTCCATCGGGGAGAGGGGGTCCAGATCGAGGCGGCGGACGATCCTCAAAAACTGTGCTCCGAATCCGGGAAGGACTTGTTGCGGACCTCGCAAGCATAGTCGCGCAGGCCGGAAACGATCAGCTCGCGCGCGGCAAGATAGGGCTTGGCATGCTTGAAAGTCTGCCCGGACAGCCCGGTCACGTCGTGGAAGACCTGGATCTGCCCGTCGCAGCCAACCCCTGCGCCGATCCCGATGGTGGGGATAGAAACCGCCTCAGTTATCTGTTGAGCCAAAGACGAAGGAATCAGCTCCAGCACCATTGAAAAGCACCCCGCATCCTCGAGACGCCGGGCATCATCGATCAAAACCGAAGCCGAAGAGCCCTTGCCCTGCACCTTATGGCCGCCAAAAGCGTTCACCGACTGCGGCGTCATGCCGAGATGCCCCATCACGGGCAGGCCCGCCTTCACGATCGCCCTGATCTCCTCGAGGTAAGCGCCCTCCAGCTTCACCGCCTCCGCGCCCGCCTTGGCAAGCTCCACAGCCGCCCCCACCGCCTCCGAGACAGAAGCCTGATACGAGCCAAACGGCAGGTCGCTCATGAAGAGTGCCCGCTTCACCCCTCGCCGCGCAGCAAAGGTGTGGTGGACCATCTGCGCGAGCGTGACGGGAACGGTCGTATCGTAGCCGAGCACGACGTTGCCGAGCGAATCCCCGACGAGCACCATGTCCACGCCCGCTTCGTCGGCGATCGAGGCGGTGGTGAAATCGTAGGCGGTGAGGCAAACGATCGGCTCGCCCTGGGCTTTCATCGCGCGAAAGCGCGGCGCCGTCATCTTGGCGTCCATATTGAATGGAAGTTTACCGATGAACCCGATCCACGCGGGACGTTTCGCCCGAATCCGGATTCCCCCGCCCTTGAAGGAGGGGGTCAGGGGATGGTTGATAGCCGCGTATTGGGACCGGAGAACTGAAAGGTGATCTTCGAAGCAGAGAACGCCGAAAGACTGAGATCTAAAGGCTCGAGAGTCAACGTCTTGTTGCTCGTTCGAAACCGAAACCTTTCGACTGGTTTGAAGTCGAGGATAAGCGTGATGCGTCCAACCAGTCCGCCGCCTTCCTTTCGAGCGTGAGTGACGATGCCCGTCCCGTAGAAGCTGTCCGCCTTCCCGTTTCCATATGAGTACACGACCTCTGCCTTGAGCTTGTCACTCCGCTCTCGGGGCCCAAGCTCCAAGACCATGACCCGTCCATTTCCAAGCGATGCAATCCAGCGCTTCTGAATGTCCCACAGCCCCGGCTGGAACAGCTTCCTTGCGGCATCCCAATCAATTCGATGTCCGCTATCGGGAACTTGATTGGCCTGGGCGATTCCAACCACCATCACGCCGCCTAGAATCAGTAGCCGCCACTCTCTCATGCTTCTATTGTAACGGCTATTCTCCCCACCCCCTCAATCCCCCTCCCCGCGCACACAGCATCGCGGAGAGGGGGAGGCCGGGCGTCTACGCCACGACCGTAGCCGTCACGGTCTCCGAGATCGGGCCGGGCTCGCCGCGGGTGTTCTCCCAGCGCCCGATCCAGTAGGCGGGCTGGCCCCATTCCTCCGGGTCGAAATCGTAGGTATAGGGCGTCTTCGTGTCCGTCACCACCTGCCGGCACTCTTGGATTCCAGTCGGCGCGGCTCCTCCGACCTTCAAAAATAACTGGCAGCCGTAGACCCCGGCAGGCTTCGCGATCGAGGTCGGCGTCGTTTCGTCCACCCAAGAGAGCGTGTGCTCCTGGCGCTGGGAGTGATCAATCTTCAAAACCGGCCGGGTCGTCGGAACCGGCGATGGCGTCAGGATCGTGTCGCGCAGCGAGAGCAGCAGCGCCTGGAGCTCGGCATCGGAGACATCGACCTTGTTCGCCCTCAGGATCGCGATCAGGTTCTCGAGCAGGTTCTGCCCGGTCTCGCGCGAAACATCCTTGGCCGCCGTCAGAGATTGCGCCGTCGCCTGGCCCGTGACGTGCGCCGGATACTTCGCATCCCAGTCCGTTTTCGCCGTGACCAGCTGCGTCCATTCGGGATCGAGTGCGGCAATCCCCAAATTGGCCAAATTCGCGGAAGCGTAGGCCATAAATGCGGTCCACATAGCGTCAAAAGCGGCGTCCGAGCGGGGGATGTCTGATGGCATGATTTCTCTTTATACCATCCTTGCTCCGGCCTTCAATCATCTGCCGGAGCACAGGCCATCCCCTGCTCCAGAACAATTGGATGAAGTTGTGGGGCATGGGATGCAATGTGCCCATGCCTGCGCTCTGCGTCCCAGATCTTCCGCGCTGCTGGACGCCTCCTCCGTTCTCCCGTCCGGGTTTTCCGCTCTTTGGAACAGCCCATTCGCACTTTGGAACGGATCATCCGTTCCAAAGTGCGGCCCATCCGTTCGGCTTTTTGGAGGAGCCGTTCTGCCCTGCGGATGGGTGGTTGAGCCAAGCAGCCGGAGGATTGTCTTCGGAAACTCTTCAAGTCACCTCGGACGGTCGTCGGGCGAGTTCGGCAGGGAGGCAAGTCCCCTCGGAGGTTCTTCTCGGGATTTGGCGTCTCTCCCTCCCCATCCAAGCCCCCGACTTTGTCCGGGGCTTGATTATTTATTAATCGTCTCGTTGGGGCTGCTCCAAGACTTCCGGGACTGCCTCGCAGCAATCCTCGACAGTTGCGGGTCTTTGCGGGATTAGCCACAAGAAGCCCTTTTGCCCTGTGATCGGGCCACGCAGTTGCCGAACCGATTAGTAATGACGTCTGCCAATTCACACCCCGACTATCCGGAGACGCTGGTCACCACCCAATTTGTCGATAGCTGTTTGAGTAAGCCAGGCTATAGAATCGTTGAGGTCGATCTAGACCCGACGATGTATTCCAACGGCCACGTGCCCGGTGCGCAGCTGTGGGATTGGAAGCAGCAACTGCGCAATCCCAAAACCCACCAAATGCCAACCCGTGAGGAGTTTCAGGAGCTGCTCTGCCTGACCGGCATCAAAGAATCGGACGTGGTCATTCTCTACGGCGACAACAACAATTGGTTCGCCTGCTGGGCGATGTGGCTTCTGAAAATGCACGGCCATGCCGAGGTTTATCTGATGGACGGCGGCTCGCGCAAGTGGTTCATGGAGGAGCGTTTCGTAAGCTGCGAGATACCCGCTATTGCTCGAAGTGAGTACGAGCTCGGTCCAGCCGATTTGTCCAGCAGGGCCACCATGGAGGACGTCTTCCGCTCCGTTTTTGACCCTAACGTGCACAAGCTGATCGATGTTCGTTCTTCTTACGAGTATCAGGGGATCGCTAAAGGCCCGATCGGCGTTGAAGCCAACTGCGCCGTGGCTGGCCACATTCCCAATGCGATCAACATTCCCTGGAGCCTGAACTGCAACGTTGACGGAACGTTTAAGTCAAAACTTGAGCTCAGGGAGCTTTATGCATCGTTTGGCATCACTGAGAATGACAGTGTCATTACATGCTGCGCGATTGGTGAGCGGGCCAGTTTAAGCTGGTTCGTCCTCAAGCATTTGCTCTGCTATCCGGTGGTCATGAACTACGATCGCTCGATGGCCGAATGGAGCCGGATCGAGAACGCTCCGATCGTTTTAGGGGAGGCGGCCTAACGTGGTAGCGACCCGGATCTCGGACTACACCCGGCGCTCAGTGCAGTTGGAGGGCTATGATGTGGTCCTGACGAGCTATGCGGTCGGGGATCGCTACTACTGCGCTTCTGAAAGTGGTGATCCGGGCGCCGCTATCTGCCTGAAAGCGGGTGCTTCAGGCGAGGAAGCATTGCAACTCGCGACCGCTGCGACGATCAACGCCCTTCAGAAGACCGCTTTCTGGGCAGCGCGTCGGACCATCGTAGCAGAGTCTGCGCCGCCCCGCGTTGCCTACTTCATCATCTTGGGCCAAGAGGGATCCGAAAGACGCCAAGCAGACCAGTTTGGGCTAATGTCCTTGGACGATCGGGTCCGCCTGGCTATGCAAAACAAACTGGCCTTCTATGACCATGAAGACAAGCCGGTAAGCGTCGCTCAAGCCCTCGATGCGCTGAGGACCCAATCTGCCGACCGTGGGTAGCTTTCAAGCGAATCCAGCCCCTTCCAAGACCTTTCGGACGGCTTCGCTGCCGCCGATCTTCTCTGGCCTTGGCGCGCCTGCCGCGACGAGGGCCCGGATCGTCCCTGGGTAATCCCCGCCCATGGGGTCCCAGCCGTGCTCGGATGCGTGGATCGCCCAATCCAGCGGCGTGCCTTCATAGTCGTTCTGGGCGTCGCGCACGTCGGCTCCCGCCAAGAGGATTGCTTTCACCATTGGCAAGTTTCCGTGCCACGCGGCCCAATGCAGCGCCGTCCCCCCGTGCTGGCTGCGCGCGCCGACTGGTAGCCCTGCCTTGAGCATGAGCCGGAGGGCTGGCAAGTCGTTGTTCCGCGCGGCGTGGGCCAGCTGCCGTGCTTCTATTGGCCCGAGCTCGGGCGCGTTCTTCGGCGGACTTTTCCCCACCCCCCTGCCCCCTGCCCGCGCACGCAGCATCGCGGAGAAGGGGAGTGCCGTCTCTTCATCCCCCAGCCAACAGGCATTGACGAGCTTGACATCCGCCGGGCTACGCTTCATGAGCAGTTCGAGCGCCTCTTCATGGCCGAATCTGCGGGCGACCTGATGCGCTGAGACGTACCATCCCAACTCCCATTGGTAGATCGTGCCTCCCGCCTTAGGGTTGATCATGGGGAAGAACTCGTCGCTCACTCGGAGCCGAATCGCCTCTGGGT
The DNA here is from genome assembly GCA_049276675.1 of Fimbriimonadaceae bacterium. Taxonomy (GTDB): domain Bacteria; phylum Armatimonadota; class Fimbriimonadia; order Fimbriimonadales; family Fimbriimonadaceae; genus DATLGQ01. The sequence continues at coordinate 7,740 of JBASWW010000064.1, forward strand.
CGTCGTCGAGGATCTTCTTTATCAGGGGAAGATCACCCAGCGCCGTCGCCATGAGCAGATCGGTGTGCGTGCCCCTCTCGACCAGAAAGCGGGCGATCTCCTGTCTAGAGCCTATCATCCATTGTGCGGCGGTGGACTCGTGGTCGATATCACGAGCGTCAATATCTGCGCCTTTTTCGAGCAGGAGCTCGGCGATTTCGATTGTCGAAGCAAAATGCAGCGGCATCTGGCCATCCCCGCCGCGGTCATGGACGAGGCTCGGCTTTTTGCCGAGCAATTCTCGTAGTTCTTGGATCTTGCCCAGCCGTGCTGCGGAATGCGGATCGAGCTTTGCCCCACGAGAGATCGCATATTCGGCGAGCTCCGGCTCGGCCGAGTCGAGCAGGCCGAAACCTCCCGCCCACCACTCGCTCCGTGCATTGATGTTCGCCCCCGCTTCGAGCAGGACGTCGAGCATCTCCCGGCTCTTGGCTCCATGGATCGCAGGGCTGCCGAATGCAGCGACCGGGTCATTGATTCTCTGCTTGAAGTCGGGATTGGCTTCCAAGAAGGCCCGCACGGCCCTCGCGTCGTCGCGGTTAAAAGCGGCTTTCAATGCATCGAGGTTGGTCGTGTCCATGGCGATGGCGGCTAGAGAATACTTCCCGCAGTCCACTAGCGCTCAAGATGTGGCTGTCCCGGATCGAACTCTTCCTGGCTCGGGGGCAAGGGAGGTTCTCGCCGGCTCATGTACACACAGCCTCGAACGGCGCCGAACAGCATCATCCCGATCAGAAGCCAAAAGTAGATCGCGAACGGCCCGGCACGAAAGACCCGCGAGAGGCCGACCCGTGCATCGTTCAGCACCGCCCGCGGCTTGATCGGGATGTTATGTCGAGCGCATTCCTTGCACCTGGGTCCAGCCGGCCCGAATGCGAGGCATTTATAACAAAAAGGCTTCTCGCAGCGGCCGCAGCTGAGATTGGTGGCCTCCTTGGGATGCCTGAAGCAAAACCTGGCATCCCCGCAATTCTGGGGAACAGCCGGCGAAATCTTGGCAAACTCGAAACCGCATCGCCCGCAGAACTGATTGGATTCCGGATTCTCCCTGCCGCATCGTGGGCACGCCATCACGTCCAAGGATGACATAACGGCAAAGAAAAGCCCCGGCGTTTCCGCCGAGGCCATCTTGTTCTTATCCAATCAACGGATTGCTTGCACTAGCCGCTGAAGTCGTAATCCGGTCGGAAGAGCCACGGGTGGCACCCATCGGACCAGAAGAAGGCTGGGAAGCCCTGCGGATCGTAGCCCGTGTAGGGGTCGACCTTGTAGTCGGTGAACGGGCTGCCGTCAGGCGACGAGCCGCTCGTTGTGGTCTGGGCTCCAAGCCGCCGGAATTGGGCGTGGCCGTCCGCAAACGCGAAGTTCGCGCCCTTGGCATAGACCCACATCGTCCCCGAGAGCAGGAACATCGCGCCGCTGGTGCCGTTCGCCGCGCCGCAACCCGTCGAAGCGGGAATGTAGACGCATCCAAGGTTCGCCTGATTACAGATCAGTGCCGGATTCGAGAGTGCGCCGCCTTTGATCTTTGCCTTGCCGCGGCCGTTCCAAAGGAGCGGAAGACGAGCAGAGCTGGCGATTGCCGTCGATGTGTAGGACTGAAGCAGACCGTTGAATGTGTAGGACACATCCGCCGGAAGCTTCGTGCCGGGAGCCGCGTTGCTCACGCCGCCGCCCGATTTCTGAGGAACGCCGGGCGAAGCGAGCAGCTCATAGTTCTTAATGAACGGCTGGGTCGTGTTGGCCCACGACGAAGGCGACGCTTCGAGTCGAGCTGGGTAAACGGTGTCTCCACCGGCCCCACCGGGCCAATCCTGGGGGACGAAGTGATTGTAGTTCCAGCGCCAGACGCCGCCAGAGCTGGTTCCAAATCCCAGGGGGAACTGGTCGTCGCTCGTCTCCAGATACATCATCTGGGCAAGCGCTTCCTGCTTCACGTTCGACAGATCGCTCGCTTTCTTGGCGGCCTCCTTGGCCTGCGCGAACACAGGGAATAGGATGGCGGCAAGAATTGCGATAATTGCGATGACGACGAGAAGCTCAATAAGTGTAAAGGCTTTTTGCCTCATAGTAACAAACCTCCAATAGAGTGATGAACACCTTTTTCGGAGGCATTCCCATGTGTATACGCGGTCTCGATGGCATTCCGTTCGGCAAATGGTCCATCTTTTTTCGAGACGCGAAATTTCAGCACTTCAAGTTCACCGTGTCTCTATATATACAATTGCGTGAACGCCGGGGCGTAGGAACCGCTGGATGCAACGCGAGCATCATATATTAGTGTGGATGCATCCATTGATCACGCCGCTTATTCGGGCATCCGCTGAGGCTCGCTTGGACCAGCATCCAGCTCTGCTGGAGGGGAGTCAGCCCATACTCCTTTTCACTGATCCCTGGCGTAGAGTTCTAGCCTCGCTTCGATAGGATGTCGTACTCATAGCGCTCGACATCCTTGATCCAATCGGCTTCGGAGGGCACGTCGGCGCGGCGGCATGCTTCGTCCCATACATCCCCGAACGGCATGATCTTGAGCCGCTCCATCAGCGCGAGCTTCTGCCCCAACTTCCCTTCCCTTTCGAGTCCCTGCATCGTTGCGACCGGCTCCAAGAGCGACCACAACAGCGCCTTTCGCACAGCACGAATGCCAATGACATAGGCGGCAATGCGGTTGATCGAGGCATCGAAGAAGTCGAGCGCGATGGCGGCACGGGGGGAGGGGCTCACGGGCTTGCGGCCTTCGGGGATGGGGAGGATCGGTAGGGTGGGAGGTGATTCGGAGATCGCTTCACCCCCCACATTCCCCATGCTCCCCGCACTCCCCTGCACCAGTGGGCGGAGCGCGTCGGTAAGAACCACCTGCCGGCTACGGGGGTCTCGGAAAAGCTCTTGGAACACTGCGCGTAGATCGTCATTGAAGAGCGTGACATGGTCGCTGTCCCAGCGGATTGGGCGGCTGGCATGGATGAGGAGCTTCTTTTGGAACTGAAGGAGGGCGGAGAGCTTGTCGGCGATCGTCTCGGTGGGGTGGAAGTGGCCCATATCAAGGCAGAGGAGGAGATCACCTACCTCCACCGCAGGGACATTGCCGCCAGAGATGGGGCTTGCGGGCTTGCGGGCTTGCGGGCTTCGTGAGGTGCTCCGATCGCGATTGCTGCTCAACACATATTGGGAATAGAACTCGAATGAGCCGACGACGTAATCTTCCGAGCCAAGGCCAAAAAGCTTGCTTTCGACGCTGTCGGTGCATCCATCGATCGGCTCCTTGAATATCTCGTTATAGGATTCGATTAGCCTCTCGCGCGGGGACCAACGATCGGCGGGAGAGTCCTTGGCGCCGTCGGGAATCCAATGGTTGTTGATGGCCGATTGCGGACTTCGGACTGCGGATTTTGCCGACATTGCCGCGGCGATGTGACGGCAAGCGATGCCGTGCCGAATCCAGAAGCCCCTTGTGGCCCTGTCCTTGTGGGAGAGAGTGAACCCGTCGGCTGCCATGGGGTGTGCGAAGTAGGTTGGGTTGAAGTCGAGGCCGATGCCTTGTGCGCTGGCCCATTCGATCCATCTTGCAAAGTGCTCGGGCAGCAGCTCGTCCCTTTCGACCTTCGTTTGGGGTTCGGCGTACATCGCGTGCAGGTTTGCGCGGGGTATCCCTGGCACGAGGGAGAAGACCTTCTCATAGTCCTGCCTTAGCTCGTCGCCGTTGCGTGCGCAGCCGGGATAGCTGCCGGTCGCCACAATGCCGCCAGATGCCAAGCCTGCATTGCCCTCGAAGCCCTTGACATCATCGGCCTGCCAGCAGTGGATGGACACAGGGACGGCGAGACATTGGGCGATCGCCAAATCCACATCGACTCCAATCTCCCCATACCTGCCCGCTGCAATCCCGAACGACATGGGAACCGTTTTACACTAGACGGGCATACTTTGAGCATGAAACTAGCTGCCGCATTCCTTTGCGGATATCTTCTTTGCGCATTCATGAGCTCCGGCCGGCCGCCGCAGAGCTCAAATCCTGAACTCAAGACGCTTTATGATCAGGATCAATCCGACCGGCAAACCAAGACCATCGATTGGCATAAGGTGGGTGCCAGGGACTCGCGCCGCAAGCAGCGGATCATGGAGATCTATGCTGCCGACCAGATCAGAACCGGCGAGGATTACTATCGAGCGGCCATGGTCTTGCAGCATGGCGAGGGCGACGACCAGCTCCTCGCCCACGAGTTCTCGGTCGCAGCGCTTGCCCTGGGATACAAGAAAGCGTCTTGGCTCGCAGTCGCCGCAGAGGATCGATGGCTGGAGCGTATCGGGCGCAAACAGCGATTCGCCACGCAATATAGCATGAAGGTGGGCGAGACCCGATTCAAGCTCGGGCCGGTCGATCCGGTGGTGCGGGACAGCCTTCGGAGGGTCATGGGCGCGCCAACGCTCGCCCAAGCAAAGAAGCGCGAGGAAGAGATCAACCGCTAATCAGGAAAGCCGGGTGCGGTTTTGACGAGATGTATCTGTCCCTGGTGGTAGCCGGGATGGTAGGAGAGACGGGCAAAGGCGCCCTCGCCGGTGATCACGGGACCGAGGACGCTGACGATCTCCTTGCTGCGGATGGCCTCCGTGGGCGATGAGATAATGGGCTCGGCCAACGACTTTGCGGCTTGGAGGCCTTGCTGAACCAATTCAGGGGTGATTTCGGCAGGTGAGAAGGGGAAAGGCTTGTCGTTGATCACTCCGTCGGTCGAGGCAGGTTTCAATCGTCCAGCAAGGCCCGTGGGCTCCTCATCCAAGAGCTGTGAGATAAAAGAGACCTCGGTCCCTGCTACATGCAGGGCCATCTCCCCGATTGTCAGCGCTTCGGGATGCATGCGCCAGTTGAGCTGCGACTGGTTGAGGCCCGCCAGCGCATCCTCAAATCGTCCTCTGGTGAGCCGCCAAGTTTGTTCGAAATCAGTCATGCACGGAGTCTACAGCCTAGCTTCAGAGTTTGTGCGGATACTGTCCGGACTCGTTGGAGCATCGGGCCGCAGTTCCGACCGTGTTCATAGTGTAGCTTCCGCCGCCCGGACAATTGGGGAACTTCCGCAAGTAGTCAGGGGCGACGTCGGTAAGTGCGACAGGGTCGCCGGCGAAACGATTGGCAGCAAGGGCGAACTGGTCTTTGGCGCCATTGATCAGGCGGAGATTCGAGCGGCAGGTTTTCTGCCACGAACTTGCCCTCGAATTGAGGAACTGCGGTACAGCGAGCGTGAGCAATACGCCGAGGATTAGGGCGACGATGAGAACTTCGAGAAGGGTGAAGCCTTTGAGTCTGCGTCCGTGCATGGTGCAGTAAGACGGCAAGAAGGGTGCCACTTTCTGAGGGCGGCATCTGAGCAAGCTGCGAGATCACGCGATTCGTACAGGCTAGCGCTTCGTCATTGCCCTGTGATTCGCCTTCCACAAGTCGTGCAGTAAAACCGCTTGGCCTCCGTGATAGGCATCATGCTCGAGCACGTGAGCGACCACCCAGCGCAGTGTGACACCGTAACTCCTCCGCTCCAGCCTCTTCGTCGGCTCTATCCCCTTGAGCGCGCCGAACGCCCTGGCTCGGATGCGGTCGTGAAGATCGTAGTACCAAGCAACAGTCTTCTCGTGGGGAAGGGGCCACTTTCCTCCATACTGCTTCACTTCCTTCGACAACAGGAGTTTTAGCTCGGCCGGGTCGCGCCTGACTCCAGCAGCGAAGGTTTCGAACCAGTACGCCTCGACGTCGATGATATGCAGGATGACGCTGCCAATGCTGTGGCCGCCTGGCCGGGCCTGCCAAACGATTGCCCTCGCGCTGGGCTTGCCTAACTCCTCCCGCCATTCCCGTGTACTGTCCTGCAGTCCGGCAAGGAGGATGCCAATCTCCGGATCGTAGCCTGGCAGAGGCTCGACGTCGAATAGCGCCATTAGGATGGAGTCCTCGGCCAGTACATTGCCGCGATCTGCAGCACGACTCCCACAAAGGCGAGGATCACAAAGAACCGGCAAAGGCTCTTTGACGCCTCGAATCGCGTCGCCCTCTTGTTTTCTTCAATGCCCGCGAGACGCTTGAATTCGTTCACCTGGTGCTGGCCCGGCAGGCTCCCAGCGCTCGGCCACGTCCTGAGCGATTCAGCCAGCTGAGCCGGAGTGGGATCTCGCTCCAGCGCTGTTCTGAGCTTCCTCATTGCTTCACGGGAAGCGGACAGGCCCTTGGCAAACCAATAAGTGATTGCAGCCGCGATGATGCCGGCTATCACCAGTGGGATCGCCACCTTCCCCGCGATATCTAAAACTTGATCCATGTAGCTCAAGACGATACCGGCACCCACAATGCTCTTTGAGCAACATTGCGATTAATTCTCTTGCATTTCAAGATTTCCTCGATGCACAATAATAGACGTTCGTCTACATTAGGAGAAACCAGCGTATGAGACTACAAGACCACATGATCGACGTGACGAGGGCTGCCGCCAAGGAAGTTTTCCAATATGCCAAAGCGACGCCACAAGACAAGCTTGACTGGAAGCCGCTGGGCGAGGGCAGGTCGGTGCTCGACCAATGCCGAGAGCTGGCAATGTGTCCGGTCTGGTGCCACGACATCATCGAAGGCAAGGACCAGCCAGAGTGGACCGAGGAGGCGCAGGCGGCGATCAAAAAGGAACAGGAGCGGTGGACCACGGTCGAGGCCTGCGAAGAGGAGTGCAACAGGCGACTTGAGAGCTTGTTTGAGCTCTTTGGGAACATGCCCGACTCACGGCTTGCGGAGACCAAGTGGCTCCCCTATGACGGAGGGCGCGATTTCACGATGGCCGAGATGATGGATTATCCTCACTGGAACTTCACCTATCATCTGGGGCAGATCGCCTACATCCAGACGCTTTTCGGGGACCGCGAAATGCACTAACGAGCTACTTGCCCGATTCCGGCTCGGGCGGCGCCCCCGCTGCCTCGACTTTCGCGAGAAGATCCAGTGTTTTATCGCTGGGCCGACCCTTCCTGGCGTGGGCGATGGCACCCTTTCCGATGCTATTTTTCGCCTTGATGTCGGCGCCCTTTTTCAGGAGCAGCATCACGGTGTCGGTCATCGTAAAGTTGATCGCGAGGAGTAGGGGTGTATTGCCGAATCCGTTTTTGGCTTCGATATCTGCGCCGCTATCGAGGAGGAACTGGACGACTTCGTTGTAGCCGCGCTCCGCTGCATAGTGAAGCGCCGTGTGGCCCTGGTCGCCCATTTCCGAGCTGCCAGCCGCATGCGCCTTGACGTCGGCACCGGCCGCGATCGCCTTTTTAGCTGCCTCGAGGTTTCCGGCCTTTGCCGCTTCGAAGAGCGCTTCGTTGGCATCGCTGCCGGATCCTCCCTTTCCACACCCAACAAGCGCTGTTCCTATCAACAGCGTAAACGCAATCGACAATATCCAAATAGATCTAATGTTCATGACACACCTTCCGCCGTAAGATTCTACTGCGAGACGGGTCGCGGGAAGCTTCCAACCGGACCTTTCGTTCAAAATGATGTTATGCTCAGATTCGCGATCATCCTATGCCTTGCTGCTGTTCTCTCCTTAGGGTGTGGAAAAGCCGATCCGGGCCCTGCGCCCGCGCCCGCGCCAGAACCGGTAGTGCCCATGGGAAAGGGGATCGTGGGTAGTTGGCGGGCAGTCGACAAGGGTACGGTTATCGACTTCGTCGTTCGGGCGGACAAGAAGTTCAGCCTGCACTCCAAATTTCCGGCAGGGATCGTAACCTGGGACGGCACGTGGAAGACGAGCGCCGGCTCAAAGGATGAGCCAGCCCGAATGGTGGTCAAGATTGAAACGATGAAGACCATGAATCCGGATGGCACCCCCGCCGCAGAGCAGTTCGAAGGCGCCGGGTCTGTGATCATTTGGTCGATGGATTGGAAATCGGGGAACGAGGTCGTCCTCATGCAGAAGGGCGGGATCGATGAGAAGGGTCGAAAGATCACGGAAAGGGAGTCCACCCGAGAGGTCCTGCGCTTTCGCCGAGTCGCCAAGTGACCGCTACGAGCGCCCATGGGCGAAAAACAAGCAATGGGCGCGAACGAATCGGCTCCAATTGCCCCTATAATGGATTAGGCGCGGGCGGGGCGCGATCAAGAACCATAACGTGCCTTCGCCCTGCCGCCCAAATTTTCCGTATGATTCCCCTGAGGGGGCTAATCATGCTGGCGCTCTTTCCCCAGTATTTTTTCTGGTTTTTGTCCCACCTCCGCGAAAAAGAAGCTAGATTCATTTGGTCTTGGCCCAGATTCACGCTAAACTAAAAGCGCACAAGGGGATCACCATATGAAAAAGCTTGCAATCATCGCCTTCGCAGCCAGCCTGGTTTCAGCTGCACAGGCCGTCGTTTTCTCGGTCGTCAGCGTTGGAACCTATACTTTGGAAAATGACGGATACACAACTTCCGAGGAAGTTATTTTCCAAATCACGCCTTCCGCCTTGGACACGATGTTCTTCGACGCCACATACGTCGGGCAAGGCGCGGATGGGGAGATCACCTACACTGGAGCCGGCGGCACCATCACGCTCGACTTCACTGCCCCGGGCCCATTCCAATTCGGCGGCGCGACCTCGTCGCTAAATGGAACATGGACTTATTCGTCGGGAACCGGTGACTACGCCGGATACACGTCCGGAATTGGCACTTTCGCCGCGGTCTATAACAGCAGTGGGCAGTACGCGTCGACGACGCTGACAGGCGATTTGGAACCCGTGCCAGAGCCTGCGAGCCTCGTCGCCCTCGGCCTTGGCATTGCCGCCTTTGGACGAAAACTTCGACGGAAATAATTGACCCGTATCCTCGAGTGCATGAGCGGCGATTCCCCAACTGGGATCGCCGCTTTTTTGCGCGCTACCGCCTGTGATGCTCAGCCTTTTGATAATGCTCGAGGAGGGCATCGCGGCCGAAGTCGCCTTCGAAGTCCCGCCAGACGGTGTGGATGTGGTTCGCCCCGTTCTGTGTGTTGTCGTATTCGATGAGGAAGGTCGGCCCCTGGATTCGATAATAGTGGCCCTGCCCTGGCTCGGTTCCGCCCATCCATGCGAAGCGCACCTTGTTCCAGCCGGCCTTCTCGATCTTGGCAAGCCTGACCTTAGCCTGAGCGGGCTTCTGCACGTCGGCAATCACCTTCACAAGAGATTTCAGCAACGTGGCTTGACTGTTCGAAAGATTTAGCATTCTGACGCCCTTATCCTCGAGCATTCCAGCCTTGCGCAGGTTGGACGTGACAATTTCAGCAGGGGCCACATCGCTAAGGACGGCCGCTCGTCTTTGCTCCTGCGAAAGCGACTTAACAAGTTTTCGGCCCAAGTCTTCTTCCTCTCCGAGCACACGCAAACCTTTCCTTGGTCCTGTTAGAACCTCCGCCGGGTTTGAACCCATGAACTGGGGGGTGCTTGCGATGAGGTTTCCATCCAGGAAAGTGAAACTCAGCGACAGATGGTGCCCCTCATATCGCCAAGCCCACTTTGCGTTGGAAGCGGGCCTGCCGAAGAAGACGAAATAGTACATTTCGGGGTCGCGCCCGGGATTGTTTTCGATGACCCGGAGGTGCGCTTCCAAGTCAGCTCTGATAGCCTCTGCCTTCCGGTATCCGCTCTCGCTAAGCGAGGCCTGGAGGAGATCCATGGCGCGGTTTCGCTGGACAGGGGCCAACTCCTTGAGCGTGATCCCCGCTCTTGCTCCCGGTGTGTAAGCCCAAGCAGTCCTAGCGTCGTCCTCGAACGGAAGCAGTGCTTTGGCGAGTTGGTTCTTGTCGAGGCCCGCCAGGAATGCCCCTGCTTTGGCAATGTACGGGAAGTCCTGCTTCGACGGCGACGCGCAATAACCGGCTGCAGCCAGGAGAAAAAGTAGATTCATCGTGGACATTCTAGCCGGGTAGGGCAGGTAGAGTTTTTGCATGAGAATGCTTCTGACCGTCCACATCCCCCATGAGCCCTTTAACACCTTGGTCCGCGAAAAGAAGGTAGGCGAGATTATGGGCCGCATCTTGGAAGACATCAAGCCTGAGGCTGCTTACTTTTCCGAGCAGAACGGCACGCGCTGCGGCACGTTCGTGGTGCACGTGTCCGAGGCCTCACAAATACCTTCGTTTGCGGAGCCGTTCTTCCTAAACTTCGAAGCGGATTGCGAGTTCCGGGTCGCTATGACTCCGGAAGATCTTGCGCAATCGGGATTGGATTCCCTTGGCGAAAAGTGGGGATAACTTAATAGCCAATTAGTCCTAAGACCGGCCTGAACAAACCTGGCTCGAACGCCGATATTGAGTTAGGGCGAGCGGGCAGGCTTATTGGCGATCAAGACTTCTAGATGGAAGCGCGGCTTTCTGTCGCGTGGCAGAGGACGGGCTCTTTGGCGTGACGCCGTAGGGCCGCTCGTGGTGCTTTCCGGCGTAGCTATCAGCGAGCAGCTGGTCAATGCCTACCCTGGTTCTCCGGAACCTGCGTCGCTCGTGCTCGTCGCGGTTGCCGTCGCAGGCTTTATCGCTGAGCTGAATTCGGCCGTTCTGAGCAGTATGATCGGCGTGGCATACGCCTTGATATTCGTGCAAGAGCGCCACAGCGGCCAGAACTCGCCGCTCCCCCTCAGTATCGAGGCCCTGTTTCTTGCCGCTGCTGCCCCACTTCTTGCGATTATGGGCAGCTTGCTTAGGAGCAGCGCAAACCGCCACGCCGAGACCCTCAGAAAGCATCTCGCCAACACCCCGCTTGCCGTTATCGGGCTATATGAGGACTTCGAAATTCGGCTCTGGGCCGGTTCGGCCGAAACGATATTTGGGATCGCCTCGAAGGATGCGGTCGGAAAGAACATCTTTCAGCTTCCGGGAATCTTTTTCGAAAAAGACGACGGGAAGGAAGCTCGGGCCATTCTTGAAAAATTGGAGCGCGGAGTGCAAACCAAGGCAGTGCATCAAACCGAGCGTCGCGCCGAAGACGGCACCTCGGGCCATTCGCGCTGGTTCTGGTCGAGCACGTTGGACACGAGCGGCGGCCAATCGAGATTTCTCGTGCTTGTCGAAGACATCACAGAGCGAGTAATCGCTGAGCAAGCCCTTCTAAAGAGCAAGGCCGAGATCATCGAGCGGCTCGTGCGTGCGGCCGAGCTTCGCGATAGCGAAACTGGCGACCACATCATTCGAATGGCCAGATATGCCGAGCAATTGGCCTGGGCGATGGGCCTACCTGAATCCGAGAGCGCCCTTCTCCGAGCGGCAGCCCCGATGCACGATATCGGAAAGATCGGCATCCCCGACAGTCTGCTCCAAAAGCCTGGCAAGCTAACGCCGGAAGAATACGAGCTGATGAAGACGCACACCAGCATCGGGGGAAAAATCCTTGCCGGCAGCTCCCACGAGCTTGTCCGTATGGCCGAATCCATCGCCAGGACACACCACGAGCGATGGGATGGCAAAGGATATCCACGCGGCCTCAAAGGTTTCGAAATTCCCTTGATGGGGAGGATATGCGCGGTCTGCGATGTTTTCGACGCGCTAACAAGCGAGCGGCACTACAAGGAGGCTTGGACGATCGAAGACGCGGTCTCAGAGCTAAGAAAGCTGGCGGGCAAACACCTCGATCCGAAGCTGGTGGAAACCTTCATCGGGATACTGCCCGCCATCTTGGCCATCCGGAACGAATACGTCATGGCTCAGACTGTTGAGGATTTGGCGGCCTGAAACGAGCGTTCGCCGGGACAAACCACCCGCCGGCTACTTGACTCCCACTCAGAACGGCGCATCGTCTGCCTTGTGCCACCGAACTTCCGCCGGGACGAACCACCCGTCGGCTACTTTCCTCCCACTCGGAACAACGCGTCGTTTGCCTTGCTGTCGGTTCTCGCGTCTGTGAAATCCATCGTCCAGCGTGCGCCCGTCCCCATGTTGGCCACGACCTTCATTGGCACCTTGACTCCTTTGACAGTCTTGTAGTTCGAGTAGTCTATGGAGGAGATCACTTGGCCAATGGTGCTCTTCCTGACGTTGACGGCCCGCACCAGCAGGTTCGATTTGCTGTCGAAGTAGAGATCTTCGAGCGAAGCGCTCGAGGGCCTGGTGGCACGCACCACGAGCGTCTTCTTGGCGCCGATCGTTTCCTTGCCGTCGAGGGAAGGGCGGGTTAGGCCGGAAAAGTCCGAAGAAACACGCCAAGACCGTCCCAGCCGACTGAAGATCGCGGCAGGCTCATCACCCAAGATGCTCTCTCCATACCAAACCTGCTTGCCATCAAAGCCAAAGTTTCGCGCGCTGGAGATAAACCTGAACCGCCCGTCGCGCGTCTGGATCACCTTGAGCGGCTTCGTCTCGATCGTGTTTGTCTGGTCGTTTGGACCTGTGAGCGTTCCTATCAGGGTGATTGAAACGGGCGTCGGTCCCACGGCCGCGAGGTGCTTGTCAAAGAGAACCTGGGGCTCGACTTCTATTTCGGCCAACTCGTGGCTGACACTCACGGACGGGGGGAAGGGCGTTGGGCTCGGCTTCTTCTTGCCATTGTGGCAGGACATGCACGTCACCTCCAGCCGGCCATTAAACCACTTCTCGTTGATATCCCGCTGAAGCAGCACCATCTTCCGGCCGTCGTCCTTGCCCTTTGTTGGAGCGGCATAATCAGTGGCGTTGTGACAGGCAGTGCAAGGCACCCTTAAGGAGGCGGCCATGAATTCCATTGCTGGAATCAGGTCGCTCGCGGGCACACCAGTAAAGACCTGTATATCTTTGAATACCTGCTCAGCTGTCGGCACTTGCTGGGATGTTGCGGCGACGATCGGAATGACGCTTACGATAAGGAGAATCCAAGGCATAGGACGTGGCTTCATCGCCATATTATGAAAGGCCCACAAGCCTTCGTTGCTTTCAGGGAATGAGCCCAGCGAACTCTGCGAATGGTGTAAATCGTCCATAATTACACCATGGCCCTGAACATCAAGAACGCCGAAGTCGAGCAACTGGCGACTGAAGTCGCCAAACTGGCCCACGAATCCAAGACCGAGGCCATAAGGAAGGCGCTCCAAGATCGCAAGGCGAAACTGACCGACAACAGCGAGCGCAATCGCAGAATCGACCAAGTCATAAAGGAGTTGCGAGAAGAATTCTGGCCAACCCTTACCCCTGAACAGCGCCGCCCGCTGACCAAGGAAGAGGAAGAAGAGATTCTCGGGATCGGGCCCGACGGCTACTGATGGTTCTGGACACATCCGCCCTCGCCGCCATCGTCTTCGAGGAACCCCCAATGACAGAACTCGTGGCTAAGTTGAAAGCTGCTCGCGATATCCAAATTGGCAGCCCCTCTTACTTCGAGACCAGGATGGTGGTTCTATCGAGACGCGGCCCGGATGCTGTGAAGCGCCTGGAGAGGATTCTCGAACGGTCTTCCACCGAGGTCACCGAGTTCACCCGAGATCACGCCATAGCCGCTACCGAGGCCTTCCAAAGATTCGGCAAGGGCTGGCATCCGGCAGGCCTGAATTTCGGCGACTGCATGGCGTACGCGGTGGCCAAGGTCAGCGGCCTTCCCCTTCTCTTTACGGGCGATGACTTCAGCAAGACTGATGTCGACGTGGCGTAGTTGTTGGTTGTTATGCCGGAAACAAGCAACTAACAACTAACAACAATCAACGCCCCTCCCAGGGGCTATTCCATCACAACCCGAACCGCGGCGACGAGCTGGTCGACCGTCGGCAGGGCGGCGTATTCGTAAATCGGGTTGTAGCCGATGTGCACGTCTTGGCGGGCCACGAGCTGGGGAGGCGAGAGGAACAAGTTCCAGCGTTCCGGCACCCGTGTCATCTCCGCGATCACCGCCTGGCCGAAGCCGCACGTCTGCGTGTCCTCGTGGATCACGACCAGCCTGCCCGTCTTTTCGAGTGACTTGGTGATGGTGTCGTAGTCGCACGGGACGATGGTGCGCAGGTCCACGATCTCGATGCTCGCCTCGCCTTCAAGCTTTGTCGCGGCCTCCTCGGCTAGTTCCAGGCAGTTACCCCATGACACGAGGGTGACGTCGGTGCCTTCCCGGACGATCCGCGCCTTTCCGAGGGGCACCGGCTCGACCTTCTCGACCTGGGCCTGCTTGCGGAAGATGTGCTTGGGGATGAGCACGAGGGTGGGATCGTCGCCTTGGATCGCGCTCCAGAAGATGCCGGCCGCGTCCTCGGGGGTCGAGGGCATGGCGATCTTGAGGCCGGTGACGTGGGCGAGCATGCCCTCGTTGCTCATGGAATGCCAGAGCGAGCCGCCGGGCAGATAGGCGCCGCACGGAGCATAGATCACCATTGGGCACTTCAGGCCGCCGAAAGATCGCCATCTTAGGCTCGATATGTTTGTTACAAGCTGGTTCCAGCCGGGGGAGATGAAGTCGATGAACTGCATCTCGAAGACGGGCTTGTAGCCATACGCAGCCATCCCGACGGCGACTCCGAGGATGGTGGCCTCAGCGAGGGGGGAATTGAAGACCTGCTTGGGGAATGCCTCGCTGAGCCCCTTGGTGATGCCGAAGACACCACCTTTCGGGTCTTCGATATCCTCTCCGAAGAAGATCACCTTGGGGTCGTTTTCCAGGGCCTTCTTGAAGGTCGTGTTGATGGCCGAGACCATCGTCATGCGGTCCGGCTGGATGGGCGGTTTGTCGGCGGGGAGGACATCGCCCCAGTTGTGGTCGTACACTTCCTCGGCACGAGGGTCCTCGGCCTTTTCGGCTCTTATGTAGTCGTCGTCGACTTGCTTCGTGATCTCGTCCTGGATCTTGGTCCAGTCGTCTTCATTCAGCTCCCCATTCGCGATGAGTTCCTCTGCCAGAACCCGGATCGGGTCGCGCTTGCCCATCTCCTCGATGTCTTCGAGCTTGCGGTAGACGCGGTGATCGTCGGAGCTGGTGTGGCTGGCGAGGCGATCCATCTCGCACCAGAGCACGGTCGGCCCCTGGCCGCTGCGGGCCCTATCGGCGGCCTTCTGGCCGGCTTCGAGCACGCGGTCAGGATGGCGGGCATCCACGCGCACGATCAGCTCTTCATTGAACACGCCCAGGTTGAAGGGGAGAAACTTCTCGGTTGGGGTCGAGATGCCGTACTTGTTGTCCTCGACCACGAAGATGACGGGCAGCTTCTCCTGCACCGCGAAAGAGATAGCCTCGTAGAATTCGCCTTGGCGGGAGGCGGCGTCTCCGATGGTTCCTAGACAGAGCGAGTCCTTACCGTCCATCTTCATCGCCCAGGCCGTGCCGCACGCGGGGATGAGGGATGCGCCGGTGGGGGTCGGGACGCTGAAGACGTTACGCTCCTTGGAGGAATAGTGGCCGGGCATCTGGCGGCCGCCGGAGCTGGACTCGCGCTTGGCGAAGTAGGCGAGGGCGAGTTCGTAGTTCGAGAATCCTCTGGCGAGCATCAGGGCGCGGTCGCGGTAGTAGGGGAAGATCCAGTCGTCCTCTCGAAGGCAGAAATTGAAGGCGGCAAGCGCTTCGTGCCCCATGCCGCTGACCTGGAACCAGCCCTTGCTCTGGCGCAGGAGGATGCCCTCGCGGCGGTCGCCTTCGCGGCTGAGCAGCATGAGCTTGAGGAAGTCGAGTTTGGAATAGGCTTTCACTGGCACGGCGGACATTCAGGAACCTCGTTTGACATCCTCTTTAGAGGAGGTTGCGGCGTCGCCTAGCAGACGGGCCTGTAGATTATATCCCGCTGGGAGAGCGCAGACACGCTCAACTGGGATCGTGTGGACTAGAGCTGCCCAACTTGCCGCACTTCGACCTTAACATGGGGCCCGCCCATCTGCAGAGCCCGCTGCCCATGCTGAGAAGTACGGCGGAACACTTGCAATCACTCCAGTTTTGCCTGAGGAGTGCATGCCTGAGCGGATCAACACCAATACAGTGCTATTACTCATCTTAATGTGATCGCCAATCGCTGTAAGGCCAGCCGGTAGATTTATGCGCGAAGGGCAACTCGATCTCACGTAAAATAATCATATGGCCATTCGAGACCTACAAGAACTACAGAAGCGCGCGGACGCACTTAGTCCGGAAGAGCAGATTCAGCTAGCACAGTATCTGCTCACGAAGGCTCATGAGACTACGGCCGCCAACGGTGAAGCCCTGATGCGATTTTTTGGCAAGATTGATTTCAAGGGCGATCCAATGGACATTCAGCGGAAGATGCGATCCGAATGGCCGAGCTAAAAGTCTTCGACACCAATGCGATGATCGCGGTCTCAAAGGGACTGCTTGCTGTCGAAACGAAGCGAGTTCGTTTGTCATCTCCATAATCACCAAGCTGGAGCTTCTCGCGTGGCCTCGTATTACTCAAGAAGAAAGGGTTCTCGTACGTGAGATGTTATCGGCCATTGAAGTGGCGCAGATTACGACGGAGATTGAGGAGAAGGTGATCGAGATCCGTACGACGTGCCGACTTAAACTCCCCGACGCGATCATCGCTGCCACGGCCACTAGCCTGGGCGCGCCATTGGTGACCAATGACTCCGGGTTCAGAAAGGTTCAGGGATTGATCGTCGAGTCCTTCTAATCGTAACTCCGCGCCACTCTTAACCCGTCATACACTCTAAGCATGAAAGTTCTTCTCTTGCTAACCGTCCTGATTGGCCAACAAGCCGTTGATCAGCCCAAGAGCGTGCGTGCGCCAGTCGTTGGCATGTGGAAGGTTGATCTCAACTCGGGATATCCGAAGCAGGCGACCGCATGGGGCATCTACATTGACTGGGTCTTAACCTTCAACGAGGACGGGACCTATCAATGGGCGATGTACGAGCCTTTCAAGGAAGGAGTGGGCAGGCCGCATAAGGATATCAAGGGAACCTACGTGGTCAACCTCGAAGAGAACATCCTTGTCCTTAGGTCCGGCGAGGGCAAGAACCGTTCCGCCCTCAAAGCCATACTCGACGAGGACCGAAAGTGGCTCACCCTGCCTCCCGAGAACCCGAAGAAACCGGAGCTCAAGGTTCGGTTCTATAAGGTCGAGAAGGCCAAAGGATAGCCAGTACTGGGTGTTAGGGTGTTGCGGTGTTGGGGTGCTACCTTCCGGATCATCTTAGCGCCGCAACAACCCAAGGCCGCGGAAAGTGCCAATCGTCCCACCACCCTACCAATCCGGCCGAAACGCCGTACAATCAAGTGTAGCCATGGCGGATTGGTATTACATCGGGCACTACGGCCAGCTTGGGCCGCTCACCCGCGATCAGATTGACGAGCTGATCGAGGGCGGGGTTATCGTGCACGAAACTTACGTCTGGAACGCCGGCATGCCGAACTGGAAGCAGGCCGCCGAAGTCCCCGAACTCAGGACCAGCTTCTCGCAGACGGATGCAATGTTCGTCCCGCCTCCCCCGCCTCCGCCGCCTATAAGGGACGAGCCCCGGATGAGCCCGGTAAGGCCTTATGTCGGCGACCCGGGCCTCTCCTATGCAGGCGCCGCAACTCCCGCCTTTTACACCCTGAGAAGCGATCGCAGCCGGGTTTTAGGCGGGCTGCTCCAGGTCATACCAGGCGTCGGGCGGATGTATCTAGGCTACGGCGGCTATGGAGCGCTGCAGCTTGTCCTGACCTGCTTCGGCTTCGGACTCCTGTGGTCCTGGATAGACGGAATCATCATCTTGGCAGGTGGATTGAAGCTCGACGGCTTCGGGAGGGAGCTGCCGGATTGAGCCAAATCCAAATCCAGAGCGTCCCGATCCCCTTGCTGAATCGTCAAATAACACGAGAATGATGCGAATAATCGTTACGATAGCCTTGCTTCTCACAGCCGTCGCCGCATGGTGCCAGAACTACGCGCCAAAGGCCGGCGAGACCGTGATGAAGATCGCGGTCGAGGGGCGGGGAAATGTCTTTATCAGGCTCCACACCAAGCAGGCCCCAGCCATCACCGGCCAAATCATAAAGCTTGCCAAGCAGGGGTTCTATGACGGCCAAAGGTTCCACCGGGCCGTGAAATCGCCCCGCCCCTACCTTGTCCAGGTGGGCGACCCCGCTTCGAAAACCCGCCTCGACGACCAGATGGACGGAGGCAGCGGCACGAACGTCCCCTACGAAAAGAGCGGTTTCCGCAATACCACAGGCGCCGTCGGGCTAAGGATGGATACGACAAGCCGCACCGGAGATAGCCAGTTCTATATCCTCCTTGCCGACCAGAGCATCCTCGACGACAAGTACCCCGTCTTCGGCCAGGTGGTGGAAGGCATGGACGTCGTCAAGCGGATCGAGCGTGGTGATAGGGTCGTTTCGGTCACTATCCTCGGCGGATAGGTTCCTGTTGAATTTAGGATTCACACGATTCACACTATTCATCTCCTGGGACGCACGTTTTGTCGCCGCTGATCTCCGGATGTCGGTTACCGGTTGCTCTAACGTCCGGGCAGCGGTGTGCTTACATCTAAAGCGTTGAGGTAGAAAGTTGTCAACTATAGTTGACGCGAATAGCGCGACCATCCCGGGTAACTGCAAGCCAGAGCAGCGCTCCCCAACTCCATCGCCGGTTGTCTTTGGGCTTTTCGTGGTGAGAATAACGCTTAATGCCGTCTCCCAACTTCCCGTCCTTGCCGACGGTGCCGCGACCTACACGCCGGGAGTCTCGGAGCGCAGGGGCGGAGTCAGCAAGCAATACCAAACCGACTACCTGGGGCTCCACCCGCCTGCTCACTGGCAGTACTTCTCTGCCCACCGATACGAAGGCCTACGACGCCTTTGGCAACCCCGTCTCCTCCACCGGCTCTACCCCCACCCCGTTCACATTCGCGGGGGCATGGGGATACCATCGGACTCCGATACCGGGCTGCAACTGGGGCATCGCTACTATGATCCGAGTTTGGGGAGGTTTCTGATTCGAGACTGGACTCAAGATGGCAAGAACTGGTTCGCCTATGCAGATAACTCGCCAACAGGCAGGATCGATGATTTAGGAAGACTTTGTTTGGATAGCAATCGCCATTGGTGCCGCGTTCATACTGTCGACTGATATTGCAGAATGTCCCACTAGCCCTGCTGACGTCACGCCCGAAGCCATTGCAAGGCATCGCCGCCAACTGGCCAACGCGAAACTGCAGATGCTCGAGCTTCTGGGACTAGTAACTTCGGCGGCCCAAGCTGCAAAATCTGATTGGACCGCCTTTAAGGGGCTCTTCAAGCCTTAGTACAGCCATGCTCCGGGTGCGGCTTGCAGCACATACAGGAGCGCTCACTGGAAGGCTCGATCAAAGGATCCAGGGGCGCTCAAGGAATTTGGCAAACCGAACATCGAGCGAATGAAAGACGGTTGACTCCGCAACAGAGAAACCCGAGAACCGGTAAGCTTGAGTCAAAGGAACTCAGCCACGAGCCCGCTCCATACGGCAAGGGGGGAACCAAGTATAAAGAGCGCTGGCCAGATGAGCATCGCGAGGTCGAAGAAAGGCTGAAGAAGAAATGGAGAGGTTAACGCCGGAGCTGATCGAACGGCTCCAACTTCGCGAGTCTGACTGGGTCGATTGGGAGGGGAAGCGGGTTTATATGATTTATCGTCTCCCTCTGCCTAAACCAGCACGCATCGAGCAACGAGCTATCAAAGTAGGGAAAAAGAGACCAAAACAGGGCATTGATGTTGCGGTTAGCAACGGTACTATCCGAGTTGGTGATGAACGGCAGGAGGGCTTTGCTGTTTTCTATTCAGACACCCTTTGGGCTAATCTATTCGGCGAGGGAGCGCCAACGGAATTCGATGTAACCGATAGCATGCAGGATCGGCGCCTTGAGCTTTGGCACGTTTGGGAAGGAACGGGTGGCAGCATTGATGCGTGGCTCGGAAACTGCGGAATGCTTGTCGATGATAGGTTCGACAGTGACGCTCGTGTGATTACGCTTCATTGTAGTTGCGGGTGGAACGACTTGCCGACCTTTACCGACCTGGTAGCCGAGGTGCGGATCACTCCGATCGGATGGTTTTGGGAAGACCCCACGGCCATCGCTCCGAATCCTTTTGCGAAGCGGGCCATTCCTTAGTGGATCCGACGCCCCCGGAGCAGAATTCACACCGCCGGCTGCCGCCCATCTCTATTGTGGGAGGCTACCTTGCGAGGATCTACAATCCGGACTGAGAAATCGAGCTATGGGAACGATCTGGGCATCGATAAAACGATTGGCAGGTGGCGCAACGTCCGCCTTGCTCCCCATTGAGGAACTCGCGATCAAGGCATTTCGGCAGCTACTAGCTCCGGACTCGGCACAAATCCTCGATACCCAGATGGTAGCTTTAACGCGAATTGACCGCCACCCGCCCGGAAAGTTCGTCCTGATCAAATACGCGGAGGATGACGGCGGAATTCGCAGGTTTGAAGATCGCTCGGTCGAATTGCTCGCTGGCTATGTGTTCTTAACGTCTGCGCAAAGTAAAGTGAGAGCCGACATATTTTTCGAAGACGGATTGCTCATGGCGATCAAGTTCAATAGACGGCCTTCGTCGTTGAATTCGGGCAGCATCTCAATCAACGATGCGCATTTGCTGCTCACACCGGGCGAAGCCGAAGCCAGCAACCGTTCCCCAGATCGGCCCTTGCTGTCGAAACTGGCAAGTGCAGGAACGCCAACGAGCGTTGGCCCCCCTGCAAGCAATGAACGCCGTGAAGGGTTCATTTCTAGGCTTGAAACCCCTTTGCCAGCCGAATATGTTGCCTTGCTCGCAGAAACGGACTCTTTCACAGTCGGAGACAAGGTATTTGAAGGAACCCATCAGCGGACCATTGTCTGGCCGGATCAGAGCCTCCAGCTTGTATTCGAGAATCAGGAGCAGACGCTGGCACTGTGCTTCGTGGAAGGCACCGCAACGCCGGAGGTGTTCCTCCTCGATCAAATAGCCCACGAGCTGACGCCCTGGGGCGATGATTTCGTTGACGCCGCGATCCGGTTTATCCGTCTTCAATGCTAATGTCGGAGGGGCGTGGCAATCCCTACCAGTCTCGCCCCAAACACGCGTATAATCCGAATCCCGTGCGGCTTGCCAAAGCGATTGCGATTCGCCTCTTCTTCGGCGCCCTGAGCCTGCTCGTCATCTCGTTCGTCGTCTTTGTGGCCGGCGAGATGATGCCGGGCGATGCGGCCACCATCCGAGCAGGCGAAAAGGGAACCCCGGAGCGAATCGCCATCCTACGCGCGGAGCTTGGGCTAAACAGGCCGTGGACCGAGCGATATCGGGACTTCGTCACGGGGGCGGTTCGGTTCGAGTTTGGCGAGAGCTACTACCGGTCCAACCGCAAGGTCTCCGAGATCATCGCGGAAAGCATGCCGATCACCATCAAGCTTGCCCTTTATGCGATGGCCCTCGCTGCGATCACCGGCATATTGCTCGGCGTCTTCGCCGCAATCTACCAAAACCGCTTCATAGACCGGGCGATCCTCGCGGTCAGCACGCTGGGCGTAACCATTCCGAATTTCGTGCTCGCCCCGATTCTCATTTACATCTTTTACTTCCAGCTCAACCGCCTCCCGCAGGACTACGACGCCGACCTCATCCGCCGCGGCGTGCCCGAATACATGTTCCTCATCCTGCCCGTGATCTGCCTCGCCGCCCGTCCGATGGCGATGCTCACCCGCCTCACCCGCGCCAGCATGATAGACACCATGCAGCAGGAATTCATCCGGACGGCGATCGCGAAGGGCGTGTCCACTTATCGCCTCATCACCAAGCACGCCCTCCGCAATGCGATCATGCCGGTGGTGACCGCGATCGGCACGAGCTTCGGATTTTTGCTGACCGGCTCCTTTGTGGTCGAGATATTCTTCCGACTCCCCGGCATCGGCTACAAGGTGATAGACGCGATCAATGAGCGCGACACCCCCGTGCTCCAAGCAGGCGTCCTGCTGACGGGCGCACTTTTCATTCTCATCAATCTGCTCGTGGACGTCATGCTGCCGATCCTAGATCCACGCATTCGAGAGGCACAGGTTTGAGGCGCGATCCACTCATGTCGGCGGGCATCGTCTATCTGGTGCTTCTGGTCCTCGTCGCCACTTTCGCCCCCTATTTCCGGCCGCCCTACGACTATCCACACGCGGGCATGACCTTCCAGCCGCCGAGCGCGCAGTTCTGGCTCGGGACCGATGAACAGGGGCGCGATATCTTCGCCCGCATCGCTCACGGCGCACGTGTCTCGCTGCTGGTTGGGATCATCGTGCAGAGCATCAGCCTGGTTGTTGGGATCACGTTCGGGGTGCTCGGGGTTTATGCTCCGCGCTGGATTTCAGGGCCATTGATGCGGTTCACCGATTCGATGTTCGCCTTTCCCGACATTCTGCTGGGCATCTTGATAATCGGGATTCTCAGTCCAGGCATGTTCCCGGTGATCGCGGCGCTGTCGGTGACGGCTTGGCCAAGCATCGCGCGGCTGGTGCGCACCCAAGTTGCGACCCTCAAGGACCGGGAGTTTGTGGTGGCTTCGAAGGCGATGGGGGCGAGCATGTGGTGGACGGTGACGCGCCACGTATTGCCGCAGCTTTGGGGGATATTGCTGGCGGTGACGATGGTGGAGCTTGCGGGGACGATTTTGGCCGAGAGCACATTGAGCTTTCTGGGGATCGGCATCCGCCCGCCGGAGCCGAGCTGGGGCAACATGATAGATTCGGGCCGCAAGCTGATGAACTCGGCGCCGATGCTGCTCTTGTGGCCGTGCGTTTTTCTGTCTCTGACGATCTTTGCGCTGAACTTCGTGGGGGATGGGATACGCGCGGCGATTGATCCTAAGTCACGCGGCATGGCGACGGGAGAACTTTCGTTTATGGGCAGGCTCGCTGGGTTGTTTGGCCGCGGTCGCCCAGGGGATGGGCAGGCTCAGCGTTCAGGGGATTAAGGGCTCACCTCAGCCGGATCTCAGGGAGCGTGTCTTCGGGCGGCGCACGTTCCGAGTTTATTCTGCCGTCTACGAATTCCGAATACAGCCCTGTAACCGTGAGGTAGTAGAACGGCATCAGCGTCCCTGCGAACAGCGCCTGCACGGCGAATCCACTGAACTGCCCGGCCCAGGCTCACAGCTTACAGCAGTTCGCTCGTGCGTTAGGCGGCCCCGCGAGTATTGGTCCTTCGGGGGCCTAGCTTCCCAGTCGCGACTGGATGATCTCCACAGCCTTCACGAGCTGGGTGTCGTTCGGCACGATGGTCGCCGGTGCGCCCTTGACGGGGTCAAGGACGCGGAATTTGACTTCGACATCGGGCTTGAGGCCCCCGCTGATAAAGATGCCGTCGTCGTCCATCATCCGCGAGATGTCCTGGCCACTCGGCATGTAATACTTCGCGATCGTGACCTTTGCGCTGGAGCCATCCACGAGCATATACACGTTCTGCACGGACATCTTGCCGTAGGTGTGCTCGCCGACGATGGTGGCCAACTTATAGTCGCTCATGACGCCGGCAAAGATCTCGGAGGCGCTTGCCGATTCGGAGTTCACGAGCACGATGACGGGATAATTAAGGTTGCGCTTCAGCCCGATAAGCGTGCGCTCCTCGTCGAGAACCCGGTCGCCTCTTTTGAGCTTGACGACGAGCTTGTCCTCGACGAAGCGGGAGAGCATTTCGGTGGCCGTTCCGAGCAGTCCGCCGCCATTGCCGCGCAGGTCGATGATGAGTCCTTTGGCCTTGAGCGCGGCGAGCTTGTCGAGTCCATCATCGAACTGGCCGACGGTGATCTCGCTGAAGCTGCTTACGCTCATGTAGCCGATAGAGGTGCCCGGCACAAGGGCGGTTTCGACGGTCGGGAGGATGACCTGGGAGCGCCGGGCGACGATATTGACGGGATCTTTGACGGAGGCTCGGAGAAGCTTCAGGCGGACCATCGTGCCTTCTTTGCCACGGATCGTCTGGACGATATCCTCGACCGACATGCCGGCGGAAGATTTACCATCCACTTCGGTGATGATATCGCCCTTCCGGAGGCCCGATTTGAATCCGGGGCCGTTCTCGAAGACGATCACGGCGAGTGCGCCGAGCGGATCTTCCGACAGACGAGCCCCGATCCCGACCAGGCTGCCCTCGGTCTCGATTGTGAAGTCCTCGGCCTGCCTGGGTTCGAAGAACATCGAATGGGGGTCGCCGAGCGCGCCCACCAGACCTCGCATCGCTGCGTATCTGAGCTTCTTGGCGTCCACCTCGCGGCGGTAATTCTTGGAAATATTGTCGTAGGCGGTCTTGAAGAGAACCTTGGGTGCGACCGAGGGCTCCTTCGATCCGCCGCCGCCCACCATGGCCGACATCGTGGCGGAATCGGGCAGCTTGCCCTGGCGGATATCGCGCCACGCGAAGCCGAGAACGAAACACGCCGATAGGAACATGAGCGCCACGAAATATCTCACTTTGCCGCCCCCTTGTAAACGCCCTTTACAAGCGTGTAGCCATGGCCCTGCGGGAGCGCGACGACCAGGGTTTGCTCCAGGGCGCCCGCGGTTTTGCCTCCGACGATCGTGACGTTTGGCCTGCCGGTAAGGGCCTTGGCAAAGATCTCGGCGGGCCCGCGAGTGGTGGCGTCCACGAGCAGTGTGAGCGTGGGCGGCTTCGGATTGCCAGTCTTTAAAGCGAGGCGCTCGCTGTACTTGCTTCTCTCGCTCACGAACGATCCATAGCTCCCCGGCGGCGCGACGAGTGCGAGGCAGGCGGCCATCTCGTTTAGGCTTCCGAGTCCGGAATTGCGCAGGTCGAGCGTGACATCCTGCTTGCCTTTGAGGAATGCCGCCAGAGACTTCGAGACGCCTGGCTGGAACCTGAGGACGGCCGCATTGCCTGCGCCGGTCCAGGCGGGCACTTCGCTTTTGCTCCGTTCGATGGACCGCTCGTAGCTCGCTCCGGCTCGGTTGAAAACGACCTTCACGATGCCGCTATCGCCGATCGTAAGCTTGCGCATGGCCCGAACCGGCATGATCATGTTTTCCGCCTTCGCCTGGAGGCGGTCGCTCACTTCGAATTTCTTCTCGGACGGCACGTCTTCGCGCCTCGCCATCGCTCGCGCATCCATGAATTCTTTGAAAAGCTTGGGGCTGAATACATCTCGCCCGTCGACCGCTTCCACCCAGTCGCCTGCTTTGACTCCGGCTTTGTCCGCTGGGCCGCCGGGCGCCACCGCAGCCACGCGAGCCACCGGAATCTTGGCCCGCTCCTGCGGAACCACTGGCGATTTCTGGCCAGGAATGGGGAGGGCTCCTTTCGATGGCGAACCCTTCATGATTTCAAGAACGAAGAGCGCGCCGATGCCCTCGTACTTCCCGTTCATGGCGTTCTGGTAGACGCGGAACTCTTCGGCGTCGAAATAGCGGCTATTCAAGTCGCCGAGGCTGCCGATCATCTCCTTAACCGAACCCAGCGCGAGCTTCGTTTCGTCCTTGACGGATTCGACGTAGTTCTCTTTGAGCAGCTTGACGAGGTTCGCATAGAAGCTCGTCTCCGACACTTCGCGCGATTTCTTGGTCGAAGCGAGAAGCTCGCCGAATTCGCTGTCTTTGGCCACGAAGATGCCCGCCTCGCCGACATCGACCTTGTTCCGCCACACGATCCCGCCGATGAGGGTCGCGCAGCAAAGGGCGACCGTCGCGGCGGTAAATAGATGCTTCTTGGTTTCGTTCATTCGTTGAGCTTCTCTAGCCTTGACTCATTTCCTTGCCCTCAAAGTTCCTAACCAGGGCGCGCTTACGCTTCAATGTTGCCGTCCAGCATCTCTACTCTTCTACGGTGCCTGTCCTCCGCGCTTTCCGGGGTTTCGATAAATGCCTGCAAAATGGCAATGCCTTCCGATTCACTTAGCAGTCTGCCCCCTACACATAAGACGTTGGCATGATTGTGCTGGCGCGCGAGGCGTGCCATTTCCGGATTGCAGCAATTTGCGGCGCGAATGCCCTTGTGGCGGTTCGCGCGGATACAGACGCCGATGCCCGTTCCGCAAGCCACGACGCCAAGATCAAACGCACCTGTGAGAATTCCTTTGACAACTTCGTCGGAGGCTGCCGGATAGTCGTAGGCTTCCTCGGTCGTCGCGCCGACCTCCTTGACCTCATGCCCCTGCCCCCTCGCCCAAGCAGCCAGCGCCTGACGCAAGTGAAACCCCGCATGATCCGCCCCGAAGATGAGCCGCATGATTAGATTATGGAGCCTGACAACTTTAGAGCCCCCAGACGAGCATTCTGGCTGGGTTACTACTTTCGGTAGGAGGCATTGAGTGAATCGGCCCGCTAGAACTAACTGTAGACTAGAGCAACAAAATGTCTTGCGGAGTTTCAATTTCACCCGCCGATGCGAGGGGCGGAGCGCAATGAGATGCTCTTCGTAGTGGCGACCCACATAATCGCTTCGTTGCGCGCCGCTGATTCGTTGTAAGCATAGCCAACCACGTAGGTTTGCGATCCGCCCTGCCAAATTCCCCGGGCGACCGAGAATCTGTAATTGGCTGGCAGTGCCGTATGCAGATCCATCCACGAAGCCGCAGTGCCCTTCCACAAGCTTGCGTGAGGCTGGTTGTTGATGTCAACTGCACCAACCTGCATTCCAGCGTATCCGGCCGTAGCATATGATGAATCAGCAACCAGAGGGTGAAGGTCCACCCAAGTTTCTGCCGAGCCAAACCACAGGCTGGCGCGATCGACACCTCCAACGCGTGCCACTCCCACCTGTTGCCCGGCATGGACGCCGCGGGCTCTAGACCTGTCCGAGCCCACCGGATTGAGGCTCACCCAGGAGCCAGCCGACCCCGTCCAGAGACCCGCGCATTCAAGCCCTCCGATGATGGCGATGCCCACCTGCTGCAAGCCGTCCGTCGCATTGGCCACGGATGATGATGCCTGTTGAGGATGCAGATCCACGAACGACTGGGCGGACCCATTCCACAGGGTCGCGCGCGGCGTATTCGAGAAGATGTAGCCAACCTGTTGGCCGCCAGCTACGCTGTATGCTTCCGAACGCGATGCGTTTTCGGGGTTCAGGTCTATCCAGGAGTCGCTCGAGCCGCTCCAAAGACTGGCGTGGTGAATCCCGCCGCCTCCGATATCGACCCATCCAGCCTGCTGGCCGTCACCGATTCCATGGGCACTCGCCGGCCTGCCCGGCTTGAGATCCACCCATGATGCCGACGAGCCGCTCCACAGGACAGCGCGTATACCACTGCCAAAATTTGCCCATCCAACCTGCAGGCCGTCCGCCACTTCGCTTGCGCTGGAGTTCAAGGCACCAGGAGGATGGAGATTGACAACTGTCCATTGACCGTTCATATCGGCTGAGAGCAGCACTGCACCGAAACATAGCACGGCTCTGATATCAAGGTGGGTGGAAGGTCTTCTCTTCATGGCTTCGCCCCATTCCCACTCATTATACTACGACTTCATTCTTAATCCGACTCGATAAATGTTCCGGTTATGTTCTTTCCCAGATGGTAGCCAAGTTCCTGGAAGGCAGCATATCGCGAGGTGTCGCTTCTACAAAGGCCGCTCATACCGGTTGGATCAGAATCGTCCGCTGAAGTCCCTTGGTGCAGGACGTATTGGCAGATCAGGTCGAATGGCATCGTTTCGAGAGCCGTCATAGACCCGCGGATCATCCTGCCGCGCCGGCGATGATCGATCCTCCGGCCGGTTTTGGCCATGCCGGCTCGATCGGCCGAAAATCCGAACTCGTGAATCTGCACTGGCTTACCGTAGTCTGCTGTGATATTCTCTAGAACTTTGAACGCTTTGTATTGGAAAGACAGAAAACCTTCTCGTTCGTCCGCCCCAAAGGTGTTCTGGAGGGGCATGTACATATTCACTGCGAATCGGTCATAATCGTCTAGGTGGGCTTGGCCCGAGGAAAGAATCGTATCGAGGTAAGAGATCGTGAGGTTTGTCTCGGCGATCATGTCCGTACCTTCCAGGTCGCCGTTCAACGTAGGGGAGGCGAAGACCGACCCACCCATCGCATCCTTTAGTTGCGGCGCAATGAAGTTGCTCATTGCGTGAAAGCTGTACGCACCAGTGGTGAAATCCCAGGCTCCTCCAGGTTCATTCCACCAGCCAATCGTCACGTACTCATCCGGGTCCAGGCTAGCATCAGTGTAGCCCTGACGAATCCGCTCAATCTGATCGATGAAAAGGTCGGCCATAGCCTGCCATAATTCGTTCGAAAGCCCGGACGGCGGGTACGCCTGGGCGGGGTTCGCGTCCCAAGCCTCATCATACTCCTCGTCCCAGGTGTCGGTATCGTTGGAGATGTCTCTCCAATCGGTCTGGTCCGGGCGAGGCCCGTAGGCGCAAAGAAAGATGGTGCCGAAGCCCTCGCTGGCGAGGTCATTAGCAGATTGATAAACAGATTCCTGAGCATAGTCATGGTAGACCCCAGGGGTATCGGCATACGCCTCCAGGGGCACTTGCCACCGTGCGCCAGCTAAGCCTAGGTTCGTCAGGTCAGTCAGCACCTGTGGCCAATTTGCATGGTTATAGTACACGTGCGTGTTGGTGTAGCGCCTAGACATGTTGCTCAGCTTTCAAGACGCTCATCCGACCTCGCAGCCAAGCCAATAGAACATGCGTTGGGCGCTCCTGACGTCGACCGAACTGCTGCTTATCGTTTTGCTTTCGTTTTGATTAGCTGCCGCAAGGTTCGACGTGGAAGGGTTCTCATATGTGGACCAAGACTCGGAATCAATGCCTGAAGTGCCGAGCGCATCGTAGTAGAGTGGCCTGCCATTAATCGCTGTGTTCATGGGCGCTTCTGAAGTGGGCCACGGGACCCAATTTCCCCAGGTCCAATTTGACGACCACTGCACATCGCTGCTTGTGTACATCAACTCGGCCATAATAGCTAGCCAGAAGGGAGTCCCCGCTTCTAGCACCCCGCGACTATCGAGTGTGAAGCTCATCATCTGCGAGGTTGAGTCTCCCATCCCCGTCGTGCGCCCACTCTGCCAGGTCGCTCCTTGTGCCATCGAAAGACCACTGATGATGTTTGTGGGTAAGCCCGTCTCAGACCCTCCGGTATACATG
>JBASWW010000065.1:0-50073 GCA_049276675.1 Fimbriimonadaceae bacterium
GGTGAGGGCACTGTTCCGAAAAAAAGGGCTCGCGCTCCCCAGCCCGTCCCGGGAGCGAGGTTTTTGATGGAGCGGGGAGTGACGGCCCGCCGTGCCTGCCATATCGTCATTTCGCAACTAGTAAAAGCATACCGGCGGAAATACCAACAGTAATTTTACTAGGCTTCCGAATATTCTCCCGGTGGCACTCGTCAGGCGCTACGAAAAAGGGCACCGGAAATCACGATCATCCCTATACACGTAGATGTTGTGATGATCGAGAATGCCGACAAGAGAAAGGCCCCCCGGCCGGTGCCGGGAGGCCTTTTCAGATTCAGATTCTAAGCGAGCTTAGAACTTGACGCTGAACTGCGCGGTGGCGAGGCCGCCGCGGTAGGTTCCGAGCCCGAACACATTGAACGGGGCTCGTGAGCCATTGTGGTAGTCGCTGATCTGCCAAAGGATCTTCAGGCCGACGCTGTTGCTCAGCGTGTAGCCGAAGCCGATGTTCCACCAACGCTCCACAGGGTTGCCGCCTGGCGTTGCAAGATCCCACTCGACATGCTCATAGCCGAGACCGAGGTCCCATGCGCCATTGAGCTTGTAAGCGAGGCCAGCCACGTAGCGGTTGACGTTGTCGTCGGTCGTCAAGCCACCGGCCAAGGCACCGGTGCCTTCGTACATCTCGGCGGAAGCGGTGAATCTCACCGAATCCGTCAGGTCGAAGTACGCGTCAGCCATGAAGCCCTGGATGTCGGCGGGATTCCACCAAAGTCCAATGCGGCCCCACGAGCCCGGCGCAGCGAACTGCGGCTCGATCTGACGATAGCCCACGCTGGCGCCCCATTTACCCTGGGCCCAACCGAGCTTGGCCCACCAAGCTGCGTTGTCCTGATTGACGACGGTCGACGTGTTGTACACGACGTCCGACTGGGAATATCCGGCCTCGAGGGTAGGACCGCCGAGGTTGAACCGAAGATCACCGCCGAAGACGTTGACGCCGTTACCTGTGGCAACTGCGCCTGCGTCCTCTCTCAGCCAGATATACGCCAGGTTCAAAGAACCGTTCTGCGTAAGGGGCAGGCTGATATTGGTGCCCAGCATTCGATCCATGTTGCCGAACTGGGTCGCCGACTGTCCGACGGGCCGCGGGCCAGCAATTGGATTGAACGGATTGCCGATCCGGCCCGCTCTCATCGGTTGAACGACGAAGAAGTTCGAGTCGGTGGCTGATCCGGTTCGTCCGCCAAAGACGTTCATCTTGGCAGAGCCGAAATTGAAGCCAAGGTTGGCTCCGTCGATCGTATACCGGCCATTGTCCCACCGCTCGTTGGAGAAGTAGGGAGAATTGTCCGGACGCATGAGGATATAGGGGCTGACGGAAACGCCGATGCGTCCCACCTGTGCGTTGAATGCAAGCCCGGCAAGGCTTGTATCGAACATGGCCCACAGATCCTGCATGTAGTAGCCCTGGGCGCCCTCACCGAATCGGAACCCGGAGAAGTTATTCACCTGGTCGCCAAACGGTGCGCCGCCAAAAACGCCGAAGCCGGTCATGTTGCCAAACACCACGGTGCCGCCCCACTTGGGGCCCTCATCGTTGGTGCCTGTCATCGTGACGGCAACTTCGTGGAGGATCGTGAGATCCTCGTCCGCGCCTGCGGGCAGGCCGGTGACATGGTCGACGCCAGTGACGCGGCCGTCGACCGTAAGGCCGAAGTTTCCGCTCTGGCTGTAGCCGCCAAGGCCGACGAAGTTAGCGTCGCCGCTGAAGTCTACGGCGGCCTTTCTCTTTTCGAGAATGCCCACGCGCTCTTCAAGGTCGGTGACTGCCTTTCGGGTTGCCGCGACGTCCACGCCGAGGCTGGCAAGCTCCCGCTGGAATTCCTTCATCAGACGATTGATATCGTCGATTTCGGATCTCCAGGCCTGGACCTTGGCCATATCGGCCTGCAGCTGGGCGATGGCTGCCTTCATGGTTTCCATGTCGGCCATATTGCCCATTCGGGTCATAGCGTCATCAATTCGCTTCAGGGTTTCCTGAAGGTCGTTGTAGGCGCCCCAGATGGCGACGGCCATCTCGTAACGAGTAGCGGAGCGAGGCCCGAGGAAATACCCGCTGGGATAACCAACGAGGATCTTTTTCTCGGCGAGCTCGGCAACCGCTTTGTATGCCCAGTGGTCAGGATTGACCACGTCTGGGAACGGGTGCTGAGCGATGGCGGGGGTTAAGACCGCTAGGCCCAGAACCGCGCTAAGTGCATACTTTAGCGTTTTGTTCATTAGAGTCGATGCTCCTTGTGTTTAGTCTAGACACAGGAGACCTTCGACCGGGGCCCTCTCCGCATTAATCCTCACAACTATCCTTGAGTTTCCTATGAGGACCAAACTTCGCGGTTCAAGCTTGGTCAACCGGCGCATCCTGCGTCTGGTAGCCCGGCACATACTCCGAGCCACAGCCATTATGCACGACCCCTGCAAAAAATGCAAGCTTTTTCGCAAAAAACCCCATAATCGGGGTGATTTTGAGTCTGAGCAATTCTCTTGAGATTCTTCAGGCACGCTTGGCGAAACAGCTAAGGGCAAGCCCCTCGCGCTTCACGAAACTTCTGCCTTGAGCTTTTTCTTCCATTCATCGATCAGTACAAGGGCCTCCACGGGCGTAAGCACGTTCAGGTCCACCAGCTCCAGCTCCTTCTCGAGCAGCGACGGCTCGGACTCGAAGAGCGTCATCTGCAGCCTTTGCCGGCTTGGGGCGACCGCGCTGGGAGCCTCCGTCTTCTGCTCCAGGTCGGCAAGCACCTCTGCCGCTCGCCGCAGCACGGTGGGGGGGACTCCGGCCATGCGGGCGACATGGATTCCATATGAGCGGTCGGTTCCGCCCGGCAGGACCTTGTGCGTCCAAACGATCTGATCGCCAACCTCCTCCACTGCGACCCTGAAATTGGCGACCGAAGAAACCTGTTCGGCCAGAGCGTTCAGCTGGTGGTAATGGGTGGCAAACATCGTCTTCGCGCCGATTTGGGCGAGCCGCTCGACCATCGCCCATGCGATCGCAAGGCCGTCATAGGTCGATGTTCCGCGCCCAACTTCATCGAGAATAACCAGTGACGAGGCCGAGGCATGGGTGAGGATATTGGCGCTCTCGATCATCTCGACCATGAACGTGCTCTGTCCCAGGGCCAGCTCATCCTTGGCTCCGATTCGGGCGAAGATGCGGTCGCAAAGCTTCATCCGGCAAGATTTGGCAGGCACGAATGAGCCAATCTGGGCCATCAGGACGATGAGAGCGGTCTGGCGCAGGTAGGTTGATTTTCCCGACATATTGGGGCCGGTGATGATGAGCGTTCGGATGGAAGCGCTAAGCGTTGAGCATTGAGCGTTAAGAACCTCGCCTCCGCGCTCGACGCTTCCGAAGGCAACATCATTCGGCACAAACCCGCCGCTCGCTTCGAGCACCGGATGCCGGCCAGCGACGATTTCCAGCACATCGTCATCCACGATTTCAGGCTTGACGTAGCCCCTTCGCGCCGAGACATGGGCAAGCGAGCAGAGGACATCGAGCTCGCCCAGAGCCCTCGCCGTACCGAGAAGGGCATCTTTGTGCTCTGCCACCCGCACCCGCAGACGCCCGAACAAGTCTGCCTCCAGGTCCATTGCCTTTTCATCGGCGCCCAGAACCTGCGATTCGTGTTCTTTGAGCTCGGCGGTGATGTACCGCTCGGCGTTTGCCGTCGTCTGCTTGCGGATGTAGTCGGGAGGCACTTTGGCAATGTGCGATTTCGAAACCTCGAGGTAGTAGCCAAAGACCGAATTGAATCCCACTCTCAGAGTCGCTATCCCGGTTTTCTCGCGCTCTTTCTTCTCGAGGTCAGCGATATAGGCCTTGGCGTTTTTGGCCATGTCGCGAAGTTTGTCAAGTTCCAGATCGTAGCCCTGCCGGATCACTCCGCCATCCCTTAGCGAATGAGGCGGCTCACCCACGAGAGCCTTCTCAAGCAGGCGGAGGACGTCTGTGTGGTCAGACATCTGCTCCCTCAGCTCCTGGATCCTTCCAAGCCCGACCTTGCGAAGCGGCTCGGCGAGGATTGGCAAGGCGGCCAGCGAGTTCCTAAGCGCCGCGAGATCTCGTGGGCTCGCGAGTCCTGTATGCGTCATGTTTGCCAGGCGCTCCATGTCTTTAATCGCCTTGAGACCTTCTCGCAGATCCTCCCTCGCCAGTGCCTGCGAAACGAGGCGCTCGACCGCGTCGTGCCGGGCGCGGATTACCGAAATGTCGAGCAGCGGCTGATCGACCCAGCGTTTGAGGGTTCGCCTGCCCATGTGCGTCGCGGTTTCGTCAAGAACGGAGAGCAGGGTCAAGGCCGGTTTGCCGTCCGTCATGTTCTGCGAGATTTCGAGGCTCCGCCGGGTGGCGTGATCGAGCCGCATGAATCCATCCACCGAGTAGGTTGAGAGGGAGTCCACGTGGCCCATCGGCAGCTTGTTCTTTTCCGCGTAGCCCAGGATCATGGAAGCGGCGATGATCGCGCTGGGCTTATCCGCGCAGCCAAAGCCTTCCAGGTTGGCGACATCGAACTGCTGTGTGAGCTGCCTTGCTGCCCGATCGGGAGCGAGGCCCTGGATTTCGGTCAGCAATGCGCCCAGCCCGGTTTTGGCGAGCTCGCCGACCGCGCCCGCTGTCGGGGTCACGAGCAGTTCGGCCGGCTGGATTCTTGCAAGTTCCTGCAAGATCCGCTCTTGGAGCTGGTCCCCCTCGATCTCGGTGACCACAAACTCTCCGGTCGAGGAGTCCAGAGTGGCAAGGCCGGCCCGCCCGTCGAGGACGCAGATGGCGGCAAGAAAGTTGTTTTGCGCGGACGGGAGCATGAAATCTTCCATGACGGTGCCGGGAGTGAGCACCCTGGTGACGCCGCGTTTGATCAGCCCCTTGGCTCCGCGCGGGTCCTCCAGCTGATCGCAAAGCGCCACTTTGTGACCTAGCGAAACCAGTCTGGCTAGATATTTCTCGACCGAGTGGTAAGGGACGCCCGCCATGGGGATTCGGCCGTTTGCGGCGTCCTCCCTGCCCGTCAGAGTGATCTCGAGGATGGCGGCAGCGGTTTCCGCATCCTCGCCGTAAAACTCATAGAAATCCCCCACTCGCATGGCGAGCAGCACGCCCGGATGCTCATCCTTGGCGCGAAAATACTGTTGGAGCATGGGGGTCTGGGCGCGCATCTAGAGCCAGTGTATTCTTTCTTGGCCAAGATGTTGGCCTTTGCCCATCCCTCGTCCTGCGATACAATGCATCCGGGATGAGGCTTCTACTTCGCTGGATTCTGCTCGCTGTGTCGGTGATCGCCGCGTCTTACCTCACAAAGGCGCTCGGTCTGGGATTCGAGGCAACAGCGGATGGCCTGGGCTCCTTCCTCCGGCTCATGCTTGGCGTTGCCATCCTTGCCCTGTTAAACGCAACCCTCGGCAACATCCTCAAGCTGCTCACCCTTCCATTGACCTGCCTGACACTCGGGCTATTCTCGCTTGTCATCAACGCCGTGATCCTCATCTGGGCGGCGTCACTCAATCTCGGATTCACGATCACCGAGACCGATGGTTGGCAGAGATTTTGGACCGCATTCGTGGCCGCGGTGCTTATCTCCGCCGTCAATGGCCTCCTTGGCGCGCTTTTGATCAAGGACAGAGAGGCGGAATGATCAAGCGATACAAATTCCGCCGCCTTATCGCGCCAACCGCGGGGTTTCGAAAGGCTTTAATCCTGACGGCGATCGGGCTCTTCATCTTTCTGATCGGCCTCGCCTACACAATCAAGCAGATCCTGATCCCCCTTGGCGAATGGACAAACAGCCTTCTCCTCAACTATGTGTCCAAGGATGAGCTTCCCGCCGCCGTTCATTGGCTCGGCCTGATCTGCCTGATCCTGGGCGGCATCGTGATCGTTCTGGGGGTCAATTCGGCCATCCGCCACATGATGGAAACCATCTATCCGACCGCCCGCGGAGGGATGGTGGACATGTATAGACGCCGCCAGCAGCTCGCGCAAGGGCCGAACATCGTGGCGATCGGCGGCGGGACTGGCCTGAGCACCCTTCTGCGGGGACTGAAGCAGCATTCGAGCAATATCACCGCAATCGTGACGGTCACAGACGACGGCGGAAGCAGCGGGCGCCTCACCCAGGAAATGGGGATCATTCCGCCTGGCGACATCCGGAACTGCCTGGTTGCCCTCGCCGATGCGGAAAAATCTATGACCGACCTATTCCAGCATCGCTTCACCAAGGGCGGAGCTGGACTTACAGGGCATTCGATGGGCAATCTGCTGATCGCGGCGATGGTGGAGCAGTCACAAGGGGACTTCGAGAAGGCGGTTGTCAAGATATCAGATGTTCTGGCGATCCGGGGGCGGGTGATTCCGTCCACGCTGGACCATGTGCGGCTGCGCGCGATCCTCGATGATGGAACCGAGGTCTGTGGAGAGACAAAGATCGTCGAGGCGGGCCGGGCCATTCGGCAATTGGTCCTGGATCCCCCGAACGTCGAGCCGCATCACGGAGCTCTTCATGCAATCGGGGAGGCCGATATCATCGTGATCGGCCCCGGCAGCGTCTACACGAGCCTCATTCCCAACATGCTCGTGCCAGGAATCGCGCAGGCCGTCCGGGAGTCGCACGCGATCAAGGTCTACGTGTGCAACGTCATGACGCAGCCTGGCGAGAGCGACAAATTCACGGCCTGTGAGCACGTGACCGGAATGCAGACCAACGTCAAGGTCAGGGTCTTCGACTACGTGCTGATCAACAATGCAATGCCGAGCCAGGCGGCAATCGAGAAATACCGCGAGGTCGGCCAGCATTATGTCGAGCCCGATGCCGATCGAATTCGCGCAATGGGCTTTCGAGTGATCACGGGCGATTTCATGAACGAGTCGGATTTCGTCCGGCATGATCCAAACAAGGTTGCCGACAAGCTCATGCAGCTAGTTGAGCGGTAATCTCTGCCCACGATGTTGCAATCGGCAAAGAGGGGCCTTCTATTCGTGATCTCAGGGCCGAGCGGCGCAGGAAAGGGCACGCTGCTCGAGCGGCTTTCGCAGGGCGACCTCGGCCTCTCGCGGGTGCGAACCTACACGACCCGGCCGCCTCGCACCAACGAGACCGAAGCCGACTATGCCTTCATCTCGCGCGAAGAGTTTTTTGGCCATGTCGAGTCGGGCGAGATCTGGGAACACACCCGGACGTACGGCGACCACTACTACGGCTCACCGGTCCGGTTGCTTCAGGATGAGGGAGGAAGCCACTTGCTGACCGAGGTCGAGGTCAAGGGCATGCTCCGTCTGCGGGAGTTCAGCGCCCGGCGCGTGGTGAGCATCTTTGTGCTGCCCCCTTCGATCGAGGAGCTCGGTGCGCGGATCGAAAAGCGGCATGCGGAGGTGAACAGCCAGGCCCGCATCGATAAGGCGCTCGACCAGATCGGCTACGCTTCGGCCTACGACTACATCCTGCTCAACAAGGACATGGAGGAATTCCTTGCAAGGGCAGAGACCATTGCCCGCGCCGAACTGCTGCGGTCGCTCGGCATCCCGGTGCTGCTCGAGCATTTCGGCGATGCGCTGCTGAAGAGTTAGCTCATCCCCTGGAATTGGATAGTCGCGCCGGGACGAACCACCCGGCGGCTACCGGACCGATGGGCGCGCCGGGACGAACCACCCGGCGGCTACCGGACAGATGGGCGCGCCGGGACGAACCACCCGGCGGCTACCGGATAGCGTCCATACTCATGCGTGCTGCTTGCGGAACGGTTGGGAAAGCGATATGACAGCCAATGGATCTTCCGGGGGCTGGACTTCGAGCTGCGCAAGGGGGATGCGCTGGTCGTCGTCGGGCGCAATGGATCGGGCAAATCAACCTTGCTGAAGATCATATCGGGGCTGCTGGGCGCGAGCGAAGGGAGGGTGATCACCGAGTTTAACGATCCCCGCACGGCCCTGGGTGTCTCGGCCCTGGACTCCTCCGTGTATCCGAGTCTCACTCCATCTGAGCACCTCGAAATGAGCGGCAAGCTCCGTGGTTGCCCTCGTCGCACGGAGGAGCTGCTCGAAAGGGTCGGCCTCGCAAGCGCTGCGGCCCTCGAATCGTCAAAGCTCTCGTCCGGAATGCGGGCCAGGCTCAAACTCGCCCTCGCCATCCAAGCAGACCCCCAGCTCCTTATTCTGGACGAGCCGGGCGCGAGCCTGGACGAAGAGGGTCGTGCCCTTGTCGCCAGCGTCGCAAAGGAGCAAACGGAGCGCGGAGCGATGCTCGTGGCAACCAACGACCCGCTCGAAAGGAGGCTGGGAAACCTTGTCCTCGAGCTGGCGTGAGGAGATCGGCGCCGTCTTCCAAAAGGAGGTGCGCACGGAGCTTCGCAGCAAGAGCGGCATCCTGACCGGTGGGCTTTTCAGCGTCATCACTGTCGTCGCGATCGCCTTCGGAAGCTCATATAGCACCCTTGACGCCACCCTTGCGGCGGGGCTGCTGTGGGTCTCGCTGACCTTCGCCGCGACCATCTCCCTCCCGCGCATCTTCTTGGCCGAGGAGGAGCAGGGCACCGCAGACCTCCTCCGCCTGATCGCGCGGCCCCATGCGGTGTTTTGGGGCAAGGCGCTATTCAATCTGGCCCAGCTCCTTCTTCAGGCGGTAGTCCTGTCGGTCCTATTCGTTGTTTTGGTCGGGCTGGAGATCACCTCACCCCTCGTCTTTGCTGCGGGCCTTGCTCTCGGATGCGCGGCGCTCGCGGGCGCGGTAACCTTTTGCGCGGCGCTCGTGGCCCAGGCGTCGAACAGGGCGGTGCTGGCGGCGGTGATCGCATTGCCGCTTCTGATTCCGCTTATCGCGGTTGGGATTGCGGCCCTTCGGGTGTCGCTTGGGGCGGGGCTGCCGGAGCAGGGGACGCAGGCTTTGCTTGGGCTTTTGGGATATGCGGGGGCGGTGTTCGCGGCGGGCCCCTATCTTTTCGCGGCGGTTTGGAGAAATTGAAAGCTAGTCGTTGGATACTGGCGCTGCTGATGGGCGTGGCGATCGTGTGGACCTTCGCGGTCCCCAACGCGGTCGGCTTTCCGGAACCCAAGCTCGCGCGCATCATTTTTTTCCACCTTCCGCCCGCCTTTCTCGCGACCGGCTTCTTTTTTGCCGCAGGGTGGTTCAGCCTCAAATACTTGCGCAACAGGCTGCCGCTCAACGACATCAAGGCGGTCGCGGCGGTTGAGATCGCGCTCCTCATGGCGTGCCAGACGATGGCCGCGGGGATCATCTTTTCGAAGGTCCAGTGGGGCGCATACTGGAACTGGGACCCTCGGCAGACCTCGTTCCTGATGGTCCTGCTCATGTTCGCGTCGTACTTTGCGCTGCGCTCGGCATTCCCCGACCCCGAGAAGCGGGCCTCGATTGGAGCAGGCTACGTACTGGCGAGCCTCCTCCCCGCGATTTTCCTTATTTTCGTCTTTCCCCGGCTGCCAATGAACCGCGATGCGGGGTCGCTGCACCCGAATGACACGATTGTCAGCGGCGTGGCTGGGCAGCAAAGGGGAGATGTCAAAGTCGAGGTGATCGCGGGCGATCCTGAGAAGGCGAAGCCGGCAATGGTCTCGGAGAAGTCGCAGGGCTTTGACCGCGCGCACACGATCGGGCTTTTCGGCGTTGGGATTCTATTGTTTACTATCTGCCTGTGGGCGTTCCGGATGCGCGTGCGGGCAGGGATTTTGGAACACGAAGCGGAGTTAGCTTATGAAGGAATGGATGATCGCGGCCGTGCCGCCATTACTGGCGTGGTTCGGCCTATTTCTGTACATGATGAAGGTGGAGGGCCGAGTTCGGAGAGCTGAGGAGCGTATCGCGCGATCGCGCCCCGAGGGGGATTAGTCATTACAATTTGCACACAGTTGGCGAGCATGCCCCAAAAGCCGTTCACGACGACCAATTTATCAGGCGCTGAGCAAGTGAACTGAACAAGATTATTCGGCATCGGAGCACCGTCGCGCCAGAGTGTTGCTGTGAGGCTCATTTCGACAGTCGGGCATGGTTCCGCTACCGCTGGAGAGGTATGACGCGGATGACGTCGTGTTGTACTCGGTCCAGAATTCCATCTCATCAATGGTGTCAAACGAACTCCAAGACACCACCAGCTGGCAATATCAGCGCTAGCATAGGCAACATCCTCGCAACAAGGACATTGTACACTGAATCGCCGAATACCGTGCCGGTGTTTGGCTGGGCGCAGCCTCAGCACGATGGGAGCACGGAGCGAATTTGCTACTTCAACAAATACATGATGAATCCGAGCCCTGTGGACCCGCCAAGTTCTGCGGCATCCTGTGCCCCGATCGGCTGGCGTCACCACGCCCGATCGACCGCAAATCATGAGTTGGGCCACGCAATCTTCTTAGATCATAACTCGGCAGATGATTGGCCTCTCATGTACGACTACATCCACCGGTATTTTATCTGGAAGACTGAGATCGCTCGAGCGGAAGACCTCGTCAACTTTGAGCTTGGTTATCCGGTCTGTCCATGAGGAACAAAGAATGAGAACACCCTAGGCACTTGCGCTACTCTCACTACTCGGCGGGGGAGCATTATTCGTTGTAGGAACCGGTCGTGACCAGCAGGCATGCTGCGGCAAATCGGTGGCCGGCCAGGGTTCTGGACAAAGGTTTGGGGGCCTTGTGATCCACGCAGAATCGCCCGGGATTCCGAAGTCTCTGAAGGACTTTGCAGGGCCCGCGCATGCAATTGTTCTCGGCAGGGTCGAGCGCGTCAAGCGGAGCGAGCATACGCCCTACAATTCTGTGGGCCCGCCGCAGCATACAGTCTTTGATTTCAGGGTGGAGAGTTTCCTAAGCAAGAAGATTCCTCACGAAGGTCCCATGCTGGAGATTCGGCAGGAGCAGGGGGACTTGGAGTGGACCATCGAGGAAACCCGTGGACGCGGCGTAAGAGTTTCGGGCGAACCGATGCTAATGGTTGGCTCGCGATATATGCTCTTCCTGCAATGGCCGCCAAAGGACAATTTAGCCCTGAGGCGGCGACCACATCATGAGGCGACATTTGAAGGGGTGACCGGGAAATCAGGAGAGCTAGGCGAACTCTTAATCCTGGGCAGCGTAGCCGGACAAGTTAGGATAGTGAACGACGTTGCGGTTATGCCCCAAGAGGAGGGCATGGAGCGCAAAGCTGACTGGCGGTTCAAGAGGGACCCCCAAATACTTGGACTAAGCGAGGCACAGCTAGTAGCTGCTGTAAGAGCTGCCATCCAACAGTATGAAGATGAGATTCGAACCGTTTTGTCAGAGGGCAGAGAGGCGGTAGCCGCTCAGGAGGCGCTTCGGTACATCGTCACGCCAAGACCGCCAGAAGAAAGGTAGCCTTTAACCGTGCTCCCTCTCCACTTCATGACCTCGTCCACTCATTTGGTCAGTGTCCCGAGCTACGTTAGGGATTAGGCCGTAGGGTCGACTGTCCCTCGTCAACCAAGCCTGTCAGCATTTCCGAAGCTTGGTGGATGTGGCATCGACCCTATGGCGCCATTACAAGTAATCTCAGCAAGCATGGTCTTCTTTCCCGAAATCTCCGATCCCATCCCCTACGAGGGCCCGAAGAGCAGGAACCCGCTGAGCTTCAGGCATTACAAGGCGGACAAGATGGTCGGCGACAAGACCATGGCCGAGCATCTGCGATTTGCCGTCTGCTACTGGCACAGCTTCAAGGGCACCGGCATGGACCCTTTCGGCGCTCCCACCATGATCCGGGCCTGGGAAAGCGCGCACGACCCGATGAAGCGGGCCCACGACACGATGGACGCGGCCTTCGAATTCATGTGCAAGCTAGGCGTACAGCTCTGGTGCTTCCATGACCGCGACATCGCACCCGAAGGCCAAGACTTCGCCGAGAGCTGCAAAAACCTCGACAAGATGGTCGCCTACGCCAAGAAAAAGCAGACCGAATGCGACATCGAGCTGCTCTGGGGGACGGCAAACCTCTTCTCCAATCCGCGATTCCAGGCCGGAGCCGCGACCAATCCCGATCCCCACGTCTTCGCCTATGCCGCGGCGCAGGTGAAGCATGCTCTCGAAGCAACCCAAGAGCTCGGCGGCCAGGGCTACACGTTCTGGGGCGGCCGCGAGGGCTACGACACCCTACTCAACACCGACATGAAGCTCGAACGCGAGAACTTCGCCCGGCTACTCTGGATGGCCATCGAGCATGGCAAAAGAATCGGATGGGAGGGCCAGTTCTACATCGAGCCCAAGCCTCTGGAGCCGACCAAGCACCAATACGACTCCGACGCCGAAGCCTGCCTGAATTTCCTGCGCGAGTTCGGCTTGATGGAGCATCTGAAGCTGAACCTGGAGACCAACCATGCGACATTGGCTGGCCATTCGATGCAGCACGAGATGCAGGTTGCGCGCCATGCGGGGATTCTCGGCTCGGTGGATGCGAACGTCGGCGACACCCTGCTTGGCTGGGATACCGACCAGTTTCCGACCGACATCTACCTAACCACGACGATCATGATGGAGCTGCTGGAGATGGGCGGATTCACGACGGGCGGCCTGAATTTCGATGCCAAGCTGCGGCGGCAGTCGCATGAGCCGGTCGATCTGTTCTATGCTCATATCGGGGGCATGGACGCCTTCGCGCGGGGGCTTGAGGTGGCGTATCGGATCCGTCAGGATGGGCGGCTCTCGCAGCTTCTGGAAAGTCGGTATGCGGATTGGGAGGGCGAGCTTGGGGAGCGGATCCGCTCGGGGGAGGCATCGCTGGCGGAGTGCGAGGCGTTTGTCCGGGAGCACGGCGAGCCGGTACGCCGCTCGGGCAGGCAGGAAATGCTGGAGAACTTGATTAATGAATACATCCTCTGAGGATTGCGGATTGCGGATTGCGGCTTCAGGATTCGGGAACCCCCTCTCCGCGATGCGCTGTGCGCGGAGAGGGGGCAGGGGGAGGGGTAATTCGAATGAGTGACGAGGGAGCAAAGCCTATCTTCGACGAGCCGGCACCCCGCGCCAGGAGATATGGTGGGAAGCGGTTCCTGCTCATCTATTTCGTGGGCATGATTCTGGTGCTGCTGATCGGGATGTGGATGACATGGACGCTCGCGGGCGTCATGACGCCCGCTTTGAAGGCCAAGCAGGATGCGCGCCTCCGCAAGGACAAGGCCGATCGAGCCAAGGCGCGGGAGCAAGAGCGGACCAAAGAGCCGCTTCTCGACTCGAAGGGCTGAAAGTTCGTCCGCTACGAGCAGCCATCACGCTCTGGGCGCTTGTCTATGACTGTTATTAGCTGAAAACCATTAAGAAATGCACAATGCAGACAGTGAATGCAGATTTCAGATAGATGATGCATCAATACTATCTGGTTTCATTAAATCCTATTAAGCATTGAATGAATATCATATAAACTGCATAATAAATGAGAGTGCTGAGTGGATACAGAGAGTCTTGACAATATATTGAATGAAAATGGGATAATACACACATGAGAAGGATCGTCAAGGACCCATACAAGCTCGTGAGTCAGCTCAGATCCTCGGCGGCAGCGATCGGAAACGAGCCGCAGTGGCCGCTATCGGCACCAACCCAAGCGGAAGTCGCGGCGGATGCGGCCGAGATCGACCAACTGATCACGGACATGATCGCCATCGAGAACCAGATGCAGAGCAAGCGGGAGGAAATGCGCTTGGCTCTTGAAAAGGGATTTGGCACGATGAGGCGGATCGACCATGTCACGAGCGGACTTTACGGCGAGTCTGGCGGAGGGAAAGTCAGCTACGGACTGCGCCCCATCGACCGTACTCGCAACATGCCACCGCCCACTCCCAAGGTCTCGGCGGTTCGTCTAGCGGATGGAATCGAGCCTTCGACGATCCTCGCGAAGTGGAAATCCCTTATCCAGGCGACGTACGAGATTCAGTGGTTTGGCGACGCGGAGATGAGCGAGCTATTCGGGGCTTCTTCGTCGGCACGGGCTTCCTACACGATCTCCGGGCTGCTTCCGGGGACGCAGGTTTGGGTTCGCGTGCGGGCTCGCCGGAGCCGCGGTTATGGGGAGTGGAGCGATGCGGTGTCTCGGATTGTGAATGTGTAGATTTAGGCTTTCCTTTGTCGGCGATGCGGTCCCTGTCACCCTGGCGACGCGGGTCCTTATGGCTCGTGCGAGTATGGGTGCTAAGAAAACTGCTTGACGATCTGGAGCGCTTCCCTGAACTTGGGGCTGTCGGCGCGGCGGAGCCATTCGTAGGCAATGGATTCCGTATGCGCGACATCTACACCGGCATGTCTGAGCCTCCGAAAGCCGATCTCGTTCATTTCCTTGGCCCGCGCGCTGGCCGCATCCTCACAGACCTTGACCTGGTAGCCCTGCTCCAGGAGGTGGAGAGCGGTCTGAGTGACGCAGATGTGGGTTTCGATGCCCACCAAGATCGCCTGATTCGGCTTTGGATTTCGGATATCGGATTTCGGATTGGAGGTGGCTTTCAGAGCCTGGTCGAATGCCTCGCAGCCGACGCAAGAGAAGGTCATCTTCGAGATAGGCGGCGTATCGAGGAGCGGCATA
This sequence comes from Fimbriimonadaceae bacterium, assembly GCA_049276675.1. Taxonomy (GTDB): domain Bacteria; phylum Armatimonadota; class Fimbriimonadia; order Fimbriimonadales; family Fimbriimonadaceae; genus DATLGQ01. Next base: position 14,568 of record JBASWW010000065.1, read on the forward strand.
AGCCTTTCCGAGGTGCCGTGCATCCGTTCGGGGTTCTGCTCGGTGGCGATCACGGGGATGTCCAGGAGGTTCGCCATCCGGATCAGGAACTCGCATCGGCTCAGAATCCTGTCCGTTTCGTGAATGACCTTCAGGAAGCTGGGCTGCATATCCACCACGAGCAGGATGGACCGGGAAGCATCGGCAATTGAGGCGGACATGACAGGAAGATTACTCGCGGATGCGGATTAAGGAGGCAATGGGGCCCAAAACGGCACATCGGGCCTCGAGAAACCACACCCCGGCAATTCAACCTGAGTACAATACAGAACGCTCGAAGGGCTTTGAACCTAAATCGAACCCTGAGACAATGGAGGATTACGTAGGCATGAGGCGATATTTGAACTTAGCCGCGCTTGTCGGCGCATTGGCCGTGAGCGGCATCTCATCGGGGCAGAGCAATTACTACCCGATCAACCTGAGCTTCCGAGCGGGAGGGGTTTTCCCAATCGACGACAACCTTGCCGATCTGGGCAACTCGCTGTTCGGGCTCGGCATTGACTACCGGATCGACAAGCCGTTCTTCGAGGGCGGCGAGACTTTCTTCTCGCTCGACTGGTTCTCGGGCACGACCACCGGCCGAAAGGGCAATGTGTTTCCGGTGATGGTGAACCAGAAGTGGTATACGCGGCAGAGCGAGGATGGCTCCGAGGGCAGTCGAAGCTACTTCTTCCTGGGCGCGGGCGCTGTGTTTATCGACGTGGCCGGGTCTGACACGGTCATCGGCTTGCGCGGCGGCGTGGGTGTGGAGCTTGGCTCGGCATTCTTTACCGAGGGCACGTTCTTTATCAGCGACCGGGCGCGGGGCGACGTTCGGGCGACTGCCGCCGGCGTCTATCTCGGATACCGGTTCTAGAAGAGCGTCAAGCGTCAAGCGTTGAGATTCGAGAGTTTCGCTGTCTCAACGCCTGGCGCTTAATGCTTATCGCTTCTCTCAATACAGCTTTTCCCGCTTGAGCACCGCTTCGGCGGCCTTTTTGAGTTGCTTTTCGGGCACCTCGCGGTTGCCGTCCCGGTCCAGGATTCTGGCGACGGGCAGCACCTTTGTAAAGCCGCCCGTGGCTGAATCCAGATCGGCTGCGATATCGAGCATATAGAGCCCATCGAGCAGAACATCATCGAACTCGCGCTCATGCCACTGGCCCTTGATCCGCGCGAGGTATTCGAACAGGCCGCGTATCCTTTCCGAGCCAGAGCCCCCGCTGGCATAGTCGGTGTTCGCGAACCGGGCCCCTGATCCATCGAAGAAATAGATTCCGAACGCATCATTTCGCTTGTCATAGGCCGCGACGATGGGCACGAACAGCCCGATGCCCTGCATCGCCATCGGCATATTCGCGGAAAGGGCACGCGAGATTTCCATGAGCTTTCCTTCGAGCGAGAGGTCGGTTAAGGTCATTCGGCGATAGTATTTGAGCGAATGCTTTAGGAACCGGGTCACCTCGACCGACCTTCCGAAAGCGCCGCTGATCGCGATGACCGTGCAATCATCCAGCGCCATGATCTTCTCGGCCTGGTCGTACATGATGAGGTTGCCAGCGGTCGCCCGGCGATCGGCCAGCGTCAAGACGCCCTCTTTGTATCGCAGGCATAACACGGTCGTGGCGTGGGTTTCAACCGAGTGGTGCCCCTTGTCGACCGCCGACGGCTTGAATCCGACGAGGTCTGCGAATGACTTCGAGGGGGTTGAGATCATTGCCCGGACCGCTGCCTATACTTCTTGGCCTGGTCCGGGTCCACCTTTTTCATTCGGCGCAGCAGCTCATTGCCGCCATCCGGCTTTCGCACGTCGGGCTTGCCGGGGCCGCTTTCGTCGCCAAGCTTGCGGGCAGGCTCGGTGGTTCGGGGCTTTGTCAGACGATCTTCGGCTCGTATGATCACTCTACACCTCTCAGCATCTCAATGAACTGTACTACGTCGGACACCTCGCGGAGGTGCGCGGGATAATCCTTGTCCGGAAACAACTCGACTTCCACCCGCTTGCCCTCGATCTCGAAAGTGAGGGATCGCCAGCATGCCGTCACCAGAAGATCCTTGAATCTAGCCACCGCCAAGCTTCTTGGCAATGCCCTCGTGGTTTCGGTCGGCTCGGCCAAGCGCACCATGAGCTCGGCCTGACTTGCCGTCTCTTTTGATTGCGGCAGGGCGTAGAACAGCCCCTCGTCCGGACTGATGTTGTGGTATTCGAGATCAAAGCTTCTCAGGGCGGGGTCGCGCCAATCGCTGCCTTCCGAAGCCATGTACGCTTCGAGCATGGCTCTTTTCGCCGCCCAATCCACAGAAGAGGCGAAGCGCTCAGGGCAGTCGCGCAGGTCGGCGAGAAGTTGGCGACACTCCCGAACCAAACCCTCGGCCAGGAGGTTTGGCCCAAAGACAACATCCGAAGCGGCGAAATATGACTCCAGGATTTCAGAAGCATTGGTCCAGCTTCTACCCTCAAGCTCCACTCTGAACTCGTAGCTCTCGTCGCGGCTGATCGACTTGAACGCTGCGACCGGGTCCTTCAGCTTCCAGACCGGGGCTTCTCCAGCAGTGGCCAGAGAGAGCGCGAGCTTGACGAGCCCGACCTTCCGAGCGGTTGCGGAAGAAAGCATGTTTGCATCGCCGCAGATCACGTGCAGCCTGATCCATTCGCCGTGGCGTGCGTGGGGCTCGTCTCGCGTGTTGAATATCGGCCGCCGATACAGCGTCTCGGCATTTACTTGTTCGACCAAGAAGTCAGCTCGTTGGCTCAGCTGATAGCTGCAGTGTGGGCCTGTCTCTGCGCCAACCTTGCCCGCGCCGCATAAAACTTGCCGAACCACCAGCATGGGGAGCACCGCCTGAACCAGCGCATCGAACCCCAAGGCGCGCGGCACTAGGTAGCTTTCATGGGTGCCATACGACGCGCCATGGAAGTCGGTGTTGTTCTTATAGATCCGGATGGCCCGGCCAGATTCTGCGGCCATCGCCTCGGCCGACTGCAGCACGGCTAGCTCACCGGCCCGATCTTGGAGCGCGAGCTCTGCTGTGCTCCAACATTCTGGGGTCGCGTACTCCGGGTGGCCGTGGTCGTTGTAGAGCCGGGCTCCATTGGGGAGGATTCGGTCGGATCGAACCTCGTGGTCGGAAGGGTGAGCCTTGCCACGGTCAAACTGCGCGTCTTTGGGATCGATTTCGAGCCGGTCGAGCTTGAATCCGCGCAGGTCGGCTCGTGGGGATTCATACCGATAGTCCCAAGAAGCAAGGCACTCGCCCGGATAACTCCGGACGAGCGCCATTGCGTCCTCTATCTGATCCTCAGCCCCGCGACCTTCGACGTAGAGTCCATACTCTGTCTCGATCCCGGCGAGGATCCGGTCCATCTACCTTCTGAAGACGATGAACCTGCCCTCGAGCGGGAATGTGCCTGGAAGGTCAGGATCGGGGGTGTCGAACGTAAACCGTCCTTCGCGGATCTTGTTGTAGTCGGTGCCCACACCGGCGCCGTTCTTGTCCACCAGGTTCGAAACTGACCCCGTGATCTCGTTGTCAATCACGCCATCGTCGATGTTTCTGATTGGCCAGGCGTTGAGGATCCCCGCCGAATAGTCGACCAGGCCGAAGAACATATTCGTGATCTTTCCAGCTCCATTTCGCTCGAGAATCACGATGTCCTGAACCGCATCGTCGCGGCTGCTTGGCAAGGCGAACACCTCGAACGTCCCAAGGCTGCCGATGACCTGGTTGTAAGATCTCCAGCTTCCGAGCAGCGAGGTGATCTTCGCGATCCCGTTCAAGTCTCGCGGGTCGATCTGCACGAGGGTGTACGTGCCAGTATTCGTCGGAGGCGCCGGATCGTTGAAGGTTCCTTCGAGATAGCCGGTCGGGATCAGCACTTCAAATGCTCCTCCGCTGGCAGCCTCGCTCAGAGCTTGTCCGTCGCCGCTGAAATACACTCTGGCCGCCGGAGCGCCGGAGCTCATGATCGGCTTGTCAGGGCTTGCCATCAACGAAATATCAAAGGACAGATAGTCGCCGATAAACGCGATGATCTTCAATTCGTCCGGGTCGTAGTTGACCTGCTCGAAAAGCGCCCTATCGAACGTGATGTTGCCTCCGGGCGCGTTCAGCATTGCATCATCGATGAAGACCGGGAGGGTCGTTTGTCGGCCACGGAACGTGGTCAAGGATAGGGCAAACGACTCGTCCACCGCGGGATTGCCGTTCATATCATATTCGTCGTAGCCGCCCCCCGCATTTTCGACCCGGACTCTCTGCACCTGCAGATAGAAGGTGTCGAACATGCGGTTCTCGATGCCGGACGGAATAGGAACATCCACGCCGATGGTCTGGATGCTGTACTGGTCGAGCCCGATTGCCCGCTCCGGATTCAAAACAGTCTCGGCGTTGTTCGCCGGATCGTCGCCTGGATCGTCATTCAGCTGATCGATGAAGAAGATCCGGCGAATGATCGCCGAAGGGGAGTCGGGCGCCCGACCCCTGCCCTGGCCAGTAATGTACGATACATTAATCAAGCCGGGCGATGCGGGCATCGTGACGAACGCCGTGGAATCGCCGCCTCCGGTGGTCACTCCACCCGTGGTCGTTCCGCCGCCGTTACCGCCGCCCTGACACCCAATAGCGACAATCGCTGCCGCCGCGCTTAGAAAGGCCCACTTTCTCAAAACCTTATCACCTCGTCAAAATCACAGCAAGGAAAAATGCCTGCCTAGTATAGCAACTAAAAGTTGCGCCATGATCACGACGGGTTGTGGGTGAAGGATAGTTGGATTGAAAATGCGCAATATCGCGTAACCCTTCTTTCCTTTGCTTCGAATGAATCGGCCCCGACATTGAGCCTCAGCCGCCCAAATGCGGGGTGCCGGGAACCCAAAGGTACACTCAGCCGACGCCAATGAAGAGGGAGGACCTGCTCGATCTGAATGACGTTCTCCAGCATCCGGGCCGTGAGGTCGCGGTCGATGTATCAACGGACCTTACTGAGGAAGAGGACCTCGATCTGCTTAAACCGCTGGAGGGCTATTTGGAGGCGGTGAGCACCGGGAATCTCCTCCTGCTGACCGGAAAATTCAATACGCGGGCGGTCGTGGAGTGTTCGCGGTGCGGGGCTCCCTTGGAGACGGACATCGCATTCGACCTCGACGAGCAGTTTCCGGTCGAGGGCACTCCGAGCTCGTTCAATTCGCAGGACTACGCCAAAGTGGCGGCGGAAGAGCCGTTCCAGCTTTTTGAAGGCAACAACCTCATCGTCGAGGCGCTCTTGCGCCAGGGATTGATCGTGAACATGCCGATCCAGACCCTGTGCGCACACGGCTGGGAAGGAGATTGCCCGGTCGCACAGGAACGTGCTGCGCTCGAAGCCGAGGTTAAAGGCCGGCCCGAATTTGAAAAGCTCGCGCTGTTGAAGGATTCCGAGGACGAAAACGGTTGAGCATTGCGCTCGATGCCATGGGGGGAGATCACGCGCCACGCGAGATCGTGCTGGGGGCGGTCGAAGCGGCCTCGCTGATGCGCAGCGACATTCTTCTCGTGGGCGATCCATCGAAGATCCAGCCCCACCTCCCAGGCGGCGTTCCCCCAAACCTCCAGATCCATCCGGCAATGGAAGTGGTGGGAATGGACGAAAAGCCCACAGAGGCGTTGCGAAAAAAGCGCGATTCTTCCCTGATGGTGGGGATTGACCTGGTCAAGCAGGGCGTGGCCGACGCGTTCGTCTCCGCCGGCAATACGGGCGCCTGTACGGCTGCTTCACTGCTCGCCTGGCGACAAATCGAGGGAATTCATCGGCCCGCGATCGCTAGCTTTATTCCAAACCGGCATGGAGGATTCCTGCTCTTGGATGCGGGCGCGAGTCCGGACATCGACCCCTCAAATCTCGTCGAATTCGCCATCATGGGCCGCGCCTATGCCGAAAAGGTGATGGGGCGGTCCAATCCGCGGGTGCACCTCGTCAATATCGGCGAAGAGCAGAGCAAGGGAAACGCTTTTGCAAAGTCGGCTTACCCATTGCTTGCAAAGCATGATTGGTTCGCGGGCAATGTGGAGGGCAAGGATATGTTCGCGAGGCCATGCGACGTCGTGGTGTGCGATGCGTTTGTAGGAAATGTGGTCTTGAAGACCTGCGAAGGGGTGGCTGAGTTCATTTTGGGATCGATACGGGACAGCCTGCCACCGGATAAGCTTAGACAGTTGCTGTTCCTCCCCATGCGAAAACTCCTTGCCCCTCTCAAGAAGACCCTCGATTATGCGGAGCATGGCGGTTCGCCACTGCTGGGTCTCAATGGGCTGACCATCATCTGCCACGGAAGAAGCAGCGCGAAAGCGATAAAGAATGCGCTGCTGCTGACGCAAAAAGCTATCGACAGCCGCCTTGTGGATTCGATACGGGAGAGTGTATGCAAAGAGCTCGGAGGCAAGCATGGCTAGGCGGGCGGTCATTCAGGCGATGGGCCACGCGGTGCCCGAAAAGATTTTGTCCAACGAGGACCTGGAGAAGCTGGTCGATACCAGCCACGACTGGATCGTCCAACGAACGGGGATCGTCGAGCGCAGGATCACCAACGAGCACGAAACGAGCAGCACGCTGGCGACCCAGGCCTCGAAGGAGGCCCTTGAAACCGCAGGAATCGATCCTGCAAGCATCGATATCGTAATCTGCGCGACCGTCACCGGCGACATGCCGTTTCCATCCACCTCGTGCCTCGTACAAGATCGAATAGGCGCAAGGAACTCGGGCGCTTTCGATGTCGGCGCGGCTTGTGCCGGCTCGATTTACGCCTTGGCTGTGGCGACTTCGATGATCGAAAGCGGCCAGGTTGAGACTGCTCTGGTGATTGGGGTCGATACGCTTACCAAGCTAGTCGATTGGACGGATCGCTCGACCTGCGTGCTCTTTGGCGATGGAGCCGGCGCGGCGATCGTCCAGGCTCAGGAAGGGACGGATCGAGGAGTGATCAAGACCGTGCTTCGCAGCGATGGCTCCGGGGCGCCCCATATCGAATTTGCTTACGGGGGATCGCTGCACCCTCTGTGCAACCCGTCCTCGGAAAGCGTGCGAAAGACCATTTACATGGCGGGCGCCGAGGTGTACCGGTTTGCCGTTACGGCGATGGGCGATGCATGCTGCAGAGTGCTCGAGCTGGCGGGCATGGAGTCCAAGGATATCGACCTGTTTGTGCCGCACCAGGCCAACCTGCGCATCATCGAATCTGCCGCAAAGCGCCTGAGCCTTCCACCTGAGAAAGTGTTCACCAATGTGCAGCGATATGGGAACACGAGCGGCGGCTCCATCCCCATCGCCCTTTACGAAGCGGAGAAGGAAGGGCGGCTGAAGAAGGGAGATGTGGTGATGACGGTCGGTTTTGGCGCCGGGCTGGTTTGGGGCGCGAATCTGATTCGCTGGTAGCGGCTAGGCGAGCTTAAAGAAGCCGTGATGAGGCCGTTTGCGGCTTTCCAACGCGAAAGTGATTTCCTTCTCTATGCGGTCGCGTTTGACCTCGCTCATATGGATCCGGACGACGCCCGGCTGCGCAACGAGGCGCTGGAGGTAGGCGATCATATCGCTGGCCTCTTCCGGGGTGAGGCTGATCGCGAGGTCCCGAAGCTCCTTTCCTGTCTCATAATCCTTTATCTGCATCTTGCTCTCCGCTCTGCTTGCTAATCAGTTATCGTAACTGACGCGCAAATCGTTCCGGTGTTTAGTGCTTTGGGACTAGTGCCCGGATTATCGTTTTTTGCTTAGAATGGGAACCAAATGGGCTACCGGTAATTCGCTAGTTCCCGATTTTCACGCAAAGTAGCCAAGGCGCAAAGTCGCACAGGGATCGCTTCCTATTAGGCGCATAGCGGATCTTGGATCGCCATGTCAAACTGAAACCGTGATCCTGGTCATCGACAACTACGATAGCTTCACCTACAACCTGGTCCAATATCTCGGCCAGCTTGGGCAGGATGTCGTCGTGCGCCGCAACGACGAGGTCACGATGGAGGAAATCGGGGTGATGGCGCCGTCCGCGATCATGCTGTCCCCGGGGCCGTGCACTCCTGACAAGAGCGGCGTATGCCTCGACATCGTCAAGTGGGCCCTAAGCCCTCAAGCCGGCAATTCTGCAATACCCATCTTCGGAGTCTGCCTCGGTCATCAAGCGATCGGCTACGTAAACGGCGGAGATGTGGTCCAGGCGCGGAAGATCATGCACGGCAAGACCTCGATGATCCGGCACGACGGCAAGGGCCTCTTCGAGGGTATGCCCAATCCGTTTCGGGGCGTCCGCTATCACTCGCTGGTCATCACGAAAGAGTCGGTTCCCAATGGATTTGCGGTCACCGCGACAGCTGAAGATGATGGCGAGATCATGGGATTGCGGCATGAATCGCTGCCAATCGAAGGGGTCCAGTTCCATCCGGAATCGGTACTGACCGAACAAGGCATGACGATCATCGAGAACTTCGTGCGCATGGCGCACGGGGGCCGGGTCGCCGGATAGCCCGGTAAAATCGCTTCGATGGCAGAGCTCCTCATTGAACTAGGCTGCGAAGAGCTGCCCGCCTCCTTCGTCCGCAAGGCGTACACCGACCTGCAGAACCTAATCGAGGAGAGGCTGGCCGACGCCGGTGTATCCTTTGAGCGAGCATGCGAGCCAATCGGCACCCCGCGCAGGCTCATTATTCACCTCGAAGGAGTGTCCGAGCGGCAGCCGGACCAGACCAAGGAGCAGCGAGGGCCGGCGATCAAGGCGGCCTTTGATTCGGAAGGAAATCCGACACCCGCGCTCGTGGGGTTTTGCAAGGGTCAGGGAGCCGATCCTGCCGATGTGCGTCGCGAAGGAGACTACGTTTGGATTACGAAGCACGCCACAGGCCGTGCGACGCGCGACCTGCTGGCCGAGATCATTCCGAGCGCTATACGGGCGATGTCCTTCGAAAAGTCCATGCGATGGGGCGAGGCGCGGATGCGGTTTGCGAGGCCAATCCGGTGGATTCTCGCCAGCTTTGATGGGAAGCTCGTGCCGTTCGAGATCGAGGGGGTAGCCGCTGGGCTTTCCAGCCGGGGCCATCGCTTCAATCATCCGGGAGAATTCGAAGTCAAGTCTCGCGCTGAGCTCATCGAGCAATTGAGGAAGCGCGAGGTCGAGCCTGATCCGGCCTCCCGCGAGGCGAGGATTCGCAAGGATGCGAGCGCGGCGGCTTCGGGCGAACCGATGATGTCCGAAGCCTTGGTCGAGGAGAACGTGTTTCTGACCGAGTGGCCGTCCGCTCTGGAGGGCCGATTCAAGAGTGAATACTTGGCACTGCCGCGGCCGGTGCTGATCACCGCGATGGCAAAGCATGAGCGGTTTTTCCCGGTTTCGGACTCTGGAGGCACCCTCCTGGCCAGGTTTATATCCATACGGAACGGAGGCGAGGAGGAAGCCGTTCGGCAGGGCAATGAGTGGGTGCTCAATGCCCGGTTCAACGACGCCAAATTCTTCTTTGACGAGGACGCGAAGCATAGCTTGGATGAGTTCCTGGAAAAAACCGACGGCGTTCTGTTCCAGGAAAAGCTCGGGTCCGTTCGCGAGCGCGCGGATCGCCTTGCCAACTTGACCGCTGAGATTGCCAAAGCAACCGGCGCGGGTGATGACGAGGTCGAGTTTGCACGTTTGGCAGGACTGTATTGCAAGGCCGATCTGAGTACCGGCCTCGTGAGCGAGCTGCCATCACTGCAGGGACAGATCGGGGGAGAATACGCGAAGCGCGAAGGCTTCCCCGATCCGGTGTGCTGGGCGGTCGCCTCGCACTACGATCTCTCAAAGAACCCAAACCCTGACTGTCCCGGAGGGCGAACCGCGATACGCCTCTTGCTCGCGGACCAGCTCGACAAGCTGGCCGGATACCTTGGAGTCGGGCTCTCGCCGACCGGATCGAGCGACCCTTTCGGCCTCCGCAGAGCGGCGAGCCTGCTCATCGAGGCGGCATGGACATGGGAAGCGCCCGGAATCCACGACCTTGACTACCAGGCAAGGATCGCAGAAGCGATACAGGAATACCGCCAATCCGGGCATGACATCGCCCCACAAGAAGTGGCACGAGTCCTGGAGGAAGTGTTTGTCTCGCGTTACGAGGCGCTGCTGCCCGAGGTTCGCCACGATGTCCTCGAAGCGGCGGTCCAGAATGATGCGCTGAACCCTCGCCTAATCCGACTGAAGGTTCGCGCACTCGAGATATTGGCGCAAGACCCCGCTTTCATTCAAACCGCGACCCGGCCCATTAACATCGTGCAGGCCGCGCGGAGCAAGGGGATTGAGGTTGCCGCGGACGTGCAGATCGAGGTGATGGATGTATCGCGGATCGAATCGGCTGAAGGGGTGAAGCTTGCGGAAGCGGTTCGCGCCGCCGAGCAGGAGCTGCACGAGGCGGTTACAGCAGAGGATCCGGCTCGGATTGCCCAAACGCTGAAGTCCCTCGAGCCGCCCATCAATGCATTCTTCGAGTCCACGATGGTAATGGCGGAAAATGAAGAAGTCAGGCATGCCCGGCTCGCGCTGCTGCAGGTGGTGTCCCAGGCGCTCTTCACGGCTGGGGACTTTTCGAAGCTCGTCGTAGAGGGCTGATGCCGAGTCTGCTTGAGGCGCTGCTCTTGATTCTCGTTGGCGCAATCGCATCGGGGATCAATGCGGTGGCAGGCGGCGGATCGCTCGTGTCGTTTCCTTATCTCTCTCTGGGAATGGGCATCCCCGCCAAGATGGCCAACGCGACCAATGCGGTCGGAATCTGGCCCGGCTCACTTTCTGGAGCGGTCGGCTTCCGCGATCTCTATCACAAGACTGGACACCACCTGCGATCCCTGGCGCTGCCGACCCTGCTTGGCTCTGTGGCGGGCGCCCTACTACTCATCACTACCCGTCAGCGAGCGTTTGAGATCGTGGTGCCATTCCTTTTGCTGCTGGCCTCTTTGCTGCTCGCATTCCAGCCTCGGATCAAGAAGTGGGCGCTCGGACATCGGCATGCCATATCGGGCCGAGCGGGCATCGCGCTGCAGTTTGTCGTGAGCGTTTACGGGGGCTACTTCGGCGCAGGCATGGGGATTATGATGCTCGCTTGCTTCGCCCTCTATATGGAGGGTTCTATTCATGAGCTGAATGCGATCAAGGCTTGGCTCGGGCTGATAATCAATTTCGTCGCTTCACTGGTCTTCGTCACTCAGGGACTCGTTGCCATTTGGCCCGCCATTTTCCTCGCCCTGGGATCGATCATTGGAGGATTTTGGGCGGCGAAGCTTTCCGTGCGGGTCGATTCGGAGCTTCTCCGCAAGCTAATCGCGATTTATGGATTCGCTGCAACCGTCTACTTCGCCTGGGCAACCTGGGGTTAAGACGTGCGTGGGGAGGGGTCGGTGAGGAACGAACCGGGGGAGGGGAAAGACGAGATCGGACTTTTCCCCTCCCCCTCAATCCCCCTCCCCACTTGCGAGCACAAACCATCTCGAAAGTGGAGAGGGGGAAGACCGGAGCCACCGTTCACGATGCATGAATCTGATGCGAGTGACCCGTGGTGATCCCGCACTCGAGAGATTGGTTGCCAAGCTAAACTCCTTCCGTGGAACCCACCAAGATCGGCATCATCGGCTGCGGCAATATCAGCGGCATCTACTTTGAGAATCTCGGCAAGTTCGAGGAGACCGAGGTTGTTGCCTGCGCAGATTTGGAGGTTGACAAGGCTGAATCGGCGGCCAAGAAATATGGATGCCAAGCAGTATCCGTCAACGAGCTCCTAGCGGATCCGTCTATTGCGATCGTGGTCAATCTCACCGTGCCGAAGGCGCATTACCCGGTCGGGATGGCGGCGCTCGAAGCGGGCAGGAGCGTGTACAACGAGAAGCCGCTGGCGGTCGAACGGGATCACGGCAAGGATCTTGTCGATACGGCCCGGCTCCGTGGACTGATGCTCGGCTGTGCGCCGGATACCTTTTTAGGAGCGGCCGGGCAGACCTGCCGAAAGCTCATAGATAAGGGCGCAATTGGCGAGCCCATTGGCTGCAATTGCTTCATGCTCTGCCACGGGCACGAGTCCTGGCACCCATCGCCAGAGTTCTATTACGAGCAGGGCGGCGGGCCCATGATGGACATGGGGCCTTATTATCTGACCCAGCTCGTGAACCTCATGGGGCCGATCCGGCGCGTGTCGGCGATGACCCGCGCTACCTTCCCAACCCGCACTATCACGAGCGAACCAAAGAAGGGCAAAGTCATCGAGGTGGAAACACCCACCCACATCGTCGGCACGATGGAGTTCGCGAGCGGAGCGATTGGACAGATCACGACGAGCTTCGACGTATGGCATTCAACCTTGCCGCCGATTGAAATCTATGGCACCGAAGGCTCAATGCTGGTGCCCGATCCGAACGGCTTCGGAGGCGAAGTCAAGATCCGATCGTCGAAGGACTCGGAATGGCGAACGGCGCCCTTGGAGTTTGGGTATGCGGGGAATAGCCGAGGTCTGGGAGTCCGGGATATGGTGCTGGCTCTGCACGAAGGACGATCATGCCGGGCTTCCGGAGAGCTTGCCAATCATGTGCTGGATGTTATGCATGGCTTCTTGCAGTGCGCGGGTAACAGGGGCTCTCTGGAGATCAGGACTCGAACCGATATAGCTGCCGCGCCAGGCTAGCTCGGCATCGATCTGGTCGATGATCTCAATCACGGCAAATTTGAGCGACGGCGCTTGATTCACGGCTGCATTCCAAATCACCTCTTCATCGAGTCCAAATAGTGGTGAACCACAATGTGCCGCATGCCAACGATTTGGGGCCATTCGATGTCGGATCGGATGCTGCGAACCGAGTCGGGCAAGACCCTGACCGCTTCACCAATGATCTGGAAGTTTCTAACCACGGCGTCGAAGGTCAACGGGTCAGCCAAAAAGCTCTCAAACGAGTGGCCCTTGGTGTAGGTCGCCAGCTTGTCACAGGCTGAAACGATGTCCTTAAGATAGAGCCGTTCTCTACGCAACTTTCACGGCCTCTTGAAGGACCTCTTCTCGCATCTCGCTGCGCAACGCACGCATCGTGACGAGGTCGACTCGCCGGCCAATGAGCTCTTCGAGCATTAGCTTCAAGCCCATGCATCCCTTGAAGGTAGCCGGCCCATTGAACTCGACCAGCACATCAACATCGCTGCGCTCGGATGCCGAGTTGGTTGCAAACGAGCCGAATATCGACAGGCTTCGAACGTCGAATCCATCAATCTCTGCTCTATGGGATTGAATGATCGAGATCACGTCGCTGAGTTTCACTTACAATCCATTGTAGCGCCTACCGCTCGTTCCCCCATAATCTGCCGCCGCCCATTTTCTCCCTCCAAGCATCGCGCCATCTGTGGATGTCCACTGTAGACAGCAGAGGCATCGGCTTGCGCTCTGCGGCCGAAAGCAATGGCGGGAAAGGCTTGGATGGCAGGGTCTGATACCAATAGGCCACGCTCGCGATCTCCAGGGTCAGGGTGTTCGCGTGCCCGTGCTCGATGCTTGCCCGAAGCGACTGCTTGAACCGGATCGGATCGTCTAAGTGGAAGCGGTAGCAGTGGGTTCGGCCCAGCCAGCCATGAAGCGGGTCGGTGTTGAGCCTTCCTGGCGCCCTTGCCGTTCCGAAGTAGGGGTGCAGGTAGTGCTCGTCGGGCGACCACGACTGATTGAAGTAGTCCTCGGTGCCGGTTCCATGCGCGCTGCCGGGCCAGGGCTCGCCATCAACGAGGAACATGTCATCACCCTCGCCGTACCAGATCGGGGTCGGGCAGTGGACGTAGTAGTTGACCCCGACATAGTGGCCCTCACCTTCGCACTCGCAAAAGAGATAGTTGTGCTTGTCGCTCGGGTTCTTTGGGGTGTCGCCGAGGATGGCCCATTCGTTCTCGCGGTCGCCGGAGTCGCTCTCGGGCCCCGTAAGCTCTTGGTTGTACCAAGCATGGAACCTTCCCTCTCCCCCCAGCCCCCTCTCCCCCGGGGCGGGAGAGGGGGGGCCGGATTCATAGTCCACGTAGTAGTAGAACGCATCCACGTCCTCCTCGCCCTGGTTCTCGACTGTGATCGTCGCCCCTTGCGAGAAGGGCATCGGGAAGTAGCAGACCAATGCGTTCCCATCCCGTGGCGCGGCCGCCAAGGGCATTGAGGCGAAGTTGTACTTCATGCCCCAGCCCTGCCCGAAGAAATCTCCCAGCGGCGACTCGACCGAAGGGTGCGCCTGCCCGTCCCAATAGCATCGCAGCACGAGGTTTCGCCGCGCCATCTCATCCTTGGAGGACAGCGTGATCCAGATGTGCTTGATGCAGCCGGCGCCCTCAATCTCGGCAAGGACCGCCGTCTCGCCGGCCGCGATCTTGATGTGGTCGGCATTGCCGCCTGTACGGTCGTAGCTCGAAATGCGCTTCGAGCGAGCGTCGGAGAGCCGCGCAAGGCCGGAGAGGGGGCCATAGGACATGGGCCAAGTCTATCCTCTTCAAAGTGGAAACTTGGGCAGCCGCCGAACCTAATGCGCACGCCAAACCCGTCCGATTAGAGTCTGGGGACGGTTCAATTCATCATGTATACTAGCCTTCGCGCGGAGAGATGGCTGAGTGGTCGAAAGCGCCCGCCTGCTAAGTGGGTAAGGGGTTTTAAGCTCCTTCTCGGGTTCGAATCCCGATCTCTCCGCCAGGAAATTTCAGGGCAACGCCGGAACGAACCAACCGGCGGCCACAGCCCAGGGTTTAGCATCCGAAATATGAGAATCATCCTGCCGGCTCTCGCGCTGCTCCTTTTGGGCCAGACTGCCCAGAGCCAGACGCTGTCCGACTATCTGAAGCTGCGCGCCAAGCTGGGCATCACCCAATCGGTCGGCGTCGAGGCGCTGGAGACGCTCGTCGGAGCGCGTGTCGTCGAGGTGAAGGGAACCGTCAAGGGCAGCATGAAGGTCGGCGATATCGTCTCGCTGATGCTGCAAAAGTCGGACGGCGGCACACTCGTCGTAGAAGGCACTGAAGTTCCGAATTGGCTCGAAGGCAACGAAGTCGCGGCCCGGCTGCTCGTTCGCGCGGAAAGGTCCCATGAGACGGCCGAGGTTCGGGCAAGGCTGATCGGCGCGGCGACCGAGCGTGACATCTCTGCGGCCGAAGCCCGCATGAGGCCGGCGAAGACAGCTTCCAGGAAGAAATCTGCGCCAAAGATCGAATACACGCCTCCGAAGGGCAAAGGTCTTTGGGGCCCCATCGGCAAGGGCGGTAACAAGAAGACGGCTAGCCGCGAATGGCTCCTTCCCGCCAGCGAGGCGACCCCCTACTATGCAGGCTTCATCAAGAAGCGCAATCCACGGCTTTCCAACAACGAGGCCTACCGGATCGCGCAGGGCGTCATCGGCTTCAGCATCCATTACGGCGTGGATGCCCGGCTCATCATGGCGATGGTGATGACGGAAAGCGGATTCAACCCCAAAGCCACTTCGCGGGCAGGCGCCCAGGGCCTTGGACAGCTGATGCCGGGCACGGCGCGGGGCATGGGCGTATCCAATTCTTATGACAGCATCGAGAACCTGTATGGCACGGTCAAGCTGGTTCGCGGCCACCTTGCCACTTACACCGCCAAGACCGGCAATAGCTTCGACGGGCTTGTGCTGATGCTCGCTGCCTATAATGCTGGAAGTGGAGCCGTTCGCAAGCACGGCGGCGTCCCGCCTTACCGCGAGACCCAGAACTACATCCGCAAGGTCATCGGGGTCTACAACGCGCTTAAGGGTGGCTAGCCAGCTCCGAAGTTCACCGCGCTGCGGTAATCACACAAGCTACCAATCCGGCCCTACTCCGCATCCTCGCGGGGCACGTATTCGAAGCTGCTGAACCACCAGCAGGAAAGCGTGACAAGCCCGACCGCGACCAAGCTGAGCACCGCCATCGCGGTTCCGCGAGCAATAGTCGTCGTTCCCAAAGCGCCAGCGAGCAGGCCAAGAGGGTTATTCACCTGAAATGCGACATGATCCGCGATCGCCTTCACATAGCTAAAGATCGAGAGGTAATACACCTCGCCGGGCATATTCGGAATCGCCGTCTCCCAGCCAAACGCGAACAGCAGACAGACGATCATCGCGCGATTGACCATCAGACTGATCAAGAGAAATAGTGCGCCATACCCAAATGCGCCGAAGACGACCGCGACAAAATCCCGCATCATCGCGGAATTCGAGGACCATTCCCCTTGAAAGGTCCCGAAACTCACACATATGGTGATGAAGACGCCTAGAAGAATCGTGATCGCGGTCGAGGCCAAGAATCGAGCCAGGAGCAGCCGCCACCGCTCTAGGGGACGCGTCAACAGGTAAGCGATCGTCTTTTGCTCGACCTCTTGGCTTACGATTGAGGTTGTGAAGATAGCGCTGGCCAGGGCGAGAATCTTAAAGACCATCCCCTCCATCACCTGAGCGTAAACCTCCTCCAGATTGCCGCCCTCGTTCCGCCAGGTGGTAGCGATCGCCATGCTCACAAATCCAAGCACGATCCAAATCCAAATGCGCCGGAGCCGAAGGTAATCCAGCAGCGCGACCCGGAAAATGAAGAATTCGATCATTTCTTCACCAGATAGCTGAATACAGCTTCAAGGTTGTTGTCGGGGCTGGAAAAGCCGCTGATCCTCAGGCCCTTGTCGAGCACGAGCTGGGGCAGGGCGTCGTAAAGCTTGTCGGGCTCGGTGCACTCAAATTCAACCGCGTCTCCTGCCGGCGTGAACCTCAAGCTCACGACATTGGGCAGGGCCGCAAGAAGCTCGGCCGCGCGACGGGGCTCGCTGGTTTCGAGCCGGATTTGGTGCGGGTGGTTGTCGATAAGGCCTCGAATCATCCGGAGATCGCCAACCGCAAGCAGCCTTCCGCGGTGGAGAAGCAGGAGGTTGCGGGTCATGCGCTCGACCTCATAGAGGATATGGCTGCTTACTATGATCGTGCATCCGCGGTCCGCCAGATCGCCCAGCACTTCGATGAACTCGCGCCTGCCGAGCGGATCCAAGCCATTAAGGGGCTCGTCGAGCAGGATTATCTGGGGATCGTGGACCATCGCCTGGGCGAGCTTGATTCGCTGTCTCATGCCCTTGCTATAGCCTGCGATCCAGCGGTCGGCGGTTTGGGCCATGCCGACGCGCTCCAGCATGCTATGGGTACGGGCTTTGGCCTCAGACGGCCCAAAGCCTCCGAGCCTTGCAAGATAGTTCACGAATTGCCGGCCGGTCATCTGCTCGTAAAAGTTATCGATCTCGGGGCAATAGCCTAGGGATTTGTAGATCTCCTTGTTCGCGAACGGCTCCATCCCATTGACGAGGACCTGGCCGGTGGTTGCCCTGATCTGGCCCGTGATCATGCGGAGCATGGTTGACTTGCCCGCCCCGTTCATGCCAAGAAGGGCGGTCATGCCCGGGCCGATCGTGCAGGTCACGTCGTTCAGGCCGATGACCTGGCCATACCAGCGCGAGGCATTCACCAGCTCGATCAAGAGCCGACCACCTCCACTGCCCGCACCTTTCTCCAAGACAAATAGAGAAAGATTGCGCACACCGCCAAGAAGACGATCGTGATGAACAACCCACTTGGCGGCGCCAAACCAAAGTTGTCGTTCGGGTTCCGTGTCGGGACGAGGTTCGTGCCTCCGTCAGTGTTGAGCACCACCTTGGAGATTCCGCCAATGATGCCGTCAATCGAGAAATAGCTGAAATTCCTCAACCCAGGATTGTTTGCGCCGCCCGTCATGCTCAGCCCGGTTGCGATCCCGGCGATGAAAAGGCTCAAAAAATAGATCCCCGCATAAGTCGCTCCCGCCATTCGCGGCTGCTTGGCGATCGAGCTCAGCCCTATCATGACGCTCGAATGGAGTATCGCCGGAATCGTAATCAGAAGCAGACCTTTGAGCAATATCCAGGAGTCCCATGACCCGTATTGCCGGTAGCTGAGCCATGTGAATCCTATGAAGAAAATGGCAGGGCTAGCGGTGACGATGACCAGGACCATAAACATCCCGAGCCACTTGCCAAAGAGGTAGTCGAACTTCGAACAGGGCTTGCTCAGATAAACCAGCAGCGCATTGGCGCGGCTATCGGCGGCGATCATGCCCGCCCCGATCAGCAGGGCGAGGAAGAACAGCCATAGCTGGGCCATGTTGAAGGCCATGTAGAACTGGTCTTTCCAAACAATACGGTCCAGGAAATTGACCTGCGCGCCTTCGGAGCCAAACGACGGCGTACGAGTCTGCAGGGCGTCCATGAAGTAGTACACGACGCTCAGAAAGATGTAGCCCATTGTGGACAGCAAGGCCCACCACCAGAAGCCCTTCTTCTTGAGCGCCATGCGCATGAACATCTTGGCAATGACCCACCACCGCATCCCCAGGTCGTGCATCGGGCCGTCGTAATTGCGATAGGACAGGTCGGCGATAGGGCCGGTTGCTCGCATGTTAGACATGGAAGGGCCTCCGGGAAGTGTTAAGTGTTGAGTATTGAGTGTCCGGCGCCGGGTCGGTGATTGTAGTGATGGGCAACATCCTAACACTCAACACCCAATACTCGATACTGCTCATTGAATCGCCTCCAAGAATGCCTCTTCCAGGCTCCGCTCCGCAAGCCCAAAGCCCCGAACCTGCGCGCCCGAGTCCTTGGCCGCCTGAAGGACCGCTACGGCCTGCTCATCTGGGGTCCCCGCTACTTTGAGGCGATAGGAATATGCTCCTTGCTGCTCCACCGACGCCCCTCGCTTTTCCAGGGCCGCGACGAATTCCGGGCTCGCCTCCCGAAGCTCCACATCGACCGGCTGGCCCTCTATCGTCTTCAGGTCCTTGATGAACCCTTGCGCCGAAAGCCTCCCGCGCATGAGCACGATCACCTGGTCGCAGGTCTTCTCCACGTCCGGCAGTAGGTGGCTGCTGACGATAACATTGACACCTTTGCCATGAGATATCGAGCGGATCAGCTCCAGCATTTCCACCCGGCCCTGGGGGTCGAGGCCATTGGTCGGCTCATCGAGAAGCAGGAGCTTAGGACCGTGCACGAGCGCTTGGGCAAGCTTGATCCGCTGGCGCATGCCCGTGGAATAGGTCTCGACATTCCGGTACCGGGCCTCGCCGAGGCCGCAATATTCGAGCACTTCATGGGCGCGTCGCAGAGCCTGATCCTTGGGCATTCCCGCCAGTTCGCCCGCGTAGGCGACGAACATGACCGCCGACATTCCTGGAATGTGGCAGTCCTGCTCGGGCATGAGGCCGATCTTTTGCCGGATCTGACGGCCCTCCGTTCGAAAGTCGTGGCCCATAATGCGGCCGCCGCCCTCTATCGGGTCGACAAAACCCAGAATTGTCTTCAGCAGGGTCGTCTTTCCGGCACCGTTCGGGCCGAGCAGGCCGATACAGCCTTCGGGCACGTCCACCGAGAAGTCGTTGAGCGCGGTGAATTGTCCGTACCTCACGGTCAGGTTGCGGATCTCGGCGACGGTCACGAGCGTTACTTTACACTCCCGGAGGGGCCCTGAGTGTTGGGTTTTGGGTATTTAGGGTGCCGACAGCCTTCTCCGATCGGCGTCGAAACCCAACCTGCCGGCGACACCGGGACGTCAAAACTCGTAGGGATACCTAACATGACAAAACGAGCTCTAGTCGCCTTCGCGGCCCTTGCCGCCCTCACCACCACCAGCCTCGCGGCGCCGCAGCAAAAAAAGACAATTAAATGTCCGGTCATGAAAAGCAGCGTTGTGAACATCGCGAAGGCTACGAAGAAAAAACTGTTCGCCGACTACAAGGGCCGTCGCTATTTCTTCTGCTGCGATGGCTGCCCATCTGCCTTCAAGGCCAATCCAAAGAAATTTGCAAGCGGCGAGAGCATCCGGCTCCCCAAGATTCGCTAAATCGCGCAACTTCGGCACAGCTTTCTCCCATACTGCCCAATAGAATGAAGCTCCGCAGGGCGCGTCCTTGCGGAGCGGAGTTCAACTATGGCAAAGCACATGATCTGCCACATCGAGTGGCAAGTAACCGACATTGAACGGGCACAGGCTTTTTATGGAGGCCTATTCGAATGGAAGTTTGAGTCTTTCGGGCCGGAGATGGTGATCTTCGGCACCGGAACGCAGCACCTGGGCGGGCTGCAAAAGACGGAAAACGTCGTGCCAGGGGCTTCTCCTTCGGTCTGGATCGAGGTGGAGAGCGTCGACAGCTCGGTTGCCGACGCTCAGCGACTGGGCGGTTCGGTTGTAACGCCCAAGCACACCGTTCCCCATGTGGGGTGGTCGGCGGTGGTCGGCGATCCGGACGGCAACCATGTAGGGCTTGTGCAGTTCGACAAGAAGTAGACGGGGGCCCTTGCGATACTTTGCGATTCTGCGCACGCCAAGACGCCAAGTTTCGCAACGCCCCGTCTTTGATCTTCCTGCCTCTTGGGGAACTCTCGAACTGGCGGCGATTCCATAGTCTCTTTGCGGCTTTGCGACTCTAGCGAGCCATTGGGCTCTCTCGCAGCCTTCTCGAAAATCGCGTAGTGGTCGGCCCGCCTCTTAACTCCGCAGGTGTAAATCGCCTATAGTGTTGGCATGCAAGAGAGAAGCATCTCTCGACGGACGGTTCTTAAAGCCGCCGCTGCGGCAGCGGCGACGCCACTGCTCGCAGGAGCCCAAACTTCCATGCCCAAAAAGCGCTCGATCGTTGGGAGCGGAGACCACACTTATGAGATCCATCACGACTGGCTGACCCCACCCGTCGGAATCAAATGGGGAGATACCCATGGTGTCTCGGTGGACTCGCAGCGACGGATCTACATCGCCCACACCGTGCATCCGTCCAGCATCACCAGCGATGCGGTGGTCGTCTTTGACGATCGGGGCAAGTTCGTAGACTCGTGGGGGAAGGAGTTCCGTGGAGGAGCGCATGGCCTGGACCTTCGCAAAGAAGGCTCGGATGAGTTTCTCTATCACTGCGACATACGCCGCCGCCTGATCGTCAAATCCGACCTCAAAGGCAAGGTGCTATGGGAAAAGGGCGTTCCCATGGAGTCTGGTGTCTACAAGGATGCAGGGGGCTGGTGCCCAACCAACGTAGCATTTGCCCCGAATGGCGACCTCTATGTCGGCGACGGCTACGGCTCGAGCTATGTGCACTGCTACAGCAAGGACGGCGACTACAAGGGCATCACTATACACCCCGGCTCGGAAGCCGGCAAGGTGCGGGAGCCCCACGGCCTTTGGGTCGATACTCGCGCGGCCACACCCAAGCTCGTGATCGCCGATAGGGGCAACCGCCGCCTGCAGGAATTCACTCTCGATGGCAAGCACCTTGGCTTTGTGAGCGAAGGAATGCGCCGTCCATGCCACCTGCACTACAACGGCGACCTGGCGCTCGTGCCCGATCTCGACAGCGTGGTGACGATTCTCGATAAAAACAACAAGGTCGTGGCGGCGCTAGGAGACGGCCAGCCTTCGGCCCTCCGGGACGCACCACGAGACAAGTTCATCCCCGGGAAGTTCGTCCATCCTCATTCGGCACGCTGGATCAATGAGCGGGATATTCTGGTGGTCGAGTGGGTGCCGATAGGTCGCGTCACGCTCTTGAGAAAGGTGTAGTCCTGAGCCCTCGCCGGAGCATGCAGACCGGAGATTCAGCCAAACAAGGTTTGATGGCCGGGTGATAATCGCTCTCATCCTGTTTTGGCTACTTCTCGTCTGGGGTGTCTATGACGCCGAGATCTACGCAAAGGAAGCTGCCATGTATGCGTTGATCTGGGCTGTGTGCTTCACGGGCTTCATGACCTTTCCGCAGTTCCTGGTTTGGTTTATCGCTCCGCTCGTGTTGCTCCCGATCCTTCTGGTAATTAGGCTATTTGGAAAGGACCTGATTATCCGGTAGGGGAGCCTGTTCAATTGATGGTTTAAGCTAGACAGCTGTATACCGAACTCTGGTATACCGTTCGGCATGGACGTTATCGAAGCTTTGCTCGAATCATGGGATCGCCAGTGCCGGATCGTAGAGGCCGTTGCTTCCCTTGTCACCGACGAGAATCGCCATGTGAAGCCCTCGGAAGGCGGCATGACGCTCGACGGCCAGCTAGCGCACATGCACAGCGTCCGGAAGTTCTTCCTCTCCCAGGTGGCGCCGGAGCATGCTGCCGGCCTCGTTTCTTCCTATGCCGATTCGGAGGGGACACCGATCGGAGACCTTGACGCGATCAAAAGCAATCTAAAGGCGAGCGGAACAGCGGTTCGGGAGGCCGTGCGCGAGGGTCTGGCCAAGGGGGGCCCGATGACGAGCGAGCATGTGACCTACGACACGCCGGTCCTGCTGATGCAGCACATGGTTTGGCACGACGGCTGGCACGTTGGGCTGATCTTCCTCGCCCTCCGCCTCAATGGGCAAGAGCCGCCCGAGGAATGGGAGGAGCCGAACGTCTGGGGCCAGTGGCGCACTGAGGAATGGTAGCTGCTAAGGGACTGCAAACCACTGCCCGGACATCAGGAGGCCTACGGCCTCCTTTGCGCGATTCTTCAGGGCGGCACGAAAGAATGGCGAGGGGATCTCGACCAGGACTTTGAGCCTAGATGCAATGATCTGGCCGCCATGTGGTGAGGGAAGCTCCGCCGCAACCCCAGGTCATCCTTTGGAAGGACGCGAAAACCACGTCGCGAACTCGCGGCTCCTATTCTGCACAATGAGATTGTCGGTATCCGCCTGGCAGCGCAGTGCGAGCCGATGACAGTCACTGACACGAAGACCCATGCGTTCCAAAAACGAGAATGGCAAGTTTCGGCTGCGGCACAACGGTACACGCATAACGAACGAGAACTTGTATTGGACACGCAACTTGGCGCCTCTTTAGATTTGGACGATTCGATATGACCCTTTCCCCCCGATTACTCGCTTCTTGCTTGACACTTATTGCTATCCTCTCGTTTGTCGAGGGCGCTGGCCCAGAGAAGTACTCATGGCGCTACTACCGTCCCGGCAACACTGGCATTCAAGGCGACTTTAACGAGTCGATATGGATCGCCCCGGACGGGAATCCGTGGATCGCGGGTTACAACCCGGTTGCCGAGGAAGGAGGCGTGGCCAAGTTTCTCCGGGCTCAAAACCGATGGATCAATGTCTCCAACATTGACTACCCCGTCATCGGGAGCGCTAACGAAGTCGGCTTCGTGCGGATCAGCGATATAATCGCCGACGGCCAAGGCAATCTCTGGATGGGCACATGGCGTGGCGTCCTTAGAATGAACCTTGCGTCGGGTCCAAAATCCCTCGTCCGGTTTGGCCCGGGCAACTCGGCCCTTCCCGGCGGACTTACACGAGACATGACGCTTGCCCCTGACGGGTCGATCTGGGTTTCGGCCGAATCCACTATTTGGGGAGGCGGCGGGCTGACCCGCTACAACCCAGCCACGAAAACGTGGTCGCACATGAACGGCCGC
The DNA here is from genome assembly GCA_049276675.1 of Fimbriimonadaceae bacterium. Lineage (GTDB taxonomy): Bacteria > Armatimonadota > Fimbriimonadia > Fimbriimonadales > Fimbriimonadaceae > DATLGQ01. The sequence continues at coordinate 38,005 of JBASWW010000065.1, forward strand.
GGAGGTGGCAAGATCGCCGCTCAACCCAAACCGGGTGGTGGCTACTACATCTGGACTTCGGCTCCTGGCTTGACAGCCGTCGAGCGATGGGATAGCACGACCAACTCCTGGACGAGTTTTGCGCCGGTCCCAGGTAACCCCGCGCACCTCCAATCGCTCGATTCGGTGGACACGGCAGGAAACCTCTGGATCACGCGCTGGTATGGAAACCAGAACCAGGAGAGGCTCGACTGCCTGCGTCCGGACGGAACCTGGGTCAGCCCACAATTGCCTCCCGAGAATCCGCAAGTGCCGGTCGCCGCCCTTCGTGCGTTCGGGAATATGCAGGTCCTCATGGTCGACGGCTACTCCCGCCTCCAAAAATTCGACGGCCTCTTTTGGACAGATCTCGGACTGGTGCCCCACGACGGATTCATCGACGACCTCGACATCGATGATGCCGGAAATGTCTGGCTAAGCGGGACCGGAACCGGCGGTGCTGTCCGGCGCGATGCAACGACCGGCATTTGGCAACGGTATCGTATCACCAACACGAGCCAATTCGACTTGTTCAACAACGATCTCTCGATCGATCCGCTCAACGGAGACGTTTACGCGACTGCAAACGCGGGCACCGGAATAGGGGGAATGGTCAGATTCGACGGGGTGCGGTGGAGTGGCTTCAACCAGTACACCTATGGTCTGGGACAGGACTGGCCCTTCCAGACGGATAACAGTGACGCGGTCTACGTGCGTCCTTCGAACCGAAGAGTCGTCGTCAACCCAACCTCCCACTATTCCTTCGACTGGGATGGCACAAACTGGACATCTGTGGCCGGAGGTCCAGACCAGGTCCAAAACTATGTGGAAGACTCGCTCGGCCGCCTTTGGGGCACCGGCCACTATGGCGGGCTTGGAATCTATGAGAACGGAGGGTACACCTTCGTCAGCTCCGGGGACTGGTTCTCCTCGGTTAAAAAAGACCCCTCCAGAGCGGGCACGGTCTGGTCCAACCTAGGTTGGGAAATCCTCCGGACAGACGGCAATTACCGGTTCTCGAGGTCGCCCGGGAATTTCCAAAGCAATGGCTTGTTTACGGGTATGGCCGTGCAACCCGATGGCGTCGCATGGGTCGGGATCTGGTCGCAGTTTGTGAGCACGGGCAGCGTCTTGGTCCGCATTGACCCGACGACTGGCAACTATCAGGCTTGGCGGTATGACGAGGGCTGGCCGTTTCCGGGCGAGCATGTTCGGCCACAAATCGTCACCCCTGACGGGCGCGTTTGGATGACTTACGACAGCGAATATCCTTCCACCGACATGGGCTTGCTGTGGTGGGACGGATCGAAGATGGGCGTTTTCCCGGCGCCTCCCAACGGTGAATGGCGCTGGGGTGGCTTGCCTCACGCAAATATCAAAGACATCGAGGTGAAGATCATTCCCGGCGGCTACGAGCTGTGGATGAGTTGCATGTCGCGTGGCATTGCTGTGCTGACTGTCCAGAAGCCGATCGCCAAGCAGCCAAAACTGTAAACGCTACGGCCCAACCCAGGAAGCGCGGAACCTCCTCGTTGCGGATGAGACGGCTCATGGGCAAATGGCGCATGTCAATGCGCGAGGGCGGCGTGGCGCTCTTCCAAAAGTCACGATCGAACGAGCGGTCGTCCAAGAGCCGAACGTCTGGGGCCAGTGGCGCACGGAGGAATGGTAGCTGCTTATGGACTGCAAACCACTGCCCGGACATCGGAAACCCTGCGGAGTACTCAGCGCGGTTCTTCAGGACCGCTGGCATCTAAGGCACGGTCGCCCGCAACGAGGCGTCCATGATGGACATGTCGGCAGATGGCAAGTCGTTACACTCGTTCCAGGATCAGCACTCCCGCGATGTCCCTTGGGGCAGCGGACTTCGCGACCTGGGCCGCGGGCTCAGGTCGTGGAGCTTGGTGTGGTCCAGCCCGCGACCGCTCAAGCAGGGCATTCTTGATGTAACGAAAGACGCTCGTCTTTGGAATTCCGAGTTGATCTGCGATCTGGGCGTAGTTTAAACCCTGGTCTGCGAGCTTCAACATCTGCACATTCTTATCGGCCCAGACTTTGTAATCGGATGAATGGCCGCGGCGCGGGTTAGCTGCGTCAGCCATTTTTACCGCGTTCAACGCGATCTCGCGCGCCATGGCTGACCGATCGAATTCCTGTACCTTGAAGTTCCCAACGTATTCCCATCCCCTCGGCTTAGCCTCTAGAGAATGGTCGCGGCGCTTGCGGAAAACTGGGATTTCAATTCGGTCTCGCGCAGCAGCAAGGGCTTTGGTTTCGATTAACTGGCTTGGGGCAACGATGATTCGGTCCGGCCCTTCCGGATTGGTTCGCCCATCGAAGCACATGGCGACAACCTGCCCATCAAAGCTTGGCAACAAGTCAATCTTGGCGGTGCCAATGAAGGCGGCAACCTCCGACTTCGTGTAGAATCGTCCGACTTCAGCGGGCGTTGTAGGCTTCGGTATTTCAACTCTTTTCCTTCCAACGCCGGCAAATATCGATGGACGCCGCTCTGGGAGCGGCACGGCCCACGTCTTGTTTTGCATCGCACCCACAACGAAGCCGTGATCGGCTCGCGCCAGGATTGCTTCGGCTGCCAACTTCACCGAGCGGAAGCGGCCAATCAGCCTGTCCCCGTCGGTGTACGCTTCGTACTGCTCAAGGAAACGCTTCTCTGCCTCGTTCCTTGGCAGCTGCGCGGCCAATTTGAGGATTTGAGGAGTGTGCGGCCAATCTGCGGCAAGGCGCGATTTCAATGTCGAGCCCGACACCTCGCATCGCGGGTCCTTCAGCCACACCCACCAGGTAGCGGTCTTGCCATAGAGGGTCAGCATCTTCCTGTTCCGTTGTTGCTTTGACAGGCTTCGAGCGCCGCTGTTGCTCTCCTTGCGAGTCATTGCGGTCTCCATGGCCTCACCATGCTCCAGCCGCTCTTTAAGAACGCTCGGCGATACAGCAAGTCGCGAATCTCGCGTCCAGTCGAACAGCAGCTTACGCTCCCCAAAGGCCCAAAACTGCTTGCGCACGAGGCCCTGTTCGTTTGAGCCGAAGATCATCGCCGCTTCGACGGGTATCCCCTTTCGTACACGCATTTGCAGCAGACCGTAAGGGACTTTGCAGCGCGGATCGGATGCCCACAGCGACAGCGGACGGCTTTCTCCGAATGCCCGGTGCTTAACGATATTGCTGTACGTTCTCTTATACTTCTTGTGGGACAAAGTTCCGGCCGTCCACACCTCCGGGACCATGTCCGGAACAGGCTGTGTCAGGGCGATCTCCATCGGCTTGCCTTGCTGAAGCCGATCAAGCAGCACGCTTGCGGTAACCGCACATCGCGGATCGGCAAGCCAACCTGTAAGGCTCTTGCGTTCTCCCCAAACGATATACTTCTCAATCGCCTGCTCAGTGGTCAAGCACATAGCCGCTTCGCACGGCCAGCCCATGCGAAGCCTCACGGCAAAGTGCTTTGGACGAACCACGCATCGGTAGTCGCGCGCCCATTCCAGTCGCTCCCTTCTCTCGCCAAATGCGGACAGCATTTCGGAGGGGGGCCGAGGTTGCGGTTCAGGCACTGCGGTAAGCGCCGTCTCGCACGCCCAACCCCGCTCTATCCTCGAGTAGAACGTCTTCCTGTTGACCTTACATCGTTCGTCTTTCGCCCATTCCTTTCGCTCCTTCTTCTCTCCAAATGCCCACAAAAACTGAGCCGGAATGGGGGACCGGGCAGATTCAAGGAATCGCGTCTCGTCGAAGGCAACAGGTTTCCGAACCATACTCCAATTTATTGTAGTGCAGGGTGCCGGAACGAAACTAGCGTTTGCCGGGCAGCAATCCGAAATGCGAGTAGCCCGATCTCCTTCTCGGTAGATTTGGGATTGAGAACGGACAGCCGGGCAGTGGCAGCATCTAGTAAAACGGATCAATGTCGAAACTTGACGTGCTGATCGAGGCCTGGGATGAGGGCCACCGGGAGTTTGCGATTGCCCTGGAGGGCCTGGCAGATGAGGATCTGTGGAAGCGGCCGCACACGAGGCTGCTCAGCATCGGAGAGCTTGCGGGACACGTCGCGTATTGGCAGGCCGTTTGGACCATGGGCGGGGGCAACGACAGACCCGATCTTGATCTGCTCCCGGTAAAGAGCCCGCTTCTGAATCACGCTTTTCGCTACTACACCACCAATGTGGATCATGCCTTCGAGGTCTCTATGGGTGTCGCACAGGTGCTTGCGGAGGTGTCGCGGATTCATGTGGCAGGCAAAGCGGCGGTTGCTGAGAATTGCCAAGACGACTCGAAGGCGGGCCAATGGGGCACATGGATGAACCTCATCCAGTACCAGGTGTTTCACGTGGCCTATCACATCGGCCAGGCCTATTCAGTGCGGCACCTCTTGGGCCACACGCCCGAGGACAACTGATCATCCGTCCTGCCCAAACGGGCGAACATGGGGCGCTGACGGAACTGGCGCTGCGGTCGGTTAGGGAGCGCTGGGGATATTCGGACGAATTCATGGCATGGGAGCCGGAGGAGATCACCGTTACGCCGGAGCACATCATGGATGGAATCACGAATGTGCTGGAGCAGGATGGCCGGGTTCTTGGATTGTATGTTCTTCAACTCCCCTTCTCCCCAATGAATGGCGGGGAGCGGGGAGATCGGTCTGAGTTGCGAACCCAAGATCCTGGTTCCACCGCCATTCCCCACCCCAAACCCGTCCCCACGCACAAACCATCGTGGAAAGGGGCTTCAACGGTGGAGCTGTCCCGGATGATGATCGAGCCTTCGGCGATCGGGACGGGGTGCGGGCGGCTCCTCTGGGACCACGCCGTTTCGACGGCGCAGGCGCTTGGAATCAGCGTGATCACTCTCGACGCCGACCCCAATGCCGAGCCCTTCTACCGGCGCATGGGCGCGGAGACGGTGGGCGAGCACGACTGGGAGCCGCCGATGATGCCGGGCTGGCGCGTGAAGAAGATGCGCTATGCGATTCCCTCTTAGGCCCGCGACCAGGCCAAGACCTGCTTGGGGAGGTTGCCGAGCGGCGTCGAGATGTCTATGCCCGTCAGATCGAGGACCTAAACGGCTATCACCTGCGTTTTGCCGGGCCTCCCTCCAGCAACCCTCCCAGGTCTCAGCCTTTTCCCGCGGGCGTCACCCTGTCGCGGCGCAAACCCACGAACGAGGAGTATGCGAGCATTGCGGGGGCCGCATTTGAATACAAGGAGCTAGTTCCGGGACTCTTGGAGGGCACATGGGGAGGGGTCGTGGCCCTATCTCCTGCCGGGGAGGCCATCGGGGTATTGCGGATTATGCAGGATGCCTCCGGCTGGTTCAGCATCTGGGACGTTGCGGTGCTTCCTTCATGGCAGGCACAGGGAATCGGCTCGAAGATGATGGAGGAGGCGCTCGCCATGGTCCGGGAGGCTTCGCCGGGCGCCATCGTGTACCTGTTCACCTACGAGCACGGCTTCTATGGGCGCCTTGGATTCAAGGAGGAGACTGCGAGCGTGCGCCGGCTATAGGGCAGAAGGTAGATTCAACCATGCCAAACCCGCCCGCCACGCCCGAGGAATATATTGCCCAGCTCGACGAGCCCAGGCGGTCGCACATCCAGGCGATCTATGACCTCGTCCGGGAAGCAGCGCCGGATTTGGAGCCGTGGATGGTCTCCGGCAAGATCGGATTTGGCCGGTTTCCCTACCGTGGGAAGAGCAAGGCGTGTCAGGGGGAATGGTTCAAGCTGGGCCTGGCCAGCAACAAGAACTCGATTATGTTTGCCACCTGCGCACAGGGCGAAGGAGGCAAGAGCCTGGCGGAGAGCTACGCTGAAAAACTGCCGAAAGCTGATATCGGGCGGAGCTGCATCAACTTTCGCAAAATTGAGGACGCCGACCTCGATGTGCTGCGTGAGATTGCCCAGAAGACGGCGCGCGCTGATTTCGCGAATTGGCTTATGTGACCGACTGTTTTGAATACGGGCCGCTACTTCCCGAAAGAGCGCAATGACAAAGGGACCAGCTCTCCACGCTAGCACCAGGCTGGTGCTTCCTCCCGTAGCCGCCGGGTGGTTTGTCCCGGCGGTGGGGCTTAAATCTTCTTGCCCGGCTCGATCTTGAACACCTTCGGATCAACCTTCGCGTTGAGCTCGAATTTCGTGATCTTGCAGTCCATGATGAGGTCCTTCGTGTCAAGCCGCTCTACGCGCGTGCGCTTGATGAAGTAGGTCTTCGGATCAATGAAGTAGCGGACAAAGACCTGCTGCTCCTTGGCCGTTTCTTCCAAAACCATGTAGTCCTTGTTTTGGTACGTTTCCTTCGCAAGCAGCCGGAATGTGCTCTTTTTCATATTGCCGCCGGTCGCGGTCGAGAGCTGGCGCTTCCAATCCCAGAAGTTGAGCGTTTCGAGATTCACCGCAAAGGCGACTTGCTCGGCCTGCCGGACCGTCCAAGCGGCCGATTTCTTGCCCTCGAGGCTGTCCCACTGGATCGTCTTGCCGTCGCTGCGCCACTGAATCCCCTCTTTGCCCGCCTGCGGGATGCCAAGGACGCGCGCGGCAACCATGTTCGGCTTCACATACATCAGCTCAACCGTGAGCTCCTGCTCGCCGAGCTCCGATGCCATTAGGCTCGTTACGCCCAGCTTGACCGACTTTGCCGAGCTATAGGCCTTGCGCATCTTGGCCAATAGATCCTCAACCGCTTTGTCGGCGGAAAGGGCGCTCATCGGAAGAGCAAGCGAGGCAAGCAAAAAAAGTGCGCGTGATCTCATGTCAACAGGTTACGACGCGCGAGACGCAACAGTTGCTTCGCCGCCACCAGCCACTGGTATCGTCTCAACATGATCACTGGCCTTTTCAAACCCTGGTGCCAGGTCTCCGACATGAACCGGGCGATCGCTTTCTACCGCGATGTGCTTGGCCTCAGATCCAAATTCGCCAGTCCCTACTGGAGCGAGTTCGATGCCGGCAACGGGGTCACGATCGCCTTGCACCACCAACTCGATCCCTCGAAGCCTCTGGTTGGCGGAGGAGGATGGGTGCTCGGCGTGCAGACCGACGACATCCGGGCGCTTCGAGCCAAAGTGGAATCGGGAGGAGGTTCGGTCGTAGGGGAATACCACGATACGCCCTCCGGCGTCGTGTTGACCATGGCAGACCTCGACGGCAATCAGATTCAGGCGATTCAGGTCGGAAAGATGGCCGCCGATCTTTGAGCCGCTTCCCCCGCGCGGCGAGAATGATAAGATAGGAGCGGTTATGGAGGTTCGGGATGCGATTTAGGCTGTTTGCCCTGGCGGCGGGCATTGCCCTTGCAATGGGGGGATGCGGGAAGAGCGAAGATTCGGGGACTGCGGCGGCGGCTCCTGCCGAGGAAAAGCTCAGAATCGCCGTCATCCCGAAAGGCTCGACCCATGAATTCTGGAAGTCGGTCCGCGAGGGCGCGGAGAAGGCGGGCGCCGAGCTTGGCGTCGAGATCATCTGGAAGGGGCCCCAAAAGGAGGACGACCGCGAGAGCCAGATCAAGACGGTCGAGGACTTCGTCTCGCAGAGGGTTGACGGGATCGTGCTGGCCCCTCTCGACGAGCAGGCTCTTGTCAGCCCTGTTCAGGCTGCGCAAGAAGCAGGAATCCCTGTGGTCATCATTGACTCGGGACTCAAAGACGAGGGCACCGTCAGCTTTGTCGCCACCGACAACGAGAACGGCGGCATGATGGCGGGCGCTGAGCTTGCGCGGCTGCTGAATGGCAAGGGTCGCGTAGTGATGCTGCGGTACCAGGTCGGCTCGGCGAGCACCGACGCGCGCGAACGAGGCTTCCTCAAAGAGATCGCGAAGTTCCCCGGCATCCAGGTGGTCAGCGAGAACAAACACGCCGGTCCGACCGTCGAGACCGCTCAGAAAGAGAGCGAAAACCTGCTTTCACAGTTTAGAAACCCCGATGGCAGCCTTGGCGTGGATGGCATCTTCTGCCCGAATGAGTCATCCGCCTACGGGATGCTGCTTGTGCTGCGGGACCGCGGCTGGGCGGGCAAGGTCAAGTTCGTCGGCTTCGACGCGTCCGAGAAGCTGATCGACGGCCTTACCTCCGGCGGCATAGACGGCTTGATTGTCCAGAACCCGCGGAACATGGGCTATGAGGGAGTGAAAGCGATGATCGCGCACCTGAAGAAGGAGCCGGTCGAGAAGCGGATCGACACCGGCGCTGTGCTCGTCACGAAGGCGAACATGGAGGACGAAAAGGTTAAGGAATTGCTCGCGCCGCCGAAGGGATAGGATGGAAGGATGGAAGGATGGAAGGATGGAAGGAGTTGAGACCCCGTGTCTGCCCAGAAACGATCGTCTGTCCAAGGGAAGAAGACTAAGCCAGCACTTGACACGGTTGCGTTCGATGTGCAAGTATGCGGTCAATGGATGTTTTGCTGCTTCTTTGCATATCATTTCTCGCCCCCCCCCGGCTAATCGCGTAAGCTTCGACTACGACGAGCCCTATTATCGACTCTTTGGCATTTTAGCCAGCCAGGCCTGCAATTGCGGACCACCTCCGGGGTCGAGCAGTTCAATTCAGTTCAATGGATCCACCTATACAGGTTGGCAGACCACTGGTGGGTCTTGCTCGAACGATGGCGTACCGTGCCCTTGGAGCTTCTATGGTAGCCAGAGTTATAGTGCATCGGCTCCCATTCCATTTGGTAAGTGTTATGCTTGGGCGATCGCGTATGCCTACAATAGCCCGCCTGAGTCGATTCCATTATGTGCTGGTGGACAATGCCCGTCTGCCGCCCATCCGTACAACAAGACAATGATCAGTCTGCCTCCTGCCACAGACTGTCCCTAGGAATTCTCCTATGCTTACCTTCCCCTCAAGTGCGCTCTCGTTTATCCTAGTGGCCGCGCTGATTCGCGGCCAGACAGCCCAAGAAGATGCAGCCTGGGCAAAGGGGCTATCGGCGCTCCTGCATGGGCAAGCCAACACAGTGGTTATGGAGCTAGGGTCAAACCGCCCACCACTTAATGCCAAGCCCGCGTTGACCGGTGTGCAAAGGATGCGAGCCATAGCTCTCATTACGGGCACAAGGTGGTCGCAAACACGGGGCGTCCAAGTCTTCGAGCGCAGCCCGATGCCAGGTGAAGCACTGGGAATCCGCGACACGGAGCGAGGGGTCGCCTGGTTGGCTAGTCTCTCTGCCGAAGAGGCCAAAGTCTTAGCGGGTGACGGCATGCGCATTCAAGACATGTCGGAGCAGGGTCAGCGGTTCGCTGCCCAATTGACCTCAACAATGGTTCCCGGAATGCTCCCGCTCTTCCTATCAGAGCCGAACAACGTCGAGGTATCCCTTACCATTCAGCCAACCGTCGTCTTTACCGGACCGAATGGAAAGGAGAAGACGGTTCCCATATTTACACGACGGTCAAGCCCTGATAATGGCCCCCCTTTGTCGCCTCTGGATGGTCCGAAACTGCGCTTAGAACCGATTCGGCTTGATGCTGCCCCAAATGGCCCGCTGGACTTTGGCGATGGTCAAGTACGAACCCTTTTCGAGATTTTAGAGGTGGCGCGCGAAGTCTTTGGAAGGCGATTCAGCTACGACCATAAGCTCCGCGAGGCAAAATACTTTGTGCGTGGAAAGTTCGACGAGCCATCGCTGCTAGAGAGCTTGCGCTTGGTGGCAATTGCCAGTCCTCCTGAGCGAGCTATTTCAGCAGTGGAGGCCAGGGCGATACTCAAGAGAGCATTGGAAGCGGGGCTGGCACCATTACTTGAGGCCGCAAGCAAGGACGATCCTGCAGTAAAGGGCGCCGCCGAACTTTACGGGAAGGATTCAACAACGGTCAAGGATGCATTGAAGTTGGTGCCATCGATGGAGAGTTATCTTAGAGGCTTTGGATTGAACCCTGGAGACAAGCTACAGTTCCGGTTTGGAATCATGATTGAGATCAATGCCGCAGGCTTTTCCGAGCTACCGGGAAGCAGCTCCTTGATCGGCGGTAAGCCTGCCGGTGGAGTCTTGGTTCGCAATAACGTTCGATTTGTCATCGCGCCATAGCAAGTGCTAAGCTAGGCGTTATCGAACGCGGCATTGGACGGACATCCTTACAAGCCCTAATCAACACGCTCGGCCTCTTTGCCGTCCTCGTCGCTCTCTTTGCCTTCTTCAGCTTCCAGGACTCGCGCTTCTACAGCCCCGAGAACATCGAAACCCTCGCCAAGCAGGCGGCAATCGTCTCGATGGCCGTGCTCGGCATGACCTTCGTGATCGTCAGCGGGGGCATCGACCTCTCGATCGGCTCCGTGGTCGCGTGCTCGTCGGTGGTGGTCGCCACCGTGCTGAAAGCCCAGGGCGAAAATGCCGCCATTTGGGCGATCCTGGCGGGCATCGGCACCGGACTCGCGGCGGGCCTGCTCAACGGCCTCCTCATCACGAGGCTCAAGGTCGCGCCGTTCATCGTCACGCTCGGCACGCTCCTCGTCATTCGTGGCGCGGCCCACGGCATCGCCCGCGAGCAAGGCGTCTATCCCGACCGCACCTGGATGAGCGGCATCCTCGCCGGCCTCAAGCCCGAGCAGAAATGGATGATCTTCCCGCCAGGTGTCTGGGCGACCGTCATTTTCATCATCCTCGCCGCGACCGTCCTCAAATACACGGCATTTGGAAGAGCTATCCGCGCAGTGGGAGGGAACGAGACGGCTGCGCGCTATTCCGGGCTAAGGGTGGACCGGATCAAGCTCGCCGCCTACGTCCTGATGGGCCTCTTTGCGGGCCTCGCGGGCGTCCTCATGTTCTCCCGGCTCAGCGTCGGCGACCCCACATCCGCCCTCGGCCTCGAGCTTGACGTCATCGCGGCGGCCGTGATCGGAGGGGCGAGCCTTTCGGGCGGGCAGGGCTCGATTATGGGGAGCATCCTCGGCGCGCTGATCATGACGATCCTCCGCTCGGGCCTTTCCCAGTTGGGGCTGTCGAACTGGGTCGAGCAAATGATCACGGGCGGCGTCATCATCCTCGCGGTGGCGGTCGATAGGCTCAGAACGAGTCGGTAGCCAAGTGAGCATGAAGTCCACTCGCGATCTTCAGCGGAGAGAGGCAGGATTCATTCCATGTTGCTGCTGCTGCGAAAATTGAGTCAAGCTAGCATTTGCCTGTGCGCCTGCTTTACTGTCGCCCAGGTGGTCTGCCCCCATTCTTGAAGACATTTCAAGATGAGTCCTTTGTTGATTCTGACATGGCTTTCGCGGGTGGGCGGTAGCCGAGTGACGAATGTGGCCGCTCCTCGTTGTAGAAGCGGCGATAGAGAGCGAGCTTGACCTGCGCGTCGGCGAGGTTGTGAAAGGCCTCGACATCGAGGAGCTCGGCCCTGAGCCTTGAGACGAAGCTCTCGGCATGGCCGTTCTGCCAGGGAGAGCCCGGCTTGATGAACCGGCTCTGGGTCCCGGACTTGACGAGGAACACAGCCAGCGACCGGGCGATGAACTCGCTTCCGTTGTCGGATCTGAGAAACTCAGGAGCACCGCGGCTTTCGAAGATGCCGGCCAGAACCTGCTGCACGCGCATCGATTTGAAGCTCGTAGCCGCCTCCAGAGCGAGGCACTCTCTGGTGAATTCGTCAACGATTGCAAGCACCTTGAGCTTGGTTCCGTTCAGGCAGGAATCGAAGCAGAAATCCAGGCACCAGACCTGGTCCCTCCCTTCCGCGGCCAAGGGAACGGAGCTGCCGGTCCGCTTCTTGCGATACCGCCGAATCCGGCCCAGCTTTTCCTCCTTCCAGAGCCGGTGCACCCTCTTGACGTTCAGAGGCGCGAACTCGTCTCTGATGAACGCGTGTGCCATCCGGTATCCCATGTTCGGCCGCCAGACGCTCCTGAGGCGCTCCCTGAGGGCGTGATCCCTCTCGGGCACCGGCTGCCTGTACGGAGCGGCGGACGAGATCCCGGCGATATGGCAGGCACGGCGGGCCGTCACTCCCCGCTCCATCAAAAACCTCGCTCCCGGGACGGGCTGGGGAGCGCGAGCCCGTTTTTTCGGAACAGTGCCCTCACCGCGTCGATCTCCAGGTCCCGCTC
>JBASWW010000066.1:0-1938 GCA_049276675.1 Fimbriimonadaceae bacterium
CGAGGGAGAAAGGGAATGCCAGCGGAACCTCTCCCCCCAACCCCCTCTCCCCCGGGGCGGGAGAGGGGGAGCCGGAGCATGAGCTTCGTCCATCGCTACATCCCCGTCGAAGGAGCCGAAAGAACCCTCCTCGTGCTCCACGGAACGGGCGGCAACGAGGAAAGCCTGCTTTCGATCGCGGAGAAAATCGCGCCGGACATGAACCTGCTCAGCCCCCGCGGAAAGGTGCTGGAGAATGGCATGCCGCGGTTCTTCAAGAGGTTTGCAGAAGGGGTTTTCGATGTTGAGGACATCCAACGCCAAGCGGCTGACCTGGCAGCTTTTGTGAACGAGTCCGCGAGTGAACAAGGCTTTGATCCCGGCTTGGTAACCGCTTTTGGCTATTCGAACGGCGCGAACATCGCCTCAAGCCTGCTGCTTCTGCATCCGCAGGTTCTGGCAGGGGCGATCCTGGTGCGCGGAATGGTGCCGCTCGTCCCCAATCCGCTCCCCGACCTTGCAGGCAAGCGTGTGCTCATCCTGAACGGCCTGCACGACACCATCGGCCCTCCAGAAGAGTCCGAGCGCCTCCGCGAACTCTTCGATAAAACCGGCGCACAGGTCGAATTGCGGCTCAGTGAAGCCGGTCACGAGCTGACCCGCTCAGACATCAATGCGGCCTCGTATTGGCTGGGCAAGGGTTAAGTGTTAAGTGTAAAGTGTTGAGATTCGGGGTCCTGCTCAACACTCAACACTCGCAATGGACCTTGCGCTCTAGAGCCTCTACCTCCATACGCTGTTTTCAGTTCCGCAGATTGAAGGCTTCCAGGACGCGGTAGGCGAACATCCTCGACCGTTGGATCCATAATGAGGTCCAACCCTTTGCCTCGATGAGGTTGCCGTTCGCAAGATAGCGATGGCCAGGGAGGATCACGCCCTTATAGAACCTGGCCCGAGAGAACTGGACCGCCCCGCCCTCGTGCTCTACGCTATAGCCCCGGGCCGTCATCTCCCTTTCGGCAACCGGAATCACCAGTTTCGGGCTGATCGGCGCGCTGTAATAGTCGAAGTGGGTGTCGAGCTGATAGCCTCCTCCCATATTTGTAAACTCGCCGCCCATGTGCCGGAATCCGAGCGCGTCCAGGAAGTCCGGCTTGAAGCGCGTCCGCACCTCAACCCAGCACATCGTGCTCGTGGCCACCATCACGAACAATCCGACCCCAGCCAGAATCCGCACCCGTTTCAGGAGCTTCATGCCTCACCAGATCAGACGGCTTGAACATGAACGGCCGTTTGCTCGCCCGAGTTTTCCCGGCTCTCCGTCATAATCCGAGCTGGCTATGGCCGGAAATTACACCATCCTCTTCCTCGGCGACGTGGTCGGCAAGCCTGGGCGCGCGATCGTCAAAGAAGGGCTGCCCGTCCTGCTCGACGAGCACAAGCCCCTTTTCACGATCATCAATGGCGAAAACTCGGCCGCGGGCGTCGGCATCACGAGCGAGATCGCGGAGGATTTCTTCAAATGGGGCGCAGACGCGATCACTCTCGGCAACCACGCCTTCAACAAGCGCGAGGTTTTCGACTACCTTAACAAAGGGCGGCCGATTGTGCGGCCCGCGAATATGCCGCCAGGCGTTCCCGGCAGAGGGTCGGTGGGCGTGCAGAAGGAAGGCATCGAGCTGTTCGTGGTGAATCTGTGCGGGCGGGTATTCATGGATGCCTACGACGATCCCTTCGCTCACATCGACCGGCTTCTCGAACACGTGCAAACCAGCCATGTGTTCCTCGATTTCCATGCCGAGGCGACGAGCGAGAAGATCGCGATGGGGCTGCATCTGGATGGGCGGGCGACGGCGGTGGTCGGCACCCATACCCATGTGACGACAGCGGACGAGCGCATCCTGCCCGGAGGCACCGCCTACATCACGGACGTGGGCATGTCTGGGCCGATCAATAGCG
>JBASWW010000067.1:0-74112 GCA_049276675.1 Fimbriimonadaceae bacterium
CCCCTCTCCCGCCCCGGGGGAGAGGGGGTTGGGGGGAGAGGGCGCGCGAACACCGTAACGCAAACCGTCATATCGCGCGAGGTTGCTGCTCGCCTCGGCAGGGGCGATGATGTAGTAGGTTGTCACGCCGTACTTGATCGAGGGCAAAGAGATTTGCTTGAACTCAACCCCCTCTCGGGACAATGCCTCAATGGACTTCTCGATCGCCTCCCGAACGCCCGGCGAGACGGCATCGCCGAACAATTCCCTCGGGAGCGAGACACGAAGACCCTTAAGCGAAAGGGAGTTGCCAGCGGCAATCGGTGGCTCCTTCAAGCTGGAGCAGTCCAGCGGATCATGCCCGCTGATTGCCTCGGCAAGCAAGGCTGCGTCCTCGACCGTCCTGGCCAGAGGTCCGATCTGATCCAGGCTCGAGGCAAAGGCCACCAAGCCATAGCGCGACACCCGTCCATAGGTCGGCTTGAACCCAACCACGCCGCACAGGGACGCAGGTTGCCGTATCGAGCCGCCAGTATCAGATCCCAGGGCCAGAGGCGCCATGTTGGCAGCGACCGCCGCCGCCGAACCCCCAGAGCTGCCGCCGGGGGACCGCTCGAGATCGCGTGGATTGCGCGTCGGCTGGTAGGCGCTCGTCTCGGTGGAAGTGCCCATCGCAAATTCATCGAGGTTCGTCTTGCCAAGCAGAACCATGCCTGCTTCACGCACCTTGCGGACGACTGTGGCATCGTAGACCGGCTCGAAGTTGTCGAGAATCTTGGATGCGCAGGTGGTACGGATGCCTGCCGTGGACATATTGTCCTTGATCGCGATCGGCACGCCGGTGAGCGGTCCGGCCTCGCCACCATCGATCCTTTCCTGAGCCAGGCGGGCATCCTCGAGCGCGCGTTCGGGCGTGACGGTGAGGAAAGCTCCGATAGCCGGATCGGCTTCTGCAATACGTTCCAGATGTGCCTGGGTAACCTCGATCGCGGAAAGCTCGCGATTGGCAAGCTTGCGGGCGAGATCGGCGGCGGTAAGTCCGGTGGGCAAGCCCTAGTCCTCGATGATGGTCGGTGCGACGAAGAGGCCGGCCTTGCTCACCGGCGCATTCTTGAGCACATATTCGCGGCCGAGCGCAAAACCGACAGAGTCCTCCGCCCAAATATTCTGCATCGACATTGCGTGCGAGGTGGTCTCCATTTCACTAGAGTCGATTTCCTGAATATCGGTGAAGTGGCCGAGCAGCGCATTGAGCTCGCCCTGAAATGCCAAAACTTCGGCCTCGTCCAATTCCAAACGGGCAAGACGGGCCACGTGGCGCACCTCTTCAATGGAAATGGACATGGTTCAAGAATATTAGCACAGCATCCGCCCAAGTCCAATCCGTATTCTTAGCTGATCGCCTCAGAATTAGCGAACATGCCAGGCCACAGTAGACCAAGCTTCAGCGTCGTGAGCGGACTCGTCTTGTTCCTCGCGCTGTTCGGCTTTGCGCTCAAATTGCTCAAGCCGTCGATTCCGCCGGTCGGCGAGAATGCCCTTGCCGACGAGCGAAGCATGTTTCTAAGGCAGGCCGGCAATCAACGCATCAACTGGCTGCCCCTGGGCGATGAGGTCGTGGCCGAGGCTAGGTCGAAAGGACTGCCGATCATGCTCGTGGTGGGTTCGCCTTGGAGCAAGCTGGGGCGTGACATGGATCGCAAAGCTTTCTCAGACAACAGCGTGGCGGACTTCCTTCGGCGGCACTTTGTCAGCACGCGGGTGGACCTCGACGAGCGTCCGGATTGGCGCAATGCTTTTCTTCCACTAAGTCGCGCACAAATAGGGTTGCTGCCGGATTTGCAGATCGCGTTTTTGGAGCCCGATGGGTACGTGCTGCAAGTCTACGCTCGCCGGGCCGGTGAGCAGGCTCTGGACGCGGAGGCCTTCCTCAATGTTCTGATCGAAGCAAGGGACAGGCACCGCCGGACGGTTGCTGGAGATCCAGCGGGCAATCATGAAAGGCTTCAAATCGTGGATCTTGGACGCCTGGGCGCAGCGGAAACCCGGCAGCTGCCGAATCTGCGTGCCTACGCGGCCTATCTAAGGTCGATCACGGGGCGACATGGGGGATTTGCTCCCATCCGGCCGGTCCCAGGAGCCCAACGCCTGTACCCTTTGGCCTGGCAATTCCTGGCGATGTCGGGCCAGCGCTCCACTTTGGAGAAGTCGCTCTTGCCCGCGCTTCAATCCGGCATCGTCGACTGGCTGGATGGTGGTTTTTTCCATCTCGCGGCGGATGAGCAGTGGGAGCGGATTGATTTCGACAAGTTGGCGATCGAGCAGGCGGCTATGGGTCTGACGGTCGCCCAAGCGGCGAACAATGGCGATCCGTTCCAGAGAGCGATCGCCAAAATGGCCTTCGATAGCATCGTGGAGGAATTCATGGATGGCGGACTGCTCAGGTCGAGCAGGCGGGGAGACGAGGCGCCCAACGACAGGAGCCTGCGTTCCAGCTTTTCGCCTCGCAAGCTTTGGGACCTATCCTGGTCCGGCGAGCTCAGTTCCGGCGATCTCGAAATCGGGCGCACCGTGTTCGGCTTGAACCTCCGCGATAACCGCCCAATGGTATTGCGCGCCTCCCAGCAGGATCGCATCCTGTCGCCAAGTTCGAATGCGGCCCTGGAAAAGTTCCGCAAGATTGCAGCACGCCAGCCCCGGCAGTTCTCGGACGGCACCTACCTGGACGTAAACGGCTATGCGGCGGCTCGCATGATCGAGGGCGCGCGTCTATGGAGCGATAAGGGCCTGCTCCGGGAAGCGCTGGCGCTGCTGGACGGCCTCGAGGACTTCCACAGCGCGGACGACGTTTCCCATTCGCAGACCGGCACTGATTACGCCTATCTGGGAGACTATCTCGCCTATGCCGACGCGCGATTGCAGGACTATCTGGCCACTGGGCGGGTTCCTTCTTTTGACGCCGGCGTCGCCGTCTTACGGCGCGCGCTGGTTGTCTTTCGTGATCCTCGCACCGGAACCTATAATTTGCGGGGCTCGAGCCCGCTGGGGCGTTCAGCTCCGGAGTTGATTGACAACATTGTCGAGTCCACAATCGCCCAGCTCATCAGGCTGCTCGATGCGTACGGGCGGCTCACCCAGCAAGAGGAAACCGGCTTGAAGCTGCGGAAGGAAGCGTTTGCCCTTGCCTCGCGGTACCAAGGCTTGGCGAACGAAGCCGGGTTGGCGGCTGCAGGCTACTTCGCGGCGATGCTCAGGATGGCCAACGAGCCGCATGCGGTCGCGGTCGGCCTGGATGCAATCGTCCAAGCCAATCGCCTTCATCGCCTGCGCCCGTTTCAGCTTGTTGCCCCTGCCTTCGGGCCGGTACGCGCAGACCTCCAGCGCCGTGCGCCGGGAATCTACGTCGTGGACGCTGCTGGTGCGGCTGGGCCAATGACGGTGGCGCAGGCGGCAGCCAGGCTCGGCCGTTTCCTCAAGCTCTGAGACGTATTCCCGGCTCGCCCGCGATAGCGCTCCCTATCCGCACCGCGCCCGGAATCTCCACCTTTGAAAACAGTGCGAGACCCCCGCTCGTTTGGGGATCGATCGCAACCTGCACCAGCCACTCCGGAACGCCAGGGTCGATCTCTAGAAGACCACCGATATACTCGCGGTTGCGGGTCGCTCCGCCAGTGAGCATCCCATCCGCGACGAGCCGCTCGACCCCCGATAATAGGGGCAAAGCCGAGGCATCGAGTTCGATGGCTACGTTCGATGCCCTGGCGATGTTGAGAAGGTGCCCGGTAAGTCCGAAGCCGGTAATGTCGGTCGCGCACTTGACGCCGGCTGCCAATCCCTTGTCGCAGGCCTCGGCATTCAGCCGGCTCATACTCTCGATCACGGCCTGCAGCTCGGCCGGCGTGGTCTTGTCGAATTTGCCTGCGGTGGTCAATATGCCTGCACCGAGCGGCTTCGTGAGGTAGATCGCGTCCCCAGGCTCGGCTTCCGTATTCGCGAACATATGGAGGGGATTGACGATGCCGGTCACGCTCAGGCCAAACTTTGGCTCGTCGTCCTCAACGCTATGGCCGCCAACGACGACTGCGCCAGCCTCCAGGGTTTTGTCATAGGCACCCTTCAGGATGGCAGCCCAGACTTCGGGCGGAGCAGCGGCCGGGTCGAAGCAAGCGATGTTCATGACAGTGAGCGGCTTGCCACCCATCGCGTAGACATCGCTCATCGCATTGGCCGCAGCAATCGCTCCGTACGCGTAGGGATCATCCACGATCGGCGTGAAAAAATCGACCGTTTGAACCAGGGCCCGGGTATCGGTCAGGCGAAAAACACCGGCATCGTCTTTATGCTCAAAGCCGACGAGAAGGTTCGGATCCACCGATCGAGGGAGGTGGCGGAGCACGTCCGCCAGTTGGGCCGGGCCCAACTTACTCGCTCAACCCGCGCCGCTGACCATATGCGTGAGTCGCATGGCCTGAGTTTAGCAGGACAAGGAACTGCTCTCGAAGACCTGCACGACGACATTACACCGTACTCAAAGGTCTTCTGCGAATGGGGGGTTGCCTATCAACTCTCCAGATGCTCGTACTTGTCCTTCAAGCTCGATACCACGGCGGGGTCGGCCAGAGTTGTCGTATCGCCCAGCGCTCTTCCTTCGGCGACATCTCGGAGCAGTCGTCTCATGATCTTGCCGGAGCGCGTTTTTGGGAGCTCTGCGCTGATGATGATGTCGTCGGGGCGTGCGATAGCGCCGATCTTCTTCGCGACATGGGCTTTGAGTTCTTCGATGAGTGAATCGGTATTGGGTGTTGGGTGTTGGGTATTGGGGATGGCTCGGAGGATCACAAATGCCGCGATTCCCTGGCCCTTTAGCTCATGCGCCTTGCCGATAACCGCGGCTTCTGCGACAGCAGGATGGTCCACGAGTGCCGACTCGACCTCCATCGTCGAGATGTTGTGTCCGGCTACGAGCATGATGTCGTCGACGCGGCCCAGCAGCCAGTAGTAGCCTTGCTCGTCAAGCTTGGCGCCGTCGCCGGTGAAATAAACTCCGGGGAAGCGCGACCAATAGGTATCGATGAAGCGCTGGGGGTCTCCATAGATTCCTCGCGTCATCGAGGGCCAGGGCGCGGTGAGGACAAGATAGCCGCCGACAGTGCCTTCTACGTGGGATGCGGTTACGTCGAGGCCTTGATCGCTGTAGATCGCCGCGCTGATTC
This sequence comes from Fimbriimonadaceae bacterium, assembly GCA_049276675.1. GTDB lineage: Bacteria > Armatimonadota > Fimbriimonadia > Fimbriimonadales > Fimbriimonadaceae > DATLGQ01. Next base: position 5,193 of record JBASWW010000067.1, read on the forward strand.
CGGGGAAGGGCTTCGTTGCGGAACCTGGCTTGGTCGAGGTAATCCCGGGCAGCGGCGCGATCAGGATCGAGCCCGTTTCCGTCTGCCACCACGTATCCACGATCGGGCAGCGGCCGCCGCCGATGTGCTCCTGGTACCACATCCACGCCTCGGGGTTGATCGGCTCGCCCACCGAGCCAAGCAGCCGCAAGGACGACATATCGCATCGCGCGGGGTATTCCGAGCCCCACTTCATGAAGGCGCGGATCGCAGTCGGGGCCGTATAGAGCACGGTGACCTTGTGCCGCTCGATGATGCGCCAGAATCGATCCTTGTCGGGGAAATCCGGCGCGCCCTCGTACATGACGACGGTAGCGGCATTTGCCATCGGGCCGTAGACGACGTAGCTGTGCCCGGTCACCCAGCCGCAGTCCGCCGTGCACCAGAAGATGTCGTCGTCCTTATGGTCGAAGATCCATTGGAAGGTGGCATAGACGCCAGTCATGTATCCGCCGGTCGTGTGGGTGATCCCTTTGGGCTTGCCGGTTGAGCCGCTGGTGTAGAGGACGAAGAGGAGGTCCTCGCTGTCCATGGGCTCGCAGGGGCAGTTGGCGGCTTGGCGCGGGACGATGTCGTGCCACCAGACATCGCGGGAGGTATTGGATATTGGGCATTGGGTATTGGGGCCCGTGCGCTCGAGCATGAGCACCTTCTCGACGCTCGGGCAGCCCAGGGCGAGTGCCTCGTCGGTTATCTTCTTGAGTTGAACCACCCCTCCCCGCCTCCATCCTCCATCGGCGGTCACGATGACTTTGGCCTGGGCATCGTTGGTCCGCTCGGCAAGGGACTCGGCCGAAAAGCCGCCGAAAACCACCGAGTGAGCAGCACCGATTCGGGCGCAGGCGAGCATTGCAAAGGCCAGCTCAGGAACCATCGGCATGTAGATGCAAACCCGATCACCTTTGCCGACCCCCAACTCCTTCAGCGCATTGGCAACTCGGCTGACCTCGTCTTTGAGCTCCGCGTAGCTGATGATGCGCAGGTCGCCCGGCTCACCCTCCCAGATGATCGCCGGCTTCGAACCGAGCCCACTTGCGACGTGGCGGTCCACACAGTTGTAGCAGGCATTCATTTTCCCGCCGACAAACCATTTCGCAAACGGAGGGTTCGACCAGTCGAGCACTTGGGTCCAAGGCTCGAACCAAGCAAGCTCCTTTGCCCAGCCCTCCCAAAAGGTTGAAGGGTCCTGGTTGGCCCGGTCATAGAATGATGGGTCATTGAAGTTCGCCTTGGCTGCAAATTCGGAAGGCGGAGCAAATGTCCGCTCTTCGTCAAGGAGGGTTTGGATTGTTTGGGACATGACGTGTTCCGAGGATCTCATTGGGTTTGGTGAGCCGGGCCCTGCGGACCTCGACACAGTAAACACAAGAGCGTGGCTTCGTGCTACGATTCTAGCGTAGCCTGGCCCTCAACACTCAAGACTTATGGTTCTTCGCGTCGAGTTTGAACATTTCCACGATACGGCCAATCGCATGCTGCCGAACGCGGCCGCTTACGTGAGCGCTGCGGGCGCAGCCTCCGTCGTTTCTGCTGCCGATCCGAAAAGCCAAACTTTGTTGGTGAGTCATGCTCAGCTTTCTCAAGCCGAGACTGAGGCAAAGCTCAGGGAACTGGGGATGGAGGTATTCAGCGGGTCATGGTCACTGGATGCAGCCGGCTTTACCGAAGGTTCCGGGGCTTGTTTCGTGGCGGCGGTTGCATACGCGAGCGAGGAGCAGAAGCCTGGCCTGTGGATCGACGCTTATGCGGAGAAGCCGGAACTGGCAGACGTCATGCGGGCAATGTTCGACGAGTTCAAAGCCAACGGGGAAGTGCCTGAAGAGACCTCGCTGGAAGAATTCATACGGCTCGCCAATCCGAACGTTGTCATCCTAAGTCCCGAGCAGCTTGGCAATTACATGGAAGCCAAGGCGGATTGTTAGCGAAAGGCATTTGTCGCAAGAAAGTCTTGCCTTTGTAAGCGATTCCTGGTTATAGTGGAGAAGCCATGCGTCCGGCAGCCCTTTTGCTTGCGCTCGGATTTCTAGTCCAGTTCGCCCTGGGAGAAACACTCATAACCGAGGCAAAGATTTTGCAGGTCACCGAAAGGGGCTTCATCTTGAAGGTGGGAACCGACCCACTTGCTGTCGAGGACGGGCCAGAGACCAAGTTTTGGAGCGCGAAGAGCAGCGCCAAGCGGGACACCTTTAAGGAAGGCGATCTTGTCTTCGCCCGAGTCAAGACCGACGCCGACCCACCGATTCTCAGGGAGATGGCGGACAAGGCATCCTGGCAATGGCTGGACTCTCTACGCAAGACACCCACGTCTGGCACGATCGACAAGATTGACCCGAAGTACCTGACTCTGAAGCTCGGCGATGGCAGTTCCTTCTCGTTCCGCGCGACGAACAAGACCCAAGTGAAGTTGAATGGAAAGGAGTCCTCTCTTGGCCAGCTGGAGGCGGGAATGAAGGTGCATGCCAAGGGACGCACACTTGCCAATCTCGATACGTGGCTCGTTTTGATCACGGATCAGCCGATTCCGGCCAAGACCACCGCCAAGGCGGCGAAAAAAGCGAAAGTCGAGCCGATTCCTGAGACCGGGCGGATCGAATGCAGGACGCTGGGCCATTTCCCCGTTCTGAAAATGTTCGACATTATTGCCGGGGTCCGCACGCTGCACATTTCATACAATCTTTCAACGAAGTGGTTTCTCGACGGCGTCGCCACGAAATCGTCAGCTTTAAGGCGAGATCTTGACTGCATCGTGACGTATCGACGCGACAGGGCAGGTAGAATCCTCGCCACGAAAGTCGAGCTGTTCACAGGTCGCTAGGGAGAGGCGGCATTGAACATCGGCGCCGCTCCTGGCGTCTGTGAGGTACTCATCACGCCGGTCCGCTCCTGCTGAGTGCTTCTCGATTGGCATGATGTTTGCAAGGAAGCAACATCACGAATGGTAGGGATTGCCGATCAATATGGAGCCGATGATGGCGAGCTGGAAGGTTTTACACATCAAGCGAAGCACAGCGGTTATCTGATGGAATACGACGACGGAATTCCTAGCTACCTAGGCAAGCTGACGCAATCGCCACTTCTAAGCGCGGAAGAGGAGATCGTTCTCACGCGTGCCATCCAACGCGGTGACCGAACGGCCAAGCAGAGGCTCATCGAGTCGAATATGCGGCTTGTCATCAATATCGCAAAGAACTACCGAAACCGAGCCGTCGCGCTCGAGGACCTGATTCAGGAAGGCGCCCTCGGCCTCATGCAGGCCGCCGAACGATTCGATCCGGACAAGGGATTCCGCTTTTCCACCTACGCAACGCACTGGATCCGGCAAGCGATCGGCAGAGCCATAGACAATAAATCCAAGGCCATACGCCTTCCCGCACATGTTTCGCAGTCCCTTCGGAAGATCGAGCGCGAGCGGCTAAGACTCGCCCGAGAGCTGGGCCACGATCCCACATCCGACCAGCTAGCTTTAGCAATGGGCATCACCGCCAACAAGCTGATGGCCCTCCTCCAGTCTTCCCAGGACCTCCTCAGTCTGGACATGACGGTGGGAGAGAGCAACAACGTGACCCTCGGCGGCTTGATTCGCGACGACAACCTCCACGATGCGGAGAGCACGGTTCTCAGCCAGGAGGTAATGCTCGAACTGCAGCGCATCATCCTTGAACTGAACGACCGCGAGCAGCGGGTCATGCGGCTAAGATTCCGCTTGGACGGCTCCAACGACGCCGCTTTGCAGGACGACCTTGCAAAAGAGCTCAAGCTCTCACGCGAGCGGATTCGGCAGATCGAAACTCAGGCGATCAAGAAGCTCCGCGACCTTGCCAAGCGCCGCCAGCTTCGCGACATTCTAGGCTAGTACCCACTAGGCGCACAATAAGCCCAAGTGGATCGAGAGCGGATAGTGATTGATCCCCAGATTCGGTTTGACAAGCTGATTGTTAAGGGTACGCGGATTGCAGTTGCGGACATCTTCGAATACTTGGCGGGCGGAGATAGCGAAGAGAACCTCCTCAATGAATTTCAGGGCTGAACTCGGGAGGATATTCTAGCTTGCCTTGCTTTTGCGGCTGACCGTGAGCGCCACGTTCGTATCGAGACATGATCGATGTCCCTGGTTTCATCTCGCACCTCGTATCCTATTGATGTTCGCACACGTGGCGCTCGTTCATGTTTTTGTTTATCCTTTCGCCGCCTGATCCGATCATTGCCCACGCCATCACGGAGTGGAAGCGCACCCCCGCCATGCAGGCACAGGATGCCTACAAGTGGCTCTATCAGGCCACGATGGGAGGAGAGCACGCAATCCTAAACCCGGAAGGTCCTCGTCGCTGGCTCGACGACGAGTGGAATCGTCTGGGCAAGCCTCTGAAGGACGAGCGTTTGATCGAAAAACTAATGCCGGATGGGTCAATTATCCGGGTGAATCTACGGCCCTACAAGGCACGCGGAGGCGACAAGCGGGCACTCCTCGACGCATTCGTCCGCTCGGCAAAGAGCTTCAAACCTGACTTGGCGAAACTGAAAAGGGTCTGGAAGGAATGGATGGCGGCCGCACCGAAGCCTCGAAGTGAGTGGGAAGCGTTCGATCGGCGAATGCGAGAGGAAGGGTTTCCCTCGGTGCACCACTCGTCTCGGTACGAGACGGCTTACGAGCCGGCTTACCGGGTGCTTACCGGTCGCGAGTGGCGCCGGCTTGAGAAGCGCTTCAAGAAGGCCAAGAAGCCAAACATGATTGAAGGACTCCACGGTTCACGCGAAGGCGCCAAGGCGCAAAGCGGGTTTGCGGGCTTGGAAGGGAACTCGACTGAGGAGTGGAGGTGAGCTCTACTTCTTTGCGGCCAGCCCGGTGGATTCGATCTTATCGCGGAGCATTTTTCTGAATGCGACCGCCGTCTCGATCTCTTCTGGCTCAACTCTGGTCTTTGGCCTGCCAGCAACGAAGTAGCCCATCAGGCCCTCATCCTCGGACACGTCATCGAGGCCGATCAAATGGCCGAGCTCGTGGGCGATGATGCCGCTCGCCTCCTGTCCCGTGACGGTGCGTCGACCGGTTCGGTAGACAACGCGAATAGTGGCGTTGATCTTGTACGAATGGTCTATGCGGCTCCAGAAGAAGTCTCGCTGAGCCTGGATGTCACCTTGGGCAGAGGGAAGGTCTCGCATTTCGCGAACAAACTTGATGGTGACATTGGCCTTGCTTCCGTCGGCAGATCGGAAGGGTGAATCGGGCAAGGCGTCGCTCCAGATACGAATCGCATCCGGCAGCGCATCGGCTAGCTCCTCGGCGTCGTCAGGAAGGGAGGAGCGGTCGAGCGATACCGTGACAGGCTCGCTCATGAGCAACGCCTTCAGGCGGGCGAGCGCCGATGTGTAGCGCTTGCGATCCGCGGACCGCACCGCCTCTTGGTAGACGTCCATCACATTTGATGAGATGACCGCGCGCAACCCCTCGGTTCCAGCGTAAGCCACACATACGCCGAGAATCAGGCCAGCAGCAGAAAGGATTCGAGCACGCACCTTGTATTGCTAATTACGGGACGTTCCGGCCTGGCATGGATGGTGCTGGTGAAAGATGCCATTAAGTCCGCAATAATGGCTTAGAATCCGAGAACTGTTACCGCTTTTGAGCCAGCAGAAAGGCGCTAACAAGTTCCGCACTGTAGGATTGGAGTTGGCCTGTAAGCCGGATTCTGTCTTTGTGCGGCGATTTATCTACGCGGCCAACCCGGAGAGTCCGCGGGCCACATCATCCCCTCCCTATTTGGCCTTGCTTCCAGCGGGGTTTTCACGACGGCCGGTTACCCGGTTCGCCGGTGAGCTCTTACCTCACCATTTCACCCTTGCCGGAAGGAGCGTTAAGCGTTTCGCGTTGAGCGCCGAGAACGAACTTCGGACTCAACGCTCTGCGCTTTGCGCTTAACGCTCCCCCGGCGGTATGTTTCTGTTGCACTATCCGTTCCCGATCTCTCGGGACCCCCGGTTGCCCGAGGCGCCGTGCCCTATGAAGTCCGGACTTTCCTCCCGCCTCGTTTGAGGCGAGCCGCCACCCGGCCAACTCCAGAATATTCTACGCAGAAAGTCCCCAGATGCAACCCGCTGGGCAGAACAATAGGTAGGAATGGATCGGGAGAGCGAATGAGGGAATAGCGAATGGGGGCGCAGCAAACTCTACTCACGCCGGACGGCGCGCAGGCTCTTGCGCACTACCTGAGGGAGAACCCTGAGGAGGCTCATCGTGCTCCCGAGGACCTTGCCGGAGACTTCGGCTTGCCCCGCGACTTCGTGCGCGAGGTTCTTCACGCGGTCCGTTCGAAGCCGGCCCGTTCCGAGGGCCGCAGATCGTTGAGCCTTGGTTGGCTGATGGTGGGCGCACGAACGGCCCAGGATGCCCTGCTGTGGCTAACGTCTCGCCCGCTCGTGTTCATCGGTTTTTCCACTCTATTTGTCGTCGCTTATTTTTGCTTCGTGACCCCTGGCTTTATCGTCACCGAGACCCGCAGCATGGGCGGCAGCCTGAAGGCAACGGCTGCCGGCATGGCCCTTGTTCCGTTGTGCCTGGTGCTGCATTGGTTCTGCTATTACCGGCACGGAATGGCCCGGCTCGCGCTGCAGGGAGCGCTCCTAACCTGGCTAATCGCCGCGCCAGCGGCGATGGTCTATGCCTGGCTTCAACCCGGCACGGCCAAGCCTGATCTGGCGATTCCGATGCTGCTTGCGGTTGCGCTCACCCTGCTCATGCTCTGCTTTACGATAGGCGGTATTGGAGTGATCACGGCCGTAATCGGAGGCTATGTACGTGTGCGCCGATCCGACCGCGCGGAATTGCAAATGACCCGCCAGCAGCTCTTGGAGCGGCTCTTCGAGATCCAAAACAAGCTCAAACGCGAGCAATCGGATGCTGCAACTCCGCGGCGCCTCGCGCGGGTGGCCCAGTCACTCAGCGCACACCCGTTCTTGTATGGCGCGGTGCTTGGTTTCACGACCCATTCGCTCCAGGTGCTGGCCCTCGGCTATCTCATGGTTCAGGTTCGGGCCGCTCCCGAGCTTGCGCCGATGCTGGTCGCTGCGAGCATCACGGTGACCCTCATTCAGCTTCTTGCGATGATCGCCGTCGGCTTCTTCGCGGGCAGCGTTCCCAAAGGCGCCCTGGCCGTCCTTTGGCTGATGGCCTGGATGTTCGTCGCTGAGCTGCTCCCCGTCCCCCGTCCCGATGAAATCAAATTGGACTTCACAGATGTTGGAAGCTACGTTTCGCAGTTCGGCCTAGCGGGCGTGGTTGGGCTGGTGGCCGGACTGGGCGCCATTGTCCAGGGGCGAGCAGCTAAGCAGGTTCGTCTTAAAGCAAACGACCCGGCGGCGCTGCTCGCGGAGCTGGTGCGCATCCAGTGGAGGCTCGGGCCATCCATCGCTCAGGTGTGCGTTCTAGTGGTGGATGCGGCCAAAAGCGCCACAATGAAGCAGGGTGCGGACCCTCACGCGGTCGAGTACAGTTTCCGCGAATACCTTCGGCTCATCGAAAAAATCGCCCAGGAAAATGGCGGCCGCGTCCACAACACGATGGGCGACGGCGCGGTGGCAACTTTTGAGAGCTGTGCGGCGGCGCTAAAAGCGGGGAAGCGGCTGCTCACTGAAATCGACTCCTTTAACATGACGGTGAATCGGCTGGAGCAGCCGTTCAGGCTACGTGTCGGGCTGCACAAGGGTCTGGTGACCGGCGATATTGACAAGGTGGAGTTTTCGCAGGTCATCGACATCGCGGCCCACGTCCAGGGAGCTGCCCCGATCGGCGGCATTGCGATTACCGAAGATGTGGCCCGCGATCTACCTGGAGAAGGGCTCGCCGAGCTGAAGGACCCGGTAGATGGCTGCAAGGTCTTCTTGGTGCTGAACCCATTGGGCTAAGGCTTCCTGGGGTCCAAGTAGCCGACCCACTCCACTTACCGCCCGCAACGGTCCACAGGTAGAATCTCTCTGTCACGGGATGTGGCTCAGCTTGGTAGAGCGCTGCGTTCGGGACGCAGAGGTCGCTGGTTCGAATCCAGTCATCCCGACCACCTTCCTTCGTCGATGTTCATTCTGAACTCACGATACGCACTGAGCCGCAACAATCCGCTTAGAAAATGTCAGTCTCGGAACTGTTATGGTTTGTCCACGATTCCTTGTTCGCACGCCTACTCAAATATGCCCTCTCCGTTCCTTGGATTCTAAGCGGTCAGACTCCGTCCTTCCTCAGTGCGCTACAGGCTACCGGTATCGGATCTTCCCGAGGGTCCCCATTCAGCGCCATTCTTGCTTCGCAAATTTGGCAGGCAGGCATTGGATCTGAATCCTGACCATGAGGAAACTCAAATCCAGGTAGCTTCCCTTGAGAAACTAACTAGCTAATGTAGTTTGCTTCAGGGCCAATCCTTCACCACGGATCGCTCTACCGACTGGACACGCCCTTGTTTGAACCACACTCGGACGCGGTATCCGTCGATATCCCACCTGGGAAACGAGGACCAGGTGAAGTTTGTTAAGGAGCCCGAGTAGGCTGTCTTTAGAGAATCTATGTCGTCAGTTACATAAAGCCCGTTGCTTGATCGGAGAACATGCGGAAATACTTGAAGAACCTCTTCCACAGACATACCGCTCTGAATTCTAAGTGCATCGTGCCATGGTGCGGGTTTGCGTATTGCACAACTGCCCAGCACGGCGAACGCCATTATCGTCGCGAGTAGCCAAGTTCGCCGCCTAGGGGCGTGACGGATACTTTCCTGACTTATAGGCATTGCGGAGTTTACGTTCTGAAAGTCGGCATCGGGCGTTTCCTAGGCCCTTGCCTGTAGTCATCGCAGGGGAAGCGGCGCCCAGGGTGTCTGCTCCAACGCAAGCAAGAACTACTGCCGATACAAAGATCGATACAACTACCCTGTTCGTAAGACAAGTGAGCACCAACGTAATTATTATGTGCATCGCGCTCGCTGTCGGAATGATTGTGGCTGCGGAAAACCCGCGGTTCGTTTCATTTAGAATCACTTGCAAGACCCCGAGTTGTGGAAGATCGTCGGTTGAGGGGGGTATTTCAGACCCATTGTCAACGATGATCGTGTGAGCGGAACCTTTTGCCTCAGCCTGCAGCCGATCAAGACACGACGGCAGACAATGCAACGAATTGAAGGTCACGACTATGACGTCCATCAGCAGCGATCATGTTTGGTCTCACGCATAGCAAAAAGCATCTTGCCCGTAGGTGAACATGATGATCCCGATCATCATGTTGGGCTGATACCGCAACAAAGTTAAGCTCCGCCATAAATTCGCACTAAGGCAAAATCCTTGGATACGACAATCAGCTTGTAACCACCCGAAATGCGAGGTATCCGCGCAATAAGAACACCATATCCCTCCGGACGCTGCCGGATCTGCACATAAACTGGTGTATTTAAACCTCCGGACCCATACAACGTTCCAATCGCCACTCTAACAGCGCGACCCACCCCTTGGTCATCAATCGCGGCCGAAATAGAGCCTAAAGGAGCCTCTCTCCCCTTGTTAAAGGTAGGCTCGACAATACTTTCAAGCAGGCTACCACTCTTCTCATAACGCACTACATAGCCACCATTAGCCGGCAGAACGTAGATTTCAAACTCAGATCCGACCTTTGCAAAGTTAACCCTCCATGTGCTAGATACGACCGCAAGTGCTTCCTGTCCGCTTAACTCGGCAGAAGGGGGCAGACAGCAACCTGAACGGTAGAACCTAGTGCAGACGAAGAACAATATCAACTTTATCATGGAGGGCACAACGAACATATGGGAAGACTGTTGGTTTTGTCGCACTGCCAATAAATGAATTTGCAGTGGTAGCATATATACTCCATGAATGCCGAGTAACAAAATGGGTCTGCACCGCACCGTGCCATTTTCCCCAAGAGGCACTTTATCGTTAGCGATGGGCATAGCACTCGGAAAAGCGCTTGTAGTCCTGGCTCAGCCCGTCCTTCCAGGTAGCTCTGTGCAAATGACATCCATTGCACTGATTACCTCGAAAGTGAAATGTTTCATGTTCGATCAAGCATTCTTTCCACTCGCGTCTTGCCCCAGGGGGAACCCAATAGCAAGCATACATTCGACCTTGAAAGCAGATGACGCCCCCTGTGTCCCCATTGCCGTCAAGTCCAGCCTCTTTTGCAGCTTTGCAGATGTCTGAGACACAATCCACGCAGTTGCAGTACTGACATTGTAATTCGAGAAAGTCTATCCGGGAAGTGGGATTGTTTGCCGCATATGTATAAGCTGGTTGGAGAGGCCACATGCGATCAACAGTTGGTAAGCACAACGAGCCGCTGCCCCTCACCTGGAAATTTGGCTGTGTCCTTAAATAGAACACGGCTGGCGAATTCTGCCTTTTCGAGCGTGAAAGCAAGCTCGTCGCCCTTATTGCCGAGCTGATAAAGCGCACCGATCTTTCCGATGCCGCCGGCCATTGGCTTTACTCCCTTTGCAGGCGGCTTGGGCTTGCTGCCCTGTCCCGGGGCCGGCACTGGCGCGCCTATCAAAGAAGCAGCAAGCAACAGCGAAATAGTCGTCATTTTCCTCACCTTGATGCAATTGCACTTGCCGTTTTACCACAGGACTCATGAGGCCCAAGCCCATAGATCGCCAATCGGCCACAATCAAGCCGCAATGATCGTGCCGCCCTATGTCCCGGACATGCTCGAGGTAGAGGGCAATGTTGCCGGCGACGCGTATGCCGTGCGGCTCCATTTCTTGAGAAAGGTATCGATCTGGCACTATCTTTCGGTGCTTGGGGTGGCGGCTGTCGCTGCCGCGCCGCTGCCAACGCTGCCACTCTCCGTCTCTCTCAGCGTGTTCTGCGCAACGCTGCTTGGCCTGAGCGTCATGAGGCAATTGACAAAGCCGCGAACGGTGGACCAAGTTTATTCCTCTGTGCTCATGCCGCTGCTGCTTATCTCGCTGGCATTTGTCGTCAGGCATGTTTCTGGGCTCGGATTCCCGATCTGGGCGCCGGCCATCGGTCTGTCCTGCGCGCTTGCCTACACGCAGATTTCGGGTCGGGACTTTAGCTTCGTTTGGCTCTATATCCTCACCCTGGCCGATTCCTCGATTATCATCTGGCTGCTCAGCCTAGCAACACCTCTTTCCGGCATGCTTGTTCTGGAAGCCCTCCTTCTTAACGGCGCATACCTGCTGTATTTCACCTATGACCTTGCCTGCATTCAGAGCCGTCGACGCAAGACGGAGATTGCGGGTGCAGTGATCGATCTTTACCGCGACGTACTCAACTTCCTCACCTACTCGATCCGCGCCGTTCGCCACTGGAAGCGCTACCGGATATGGTCCGTGCCCCGGTCGGGCAAAACAGGGTAGCCAAAGCTTATGGTCCGCATTACCTGCTACATCCGGCCGCACAAGCTTGAACAGGTGAAAACCGCCATCGCAACCCTTGGTATTTCAGGGATGAGCGTCAGCGACGTGCGGGGAACGGGCAATTCGCCAGAGACATCGTCGTGGTTCGGGGGCGAGGAGCACGTCATCGCTCTGCCCGTTAAATCGCGCATAGATGTGGTCGCGCCGGACGATCTCAGAGAAGCGCTGATCAAGACAATCCTCGACAATGCCCGAACGGGAGAACCTGGCGACGGTAAAATCTTCGTGGAAGAGATATTGGACGCGGTGCGCGTGCGGACTCTGGAGCGGGGCGAGAGCGCCATCTAGACGAATTGTTGCGCGGTATAAAGCGTCATATATCCTTGACTCAAGAGAGGAAAATTCAGCCATGATCGCACACCTACTCGCCTTGGCCCTGCTGCCTGGACAAAAGCCGACTGTAAGCATCAACGCCCAGGACGGCGCCGTAATAACCGGCGAAAAGACCTTCCGGGCGAGCGTCGTCTCAAAAGCCCCCGTCACGCAAGTCGAGTTTTATGTCGACGGCGAATTGAGGGAAACGGACACGAGCACCCCCTACGAGTTCAAGGTTGATTCGCTCGCCGAGAAGGATGGCGACATGACGCTCAAGTTCTCCGCCTACAACACGGAGGGCCAATCAGCCAGCAAGAGCCTGCGCGTCCGGATCGACAATCAGCTTGGAAAGGGAGCGGATTTCCATGTCGAGCGCGCGCGCGAAATGCTCACTGAGAGCAAATGGGATGCGGCGATCCTGTCCGGGCGCATCGCAATGAAGGCGCAGGCCAACTATGTGCCGGCGCAGCTGGTGATCGCACGCGCCTACTTCGGCAAGGGTGTGTTGGACAGCGCCCAGAAGTTCGCCGAGGACGCAGTTGTTGCGGACCCGAAAAATGCGGAAGCAGCCGAACTGCTCGCCGCCATCAATCTGCACAAAGCGTTCTCCACTTACAATCGGGGTGGCGATCGAAAGGAGACTCTTGCAGTTATTTCGACTGCAATGAAGGCAGCCGTGGAGACGCGCCGGAGCCTCCTCGCAGCCGCCTTCGAAAGAGTGGGAGCGCCGACAGACAGCAATCTCCTCGCCTATGCGGATGCTGCCTTGCGCGCCGGCCGGTACAACTCAGCCGCGAACGTGCTGGCTCCGGCCTTCATTAAGGACAATCGGCGCAGCGAAGTCGCAAACCGCCTTGCCTACGCTCAGCTGCGGATGGGAAGAATTCAGGACGCTGCGGCGACCATGGCAACCCACAAGAAATACGGCGTCCTAGACGGCTATGGCTTTGCCCTCCAGGCGATCGTCGAGGCCGAGCAGGGCAATTGGAACGGGTCGGACGACGCCATGCGGGAAGCCGTTCTCAGCGATGGCGAGAACCTAGGCGTGAGGACCGCGCAGGCTTACTTGGCGCTGAAGAAAGGCAACCGCTCCAACCTTCAGCAGCTGGCCAACCAACTTGCAAAAGATGAGGGCCAGCGCAGCGAGGTCAACCTGTATCTAACCGCCCTCTATCATTCCCTAAACAACTATGAGGCAAGCAGGAAGCACTTCGAGCGCGGCGTTCTGGCGGAGCCCACCAACTACGATATCTACATCGAAAGAGCCAATGAGTCGATCGCGATGTCCACCGGCGGAAAGGTTTCAGGGGACGATGCCAAGCTGGAAATGGAGTCGGCCAAGATCCTGCTTGAAACCGCACTCATAGCGAGGCCGGAATCGCAGGAGGCGCTGACGGGAATGGCGCTGCTGCTGCTGATGCAGAACAAGGGCGAGGATGCGCTAAAGTATGCGACCGCTGCTACCTCGGCCAGCCCGAGCTATGCGGCCGGCCACTATGCCTTGGCAGCGGTCTATGGCGCCCTTGGCAGAACTCCGGAAGCGACTGCATCGCTGAATAAGGCGGGACAGTTGGACAAGGCGAATCTGGAAGGACGGTCATTGCCGACTGCAAAGATCGCTTGGCAGCACTTTGTCCGCCACGGCCGCTCTGCGCTGCTTGTGCCGCCGAAGTAGCTTGGGAGAAAGAGAGAAGGGACAAGGAGAGGGGCAGGAGACCTGCTCCCTTTCTTCGTTTCTCACACTCGTCCCGTTTCTCCTCTCCTACTCCTACTCTTCCGGCACCCCCACGCCGGCAGGTAGACTCCACCTTCGCCGTCGGGGCGTGGCGCAGTTTGGTAGCGCGCTTCCATGGGGTGGAAGAGGTCGCACGTTCGAATCGTGTCGCCCCGACCAATATTTGGGCCTCGATCTGTTTATTAACACGATTCCGAGGCCTTTTTACGTCTATGGTCTTTTTGAAGTAAACGCCTTGAGGCGTGTTCTCATGCATGAGACCGAAGCTCTTTGTTGTGCGGGGCGGCCTCACTTCAGAGTGGATAGTGTCTTAAGGGCACCTTGAAATTCGCGTTTTGTCCCCTACCAGTCACTCGGCAAGTATTTGCAAGATCATAATGGGTTGAGCTTGGCGCGCCCGATGAAGACAGCAGAGGACAATTTCTCAACACCGGCGGTACATCTTTGGCACGTCCGAATGCTTGGCCGTCTTGAGGTCGCATCCAGTTCGAACGACTTGGTTCGGTTCCGATCGCGAACGGCCCTATCTCTTTTGGCCTTTCTGTCGCTCCATAAATCGAAGGAGTGGATCCACGAGCATCTCCAGGAGCATTTCTGGCCCGATAGCGATGGCGACCGGCAGGCTCAAAACCTGCGCAGGGCGGTCGCCGACCTTCGGAGTGTACTTGAGTATGATCTGCCCCTCGGCTCGGTTGTCGTAACCCGGAAGAACCACGTGGCATTGAATCCCGATCGTGTCGCTACCGACGTCGAGAGGTTTCTCGCTCTAACTTTGCAGGCGCCCGATCGAGACGAGCAGGATTGTCTGGCCGAGGCCGTCAGTCTCTATTCGGGCCCGCTGCTTGCGCCGTTATCGGACGAATGGGTCATGGGACACCGGATGGAGTTGGAGGAGCGATTTGGTCAGGCGGTCGATCGGCTATGCAGCACCCTTGTCCGGCGGGGCAAGGCAAAGGAGGCGATTCGAATCGGGCGTAGCGCAGCGGTCGCCGCACCTCTTCGAGAAGATGTCCATGTGGCACTGATCGGCGCCTACAACGCTGCGGGCATGAGCACCGAGGCGCTTCGACAGTTCGAGGAGCTGGAAAGGCTGCTAGATGATAACTGGGGAGAGGTCCCCTCCGACCGAGCAAGGCAAGCTTTGGAAGCTCAGCCAGTTTCAGAGCTTCATAGCTATACCAGCCATGTCGATCAGCAGGCCGAGCCGGAGCCCTCCGGTGGTGCGATGCCACTAGCCTCCCGCTACTATGTCCGCCGAGCCGCGGACGTCGAAGCCGAGGCGTGCCTGGAGCGGGGAGAGGGAGTCGTGCTAGTCCAAGGTCCTCGTCAGGTAGGGAAGAGCTCGCTCCTTGCCCGCGCGCTCGCCCATGCCCGATCCGCCAGCATCGCGGTTGTTCTGAGCGATCTCCAAGCGATGGGGGAGTCCCAGTTGCTCGAAGAGGGCCCGTTCTACAAGACCCTGGCCCATAGCTTGTCCGTTCAGCTCGGGCTAGATCTGGACATCGACGATGAGTGGAAAGCTTGGCTTGGCTCGAACATGAATTTGGACGCGGTGCTTGGAAAGCTCCTGGCAAAATGCGATGGGCCGGTCTGCTGGGGGATCGATGAAGCCGACATGCTTTTCGACCGGCCCTACACGAACGACTTTTTCGGGCTCTTGCGAAGCTGGCACAACCGCCGCGCGTTGGAACCGGACGGACCATGGAAAAGGCTGACGCTCATTTTGACCTACGCTACAGAGGCCCATCTGTTCATATCAGATTTGAACCAGTCGCCGTTCAACGTGGGTGTGCGGTTAGCGCTGCGGGACCTGTCGGAGGAAGAAGTCCGGGCTCTCCAGGCTCCTTACGGACTGGTACAGCCAGATGCGTGGCGAAGGGTCAGCGAGATCACACACGGGCATCCATACCTATCTCAATGCGCATTCGCGTTTTTGGCTCATGGCGGAACCATCGAGGAGCTCACAGCCAAGGCGTCTCATCAGGACGGCCCATTCGGCTCTCATCTGGCTCGCCTGATCACCTCGATAGCGCAAAACGAACAAACGTTGGGCGAGGTGCGACGGCTGTTGCGTGGCCAGTCATTCGAGCATCCGACGACCCGATACCGGCTCCAGTCGGCCGGGCTGATTACGCTCTCTTGGGAAGGCAAAGTCGAGTTTAGGGTTCCGATCTACGGGGACTTCCTGCGCGCCGAGATCGGCTAGTCCTTGCTGGGGAGGGTGGGCCATAGACGAACGGTGCCGTCTGATGAAGCCGAGGCGATGAACTTCTGATCGCGGCTCATCCTCGCGCGAAAGACCGGGGCCGAGTGCCCGCGCAACGCGCTAAGTTCGTCCCCGGTTTCCGCGTCCCACAAGCGAATCGTATTATCCGCCGCGCCGGTGATGACGCGGGATCCATCAGGTGAGAACTCTGCCCATGCGACCCAGCTGTCGTGCCTCATAACGGCGATCGGGCGGCCCGTTCGTACATTCCAGAGCCTCGCGGTCCCGTCGTACGAATTGGTCAAGAGCTTCGTTCCGTCGGCGCTGAACTGAGCTTCCCACATCCGTCCCATGTGCCCGTTCAAGGTCTTAGGGGCACCGCCCGATACGGGCAGGAGACTTGCGGATTCGTCATAGGAGGTCGTGGCGATCGTCTTTCCATCCGGCGAAAACTCAATCGCATAAATCCTTGCTCGGTGGACCTGCCAGTTCGCGACCAAGGAGACGGCCTTGAGGTCGTGCAATTGCACGGTGAAGTTCTTCAGCGCCAAAGCAACGTACCTCCCACTTCGATCGATAGCAGCCTCCGCGACGCCCTCTGCCGGATTGTATCGAGCAAGCTCAGACCCATCGCCAAGGCCCCATACCTTGGCGGTCCCGTCGTCCGAGACCGTCAGTAGCTTTCGGTCACCGTCGCAAAACTGAACCCTTTTTACCTGCTGCGAATGTCCGCGCAGTACCAATCTCTCGGCGCCGGATTTGGCGTCGTAAAGCCCAACCGCTCCGCCCGGGAGGGAAACCGCCAACAGCGCGCCATCATTCGAAAAGGCGATCGCGTGTGCCCTCTCGATTGGTCCGGCTTCGATGCGGCGCAGCACTCGTCGGCGGGGCACATCGTAGAGAACCACCGTTCCGTCCATCGAGCTGGTCGCCATGCGAGTGGCGTCCGGCGAGAGTTCCAGCCTGACGACCTCGCCCTTGTGAATTCGCAATGTCTCGACCGATGACAACTTCGCCAAGGACCATTCGCGCACCTCTCCATCCTGCGCGCGAGAGACCAGCACTTGGCCGTTTGGAGAGAATGCGAGATTGTGGACCGCCGAACGATGGCCGGGCAAGACAGAGAGAAGACGGCCCGCAGGCATCGACCAAAGGCGTATCGTGCCGTCATATCCAGCTGTGGCGATCAACCTGCCATCCTCCGAGAATTCGGCGCAGCTCGTGGGCACCTTGTTGCTGGCAAGGCCGAGGAGCTTTGCGCCAGTGCGGGAATCGAAGACGAGGGTCCCAAAATCATTGGTGGGCACAGCAACGAACCTGCCGTTTGGTGAGAATCGAGGGTTGTTCGCGCCGCCGGCCACCAAGGTGCGCTGAATCGCACCCGTGGCTGAATCTAGGAGGAACACGGGGCGAACCGTCGCGAGTGCCAGCGCGAATAGCTTTCCGTCCGGGCTGAACGCTCCCGACAAGTGGCGTCGCATTGGCAGCCCGCGCTTCGACCAAATTGTCACTCCGTCTGCTCGCCGAACGACGACGACCTCTTTAGCAGCATCCAAGTCTGCAATCAGCCTGCCATCTTGGGATACAGCCAGAATCCTACTTGCAACCGGCACGGGCGCTGGCGTCATGCGGGGAGTCCCAGATTCAAGCGAAGCGGTGTCCCAGTTCCGGACCTTGTTCTGAAACCAACTGCCTTTGGAGACCGGGACCGGGCCGACTTCGATGATTTGCCCCGTGCCAAGCTGCAATTGATTCGTTGTGACCACGCCATAGGTCGAGCCGTCCCGCAAGTAAGTGAGGAAACCAAAGCCCGGCGGGGACTTCATCGAGCGGAGCTGGCCGTTGAGGCGAGCGTTCCAAAATTGCCATTCCCATCCTTTTGCGGGCGAAGTCTTCGTCTTGTCGAGAAGCTCGACGGCGCGGAGCCAGTTTCCTCGACCCGCTTGATCGGACAGAAGATACATTGAGGAGTTGTAGGCTCGGCGCTCGGCATTTGAAGCGATACTTCGGCTTTCGCGAACCGCCCTGCTGCGCTCGACCGAGAGGTTCCACGTATAGGTGGCCACCCCTGTGATGGCGGCAATGAGCACAGCCGAGATCGACGCGACCTTGAGTGCCGCCGCTCTGGCAGCTTTGCGCTGCCTGCGCTTCTCCGCGTCGGGCAGGCTAGCTTGAATCCAGGCTTCGCTAAAGATCGTCTCGTACAGCCGGTTGCGCAGGGCCAGCTTGCCGCCTTCCTCCCGACTGATTCCCGAGAGCTTGAGGGTGTCGGTGACAGGGTTCTCAAAGTCGGCAGCGACTCCCCGGCCTTTGAGCAACTGGCGATACAGCTCGAGCACCTGGATGCGGCGCTCGGCCTCCTCAAGCCCCGGAATGTCGGGGTCCAGCATCCGCCTCTCAACATCTGCAAGGTTGGGCTCGCGTTGCCTGGCATCCGGGCCGAGAAGGAGGCGTTTGACCAGTCCGTCGACATCGCCCGAGTTGGCGGCGAGGTGGCTGCACAGTAGCTGGGTCAGATAGGGGTGTCCCCGTACCCAGCTATAAACCTTGGCGACCATGGCGGCGCCATCGCGGCCATTCCCCGAGAGAGCAGCCGCGAAGGGCGCGAGATCGACTTCCGAGAAATCGGTCAGTTCAATTCGTTGTCCGACGTTGAAGGGCGTGATGTCAGGGTTTCGAATGAGCTGTCCAGGAGTGGCAACCCCGACCAGGCAGAAGGTCAGCCGCTTATACGCCGGAACATCGGACCTGCGGTTGAAACAGTCACGAATCCCGGCAAAGAACTCGTCGGTGGTGAAGGGAAGCGCCCGGACGAAGTCAATCTCGTCGATAAAGATCACAAGCGGCTTCTCCGTCTTTGGGAGAACCACGGCTTCTAGCGCCCCAAGCCACCTGGCGAGCGGCCCGATCGCCGGGTGCGCCTCCCAGTAGGCGAAGAGTTCGCTATCCAAGCCCAATTCCTGCCCGATTCCCGCGAGGAGGCCGGCATACCACTGTTCAGGCGAGACGTTCGCGCCGATCCTTTGCAGGTCCAGCTTGATCGGGGTAACGCCCGCCTCCTTCAGGCCGAGCATGGTGCGCGCGACGAGTGACGACTTGCCCTTCTGGCGCGAATCGAGCAGGAACACATACTCCCCCGCGAGCAGGGCATCGAGGAGCTGAGCGTCCGCTTCCCGCACGATGTAGCTGGGCGCGTTCGGCTCCATCGTCCCGCCAGCGCGAAAGAACGGGGTTTGGCCTTCCATGCACGCATCGTACACGGGTTTGCGTGACGAGATTGGTCACGGATTGGTCACGGTCTTCCGCTCATGATGTTCTCACTGGCAAAGAGCCAGTGGGCTTTTCGCCCTGGAGGATATTGAATCATGAAACAACAAAACAGATCGCTAGGAATCTTCGCCGGAATGGCGACAATCATAGTGTCCAGTCTCATTATGGGCTTTACCGGCGAGATGGCTGGAACGCCTGCGGGCGGCGCGAGGACATCACCTGCAGTGGCGTTGGGCCCGATCATATTCGTGAGCAACCGGCTCGGAATCATCAGCGGCACCCCAAACGGAAACGATCTTTGGACGATGAACGCGAACGGAACAAACCCTGTTGCCCTCACCGACAACGATTGGGCTGAATTTGAGCCCCAGTGGAGTCCGAACGACACTCCGGGCGGCCAGAAGATCGCGTTCACGAGCAACCAAGACGCGGTCACGCGGGGCGAAGGCTTTGCCACAGACTGGGACGTTTACACGATGAACCCGGACGGCTCCGGTGTGGTGAACCTCACCCCCGACGACCCCGCCAACCCCTCTTACGATTTCGGAGCTACGTGGTCTCCGGACGGGTCGCGAATCGCTTTCTCAACGGACCGCGACGGAAACGCCGAAATCTACGTGATGGATCAATTTGGCGGCAACTTGGTTAATCTCACCAACAACGGAGCGAGTGATGGCCACCCCGCTTGGTCCCCCGACGGCACGAAGATCCTCTTTCGCAGCGACCGAAATGGGAATGACGAGATCTACGTGATGAACGCCGACGGCACGAACCAGACCCGGCTCACGAACAACGCTGCGATCGACTACTTGCCAAACTGGTCACCGGACGGCACGAAGATCGCATTCACAAGCTATCGCACGGGGAACGGGGACATCTACTCGATGAACGCGAACGGCTCGGGCCTGAAGAGGCTCACCAACAATCCCGCGGAGGAAGTCGAGCCAGCCTGGTCTCCAGACGGCACGACGATCGTTTACTATCGGAGGCACGATGTCGAGAACCATGAGATCTACACCATGAGGGCCGACGGCAAGCAGCAGGTAAGGCTGACCAACAACTATCCATTCATTGACGGCGACCCTTCTTGGAAGCCCCTCCCATAACGCGCTCGCGGGCACTTCTCGCGAGGTGCCCGTTGGCCAACCGGAATTGGGGAATATCGGGTAGTGGGTCGGTAGCCACTACCCGAATTTCGGTCAGCCCATTTTGCCCCTCCAGCATCTTCATTGTCGCTCTGCGGTCCAAGGGTGGCAGATGTCGCACGTTCGAATCGTGTCGCCCCGACCAGGTTTTTTAATTCGAGCGCGAACTAGGATCGCTTGCCCTGGCAATACACGGCTTGGGCGAGTTCCACGCCCGTCCAATAGCCGATTTCGCGGACGTCCTCACAGTCCCAAATTACAAAATCCGCCCGCTTGCCAGGTTCCAGTGAGCCGCGGTCATGGCCCCGGTTCAGGCTGTACGCGGCGTTGACCGTGGAAGCGGTGATCGCCTCTGCAGCGGACATCTTCATCTGGGTGCGGGCGAGGCAAAGTACAGTCAGCATAGTAGGGGTTGGCGAGGATCCGGGGTTGAAGTCGGTTGCGAGCACCACGGCGAGGCCTTCATCGATCATGGTCCGCGCGTCGGGATATTTCGTTTTGCCCAGGCCCTGCACCGATGCGGGAAGCAAGACGGGCTGTACGCCGGCATCCTTCATTGCGCGGATTCCGGCGAGGTCGGTCTGCTCCAGATGGTCGGCGGTGTTCGCATTTAGCTCCGCAGCGAGCACAGCCCCACCCCCATTCGTGAGCTGATCCACATGCATCCGGATTCCCATGCCCAGCCCCGTGGCCCGCAAGATGACCCGCCTTGCGTCGTCCGAGTCAAAATATCCCTGCTCGACAAAGACATCGCAGAACTCCGCTCTTGGGGCGCAGGCGGGCAACATGTCGCGGATAACAAGCTCAACGTACTCCGGTTTCGACATTTCGGGGGGCACCGCATGAGCTCCCAGGAAGGTTGGCACCAGGCACATTGGCGTTTCTTCATCAATGCGCCGGATGACCTGCAGGATTTTCAGCTCGGCGTCAAGGGACAGGCCATAACCTGACTTGGCCTCCGCGGTGGTCGTCCCGGCCCGCAGCATCCACTCGGCATGCCTGAGCGATTGGGCGAAGAGGTCATCCACCGTTGCCGCACGGGTCGCCCGAACCGTCGACATGATCCCGCCACCCGCAGAAGCAATCTCCTCATAGCTCGCGCCGCCGGCCCTCATTTCAAGCTCGTTTGCCCGATTCCCGGCGAAGACCAAATGGGTATGAGCGTCGACGAATCCGGGCATGACGATACGCCCGCCCGCGTCCACAACCTCGTAAGCGCCTGTGATCAGTGGTTCGATCTCGGCCTGGCTCCCGCAGCGCTCTATGACGCCCTCCCGCACGATCATGGCCCCGTCCGGAATGATTGCCAGTTCGGACATCTCCGGTCCGACGCGCGGACGGGCAGGGCCGGCAAGCGTGACAAGCTGCCGGCAGCCAAGTACGGCAAGAAGCATGTCGGAGAGGCTACCTCCCGCTATGAGACTTTCCAGTCTCGCGCCAGCGCACGGGCACCGGCCAGGACCTCGACAAACCGCTCGCCCTTTATGGTCAGGGCATATTCGGTTCGGGGCGGTATCTCAGCAAACACTTGCTTGCTAAGGATGCCGTCACTCTCTAGGCGGTTTAGGCAGCGGTGCAGCACCTTCGTGGTCAGCCCGTCGTATTCGCGCTCGATCGCGCTCGGGCGAGTGATGCCGCGCTGAATGGCATCGAATATGGCTAGGGACCATCTGCATCCGAGGATTTCCGTGATCCGCTCGTAAGGGTCGAGCTCTCCAATTACGCGTGTCACTGCCATGCCTTAATTCTAACACTGTCTGAAAAGACAGCAACGGTCATTTTCGACACCACGTTGCACCGGCTGCCGGTATTGAACAATAATTCAGCCTGAGGCAACCATGAAGCATAAACTCTTGTTGATTCTTTCCTTCGTAGTAGTGAGCGCACCGCTCACGATAGGCCAAGACCCTGCAAAGGTTGGTCCGACCGTCTACCGGCAAAAGCTCGCCAACGAGCGGACACGTGTCTTCGAGATAACGTTCAAGCCGGGCCAGTCCATCGGAATGCATGCGCATCCGGACCACGTCGTGTACATTCTGACCGCGGGCACCTTGGCGATCACAGAGCAGGGGAAGAAGCCAGTGACGCTCAAGGGCAAACCGGGGGACACTTTCTTCCTCCCTGCCCAAAAGCACTCGGCAAAGAACGTCGGCAAGACCACGATGAAGGCGCTGGTTACCGAGCTCCGGTAGTTCGCTTGGAGCGGCGCGAACGGTAATCTGCTGGCGAATGAGCCAGCGTTTGATCGAATGTGTGCCGAATTTTAGTGAGGGCCGGGATCCGGCTGTCATCGAGGCGATTGCCGATGCCATCCGCATCGTCGATGGGGTCAGCCTCCTAAACGTCGATCCCGGCATGGCCACGAACCGGACCGTGTACACGTTCGTCGGGCCGCCTGAAGCGGTGTGCGAGGCGGCATTTCAGGCTGCCAAGAAGGGCTGTGAACTCATTGACATGAGCCGGCATTCGGGGGAGCACCCGCGGTTTGGTGCGCTCGACGTCTGCCCGCTTGTCCCGATCAGCGGCATCTCGATGGAGGAAGCCGCCGAGTATGCGCGAGGGCTCGGCAAACGGCTTGGCGACGAGCTTGGGCTGACGATCTACCTCTATGAGAATGCGGCCACGACCGAAGATCGGCGGAATTTGGCCAACGTGCGCTCAGGGGAATTTGAGGGCCTTGCGGAGAAGCTGAAGCAGCCGGAATGGAAGCCAGACTTCGGCCCTTCCTCGTTCAATGCGCGCTCCGGCGCAACCGCGGTCGGCGCCCGCGACTTCCTGGTCGCCTACAACGTGAACCTGAATACCACGTCGACCCGACGGGCGAACGCTATAGCCTTCGACGTGCGGGAAAGGGGCCGGGTCAAGCGGACCGGAGACCCGATCTCGGGCGAGATCGTCCGCGATGATAAGGGCGAGCCGGTCTACGAGCCAGGGACGCTCAAGGCGGTCAAAGCGATTGGCTGGTTCATTGAGGAATATGGCATAGCCCAGATTTCAATCAATCTGACCAACATTTCGATCACGCCGGTGCATGTCGCGTTCGACGAGGTTTGCGAAAAGGCGGCGGCGCGTGGTGTGCGGGTCACCGGATCGGAACTGGTCGGGCTGATTCCCCTGAAGGCGATGCTCGATGCAGGCCGCTACTTCCTCCGAAAGCAGCGCCGCTCGACCGGCGTTTCGGACCGGGAATTGATCAAGATCGCGGTGCGCTCGCTGGGCCTCGACGAGCTTTCGCCATTCAATCCGGAGGAGAGGATTATCGAATACGCCATTCAAGTCAAGGACCGCAAGCGCTTGGTCGACATGAGTTTGGAGGATTTCGTCGAGGAGACCGCCTCCGAATCCCCCGCCCCCGGCGGGGGCTCGATTTCGGCGGCTTTGGGGGCTTTGGGGGCCGCGCTTGCAACAATGGTCGCGAATTTATCTTCCCATAAGAGAGGTTGGGACGAGCGGTGGGAGGAATTCTCGGAATGGGCGGAGAAAGGGAAGGGCTATCACTCGAGGCTGACTGCGCTCATTGACGAGGATACAGACGCCTTCAACGCCCTCATGGCAGCCTTTGGTCTGCCCAAGGGCTCTTCCATTGAAGAAACCGCTCGGGCGGCCGCCATCCAAGCTGCCACCCGACGAGCCATCGAGGTTCCATTGGAGGTCATGCATGCGGCTTACGGCTCGATGGAGGTTATTAAGGCGATGGCTGAGATCGGGAATCCAAACTCGGTTTCTGATGCCGGGGTCGGGGCTTTGTGCGCCCGGTCTGCGGTGATGGGCGCTTTCCTGAATGTGAAGATCAACGCCTCCTCGCTAGAAGATAGGCCATTCGTGGAGCAGGTCCTGGCTGAAGGAGCGAAATTGCAGGGCAGTGCGCAGTTGGCGGAATCGGAAATCCTCGCTCTAGTGGAGTCAAAGCTCTAGAGCATCGGAATGATGATGTCTTGGTTGGCTGCAAATTCCTTGGCGCTATCATAACCGGCATCGACGTGCCGCATGACTCCCGAGCCGGGGTCGGTGGTCAGCACCCGCTCGAGGCGCAGTCGCGCGTTCTCAGTTCCGTCCGCAACCACCACCATCCCTGCGTGCTGGGAATAGCCGATTCCGACTCCGCCGCCGTTATGGATCGACACCCATGACGCGCCGGCAGCCGTGTTCAGCATCGCATTTAAGAGAGGCCAGTCGGCAACCGCGTCTGAGCCGTCGAGCATGCCCTCAGTCTCGCGGTTGGGAGAGGCCACCGAGCCAGCATCGAGATGGTCCCTGCCAATAACGATCGGTGCGGAAACCTCGCCACTTCTAACGAGCTCGTTGAACGCGAGACCGGCCTTGGCTCGCTCTCCGTATCCCAGCCAGCAGATCCGCGCCGGCAGGCCCTGGAACTTGATCCTCTCCCCCGCCAGCTTGATCCACCTAGCGAGCAAGGCGTTTTCCGGAAAGAGCTCCAGAATGAGCCTGTCCGTTCGGTAGATGTCCTGCGGGTCCCCGCTTAGAGCCGCCCACCGGAAAGGGCCCTTGCCTTCGCAAAAAAGCGGCCGAATATATTCAGGCACGAAGCCGGGGATGTCGAAAGCATTGGCAATTCCAGCTTTCACTGCCTGCGCCCGGATGTTATTGCCGTAGTCAAAGGTGACCGCCCCTCGCTTCTGGAGGTCGAGCATCGCCCGGACATGAACTCCCATTGATTCGATAGATCGCTCGATATAACCTGGAGGGTCGGCCCGCCGAAGGGTCGCCGCCTCGGAAAGGGATAACCCCGCTGGGACGTACCCATTGAGTTCATCATGGGCGCTGGTCTGGTCGGTGAGAACGTCGGGGACAATGCCCCGGCGCGCCATCTCCGGCAGAACCTCGGCACAATTGCCTACAAGGCCCACCGAAACAGGCGGACGACCCTCCAGCATTGCTAGAGCTTCTTCCAGGGACCAGGCGATCTTGTCGCAATAACCGGATCCGATCCTCTTTTCGATTCGGGCAGGGTCGACATCGATGCCCAAGAACGCTGCGCCGGCCATGGTCGCGGCGAGCGGCTGGGCGCCGCCCATCCCTCCCATGCCGCCGCTTACCACCAGCTTTCCGTCCAGAGAGCCGCCGAAATGCCGGGCCGCGCAGGACATGAAGGTCTCAAAAGTGCCCTGCACGATTCCCTGTGAGCCGATATAAATCCATGAGCCTGCGGTCATTTGGCCGAACATCATCAGGCCCTTCTGCTCCAGCTCGTTGAAGTGCTCCCAGGTTGACCAGCGGCCGACCAGGTTGGAGTTGGCAATCAGCACCCTTGGCGCGAGGTCGTGGGTCCGAAAGACTCCCACCGGCTTGCCCGATTGAATGAGAAGCGTCTCGTCGTTCTCAAGCTCCCGAAGAGATCGAACGATTGCCTCGAAACAGTCCCAGTTTCTCGCCGCTTTGCCGGTCCCGCCGTAGACGATCAGGTCGTCGGGGCGTTCCGCGACCTCTGGATCCAGGTTGTTCATGAGCATTCGCAGGGCAGCCTCTTGGTGCCATCCCTTGCAGGAGATGTCGCTGCCTCTGGGTGCTCGAATTGCTGTTCTCGTCATTTATCTCTCCAGTCACTGCCCGTCTGTTCTTGTGAGCGCTGCCTTGAAATCCACTTGCGATCCTCTGCGACTTGGCGTGAACTCCGCATGGCTTACTCCAATCCCGCCCGGATCGCCAGGGCCACCCTCTCTATGTCTACTGACAACACTCGGTCTTCCGTCAGTCTTGGGACCAACCCGCGCACCCTCTCTAAAGCGTCTTCGACCCCGGCGCCGGGCTTGAGAGGCTTCCGATATTCCAGCCCCTCCGCCGCAGCTAAAAGCTCTATCGCAAGGACCTTCTCCGCCAGACCGACAATCGTTCGCAGTTTCAGCGCGGAGGTCATTCCCATGGACACGTGATCCTCCTTCCCGCCGGACGTCGGAAGGTTGTCAATCGAGGCGGGGTGTGCAAGAACCTTCGCCTCTGCAAGCAGCGAAACCGCTGCCACATGCGCGATCATAAAGCCCGAACACGTACCCGGATGGGAGGTGAGGAACGGAGGCAATCCCTCGTTTAGATCGGGATTAACGAGCCGGTCAATGCGCCGCTCTGAGATGCTCATCAGGTCGGTAAGGGCGATCGCCGCATAGTCCATCGACATTGCGAGCGGCGCTCCGTGGAAGTTCCCTCCGGAGAGCACGTCGCCATTCTCGAAGACCAACGGATTATCCGTCGCTGATCCGCTCTCGATCTCTAAAATCCCCAGCGCGTGGTCGAGAGCGTCCCGCACGGCCCCGTGGACTTGCGGCATGCATCGGATGCTGTAGGCATCCTGCACGCGGCGGTCGCCTGTCTCGTGCGATCTCCTGATTTCGCTGTCCCGAAGCAAATGTTGAAGATGCTCGGCAACAGCGACCTGGCCCTTATGCGGCCGCGCCCGGTGGATCCTTTCGTCAAAAGCGACCGGCGTGCCGAGCAGGGCTTCCAAGGACATGGCGCCCGCGATGTCAGCCGTGGCTGCAAGGCGACGGCCGCGAGCCATAGCCAGGCCGCCAACCGCGCACAACGCCTGCGTCCCATTCAGCAGCGCCAACCCCTCTTTTGCCTGCAGCACGAGGGGCTCAATGCCTGCAGATCGAAGGGCGTCTGAGGCGGCCATCACCTGGCTACGAAGCAAAGCCATCCCTTCACCGATCGCGCATAGAGCCAAATGGGCGAGGGGCGCAAGATCGCCACTTGCTCCTACCGACCCTTTCTCAGGAATGATTGGGGTCACGTCGGCAGCCAGCATCTTCAGGAGCGTCTCCGCCACAAGCGGCCGGGCTCCGCTCAGCCCCTTCGCCAGGACATTGGCTCGCAACAACAGCATCGCCCGGGACTCCGGCTCAGAGAGTGGGTCGCCCAGGCCGCAGCAATGGGAGCGCACGAGATTGAGCTGAAGCGCAGCGAGTTCTTGCTTGGGGATCCGGATGTCGGATAGCTTGCCAAACCCGGTGTTTACGCCATACACCGCCTCGCCCTCTTCCACGATGCGCTCGATGACGGCGCGCGAGCCGGCCATTTTGCTTGAAGCAGATGACGCCAAGCCGACCTTGAGCCGCCCGAAAGCCACGTCCTCGATCTCCTGTAGGCTCAGCCTTTGACCCGCAAGCTCCAGCATCCGACAGGCAGATTACCGCTGTATAGGCTCAATTTGGAGGGGTTGGCGGGAAGGTTGAGCTCAATTAAAGCTTCGCCGATGATAGCCCGGCCACCGGGATGTGGCCGGGCTATCGTTTCTAGATCAGATACTTCCAGATCGCAAGGTCAATTTTGGCCCGCCATGCGCCGGTCACCGGGCCGGTCACGTAGTACTGGATTCTCGCCTTTACGTTGCCCGATCCATCTATATACGGATCGGGATCGGTCGGCACTGTCATGTGGAGCTTTCGATCGCTCGTCGTCGCGTCGCGGCGGTCGAAAGGGACGTACTGCGCCGTGTTGTAGTTCCAGAGCAGGCCTGATCTATGTTGGCCACCGATTGCGCCTGCACCTCAAAGCAAAGCTCACTCACCACCGGGTCCTCCTTTACCGGGTTG
Source organism: Fimbriimonadaceae bacterium (assembly GCA_049276675.1). GTDB lineage: Bacteria > Armatimonadota > Fimbriimonadia > Fimbriimonadales > Fimbriimonadaceae > DATLGQ01. Next base: position 32,882 of record JBASWW010000067.1, read on the forward strand.
ATCCACCCTGGTGAAGGCGCCCAATCCTTTAGGGCCGGCTAGCAACGAACAGTGCTAGCTTCGGCGTTTTCGACTCCGCAAAAACAGCAGAGCGAAACTGACCACTGCTAGTGTGCCGGGCTCGGGCACAACTGCCATAACTTGGAATCCATTTATCCATGCGTTCCGAAACTGACCTCGGTCGACGCGGATGTCGAAGGAATTTCCAATAAGATCGAACTCTATCTCGGCGTGCGTCACGCCTACTTCAAATCGATTTCCCGGCATCGGTCCCGTCACAATGCGCTCGATTCCAGCGACCGTGACCACGGTGGGGTTTACCCGGTCGTCCGGAGCAACCGCATAGACGTACGTTTTGTATTTACCTGGCTCAAGTCCGGATACGGTCCAAGTATCTCCCGACGGGCTCAGACGCCCATCATTGAGGAGCAAGGCGAAGTCTCCCGTATTTCCTCGGAAGTTGTTTCCGCCTCCGCCGCCGCTTGTCGGGCCGGTCACAACAACTGGCGTAAGGACGCCGTCCAAACCCCGAAGCTGTGTTGGAGGGTCCCCGGTGGTATCGAGATAGTTCCAGTAACCCCGACCTTGTTCGCCTGCCGCAGCTCCAAAATCGGACGACGGTAATCCACCTCCCCCTTCAGGTGGAGCAAAGTCATCGTCTAAATCGATGTTCCAACCAATTTGTGACCATGCCGCTACGGGCGAAAGCGATATCGCCGCCGCCGCGAGATAAATGCCAATTCTGATGTGCATTCTAAAACCTTCCTGGCCGCCGGAGTTTTCCGCCTGCCGACCGCCATACACAATATAACCCACTTTAGGCCCCCCCTCTAAGAGGGCCCAGTTGAACCTAAAAAACCCGTAAATATACTTGCATCGCGATGCGCCAGCCGCGTACTGAGAACTCACAGCACCGAATTTATCAGACGTAGAACTCGACGACCTGCTGCTCTTGAAAGAACTTAGGGAAATCCTCGCGCTCGGGAAGCGCGATCACCTTGCCGTTCATGTTGGGCGTATCCGGCTCCAAGTAGACCGGTACCGGCGCACCCTCATAATGGTTGTCCCGCGCAATCCGGCGGCTCGAATCGCGATCGCGAACACCCACCACATCCCCGACGCGAAGGTTGTAGCTTGGAATGTTCACCAGCTTGCCGTTGACCGTGATATGGCCATGGCTCACCATCTGGCGTGCCTGGAAGGGCGTCCTCGCGTAGCCAAGACGCCATACTGACGCCACTGTACTGCCATAATCCACGGCGTCATGAGTGAAGCCAGCCTCCGCGCCGAAATGTGCGACGTGGGTCGATGCCTCTGGGAGCGCAAATTGGTCGGCGCGGCCGAGGGCAATCTGAGCGTGCGGCTTGGCGAGGGCAGCCTTCTCTGCACTCCTGCCGGCATTCCCAAAGAGCTCCTTCGCCCAGACGACCTGCTCATCATCGATCATCAGGGCAAGCCGGTGGATGGCGGAACACCTAGCAGCGAGATCAAGCTCCACCTGCGCATTTACGACCGCCGGCCCGATTGCCAGGCCGTCGTCCACGCTCACCCTATTACGGCAACCGCCTTCTCCGTTGCCGGGAAGGAGATCCCGTCTGATCTTCTGCCGGAGGCGGCCTATGTCCTCGGTCGGGTTGCGACGGTGCCATTTGCGGTGCCGGGAACAGAAGACGTGCCGGACGCGATCGAGCCGTTCCTATCGGACCACAAGACCTTTCTGCTCAGCCACCACGGCGCAGTGACACTTGGCAAGACGCTAACCGACGCCTGCCAGCGCATGGAGACTTTAGAGCGGATAGCGGAGTTGCTGCTTAGGGCTGAAATGCTAGGCGGCTCAAAGCCATTGCCTGAGGCGGGCAGGCTTGTAATCGAGTCCTGGATTTCGCCCCTGCTGTAGCGAATTTTTGTAAAAAATTCAGCCAGGGCTACAAATACCCGTGGTGATCTGCTAAAATGTAGCCTAGGCTACAAACCATGAGCAATGAGCACGCACCCGAGGATGTAAGCAGGCGCTCCTTTATCAAAAGGGGCTCCGTAATGGTTGCCGGCGCGGTCGGCGCTGCGACGCTGCTGAGTGCTGAGGCGAAAGCGTGCAGCACGTGCAAGCCCGCCGTCAAGGGTGATCCTCCTCCCAGCCCCAACGTTGTTGTGGGTCAGAGGATGCACACCGAAAGGGTCGTTAACATGGACACGGCAGGCGCCCTTCCGCCCATAGTGGGTGATCCGCCCGACCCGACCGCCTTCTTGACCCACTTTGATACCGGGAAGGTCACCAAGCTGCCGGACGGCAGGACCTTGAGGGAGTATGTTCTTGTTGCCTCGGAGCACGATGTGATGGTTTCACCGGGCATCTCCTTTCCCGCTTGGACCTTCAACAAGAGTCTGCCCGGACCGACCATCCGCTGCACCGAGGGAGACCTCCTCCGCATCCACTTTTATAATCACTCCGGCAAGGACCACACGGCGCACTTCCACGGCATTCATCCGGCCGTGATGGATGGGGCATTTGAGATCGTGCCTCCGGGCGGATACTACCGCTACGAATTCACCGCCGAGCCTTTTGGGTGCCTCGCTTATCACTGCCACATGGCGCCCCTGCGCAAGCACTTTTCGCGCGGCATGTATGGGGCCTTCATCATCGATCCGATAGAGCCGAGGGAGCCCGCCTTGGAGATGGTGATGGTCATGCATGGCTTCGACACCGATATGACCAACGAAGCGAACGCCTTCTATGCGGTGAACGGGCCGGCTTTTGCCTATCGCGACCGTCCGATCGAGATCCCGGTTGATCAGCTAATCCGGCTCTATCTTGTGAATATGACCGAGATTGATCTCTTGAACTCGTTCCACCTCCACGGCAATTTCTTCAAGCTCTTCCGGTCGGGCACGAGGACCGATTTCTACGAATTCACGGATACCGTGATGCTCTGCCAGGGCGAGCGGGCGATTCTGGAGTTCAAATACAAGCACGCGGGCGATTTCCTCTTTCACTCGCACCAGAATGAGTTCGCTGAGCGGGGTTGGCTCGGCATTTTCAGAGTGGTCTAATGTTGATTGAGTCACCCGAAAAGCCTGATATCGAGGAGCAGCGGATTCCGCCCGAACGAAAGATCAAGGGAATTGGATTTGGCACGGTCGTGCTCGGGTTGCTGCCTCTTGCTGCGCTCGGGCTGCTCGTTTGGCTCTTCATCGTTAGAGGCGACGAGGTAACCGCTCCGATCCGCCAAAACGAAGCCAACCTGCCGATCCCGGAAAGCGTTTCCTTCGAGCGAATCGTCTTCAAACCTTCTCAGATCGTCGCAACGGTGCGAAACACGGGGCCAAAGGACTTCACGATCGCGGACGTGCACATCAACGACATGGCGACCCAAGCCTACATTTCGCCAAGCGCGACCATCCCGCGGCTATCGACTGCAAAGGTGACGATCCCCCACGACTGGGTCGAGGGTGATCCATATGAGATTCGCCTCGTGAGCTCCACCGGCCTGTTTTACGCGGCAATGGTCGACGTGGCTGCAACCACGCCGACCCCCAGCGCCAGCTACTTGTGGGCGTTTGCTCTGCTTGGCGTGCTTGTGGGCGTCGTCCCGGTCTATCTCGGCCTGCTGTGGTTCCCGCTGCTTCGAAAACTCGGCGAGTCGGCGATGAGTTTCTTTCTCGCCTTTACGGTGGGACTGCTCGTGTTCTTGGGTGTGGATTCACTGGAGGAAGCCCTGGAGGTGCGGGGCAAGGTCGGGGGGCCGCTGCAGCCCACGATGCTGATCCTTATTGGGACGGTTGCCACGTTCTTGGTGATCTCATGGATCAGCGGGCTGTTAGGGCGCGTCGGCGAGCGCAAGGGTGGCGGATTCGTTGCGCTCTCCCTGGCATATATGATTGCGTTTGGCATCGGCATTCACAACCTCGGGGAGGGTCTCGCAATCGGAGCGGCTTACTCACTCGGCGAGGTGAGTCTAGGGGGCCTTCTTGTCCTTGGATTTATGATCCACAACACCACGGAAGGCATCGCGATCGTTGCCCCGGTTGCTCGCACGGGAGCGAAGCTCCGGCACCTCGTGCTGATGGGCCTGCTGGGTGGCGTGCCGACGATCTTCGGAGCATGGATCGGGGGCTTTGCCTATTCGCCGATCTGGAGCTTGCTGTTTCTCAGCGTCGGAGCGGGCGCGGTCTTGCAGGTGGTGTATGTTATCGTGAAGGGCATGCTCGCCGAGCGCAAGGATGCGTTTTCCTCCGGCCCTGCGGTCGCCGGCCTGTTGGCCGGGTTGGCGGTGATGTATTTCACCGGGATGATGGTCGCCTAGCTCCATTTGGGCTTGATCGTGGCAGTTATCGTCATAGGCTGGAATGTCCAGAAAAGCCGTTCTGTTTGTTAACTCGAAGTCCCGCAGGGGACAGGAGTGGTTTGAGGCTGCACGCGACGCCCTTGAGCTGGGCGGCCTGGACCTCGCCAGAGCGGAGGCTTTCGCCAAGCCGTCCGACATTTCTCCCGCTGTCGAGAGGGCAATCCGGGAAAAGGTGCCCCTTATCGTTCTAGGCGGCGGCGACGGCACCTTCAGCGCGAACGCAGCGCAATTCATAGGTTCGGAGTCCGTGCTGGGCATTCTCCCGCTTGGGACCGGCAACGCCCTAGCTCGCGATCTGGGGATCGAGGCGAACCTGGCCAAGGCTTGTGAAGTGATCCTTGCCGGGAACGAGGCGAGCATCGATCTGGGAGTCGTCGAAGATGGCTATTTTATCAACGTCGTGACCGTCGGCCTCACAACCCGCATTGCAGAGGAGCTTACAAACGAAGCCAAGAAGCGGTTCGGGCGTTTTGCCTACTTGTTTGCGATCCTGCGAGCCTTGCCTCGTGCAAGAGCCTTTCAGGCGAAGGTCACTGCCGATGGGAAGCTTCATGAGTTCGACACGATGCAGTTGGTCATCGGATCCGGGCGCTTCCATGCCGGCCCGTTTCCTGTGGCCCCCGACGCTGCGATTACCGACGGGCGCTTAAATATCTACGCTCTCGCTTCGAGGAACCGATGGGATCTCCTCAAGATGGCGCTGCGCATGCCCGGCGGCCGGCACGTCGAGATGCAGGAAGTTCCCGCATTCAATGCAACGGGCGGCCTCCTCGAGACGATGCCAGTGCAACGCGTCAATGTGGATGGCGAGGTCGAATTGAGGACGCCATTGAAATTCGGCATCGCGCCCGCTGCTCTGCGAGTTCTTGTCCCTTCATCCTTTCTCGATCGCGAAGAGTCCTCCCCGTAGCCGCAGGGTGGCTCGTCCCTGCGCTTCGCAACCCCTCACCATTGTCGCCGGGTCTGCAATAATCTGAGGCTGTCGCATGGCTGAGCTAGAAACCTTTCCGAATCCCTCCCCAGCGCGGGACTATCTAATCTCTCACACCTGCCCCGAGTTCACGAGCGTCTGCCCCAAAACCGGGCAGCCGGACTTCGGCGCGATTGAGCTTGAATACGTCCCTGACCAGCTATGCCTCGAGCTCAAATCGCTCAAGCTCTACTACTTCGGCTTCCGCAACGAGGGGATCTTCTATGAGGCGGTCACTAACCGGATCCTCGACGAGCTTTCAGCAGCTTGCAAACCCCGATGGATGCGCGTCACAGGGAGGTTCAATGTGCGGGGCGGGATTAGCTCGGTGGTCGTGGCGGAGACTGGAGAGGACGACTAGCGAAGCAGCTTCGCCAGCATAGGCTCCATGGCCCTGGCCCAGAGCTCATAGCCCGAAGAATTGAGGTGCAGCCGATCAGGCATGAGGGACGTACGCAGGCGGCCGTCTGTGTGTACAAACGCTTCGCCGACATCGAGAAAGAACACCCGCTTGCGGTCAGCCAGGCCCGCGAACTGGAGAGTTGCCTGTCTCGCTTGCCGCCGTCCAGAGTCATCAGGCGCTTCGCCGCGAGGGAAGATACCGAGCAAAAGAATCTTGGAAGAGGGCATTGCGAGCACGAGCCTGCTGACGATCGCGCGAACTCCGTCCGCGGTCTGCTCCGGCGTCGAGCTTCCATGGCCAACATTGTTGGTTCCGATCATGATGACGACGACCTTTGGGCTGAGCGCGGGCATCTCGCCGTTGTCCAGGCGCCATAGAACGTGCTCTGTGCGGTCGCCGCTGAAGCCGAAATTCGCCGCCTTGCGATTTCCATAGTATTTTTCCCAAACCGCGGCTCCTTCGCCCTCCCAGCCCTGCGTGATCGAGTCGCCAATGAACATCAGCTCGATATTGCTCTTAGAGGCGGCTTCGACCGCGCGCTTGTGTCGATCAAGCCACCACTGTTCGCCCTCGCGAGAGATAGGGGTCGTGGCGACGTGCATGGGCGAGCCCTGGGCAACGGGCAACATCGCGATGGCGAGCAGCAGTTCAGCAATCACAGATAAAGATTGTATCGCAGAAGGGGGAGCCGAGGGCGCCGGTTGTTGTCCCAGCTGTTCGCGCTAGTGCGTCCCTTCAGAAAACCATAACCCCAGCTCGCGAGCGGCAGCCTCCTCGTCGCTGCTGCTGTGAGTGAGGTTGTCGTCGATGCTAAGCGCGAAGTCGCCTCGGACGGTGCCGGGCAGCGCCTCGATTGGGTTCGTCGCACCCATCATCGTCCGTATGGCTCGAATTGCGTTCACCCCCGACACGGCGATAGCGACGATGGGACCGCTTGTGAGATAACCAACCACCGACTCATAAAATGGCTTGCCCTTATGCTCGGCATAGTGCTCTTCCACCACGCTGCGCTCGGCGCTGATGAGCTTTAGGCCAGAAATCCGAAGTCCGCGCGATTCGATTCGGCGGAGGACTTCTCCGATTAGGTTGCGCTGGAGCCCGCCGGGCTTGATTAGAACGAGGGTGGTTTCTTCCATGAGGAACCTGAGGATACCAGCGCAAAGCCCGATACGTCCTATACATCCCATAAGTCGAATTGGGCCCACGACGCCCGTCCGTCCGGCTGAACTCCTTGCTGAGCTAGCTTCTGCGCTGCGGCCCAGGCTTTCGCAATGTCCGTCACCAACAGCGAGTAGCCGCCATCGTTCGTTGCCGACTGGTTCCGGAGGATATAGGCCGGATGAAGGGTCGCGATGGCAGTGCGCGCGAGCTCAGAAGGGAAGTATCGGCCGCGCTCCAAGGTGATTTTGAAATCACTCCTGATCAAGTTTTTCGCGCTCGGCGCCCCTATGCAAAGGATCACCTTGGGGCCGATCAAAGCCAGTTGGGGCAGCAGCCAACGGCGGCAGGCGACAACCTCCTCAGGCGATGGAGCACGGTTCACAGGCTTGCCGCTCGACCAATCGCACGCCCGGCACTTGACCGTATTGCAAATGTAGACGGCTTCGCGCGAGAGGCCGTTATCTGCCAGGGCCTTATCGAGGAGCTGCCCGGCGCGCCCTACGAACGGCCGGCCCGTAGCGTCTTCTGTATCTCCGGGCCCCTCCCCGACGAGGACCAGCGGAGACCGCGGATTGTCCTCGCCGAATACGACGTTTCGCCGGCGCTCGGAGAGCTTGCAATCTTGACAGCGGAGGGCGTTTTCGCGCAGGTCGTCCAGAGTTTGAAGTGCCGTGGGCATAATCAGTCCTTTTCCACAATTCGCCGCAGCCGATCATAGCTCTCCTCGAGGCTCTGCGGCAGAACCCGGACCTCGCCAACGGTTGTCATGAAATTCGTGTCGCCCTCCCAGCGAGGAACGATATGCCAGTGGATATGGGTTGGAATGCCCGCCCCGGCGGACCTGCCCAGGTTCGCCCCGATATTGAATCCCTCAGGGGCATAAGCCGCTCCGATCCAACGAAGGCAGTTCCGGATCAGCTGGTTGACCTCCAACAGCTCGTCGTCGGAGAGGTCCGCCATTTCAGACGTGTGCTTGTACGGCGCAACCATCAGATGCCCATTGGTATAGGGAAAGGCATTGAGCATGACGAACGCGGTTTTGCCACGATAAAGGATCAGATTTTCGCGGTCGTTCTCTCGGGCAGGCAGATCGACGAAGATGCACCCGTCGTCTTTCGGAGCATTCTCGATGTAAGGGAGCCGCCAGGGGGCCCAAATCCGCTCAGCCATTTCAAGGTTATACACTCCAGCGGCTATAGTAGAAGAATGCGTGGCACACAGGCGATATTGGCGGGGCTGATTCTGCTGGGCGGGATAGGGATGCTGGTGAGCATGGTCGGCTGGGTGAACTCCAATATCGGACTAATCAGCGCTGCCGTGGCGGTCGCCTGCTTCGCGCTGATGGTCTTTGGGGACGTGCGGGCTGCGGGCAAGCCGGGCGGTCCTCCCGATGGTCGTTCCTAGTCCGCCACCTTGGTGTTGGGAATGGGTTCTGCCCAGTCGGATTCAATTAAAGCCGCCCTTTGCTTCAGTTAGCGGTGGCTTGAAGTCATTTCAGTACGCCTCGATATCAATTCGGGACGCGGACAACTCATTTATTCCCGGGGATATTTCATTTATTCCCGGGGATATTTCATTTATTCCCAGGGGTTTTTCATCTGTTCCCGAGGATAGTTCATCAATTCCCAGGGATATTCCATTTACTCCCAGGGGTATTTCATATTATTCCAGCCTTTCCGAACTTGAACAAGCTGGCAGGACCTTGGCGCAGCAGCGAAATCTAGCCAGCCAGTACAATCCTGGTTCGCATGAGCAAACAAGGCCTGACCTCGAGGGAGGAGAATTTCAGCGAGTGGTACAACGAGCTCGTCCAGCGTGCCGAACTGGCGGACTACACGCCGGTGCGCGGATGCATGGCGATCCGCCCGAACGGCTATGCCATCTGGGAGCTCATGCAGGGCGCACTCGACGGCATGTTCAAGGCGACAGGGCATGAAAACGCCTATTTCCCGCTGCTGATTCCGATGTCCTTCCTGGTCAAGGAGGCAGAGCATGTGGAGGGCTTTGCGCCGCAATGCGCGGTCGTCACCCATTATCGCCTCAAGCCCAACAAGGAAGGCAAGCTGGCGGTTGATCCGGAAGCATTGCTCGACGAGCCGCTGATAGTCAGGCCGACCAGCGAGACGATCATATGGCCGATGGTCAAGAAGTGGGTTCACAGCTACCGCGACCTTCCCGTTCTGCTGAATCAGTGGGTCAACGTCATGCGTTGGGAACTGCGCACCCGGCTGTTTTTGCGCACAGCAGAGTTTCTTTGGCAGGAGGGTCACACCGCTCACGCAACTTACGAAGAAGCGGAGGCGGAGGCGATGCAGATGGCACACATCTATCGCCGGTTTGCCGAAGAATGGATGGCCGTACCAGTTGTGACGGGTATCAAAACCAAGAACGAGACCTTCCCCGGCGCAAAGCACACCTACTGCATCGAGGCTCTCACCCAGGACCTGCGATGCGCCCAGGCGGGGACATCACACAATTTTGGCCAAAACTTCGGCAAGGCTTTCGAAGTGGAGTTTGCCAGTGCGTCCGGCCAGCTCGACCACGTTCACACCACATCATGGGGCCTTTCTACTCGGATGATCGGGGTGCTGATAATGGCGCACTCCGACGATAAGGGTCTGATTTGTCCTCCCAAGCTGGCGCCGACCCAGGTGGTCATTCTGCCGATGGGCAAAGACGAGGAGACTAGGGCCATTACCTACCCTCGTGCCGAGGAGATGGCCGAATCCCTGCGGGCAAGAGGCGTCCGCGTCAAAGTTGACAAGCGAGACCATCTTTCCCCTGGGTTTAAGTTCAATGATTGGGAACTGAAGGGCGCTTGCTTGCGTGTGGAGCTTGGGCCACGGGACATGGAGTCAGATTCATGCATCGTTGCGCGAAGGGATACGGGTGAAAAGGCCACGGTTCCGCTTGGCGAGCTCGATGGCTTTGCGGTCACCTTGCTTGAGGATATGCAAAAGGCCTTGTATGCCAAGGCGGTTGCCCATCGTCAAGCCAACACTAAGCAGATAGACTCTTGGGCTGAATTTGAGAAGCATTTCGATGGCGAGGGCGGGGCAGGCTTCGTATGCGCGCACTGGGACGGCACTGTCGAAACCGAGCTAGCCATTGCGGAGAAGACTAAGGCGACGATCCGCTGCATACCATTCGAGCCCCTTCACCCAGAAGATAACCTGCCAGGGACCTGTGTGCTCACTGGGAAGCCGAGCGAACGAAGGGTGGTCTTCGCGAAGGCTTACTAGCAGCTGGTGAAGCCGGGGCAAAATCCATCCGCGGCTCCACGGCTCACTTCCGAACTAATATCCGCCGTATCGGTAGGCGCTCGAGCCGAAGTCCCGGATCACATAGCCGCCTCGATCCTGTTCGAGGCGGTAGGTGTGGAACATGGTTTCCCGCTGGCCATACGGATCGGTGTAAACATGCTCCGCCGACACCTGCGCCTCGTTCCGATACCGCCTCACGTCGAGGATGCGGTACTGGGTCGTCCGGGTCGACTGGGTGAGGTCAAGCATCATGTCGTAGAAGTCGTCAGCCCCGACGCTGTAGGCGTATTGGCCGTCGACAGCGATATTGATTCTGCCGGCGCGGGGAATAACCCGCGCAAGCGAACGCCGATCGCCCTGCTCAAAAGCTTGCACGATATCTTCCACCGCATAGTCGAGCTGCGTGTAGCTGGCGTTGCCGTACCCGATTCGCTGCCACCGATAGGGATCGCCTCTGAAATACCATGGCTGGTAGTCAATGTAGATGATCCTACTGATGATTAGGTAAGCCGGGAGGTGGCGATAGTAGTACCACGGCGAGACCACGCAGTCTCCCTCGTAAGGGTTGAAGCGATAATAGTTGTAGCGCCAGTAGCTGTCGTTCCAGCCCCGGTCGTAGTGGTCGTAACCCTCTCGCCATTTCGGCTGCACGGTATACCGATCCGGCTTGCGAGGAACGCGGACGTCAATGACTCCGCTCTTTGGGTTGATGGGGATTCTCTCGATCTTGTCGGCGCGTCCGCCGCCGCCGCTGCCCTTGTTGTTGCTCTTGCCGCCGATCGCGATGTTTCCGTTTCTGGGATCTCGGCGAAAAACGTCACCATCGCGGCTATCTTGATCTCGCTTCTTGTAGCGATCGAATACATCGCCGCGATTCCGAATGCCTTCTTTCTGGTAATCGGGATCCGGCTTGCCACCTACATAGCCGCCGGGAGGGGGTGGCTGCTTTCTGGGGGGTAGGTTCTTGTCGTAAACGCCGCCGCCCCACGGCGGAGGAGGACTGCCCTTGCTGATTCCACCGCCTCCATATTGAGGCGGAGGATTGGTATGCCCGGAACCGCCGCCTTTCGAAGGAGGTGATCCCTTGCCGATGCCCCCACCTCCAGATTGAGGAGGGGCGCTTGGAGGATTGCCCTTGCTCGGTGAACCGCCGCCTGTTTGCGGCGGAGGGCTGCCCTTGCTGGGACCGTTATTGTGGGAGGGTGGTCCAGCCTTGCCGCCCTTGCCCTGGGGCATTGCCGCTACTGCCGCAAGCCCAAATACCGCCGAAATCGCCAAATGAGTCCACTTCATCCGTTCCACCTACTTACCTTCGCTATTCATGATACGCCCGCCTGCAAGCCTAGTTACGGTCTGATTTGCGAAGAATTACCAGGATAAGCCAAGATCGAGTCTATGGCTATGCAACGGATTGCGGTGCTCAGAGGCGATGGGATTGGCCCAGAGATCACCGATGCGACCCTTCGAATCCTCGAAACGACCGGACTAGATGCGGAATGGATCACTCTCGATGCGGGCGAAACGGCGATGGCGAAAGGACTTGCGCCAATGCCCAGGGAGACCATCGAGGCCATCCGGGAGATAGGAATCGCGCTCAAAGGACCGACCACCACGCCAAGCGGCGGAGGCCATCAGAGTGCCAATGTTCAGCTTCGCAAAGCGCTCGATCTCTTCGCAAACGTCCGGCCCGCCAAAACGCTGCCCGGCATCGCCGGCCCATTCGCGGATAAGGACATTGACATTATCATCGTGCGAGAGAACACCGAGGGCCTTTATTCCGGCATCGAATTCCAGCCCCATCCGGACATGGCCCAGGCGGTCAAGGTCGTGACCAGGCCCGGAACCCGGCGACTTGTGAGATACAGCTTCGAGATGGCGAGGGAGCAGCGCCGAAAGCGGGTCACGGTCGTCCACAAAGCGAACATCATGAAGCTGACGGATGGCATGTTCCTCGACGAATTCTGGAAGATTGCGGCCGAATATCCGGAAATCCAATCCGACGATGTGATCGTGGATAACTGCTGCATGCAGCTCACAACACGGCCGGAACGTTTCGACGTGCTGGTTACCGAGAACCTTTATGGGGATATCGTGAGCGACCTCTGCGCGGGCTTGGTCGGGGGTCTGGGGCTGGCTCCTGGCGCAAACATCGGAGAAAACTGCGCGGTCTTTGAAGCGGTGCATGGATCGGCTCCCGACATTGCGGGCAAGGGGATTGCGAATCCGACGGCGCTGCTTCTCAGCTCGGTCATGATGCTTCGCCATTTGGGAAAGCATGACCAGGCTGACCGGATCACTGCGGCGGTGCTGCGAATCTGCGCCGAGGGACGCTATCTGACCGGCGATCTCGGGGGAACCGCCAGCACCGAGGAGTTTGCGCAGGAAGTGATTCGGCAGGCTCGTACTGGAAGTGCCGAGTGTTGAGTGCCGAGTGTTAAGAGTATTGGTGCTGGGAGGATCAGGAATGCTCGGCAGCGAACTGGTGTCGGAGCTCAACGGGCGAGGCCACGGTGTCGAAGCTCCTACCAGGGACGAGATCGACATTGCCGATCCGGTCTCGGTCGCATCGCTGGCTTCTCGTGCGTTCGACTGGTGCTTTAACTGCGCGGCCTATACTGCGGTGGACCAAGCTGAATCTGAGCCTGATGGCGCGATCGCGGCGAATGCTTTGGGGCCAAGCTATCTGGCGCGAGTCTGTCACATGGCGGGGGCACGGCTGATACACATGAGCACCGATTTCGTGTTCGATGGGGCGAGCGAAGAGCCTTACACCGAGGAGCAGCCAACGAATCCGCTCGGTGTCTATGCCCGGTCCAAGCGGGATGGCGAGGAAGCGGTGCTCGGCTCGAACCCAGATGCGATCGTCGTAAGAACGGCATGGCTGTACGGGGCGAACGGGAGGTGTTTTCCTAAGACGATGATCGCGGCTTGGCTTGCGGGCAAGCGGCTGCGCGTGGTGAGCGACCAGGTCGGATCTCCCACCTATGCTGCTGACCTGGCAGTGGAATTGGCTTTAATTGCGGAGTCGGGCTTGGCGGGTGGGGTCTATCATGCGGCGGGTCCGGACATCATGAGCTGGCACGATCTGGCGATGCTGGCTATCGAGACCTATCGCGATGAGGTGCTGAGGGAAGCTCGACAAGTCGATATTGAAGCGATCTCGACGGCAGACTGGCCGACTCCGGCAAGGCGGCCGTTGTTTAGCGCTCTCTCGTCGCAGAAACTGGCGTTTGCGGGGATTGGGCCGATGCGATCAACGAAGGAAGCGATGCTCGAATTCGTGCATAGGATTGGCAAAGGGCCGGTTTGAACTTGCGAGACTTTGCTGCTTGGCGTCTGTGCGTGAGGCATTCATGGCTGTTCTGGCAAAGACGCAGAGGCGCAAAGATTTGGCCAGCTGATGCTATCCAACCAGAAAGTCAGCAGTCACGATCGGCAGGCTATCGATGTGTTCCGGCACCGTGGCAAGGATAGGCTTGTAGCGAAAGATCCGATGCGCGAGAAAGGCCGTATGCCCATCCCGATCCTGCACTTCCCCAATGATCGTGACGTAGGGCGAGCAGATGATCGCGTGGCCGTCCTTTTGGTACACGTCGTCGAAGCAGGTCACGTTGAGCAGCCCGGTCTCGTCCTCTAGGTCGAAGAAAACAACTCTTTTGCCGCTCTTGGTGGGCGGAAATCTGAGCCGAATCGGGTTGCCGACGACGATCGCCTTTCGCTTATCCGGCAGGCATTTCGCCTCAGCGCCGGTGACCGCTCCTTTGCCTGCAACTCGCTCTCTTTCATAGGTCATGAGATGGCGATGAATATCGAGACCAAGGATGCGCCGCTCGTGAATCGCCCTTTCCGTCTGGGAGAAATCAGCAATTTCTAGATTTAACTCCGGCTCGGGGTGATCCAGGTCTAGCTTTAGAGTGCGGCTACTTGTCGCCGCTTTAGATTTACGTTTGCTCGAAAGCGGCGACAAGTCGCCGCACTCTAAAGCGTAATCCATTGCTTGCGGTACGGCCCAGAGCATCGCCCGGCGGTTTGTACATAAAGAGTCCAGAGCCCCGCATAAAACTAAGATCTCGAGCTCGTCACGCTCGGGCCGAACCTTTGCGGCGAAATCGAAAAGTGAGGAGAAGTGTTTAGTGTTGGGTGCTGAGTGTTGAGAGGCGATCCCTTGTATAGTTTCTCGCGAAACACCCGCGATCTGCATCAGCCCGACCCTAAGGCCGCCGTTGGGAAACACTAACTTGGGATCCTCGGACGACATCACATCTTCCACTGAGAACTGCTCTTTGGAGAAATTCACATCCGGGGGAAGAATGGAAACACCACGAATCCTTGCCTCATTTACCAGTGTGCATGGCCCGTAATAGCCTGCTGGCTGAGCGGAGAGGAGGGCGGCGAAATATTCGGCTGGGAAGTTCTGCTGGCAATAAATGGAACGAATGGAAATCTCGGCAAAGGCAAGCGCATGTCCTTGTGCGAAGCCGTATCCCTGAAAGCCAGATACATACTCATAAACCTCTTGGGCGAGCACCTGGCTGAATCCGCGCGAAACGATCCGCTCGACGATCTGCTCATGTATTGAGGCGGCATACCCTTCACGCCTCCTTTGGTGGATCGCCTCGCGGATATCCTCTGCCTCACCGGAGGTGTATCCACAAAAGGACTGCAGAAGCTGATCAACCTGCTCTTGGAAGACGATGATCCCATAGGTAAGTCCCAAGATCCGCTCGAGATCGGAATGGTTGAAGCTATACGGGACGTCGCCCCTCCTTCTGGCGATCAATTCGTTGATCTTCACTGCCCCGCCAACGCCCGGCCGGATGCCTGCCTGTACGAGGCTCGCGTCGTGAAGGTCGGCGGTCCGCAGTCGGATGTGCGCCTGCCGCATTGCCGGGGATGCGGATTGCGGAATGCCGATGAGCTCACCCGAGCGCATTGCGCGATAGGTTTCCGGATCGTCAATGGGCATCTGCTCGACGTTTTGATTGCGGTTTGAGCTTCGCAATCGCCTCTGTGTCCCTGCCAGCACGTCCTGGCCGCGCAGGCAAAGGATGTCGATCTTGTCGAAGTAGTATTTCGCGCTTCTCTTGTCCCATTGGATGATCCTAAGATTTTCGGAGTTTTGGTCGCCGCGCTCCCAAAGGCCGCCGTTGTTCTCAGAGGAGGCAGACCACATCACCGGCACCGTCTCCGACAAGGGCAGCGAAGAGATCACCACTCCTGAGGAATGGGCGCGGATATTGCGAGGGATGTCCATCAGCCGCTCCGCCAGCGCAAACACCCACCTAAACTTCTCGCGCGGGATATTGCTATTTCGCAGCTCCGGGCGCTTGTCCAATGCCGCTTCGAGATGATCCGGCGAGACCCCGCCATGAATGCGCTTGGCAAGGTAACCAATCACCTCATTAGAGAGCCCGAGCGCCTTGCCGACCTCTCGGATGATGCCGCGTGTGCAGTAGGCGCCTACCGCAGCGACCGTCGCAACCCTCTCCGAGCCATATTTCCGCGTCACATACTGCCGAACATCGTCTCGACGGTTCGCTTCAAAGTCTATGTCAATATCCGGCCTCTTGCTCCCGTCATCCGGCAGAAAGCGGTCGAAGTGCAGGTTGTGCTCAAAGGCGTCTATTCGCGAAATGCCAAGGCAATAAGCGACCGCAGAATCCACCACTGAGCCTCTGCCGCTAAACAAAATGCCATGCTCGCGTGACCACCTGCACATGTCGCTGACCACAAGGAAGTGGCCGGCAAAGTTGAGCCGAATAATGCGCTCCAGTTCATGGTCGACCCGCCTTTTCAGCTTATGGTTGATCTTCGAGTGGCGCTGGTGCAAGCCTACGAGCGCGATTTCTCGCAAGGCATGGGAATCATCCTCATAGATCGAGGGCAGGTGAGTGCGCGATGGGAGAACCTCGTCGTCGCAACGATCGACAACCCTCATTGTGTTTGCCATCAAATCCGGTCTATCTGCAAACAAAGCAGCCATCTCATCCGGCCTGCGCAGAAATCTCTCCCCGTTCATCGCCCGCTCGGGCACATGGGGGATTTGCCTCTGATCGGGGTGCCTATGGGGCTTTCGGCCGACGATCTCTTCCACCAGGCAGAGCGTCTCCGCGCAGACCACCGCGTCCTGAGCAGGGAAGTTCTCAGGCCGGGAATGAGTGATGGAGCCACCAGCGATGGCGGCTAGCTGCAGTTCCTCAGCAAGCTCCAGAAGCATTTTATTGACTGAGATCTCCCAGGGGAGGTAGCTCCGTTCGATCTCGACAAAGACATCGTTTCTTCCGTAGATCGAGGCCAGTCTTTCGAGCAGGCTGCGAACACCGGTGTAATCCCGCCGCATCAGTAGGCGGTTAACCGGGCCAAGATCGCCGCCGGTAAGGCAAATGAGGTCCCTTGAATGTCGCTCCAACCGCTCCCAATTGCATAGTGGAAATTGCCTTGGCTCGAACTGGTGGCACTCCGTGATCAGCCGCGAGAGCGATTGATAGCCAAGTTTGCTCTTCGCGATCAGAACGATCTCGCCACCCTCCTCGAGTTCGAAACTGCCTCCAATGAGGGGCTTGACTCCCACCTTCTGGGCCATTCGAGCAAACTCGATACAGCCCGTCAAAGAGAATGGATCGGCGATGGCAGCCGCCGGTATGCCGTGCTGCGCGCAGAGGATCGGTATCTCCTCGGCTAGCATCGTGCCTCTGCCAAACGCATAGCCTGAAAAAACGTGAAGCGGAGCGTAATCGAGTTTGGATTTCGACAATTTACAATCGCCAATCGGCAACCCCTTGGTTCGCATCCCCCAAGCGTCGCGTAGCCCGGCTCGGCGCTCGGTGGTCAGATAGGCGCCCAGACGAAGGTCTTCCGCTACCAGGCTGTCGTCAGGGATCTTGCCCATCGCACGAGCAACCTTCTCATCTCGCATTTTTCGAATGCGCACGGAATGCTCTTCGGTGTGATCCTCCTGATAGCTTTTCGCGTAAGAGGCGTCTATGCATGCGCCAAGCGAGGGCAGGAGGGTCTCCGACTGCCTGCGGATACCCTTTGCATCCAGCCGGCATGACACCTCGCGGTAAGGCTCGCCCGACCACCATTCGCCTGCCTCCCGCCACCTTGCGAGGAGGCCAGGATCGCCATTATCGCCAGCCCGTGGCATCCTTCCACACCCGTATCAATTGCTTGCGCCGGGGCTCCTTTACTTCGCAACCGAGCTGTACGACCGCGTCGCCGAAAACGCCTCTCACTCTCGATATTGCCGTCTGCGCGGCTATCGCTCTCGCGGCAACCTCTCCATATAGGCCCGATTGCCTTTGCTTCGACTGGGATAAGTTAGCTAGCTGCACGCGAATGCCAATCATTTCCTCGGAAACCCTCTCTGCTGCGAGGAGGTTGAGTGCGGCAAGAATCGATCGCGCCGAGTGCATCGGCCTGGTGAAAGTTCGGGATTGATAAACCGGCTCACTGACCTCAAATTCGATCCATACGCGCATTTCCGAGCCGTGCATGTCCTTTTCGATCAGCCGCCGGGCGAGATTTCCTGCCAAGGCTTTTAGCCCGCGATCGATGACCTCGCGGCTGCTGGCGGTTCCATCAAAGGAGACTCTTTCCTGAATGGCATCCCTTGGATAGATCGCTTGAACCGGCTCGAAACAGCCGCCCCATGCCGCCTGATAAATTCTCAGCCCGTCTTCGGCGAAGTGGCCCTTGAGGGTCGATAGCGAGAGGGCTGTCACTTCTCCAATCGTCCTATAGCCAAGAAAATGCAGCCGCTTCCTGTGCTCGGGCGCGACTGGAAGCAATTGGGAAACAGGAAAGCTCGAGATGAACCCTGCCGGATCAAGCACCGGTTCTCGTAATATCATTTCCTGCTCCCAGGTTTGTCCGGTGAGTGCGGAGCGCGCAAGCTTTGCGATCCACTTCGTCGAGCCCATTCCGAGATTCAGTCCATAGCCGAATCGATGCTTGATGGCGCGCGCAAGCCGAAGCGCTATGTCCGCCGGATCGGGATGCCCTGTGAGATCTATGAAGGCGATATGCTGATCTTCGGGCTCTATCGCATTGGCGAATTCGGCGCAGACGTCCAGCCAGGACTCCTGCGCATCTCGATAGTCGTCCTCCTCCCAGGCAAGAAAGACACCTTCGCGCAGGATCGCCTTCGCCTCGCTCAGAGGCATGCCCGGCTCGATGCCTCGCCCCACAGACGGCTCGTTGGCGCAGAGCACCGCCTTATCTCGGTGGATGACGAGATACCTGTTTTCTTCAGCCTTGCCTCGTTGGGCCTGGCAATAAAAGCCGGAAAGCTGGATGCAGAGAAGATAGCGCACTGACGTCTACTATTATAGAACGAGCAAACTCGAAAAATTGTTCGATTTCTCGCACGAAGTGCAGTTCTCACAACGTCCTGGAAACATTCTTGGAGGCAATCGCATCCATTAATCGGGCTAAGTGGCCTGACATCGAAGAATTAAAACTTGCGTTTTTCTTCAAAATGTCATATCATGTAGCAGTTGGTTATACAGTTTGCGCCGGGGCTTTTTCCGCCACGAGCGCATACACGAGGTGATCTAATGCATCGTAGAGCGTTCACGCTCATTGAGTTACTCGTCGTTATCGCGATCATCGCGATTCTGGCGGCCATCCTGTTCCCTGTGTTCGCACAGGCCAAGGATGCTGCCAAGCAGACGCACTGCGTCAGCAATACCAAGCAGACTGCCCTCGCCGCCCTCATGTATGCGGGCGACTGGGACGACACACTGCCCCGGCACGACAACAACGGTTCGTGCGGTTACGGGCAGAACCCTTGCGACAAACCCGACTGGGGCGACTTTACGTTGGCCACCGGCGGTTTGAAGGCTTCGGAGCCCGTCATGTACTTTGGCGCGATCGAGCCCTATCACAAGAACGTCGACATCTCCGTTTGCCCCAGCATTGGGAAAACGAAGTGGTCGGCCGCGATCGCCACGGTCGGCGACGTGACCTGGGGCGGCCCCTACGATCCTGCAAAGGAGAAGTTCTACTACAACACCATGGGTCAGATGGCCATTAACATTCTGGTTATCGATTACGGCCCCAACACATCGCCCACCAACAACCGCGTTGGTGCGGTTTATGGCCGCCTCGGCGGTGTTGAGCGCGTCTCCGAAGTGATCATGTTCGCAGCGGAAAGCGCATGGGACTGGCAGCCGTCGGCGGCGGTCGGTCTTGGCAACGGCGGCGTCTGGCCGTCGTGGCCTCTCGATACCGCCAACTGCTGGTCGGCAACGGCTGAAGGTTGGACCCGGTATCCCCACAAGGGCAAGGCCAGCGGCTCCTACGCCGCCGGTAATGTCAACCGATGGCGCGATAATCCGCACATGCAGGGCTTCGCCGTATTCGCTATGGTCGACGGCCATGCGAAAGCGATGAAGTATCTGCAGGCTGAGAAGTGCGAGCTCGTCCCCGGCGGCGGCACATGGAAGCGCGGCGTCAATGGAGAATTCCCCATGACGAAGTACTATCCTTCATGGGTTCCTGAGATCTAAGAACATCTCTTCAGAGGAAGTGTCGGCCTCGGTTTTCTGGGGCCGACACGATTCTGCCTATTCCCTAGTAGAATCACGGAAGGTAAATCGAAATGGTGAAAAAACTTGTCACACTTTGCGGACTAGCTGCCCTTAGCGCAGGGTCCAGTCTTTTCGTCGTCGGCTGCGGAAGCAAGACTGAAGAGCCGCCCCCTAATTCGATTAACACCGGAGCGCCAGTTGACGCGGAAGGTAAATCGCTCACGCCTGAACAGATGTCCATGGACGGCCCCAAGAAGGGCGCGAAAGGCGGCGGCGGACCGTAGTCTCGCCGTATGTCCAAAAGGAAGGCCATCTGGTCGATCGTTATTGCGGCTCTGCTTTTCGGCGGAGCCGCAATCATTTGGTTTGGGTTTAAGAAGCCCGGCTCCATCCAAGACAAAGATCTGATCGAGGCTTCCCGATCCGGCGATTACGAAGGCGCCAAGCGCGCGCTTGAAGCCGGGGCCAATGTTAATTTCCGAGAAGGGAGCGCATTCTTTGATGGCGCAAAGGAGTCGTTTGACTCCGGCTACACCGCCCTTCACTTTGCAGCCGAGAGAGGGAACACCAAAATTGTGCAGCTCCTCGTCGAGAACGGCGCCGACATCAACGCCAGAAACGACTTTGGCAACACTCCCCTGCTTCTTGCCATCAATTTCAGCATGAAGGACACGGTGGTCTATCTGCTCGCAAAGGGGGCGGACGTGAATGTAAGGAATAAGGACGGCGGCGGGGCGATCGCCCACGCCGACAAGAAGATGCCAACTCCCCTGACGCTCGAGATTCTCGAGATAGTGAAGGAAGCCGGGGCCAGGCCCTAGAGCCCCGTCCCTGCCGCTCCGCCAAATAAGATTGCGGGCAGCCGCATCCGCGGATCCCTATTGGCCCGGATGTAGGCAAGGGCGTCCTTGTCCATGTGGGGCGCCTTCCGGCGATCCAGCCCGAATGCCTGCTGAAAGACTGGCCAATACTGTTCGATGTTGTGCGAAAGATCGAAGACCATCACGCCCTGGGTTGAGGCCACAGCAGCCTGAAGAGCCTTGGCCACCGCCTCTTTGTTGTCCCGATAAGTGTTCAGTGCGATTCCGGCGTAGCTCCAGGTCTGATCGCCGGCAGCACGGTTGGTCTGCTGCCCGCCCGCCTCCACGGTCACCCCGACATGGGTAGCTCCGGCCAGCGCGTCGGCGACCGTGGCGGTCTGGTAGTAGCAGCCGGTAATGAGGATATCCAGCATTGCGGCATAGCCGGTCCTCTGATATTCGGGTCTCAGGAACCAAAAAGCGCCGGGAAAATCATTGGACGCATAGTTGCTTCCGAAAGACGGATATTCGCCATACCACGAGCCTGCATATACTCCCAGCAGCGTCCCTGGGCGCGCCTCCTGAATGGTTCGCTTCACCCGCCAGAGCCAGTTGGTGATCGTCTGCGCCCGGAAAGTGAGCCAGGCCTCATAAAGGGGGCCGGGAACGAGGCCCCGGGCCAAATTAGGCTGCACGGACCAGCGGAAGACGTCATCCGGCCACCTCACGATGCCCATGCCTGCCTTCTTCAGATAGTCCTCGAATTCGCGCTTGGTGTAATCGCCAAAATCCGCGCTCATGCCCGCATACCGCAGCCGATCGTCGAAAAGGACGCCGTCCACCGCGTAATTGGTGACCACTTCCTTGACCATTTCGACAAGCCGCTGCTGCACGCCTGGGTGATTGGGGTTCACCATCAGCGGGATTTGCTGCAGGGGCCGGTCCTTGATCCGCACGAATTCGGGCGTGGAGTCGAACTCTAGCTTGTCGCCAGGCTGGGCATAGAGCCTGAGATACTCGGCGCTCTTGCCTGTACCAAGAATGAAGCTTCCGCCAGTGGGGAGGTTTGGATCGAGCTGCCGGATGCTTTGCCCCTCGGCTTTCGCGACGACCTTGCCCGTGCCATCCACGATGATCGCCATTGCGTTATCGGCCGGCCTCGTCGGAAACCGGGCAATTTCAGTAAACACGCCGAGCGCCTCGTCGTTGGGCGGCACCTGGTTTACGCTGAAGTGCACCGGAAAGGTTGGCCGCGTCTGGAAGGAGGATCGAACGAATGTCGCGGGCTCATACAGCGTGGTCTGCCATTCGGGCTTTTCGTATCCGAGGCCTCGCTGGACATCCCGGTGGCCCTCGCTGAATGCATTCATCGATACGAGCAGGCTGAGCCCAACTTTCTTAGCCTCGCGCACCCAAATCGCAAGAGGGTCGAATTCGAGCGGCAGCACGTCCTGCCGCCATTGGGTCAGCTTCGTCGCGTATTTGCTCGGATAGATGGTTTCGCCGACGATCGGCTTTATGTCGACGACGATCGTGTTGAACCCGACCCGTGCGATCTGGGCGGCAAGGTCAATGATCTTCTGCTCCGTGTTCGTCCGGCTGATGTTGGCGGTCGCGTCAATCCAAAGAATCCTTGCCTGTAGCTTCCGCTCGCGCGCGATTCGTTGCGCTGTGCCGAAGCTGTTTCCGAAGGTATCGAGCATGACCGGGGGAAGCCCGGCCAAAGGGCTCTGCATCAGGAATCGCGGGCTGGGCGGGGGCACATTGATCGGCCCGTCGTCGACCTTGACAGGATCTAGCTGGGCCATTGCAGGAGACAAGACGAAGAGGACCGCCGATATGGCGAAGGTTCGGAGCATAGGCCTGTAATTAAACCAGGCCCGGAGCCTCCGGCGTATGGCGTGAAGCGTTGAGAATCCCTATTTCGATAAACTACTGCCCCATGCGCGAGGTCGAACTGGGTGTTCCGACAGGTGATGTCTCGGGGCAGATTGAAAGTTTGGCCGCTCTTGCCGGCCTCAGGATTAGATTGCGCGGAACCCTTGCCGCCCATCTCGGTTGCGTGCATTGGCATTTTGGCAAACCGCCGGAGAAGGGCACGCTCGAAGTAACTTGGTGGCCCTCGCAGAGCAGGCTCTGGCTCAAAGTCCACCCGATGCGAGATGCGGTCTGGATTCCAGGTGCGATTGACCTCTTTGAGCAGCGCTTCGGAAATGCGCTCTAAAATGACCAAACCTAAACTTATTCCATAACTTTCCGAAGATTTCACATGGAGTCTGCAGAATAGTCGCAAATTTGCGCGGTGGGCGGACTGTGGAGTGAACCGTGAGTCTTCGAATTAACACGAATGTCCCGGCGCTGAACGCGCTGAGAAATATAGGCGAAACCGATGCTGGCTTGGCTCTAAGCATCGGGCGACTTAGCACCGGGCTGCGCATCAATTCTGCTGCCGATGACCCCGCCGGGCTGATCATCAGCGAGAATATGCGCTCTCAGCTCAAGGGCCTGAACCAGGCGGTCCGCAATTCGCAGGACGCGATCAATATGTCCAAGACCGCCGAATCGGCCATGGACGAGGTTCAGCGGCTGCTTCGGGATATCCGCGGCATCGCCGTGCATTCAGCCAACACCGGCGTCATTGATGCGTCTGCGCTCCAGGCCAACCAGACCCAGATTCGATCCTCCATCCAATCCATCAACCGAATTGCCGAGCAGACCCAATTTGGCAACAAAAAGCTGCTCAATGGTACGGCGGGCGCGGTCGCGAGCGTCACCTTGCCTGGCGACGTGTCGAGCATTTACCTGGGCGGCACGTTTAACAACGAGAGCATAGCCTCCGGGCCGGTCACGGTCACCAAGGTCGTGCAGGGAGTGCGCGCCTCCATTACGCTAGCCAACTCCTTTGCAGATGCGAACACGGTCGTCACCACTGCTGGCACGTTCGTAATCAACGGCTACTCTTTCAACAGCAGCGGGTCCGAGACGGTCCAAAGCCTTGCCAACAAGATCAACGAGATGTCCAGCACCACTGGTGTCACGGCCCAGATTTCCGGCTCCGGCCCCGTCCAGATCGTTCTAAACCAGAATACGTACGGCAGCCAGCATAAGATCGACCTTGTTGACGCCTCGAACGTGCTTCACAATGCCTCGACGGCAAGCGCAGTGGGCGTGGACGCGGTCTTCGATGTGTCCGCCACCACGGCATCTGGCGTCCAAACGGTCACTTTCACAGGCGGCCGCGGACCGGGCGAATCGGGGCTCAGAATCTCCGATATGTTCGGCAACAGCCTGGTGCTCACCGAGGCGGGCAATGCGGGTCTCGCGGTGCCAACGCAGGTCGGCATCGTATCCTCGAGCGGAGTCATGTTCCAGATCGGCGCGAACACGGGCCAATCGGTTCAATTCGCCATGCCTGCCGTCTTTGCCAATAGGCTCGGCACTAACGCGGTGTCCGGCCTAAGCGTCGCCGACCTCGATGTTACGACGCCCCAGGGCGCTCAAGACGCGATGAAAATCATTGACGACGCGATCAATCAGCTCTCGCAGATGAGGGGTGAGCTAGGTTCGTTCCAGAAGAACTTCCTTGAATCGACGGTGAGGTCCCTGGCAGTCGCCCAGGAGAATCTGACCGCATCGGAGAGCCAGATACGGGACGTGGACATGGCGATGGAGATCACTAATTACACGAAGCTGCAGATCCTGCAGCAGTCCGGCATGTCGGTCCTCGCGCAGGCCAACCAGGCGCCCCAGAGCGTCCTACAGCTCCTGCGGGGCGGCTAGCAAGCAGCTCCATTCAGAACCTCCTCTCCTCAGCCTCCACTCGAAAGGGTGGGGGCGTTTTTTGAGATCGCGAAGATCTAGACCGAACTCATGTCTCAGCCTGGATTGGTTCCACAGGTCTAACTCGACCTACCCGTCCCACAAGCAGGAAGATCAAGGGTGCGAGACCAACTGCGAAGAGGATAAAACCAGTCCTCATCCCTGGGGGATCGTAGTCGAATACGACCGTATGTTCGCCGAGCGGAAGCTCCACTTCGAGCCAGGCCGTGCCTTCGAGTTTTGCTGTTTTCCCGCCGACCTCGGCGGTCCAACCGGGCATATTACGATCGCGGAGTATGAGGCGGCCGGGTCCGGTAGCTTTGATCCTGATCCAGCCAAATCCCTCGGCTTGGATCACCGGCGCGGCAGGTTCTCCCAGAATCCGCCCGCTCGGCACCAACTCGATGCGCCCCGGGCCAGAAACCGTGTATCGTCCAAGCCCGCCTTCCATCGAAGTCGGCTGGCCCAAGCTTGGCAGCGGCTGCGGAGTCCATACCTGGCTGACACCGGCCTCGGCCAGCTTTCGAGACTCGAGAGAGGGTTTCACAAACATCATATTGCCGTTTGCAGGCGGTGCTGAGTCAGCCCCGTTTATCCCATCCAGCACCGCCTTCGTGTCCTTGTGCAGGAGAGAGTCGTAGCCGCCGATATCGTGGATGCGGCTGAGAGTCGCGGTATTGGGTGGCAGGTTGGCGGGCGCTGCCGCGATGAGCTCCCAGGGCTCGTTCACGACTGCAATCCGCTCAGACTTTGGCCCCTCGATCTTCGCAAGAGGAACTCCGGAAGGCACGAGCGTGGCGGCGTACTGAAGCGACGGAAGAACTATCGCGACGCCAAGCAGCGCCCAGGCGCCCGCTCTCGTGGAGCGACTGAAAGCATAGAACACAAGACCGGTCGCAAGCAGGGACGCGAGGCCGAGCGAGAGGTGGGGTTGGATCGCTGCCCTCACGTATTCGGACATATCGAACGAAGGGTCGAATCTGTTCTTCACCATTCCCGGCAGGAGGAATCCCCCAACCGCCAGGAACAGCCCTCCAAGTCCCATTGCAGCCAGAAGAGCATTTCGCACCCGCTTCTTGTCAGCCAAAGCCTCCGCAAAGACCACAGTGCCCGCCATCACGCATGCGGCAAGCACAAATAGGACCGATATCCTGGCGGGCGACCCGGTAGAGCTCCAACCCGGAAAGTAGAAATACAGGAGCCGATTGAGCGGGGTCCCAACCGCCAACAGCAAGGCGATCAGCCCGACGAGCACCATTCCGTCCTGTCTCCGTGGCCTCAGGCGCATGCCGAGCAGGGCCATCGCCAGAATCAGGGGCGAGATCCCGATCGCGGTCTCCGCAAAGTTCGCGCCTTGCCGATTCAGCGCAGGCCAATACTGGGAAAGATCATCTTCGGGGGCGGGCGGGTAGGGCGGAACGAGCTTCGAAGAGCGGCGATCGGGCGAGCCGACCATATCCGGAAATAGGATCGAGATGGTTTCGATGCCGATTGCCAGGGAGACATAGCCCTTGTAGCCTTCCTCGGTCGGTGTGTTCTGGCGATGCGAGTATTCACCGTAGCGCAGAACGGGCAGTAGCTGTGGGGCAGCGAGGCATGCTCCCAGCGCGAGGGCGACTACGTACGCCAGCGCTGGAAATGCCCGGCGCCCGAATGGAAATCTCTCGACCGGATACAGAAGCAGCCAAATCGCAATGAGAACAACTGCCATGAGGCCATAAGCAGCGAACTGCAGGTGGCCCGCAAGCAGCAGCATTCCCGTGCAGAGCGCAAGCAAGGCAACGTTACGAAATGCGAACCGATGCTTGTCCGCGCGGCTCGCCCCTTCCGAGGGACCACCAAACCCAAAGGCTCCATAAGTGGCCCAAATACACCATGGGATCCATGCCGAGGTTGTGATCACACTCGGCAGCGCTGTCCAAGACACCATAAAAGCCGAAAGCTGGAACGAGACGCCACCAAAAACCGCGCCAAGCCGCGGACCGCCGAGCCTCAGGCAAAGCACATACACGCCCAGTCCCGCCCAGAACAGATGAAACCAGGCCAGCAGAGTCATTGCTGGCGCTGTTGGCACACCCGACAGACCGGCAGCGATATGCAGAGGATAAAAAGCGGCACTCTGCGAATTCGCGAGCAAAGGAGTGCCGGCTAGCTGGTATGGGTTCCAAAGCGGCGCCTCGCCTTTGCTCCAAGCATCGAAGACAAGATCACGCCAGGGATAGAACTGGAGCACGCTATCCGCCTGAAGCACATCCCAGGGCCGTTGCGGGGCGTCCGCGTTCCAAGGGGCCATCTGCCGGATTTGATCAAAAGCCCCGATCGCCTCGCCGGCGAAAACCGTCCGCCACAATGGGATCAGCGGCACGAGAGCAAGCAGCAGAATGGGCCAGTATCGTCGCATGGCGTTCTAAAACGGTACCCTCTCACCTTCCATGCGAATTCTGGTGACCAACGACGACGGCATCCGCGCTCCGGGGTTGGTCTCGCTCGTCGACGTGGCGCGGGAGTTCGGCGAGGTCAAGATCGTCGCGCCTGATCATGAGCGAAGCGCCTGCGGGCATTCGATGACGCTGCGCGATCCCCTGAGGGCAACCCCGGTTGATTGGAACGGACTGGAAGCTTTCGAGGTCAATGGGGTGCCCGTCGATTGCGTCAATATCGGCCTCACGCTTGCCTGGCCCGAGGGATGCGACCTTGTTCTGAGCGGCATCAACAACGGGCCCAACCTGGGATTCGACGTCACTTATTCGGGAACGGTGGCCGGAGCAATGGAGGGGTGTATCAATGGCATCCGGTCCATCGCGATATCCATGGCCTCGTTCGTCACGGGTGCCCCATATCATTACGAAACCGGCTCAATATGGCTTCGCGAAAACTTCGAAATGCTCATCAGCCCGCCCAGTAAGCCGCTCACCTTCCTCAATATCAACATCCCCGCGGTTGACTTTCCAGAGATCAATGGCCATAAAGTTGTTGGCATGGGGCAGCGGGTGTATCAGGATCGCGTCGAGATGCGCACCGATCCCTGGGGCCGAGATTACTATTGGCAGGGCGGGGTCGTCGTAATGGATCCTGCGCAGGTCGGGACTGACGTCAACGCGGTCAGCGAGGGATTTGTCGCGATCACCCCCGTCTCGCTCGACTGGACCGACCACGAGCAGGTCGAGGTGCTTCAAAGGGCTTTGAGCGGAGAGGGCTGAGCTTCGAAGCCCCGAATCGGACTCCAAGCGTAGCGCTAAGCGAGACACTTAGCGCAGAATCGCCCATAATATCCTTCGTGGAGGAGATGAAACGGCGGATTGACGAGCTTGCGGCCCTCATGGACGAATTCGGACTAGCAGAGGCGAATCTCGAAGGAGAGGACTGGCAGATCGCGTTCCGTCGCCATTCCGAAAACGGCGCGGCCGGTGCGCAGGAAGCAGCAAACCTCTCGAACGGCGCCATCCAGGCCACAAGCCCAGCCACGGAGCAGCGCCCGGCAGGAACCCCCGTCACCAGCCCGATGAACGGCATCTTCTACTCGACGCCGAGCCCTAGCGCGCCTCCATTCGTCACCGAAGGAGAGAGCGTCACTGCCGGCCAGGTTGTAGGGCTTATCGAGGCGATGAAGGTATTTAACGAAATCACTGCTCCCACGAGCGGCACGATCGGGCAGCACCTCGCCGAGAACGGACAGCTCGTCCAGCCCGGCGACGTGCTCCTGTACATCGTCTGAAGGAGCTTAGAGCAACCTCAAGTCTGGTTAAAGTCTGGACAGCGTAAACTGGTGCCATGACCAGCAGCCCGATCCGGATCGCCCTCCTTGGATTCGGAACGGTTGGCATGGGCGCCTACAGGATGCTCGCCGACAACCGCGAGGCGATTTCCACCAAGATCGGGCGAGACATCGAGATCGTCCGTATAGGCATTCGGGACCCTGCAAAGGATCGCACCGCTCCTCCGGAGCTGTTTACCGCCGATCTGGAATCCGTCGTCGTCGATCCGTCTGTCCATGTGATTCTGGAGCTGATGGGCGGGATCGACCCTGCTGTGAGCCTGATCGAGCGCGCGCTTCGGAGCGGAAAGCACGTCGTGACCGCAAACAAGGAGCTGATGGCCAAGCAGGGCGCGCGGCTCGTCGGGCTCGCGAGCAGCCTGGGCCTGGATCTCCATTTCGAGGCGGCAGTGGGCGGCGGCATTCCCCTTATCCAGCCTATGAAGCACCAACTCGCGGGCAACGACGTGCTCAAGCTCATGGGAATCCTGAATGGGACGACAAACTACATCCTGACGCGCATGTCGGAGGACGGCTCCGACCTCAAAACCGCCCTTGCGGAGGCCCAGGAGAAAGGCTACGCGGAGGCGGACCCGACTGCCGACGTGGACGCCTTCGATCCCCAATACAAGCTGGCGATCCTGGCTTCGGTGGCTTTTCATGGTGAGGTTGCGCCGGAAGGCGTACACCGGGAGGGGATTCGTGGAATTAGCGCGCGGGACATCGAGCTTGCGCATTTGATGGGCTACCGGATCAAGCTGCTTGGCATTGTGGAGCCTGCTGGTTCCGGGCGGGTTTTGGCCCGGGTTCACCCCACGTTTTTGCCCAAGGGCCATCCTCTGGCCGGGGTCAACGATGTCTATAACGCGGTCTGGATTCGCGGGGATTTTGTCGGGGATGTGATGTTTTCCGGCAAGGGTGCCGGGGGTGACCCGACCGCATCTGCGGTCATTGGGGACCTGATCGATGTGGGCCGGACGCTGGTTGCGGGCGGTTCAGGGAGCGCGATCCCAGTGGTTGGTCGAATTGAGATGGCGCCGATTGAGGAGCTTCGGACAGCCTACTACGTGCGGCTAATCGTGGAGGATCGGCCAAAGGTGCTCGGCGAGATCGCCATGGCCTTTGGCGAGCATGAAGTTGGCCTTGCCGCCATGGAGATGCGGACCTTGGATGTCGAGCGCGGGGAAATCGCCTTCCTCACTCACGTGTGCGTTGAGAAGGGCTTCAAGGCGGCGTTGGGGCTGATCGAGGGACTGTCGGTGGTGCGCTCGATCGAGAGCTGGATCAGGGTGGAATCCTGATGAAACTCGCCTGCGTTCAGATGAACGTCGCCTTCGGGGACTGGCAAGCGAACATTGCCAAGGTCGTCTCCCAGCTCGAAAAGCTGGCTGAGGGGCGTGTGGACCTCGCGGTCTTCCCGGAGTGCGCACTGACGGGCTATTGTATCGAAGATTCCTGGGAAGCGGCGGACGCCATCGCGCTTGGCTGCCCGGGCCATCACGACGGACCCCTGCGCGAGGATCAGACCATGCCGATTCAAAAGGCTTGCTCCAAGCTAGGCATTGCAGCGATCGTGGGATACGCCTGGAACAATGGCATGGACTGCCTTAATGCCGCGACCTTTTTTCGCGCCGATGAGGGCCCCGAACACTATTATAAGTCTCATCTCCCCGAACTCGGACTCGACAAACATGTCATGTCAGGTTGTGAGCTACCAGTCTTCGACACCGAGTGGGGCAGGATCGGAATCCTCATCTGCTACGACCAGCGCCTTCCCGAGCCGGCACGAGTTCTCGCCTTGAAGGGAGCTGATCTAATCGTCCTACCAACGAACTGGCCGGAAGGAGCCGAAACTTCGGCCGAGCACGTCTGCATCACCCGGGCCGCCGAGAACCATGTCTTTTATGCCGCTTGCAACCGTGTCGGGACGGAGAACGGCTTCACATTCATCGGCCGAAGCAAGATCATCGGCCCGACGGGCAAAGTCCTCGCCGCCGCCGGTTCCGAAGAAGAGACGATCTACTCCGACATCGATATGGTCGAGGCGAGGTCAAAGCGCATCGTGGTGATCCCCGGCCAATACGAGCTGCCGGTGTTTGGCGCCCGCCGCCCGGAGCTTTATGGAATCATCGCCGAGCCGAGCGACTAATGAATGCGTTCCATTGTGAACTTTGCTTCGTTGATGTCGAGTCCCTTGCCCGCGATCAGGCCGCTCGCCTTGCCCTCCATCTTGATCATCTTCGAGGTGGACACCTCGATCCAGCTGGTCGAGCTGGCCCTCATCGGCTTGGCCTGCTCCGCGATGCTGATTTCGAGCTGAGAAACGACCTTCGCGACCCCGTCGACCACGCTCTCCAGCTTTGCCGTGCCGGTCACCTTGTTTCTCGGTTCCTTGGGGTCCACGTCGTTGATCGTCACCACTTCGCCAACGCGGAAGGATTTCCCTGCGAGTCTTGAGCCGGTGGTGAAGAGCTCATTCATGCCGTTCAGTTCGTTAGCGGTGCCTGCTTTGGCCGCTACGCCTCCCGCCGGAGTAATCCGCTCCACAAAAGTCCGTTCGCCCGTCCCAGGCTGACTGGGCAGCTCGTTTCCATTGAATAGGTTGCGCATCGAGGTGATCGAGGTCTTCTGATCGGCATCGCCATTGTCGTAAACCTTGACGATCTCCTGGACGAGGGTCATCCGCGATTCAATCTCACCAAGTGAGAGGCTGGCCGTGACCTTTACGGAATAGCTGTCCTTCTCTCCCAACTTGTAGCTGCGAACAAACTTGTAAGTGTCCTGGGCGGCGAAGGAAGCAGCCGCGACTGCGGCAAATAGGAAGAGGGCGCGTGCTTTCATCTATCCTGTTTATACGGCGCTCATCACCCCGTGTGACGTCGAATTGCGCAGCAATGTCCTGGCAGCCCGGCCGGGCAAAGGGGTAGAACCTCCTGAGCAATGCGATTCGGGCTCTCGGAAAAGCGCGTCGTCGACGAGTTTCACAAGCTCTATTACAACGCGCGCAAGCACCAGCGCACTTTGGGAAACACCCACTTTCTCGGTGTGCCCGCTCAAAAATGCCCCCTCGACCTTTGGGTATATCAAGAGATTCTGTTCGAGATTCGCCCCGATCTTGTGATTGAAACCGGCACTGCGGATGGGGGCAGCGCGCTCTATCTCGCCTCGCTCATGGAACTGGTCGGCACAGGGGAGATAGTTTCCATCGATATTGAGAGTCGCGAGATGAGGCCCAAGCATTCCCGCATCCGGTACCTGTTGGGATCGTCCACCGACAGTGCGATTCTCGCCGAGGTCGGGGAGATCGCCGCGAAGGCAAAGACGGTCCTCGCGATTTTGGACTCCGACCATTCTCGCGACCATGTCCTTGACGAGCTTCGTGCCTATGGGCCGTTGGTGACGCCTGGGAGCTACCTTATAGTCGAGGACACAAACGTCAACGGCCACCCCGTGCGCAGGGACCATGGGCCGGGCCCGATGGAGGCGGTTGACGAGTTCCTGAGGTCCGGCCAGCCCTTCGAGATCGATGAATCACGGGAAAAATTCTTTCTTACTTTCAACCCTCGGGGATATTTGAGGCGTAATAGCTAGCAAATGCCCGCGAACTTTGCTGGGGATCAGCCGATCTCTATATAAGAACATGCAGAAGTTGAATAATCGTCGCACCGGGCTCAATGGCCTGGCAATACCCATCACGATCTTCTTCCTGCTTGCGCTCATCATTGGGTGCGGAGGCGGGGCTGCTGGAGGGGGAACCACGAGCACAGGAAGCACGTCGACCGCGACCGGATCGAGCACCGGAACGTCGACCACGGGCACAACCTCGACCGGCACGACGGTAACAACGGGAACGACCGCGACGACGGGAACCACAGCTACAACAGGCACTACCGCAACAACAGGCACCACGTCTACAACCGGGACGACCTCGACTACGGGAACCACGGGAACCACGGGAACCACAGGAACCACGGGTACGACCGGCGGCCTCATTATCCCAAACAAGATATTCTACGTCGCTGACCAGTTCACGACCATCGATTTCCGCTATATGGACCCGGACGGATCGAACGACGCCTCACTGGCTGACTTACCCAAAAACTACTTCGCGATCGCGCCCAGTCCCACCCAACAAAAGTTTGTATTCGCCTACAGCTTCTCCGAGGACGGGTCAAGCGGATACGACTTCTACACGAACGCGGTCGTGAACATTGCCGGCGCCACCCAGATTACGACGCAAGGCTTCGAATCTGTCAGTACGGTCCAGTACTCAAGCGACGGCTCCATGATCGTCTTCACCGCCCAGCCAAATGGTGGGTCATTCGGGCTCTACCGAATGAACAGCGATGGCGGCAGCCTGACCCGATTGGATGAGGGAGAAGGAGCGGACATTGCTCAAGATGGCTCGGACAACATCGTGTACACCAAGCTCGTGGGGAGCTTCGGGGAGATTTTCAAGCGCACCCTTGCCGCAGCGCCAGGTTCCGGGACGCGGCTCACTACAAACGGAGTCGAGGACTGGTATCCGCAATGGAGCAAGGATGGAACGAAGATCACGTTCTCCCGTGACACGTCCGGAAACTACGATCTTGACATATACAAGATGGACTCTACCGGCCAGAATCAGCTGCAGGTGACCAACACCACCCCGAACATATTTGAACTCGGGTCTTCGTTCTCGCCGGACGGCTCGGAGATCGCCTTTGTGCGCATTTCAGGCGTCGATATTGGTGATACAGGCGTGTACAAGATGACCTCTGCCGGCGGCAGCGTGACCCCGCTGCGCCTCCTCACCAATGTCGGCCCGGCAGTCTATTGGACTCCGAACTCCTCGCGCTCATTTAGCCGAGGTTCGCCATCGTTGAGTCGGGCCATGAAGAATTGGCGTAAGCGGTTTACGCGTCGCTAGGAACGGGAGCGAGCGGGGTAATTTACCTTCATGAACTCTTATCTCTTCCCGGGCCTGGAGCTCGGCCCGATCGCGATAAGGCGCATCCTCGCCGCCTTGCCCGCAGCAAGCTTGGATGCGAAAGTCGATCCCAATCGCTTTTCGCCGAGGGAGATCATTGCTCACTTGGCCGATTGGGAGCCAATCCTGCTCGATCGCATGCGGACCTCACGGGACACTCCTGGCGAAACCCTGTACGGCCATGACGAAGCGGTGATGGCGGAGCAAAATGGATACCGCGAGTCAGACCCGATGGCCCAGGCGGAGCTCTATCTCCGGCGGCGCGGCGAAACCCTGGCCTGGCTGAAGACGCTCGCGGCCGACGACTGGGACAAGGTGGGCGTTCATGAGGAGCGCGGCCCGATGACCGTCCGCGACCAGGCCAACATGATGCTTGGCCACGAGCTGTATCATATCGAACAGCTCACGAGCTACCTTTCTCAACTCTCATGGTCTTAATCGTAGCTCTAGTCATGGCCCAATCTCCAAAATTCGTGCATGAGGTCACGGCCTCCTACCAAAAGCAGACCATGCATGGCTTCACCGTCTACGTCAGCAAAGCGGCGCGGGCCAATCCTGCGGACACCGACCCCGCGCTCGACCTCCTGCGCGATGAATTGGCGGAGGTGGTCGCATTGGTCCCAGCCAAGGCCCTTGCCACCCTGAGAACGGTACCGGTCTTTATCGAGAACAACAACCCCGGCTTCCCTTGCGCCGCGTATCACCCATCGAAGGATTGGCTAAAGGAGAACGGATACAACCTGGACAAAGCCCGCTCCGTCGAGATCTCAAACCCCAAGAACTTTGTGGCCTGGGTCAAGCTCAACCAGCCGCTCATGGTGCTTCATGAGATGGCCCATGCCTACCACGACATCAAATTTGGCTTTAGCGATCCTTACATCGGCGCCGTCTACAAGCTTGCGCAAACGAGCGGAACCTACGACGACGTCGGCCACAACCGGGGAGGCACCCGCCGGCATTACGGGCTCAATAACCAGCAAGAGTTTTTCGCGGAGGCAACCGAGGCCTATTTTGGCGAGAACGACTTCTATCCGTTCAACAGGGCTCAGTTGCGAGCGCATGACCCAAAGGCGGCCGAGATGGTCGAGTGGGCCTGGGGCGCGTCGGGGTAGTCTAGTCAGGCTGCAGGTTGGCGCGGCTCGATGGAACGAAGCAAACTTACGCGAAGAGATCTATTGATCGGCACCGCCTCTTTGGCCGTGCTCGGAACGGTTCGCGCCACCCCTGCAAGCGTATTGCCTGTCAAGGAGAGAAATATGGAACCCAAACTCGTCGAAGTCCCCCAAGCCATCCCCGAGAAGTGCTACACCACCGAGCGTGTCGGTATCACGCGCAAAACCCATGACGAGCATCTGAAGCTTTGGCAGGGCTATGCCAACAAGACAAACGAGATTCGAAAGGCGCTCGCCGAGCTGGACACCGATCCCGCCAAGGCGAACCAGATCTACAGCCAAATGCGCGCGCTCAAGGTGAATTACGCCTTTGCCTATGGCGGCTACAAAAACCACAACATCTACTTCGACACGATCGGAGGCGGCGGCGGGCCGGCCACCGGCGACATCGCGGCCCTAATTACGGAAGCATATGGCAGCTTTGAAAAATGGGCGGCCGATTGGAAGGCGACGGGCATCGCGGGCAGAGGCTGGGCCTATCTCGCCTACGACAGAGACGAGAAGCGAGTCTTCAGCTTCATCGGCGACGCCCAAGACACCTTCCCGGCATGGAACACCGAGTTGGTTCTCGCGATGGACGTGTACGAGCATGCCTATTATCTGGACTTCCAAACCGCCCGGGCCAAGTATATAGATGCCTACATGCAGGTGATCGATTGGAACGCCGTCAACGCCCGTCTGGCGCGGGCGAAGTAATCCAAAGCCGTCCGGGAACCCCTCTCCGCCCTTGTAAGGGTGAATGGCGGGAGGGGGGGGCAGGGGTTAGGGGAAATCTGCTCGATGCTGAACCTGCCTTAGGGAACGTATGGTTCGCGCTCTTTCGCGATCTCGGGCTCGTAATACAGGGCCTCGACGGTCTGACTTCCCGGCGGATCTGCTGGCTCGCCCATCTTGTCGCGCCACTTCAGCTTCGCGAGATCGACGTATCCCCCAGACGAATCGATAATGGCGAGCGGCTCGGGAAGCGCGGCCCAAAGCTTGGGTTCGTACTCCCCTGCAGCAGTGATGTGGGTCACCACAAAGGGGCCATCCCAGGGCGCGGAAATGCGGAGTATGTCGCCGTCCCTGGAGTAGCGCAGAGTGTGGATTGACTCATGCACCAACGACACCTGCCACCTAACGAGAAACCATCCCGCGAGCAGGACAAGGACAATGACGAAGAAGGCATTCCAGCGCCTTAGCTTCCGAATCTCGCGCTCGACATCCATGCGGGCATTATGGGCCGTTGAGGATCACGAATCTCAGGTATGGATAGGTAGAAGTGACCGCCGAATCATTCCGCAGGGACTACACGGGCGTGCCCCGCCTATCCGATGACGAGTTCTTCCCGGGTTTGGACCTTGAGGGCGAAGACTGCCGGCATGCGAGGTTATTTCCGTGAGTAAACAGCACGACTCGCGATGTTCGACGGGCCTTAACGAATGCCTCTTGCTCAAGCTCTTTCCGGGCGCTCCGAAGAACGGACTCCCAGTCTGCCTGCGTCCGGTAGCCGCCGTCCCAAGGGCTATGCGAAGGGATCGGACCCCTCCTAAACCCATGCTCGCCGAGAAAGCGGAAGGGCATGCGCGGGATGTACAGGTCGAGGATGAGGACGAGCACGATGGCGGCGAATGTCCAACCGAGAATCCGTGGCTAACGACTACGCATGGTGATATTGTAAGACAGGTTTTTGGGCTGTACTCCCGAAGCTGGGGAAATTCGCGGGATTTGTCCTATACTGAATGTGAAGTTCGTGGCCGGGGCCATGGGTAGAATGGCGCGGGACACGAACCGAGTTGGAGGGATGATATGATCCGGCGCACTTATAGGGCATTCACACTTATCGAGCTTCTCGTCGTCATTGCCATCATCGGCATTCTTGCAGCTATTCTGTTTCCCGTATTCGCCCAGGCCAAGTTGAGCGCCAAGACCGTGGTGTGCATGAGCAATATGCGCCAGCTTGGGATGGCTTCGCTCATGTATATTGGGGATTCAGACGACACCTGGTTCGGGGGTTTCGCCTTCGAGCGGCTCACGGGATTTGCGCCCCAAAAGCCCTGGATCGGATACGACAACAATAACTTTGGGATCGACGGAGGGTTCTGGGGCCACGTATATGAACCCGCCAGGAATCCGCCCAGGCCCGGAGCCATCGATCCCTACATTAAGAATCACGACATCAAACGATGTCCGACGATGCCCACCAAATGGCAGAGCTCTTATGCCGCGAACTACTTCAATCCCAACACAAACTCATCCTATTACAACCGAAATCCTGGCGCGAGAGGCAATGAGTTTGGGCCTATAGCCCGCGAGATTTATAGCGGATCCGATGGCACCACCAATATGCGCGGCGCTCAGAACAGCGAGATCGACGAACCGGCAGCCACCTTGCTTGCCTGGGAGCACCTTGCCAGGGTGCCGATCTGTAACTGGATGCAGCAATATGACTGGCTGGAGTATCCGCCGAACTACGACGTCCTGCGATCCCACTTCCAGCTCCTGCACCGCACGGGCTCAAACACGGTCTGGACGGATGGGCACGCCAAATGGCAAATGTTCGCGGGGCTCAAGCGGCGCTGGTTCTCGAGCAGGAAGGATATCTATCCTTGAGGGGGAGCGTTGGGTGTTGAGATCCGCTGCCATCTCAACACTTCACCCCTTCTTCAGCAGTTCGAGCGCCTTCACGACCGCCGGGTCGGCTCCCTCTGCACTTGAAAGCTCGACCTCGGCGTCGGGCTTGAGCGGGTTCTTTTCGAGGCGAATGCCTTGGGCCGTCACGTAATCCTGGACCGGGTATTGGCATTCAAAGTCATTGGGAAGGCGCGCAAAGACGGAAGCAAGCACCGCTCCAGCCGATCTGGATCCCACGAGGGGCGCCTTCATGTTCTCTCTCAGCGCGGCTGCTGCAATCTCTGATGCGCTGCCGGACCGGCCATTGATCAGCACCGCGATCCTGCCCGTGAAGCGAATATCCTTGACCGTGCCCGCCTTGAACTTCTCGGTGGAGGATTTGGCAAGCTCGACGACATCGGTGGTCTCGACTTTCTTGTCCTCGGCGTATTGGCGAGCAGTGCGCCGCGAAACGAACGTGCCGATCACCGTGTCCTGCGGTAAGAGCATGCTGAGCAGATGTCTAAGATTGGCCACCGCGCCGCCGCCGTTGTTGCGCAGGTCGATCACCAGATACTTGGCCTTTGTGGCAGCCTCAGCGACGAGCTTCTCGACGTTTTCGCGGCTGTATCCGCTGCTGAATGTATAAATCTTTAGCACTGCCGCATCTTCGCCGCTCCAAGTGAGCATTTCGGGGCGAACTGTGGAAAACCGTTTGCGGCTCAGCTTCACCTCACGGATCGCGCCATCTCTGCCCTTGACCTTGACCGTGATCTCGGTGCCCTCCGCTCCGTTCAGAACTGCCGGAGAATCCGGAGCCTTCCCGTCCACCTCGACGATGGTCTCGCCCTCCTTGATTCCTGCTTCCTCGGCAGGACTTTTCGGGAAAAGCATGCGCACTACCAGGCCGTCGTCGGTTTTGGAAGCAGACAAGCCGACCCCGATCGTGGTGGTCGTTCTACGCGACTCACGTGCGCGGGGCGTCCGGAGGCTGATATGGCTGACGCCAAAGCTGCGCAGCGCCCGATTGACGCTCGTCACGAAGGCGCTCTGATCCTCGGCTTTGTCAATGTCCTCTCGCTGCTTCTCGAGGTGCTCGGGCCAAAGCTTGAAGTCGATTCCCGGTACGAAGGCACGCTCGACCATGATAGTCTGGAGTTCCTTGAGGACCTCGTCCTTTTGCTCTTTGGTAACGGCTTGGCCCCAAGAGGCGACGGCGGCAAGCAGAAGACACAGCGCGGGGAGCGCGCGGCGAAGAAAAACGGCCATGCTAATGAGCTTTACGTCTCGCGAAGGTCGAGGTTCACCCGCTCGAGATCTTTCTGAGTTCGTTTCCCGCCTCAGAGTCGTGAGAGTCATCGCTCTCCTCCGCTCGGAGACGCCCGATCCGACGTCCGTCGGTTTCCACGACCGTGAATCGAAATCCGGAATCGATTATGGATTCGCCTTCCTTGGGCTGTCTTCCGAAAAGGCCGAAGGCGTATCCGCCGATCGTATCGAAAACTTCGCTTTCGAGGCTCGACCCTAGAACCTCGTTGACATTGTCCAGGTGCGTCTTGCCATCGATAAGGTAGGCGCCTTCATCCTGAACGATGGATGGCTCTTCGATGTCGTATTCGTCCTGGATATCACCCACCAGCTCCTCGACGATATCCTCGATCGTGACGATGCCAGCAGTGCCCCCAAATTCGTCCTGAACCACCACCAGCTGGTTCCTGGAAGCCCGCATCTCAGACAGCAGCTCATGGAGGTTCTTGTTTTCGGGCACGAAATGGGCCGGCCTCATCAGCTCTCGGAGCGAGACCTGCCCGTTCTTGCTTAGGGTGGCGAGCAGCAGGTCCTTCGCGTGGACGATGCCAATGATCTGGTCGTCGGTCTCTTCATAGATTGGAATTCGCGAGTGGCCGGAATCCTGAATGACCTTGATGATCTGGCTGGGAGCGGCGTTTATAGGTACTGCGTCAAGGTCGACCCTTGGCGTCATTACTTCTCGGGCAACCGTGTCGGTGAATTCGAACACGGAGTGTAGAAGCTCCTTCTCCTCGTCCTCGATGGCCCCGCTCTCCTGCGCCGTCTCCACGAGGGTCTTAATCTCTTCCTCAGCCTGATGGGCAACGTCGAAGGTGGCTTTGGCTCCATAGCGTGCGGTAAAGATGTTGGCTACCCAGGTGCTCAGGCTCGCCAAAGGAGCAAACACAACTCCAACGAATCGGACAAAACGATAAAGCCGGGTGACGCGCTCCGGATAGAGTGCGCCAATGTTCTTCGGAACGAGCTCGCCCAAGATCAGGTTGAGCAGTCCCACCGGCACCATGAGAAGGATCGCGGCGAGGATGACCGTGCCATAGTGGTAGCTCATACCGAACCGGTCGGCGAGGATTCCCGCAAGGCCGGGCGCGACCGTGAAGCTGACCAGCACAAGCGCAATGCGGCATATCTGGCTGCCCAAATTGCACGCCGCCATATTCCGAGCCCGGTCATGCAGGAGCTTCGATAGGAGAAGGGCCCGATCAGGATTCGATTCCTTCAGCAGCTTCAAATGCAATGGCTTGACCAGCTCCAGCGAAGTCTCAGCTCGCACAAAGATGAAGTTCAGCACGACCGTCCCGCCGATTACGAGGAAAGCGTAGATCGCGTTCATCGGAACAAGCGGCAGGTCCGCCAGCGCCGCCTCGCTCACTTCGGCCGCTCCGCGCTCAATCAGCAGCCAAGCAGCCACGAGCGTAGTCACTAGCACGAAGGCGAGGTTCGTTTCGAATCGGCGAATCGGTGGTTCGAGTCGCCGTCTAGGTTCTGGAGGGTGATCCTTCATAGGTTCATTTCGGAAGAAGACCAAAAAGCAGGAGCGCCATGAGCGACCCTACTGCCGCACCCAGCGAAAGCTCAAAAATGCTGTGGATTCTTC
The DNA here is from genome assembly GCA_049276675.1 of Fimbriimonadaceae bacterium. GTDB lineage: Bacteria > Armatimonadota > Fimbriimonadia > Fimbriimonadales > Fimbriimonadaceae > DATLGQ01. The sequence goes on from JBASWW010000067.1 coordinate 72,566, forward strand.
TTTCCCAACGGCTCTGAGCGACGAGACCGGCCAGGAGAATGGCGACGACTCCAACAACCACGGCGTCTGTAAGCAGCAGAATCGAGACCGCGCCAAAGAAGCCGAGTGCGGAGTGGCCGCTCACAAGGCCCCCCTTCAGCACCTGGCCGCGGGAGCCCAGGCCCTTGCCGATCACCACGATCACGAATATCAGAAAGGCGCCAAGAATAAGCCGCCCGGTGGTCGGCACGCTGAGTGTCTCGGAGGTCAGGTTGATCTTGATCTCTTCCCAGCGGCTCTCGCCGAGCATCATAAGCGAGCCGACCACAAGAGCAATGATCGTCGTGATCAGCACCGCACCCGCCGCGATATCTTTTGCGAACTTTGCTGAAGGGTGATAGTTCGGCTGAACCAGATCGACCGTAGCCTCGATCGCGCTGTTGAACATCTCCGCGACCAGGACGAGGCTGATCGTGAAGAGCAGAACGAGCATTTCGCGCAAGCCGAGGTTGAACAGGATGCCGAGCCCCATCACAACAAGGACCACGAAAAGGTGGAAGCGCATGTGGCGCTGGGTCTTGAAGGTGTAAACCAGGCCGCTCATCGCGACCTTGAACGGGCCAAACACGTCGCGGCGCTTGCTGATGCTCATCGGGCGGCTTCTTCCACGCTATGGAGAATAGACGACCATTCCGGGTCGGCAGGCAAACCCGCGGCGACCGCCATCTTGCTCATTTCTCGCATCATGCCTTCCCTTTCATCATCGGTTTCATCTTGGAATCCGATCAGATGCAACGCCCCATGAATCGCCAGATAGCAGAGTTCCAGATTCAAAGGAATGTTCCTCACTTGGGCTTGGCGGCTCGCATGGGGAACGGAAATGACGATGTCTCCGAGAAGCTTGGGAGCTGAATCGGAAAGGTCCGAAGGTAGTCCAAAGGAGAGCACATCGGTCGTCTCATCCAAACCCCGGTATTGCAGGTTCAAAGAGCGAATGTGCTCATCAGTGGTCAGCAGCAGGCTGACCTCCACGCCAAAAACCCGATGACTCTGCAGGGTAGCGCGAATAGCGCTTTCGAGAGGAACAAGATCACAGTCGGAGCCGGAGACATCGGAAATCTCGACTGTGATGGAGGAGCCCAGATCGGAACTGGGAGGCTCTAAATCGGACTTGCTAAGTTCTGCGGTCATACCGGGGCGCCACGGCGCTGTGGCAATGAGGTCTATCGTCGTGAAAGGCTTCGCCGCCGCATTCTGCGCCGCTTCTCGCTGGGCTTTTCATAATGCGAGTGCTCTTTGAGCTCGCGCAGAACGCCGCTCTGCTGCATCTTCATGTTGAAGCGCTTAATGGCGGAATCAATGCTCTCGTTGGATTGTACGACTACGTAGATCAAACCTTGACTGGTCCTCCGAAGCAACTATTATGGCACGATTTGCCGGAAGCTGCAATTGAAGGCGCCTATGGCCAATCGGGAGGGACACGCTCCGTCGTGTCCGCACCCGTCGTGTCCGCACCCGTCGTGTCCGCACCCGTCGTGTCCGCACCCGTCGTGTCCGCACCCGTCGTG
>JBASWW010000068.1:0-2849 GCA_049276675.1 Fimbriimonadaceae bacterium
GGTGAGGCCAGATTCGTCGTCCTGGACATGGCCCAGGTTGGCCACATACCTGCCCTTCGAATCGCCGGTCTGGTTCCCGGACTGGATCTGGCCCCGGGCCCCGTAAACCCGGCCATCGTTGGCAGTGTAGGAATTGGTCCCGCTCCTTTGCAGGGTCCAGGCCATGTTGCCATGGCCATCGTAGAGGGGGAAGGCCTTTACTGTCGTGGTTGTCGGATGGGTAGTGACCTTTTCGATGAAGTCGATGCCGCGAGCGCCCAGGCCGCAGCGGGTGATCTCCTTCTTGATGACGTTGCTCTCGGTGTAGGTGTAGTCCGTTTCGTGCTGCATCTGGCCATCGTAGAAATACCGGGTCGTGGGCTTGTTGGTTGACTGGTTTTCGTCGTAGTGGCCGGAGCCGGTCTCCTCGTCGTCCACGTCCCATTGGAGGGTGAGGCCCTCGACCTTGCGGATTCTCATGCCATCGGCTCTGTATTTGTAGCTTGCGCCGTTGGTGGTGTTGCAGGCGCTTGTAAGCCGGTTGATCGCATCCCAGGTGTACCGCTTGCCGGTGCTCTCGACATACCCGGTCATCCCTTTACAATCGCCTATACGCGAGCATCGCCACAACGAGCAACGAAACCACGATCAAGATACCCAAAATTCGACCGCATCTATTCCAAATTTCTGAAGAAGGCGCCGTTAATGATTTTTCCACCATGACTAGCGCAAGGCTAAGAACCATGAGCCCAGCCAATATCGCAAGGCCGAAACGCGTGTACTGAAAGTCATCCATAGCTAGTCAGTCACCATTTGACAGCGCTATCTCAATCCGGCAATTGTGGATAACTAATGCCAAGACACCTAAGACCGTGCCGCCAATTGATCCACCCAGAATCATTGACGCAATACTCTTAGCCGAATACATACATGATAGAGCTACGAGCGCTTCTCCTATACCAGTTATTAATTCAGATTCCAGGCCATATCCCAACTTGATGAGGCCAGCTCCGGCGCCGTTGGTGGTGTCGCAGGCCGAGGCGAGGCGATTGATGGCGTCCCATGTGTAGCGCTTGCCGGTGCTCTCCACATACCGGTTGAGCCACGTTCGGTTGCCGAGGATGTCGTTCTCGTAGGTTCCGGCCGGGCTCTGGGTCATGCGGTTGAGATTATCATATTCCCAGTCCCCGCTCTGCTCGGAGTCGGAGGCTCGGTTCCCGGCGGCATCGTAGGTCCAAGTTTCGGTGTCGTCGGTTACGCCATCGCCAATCGTCGTGGTAGGTTGCCTGGGTCAGGTAGTCGAGTCCATCATGCTTGGAGGGACTGACACGACGGAGCGTGTGCCGGGAGACCGCCGGGAAGACCCACCCGGCGGCTACAGTTATCGCTTTTTACCTATGAGGTCCGCCAGGAGAAACCACCCGGCGGCTACGATGCTAGGCGGCCTTCTTCTGGCTCGACCTCGAACCGGCTGAAACGGAGAAGGTGACCTGCTACAGAGGCAGGTAGAACGGCTCGGTTCCCTGGCCCATGTCGGTGTTCTCGAACTTGAAGCCGACGGCCGCCTAAGACCGCTTAATTGGGGGATTTGCCACATATTTTCCCGCTTTTCGTGACCAATCGAACTTCTTTAACGCAAAGCCCGGCCACACTCGTATGAAAAGTACAGGGTCTCCATTTTTTCCGTGCCACATGATATCCGGAAAGTAGGGCTCACCTCGTCCGACTTCATTAAGAATGATTGATCCCTTTTTGGCATCAGCCTTTGTTACTACAAGAATTGTTCTGAACCTATTCCCTGCTATGCCCTTTGTAGTGAAGAGAAACCCTTCTTGGCTTGCGGAGGGAATACGAAATGGAATAGCTGCTGCTATCCGCTCGCCGGGCCATGATCCTTGCCACAGTAGGATTGCCGAACCATTCACTTTGCGATATACCGAGAGTAGGCTCGCAAAGTCACCGGGTGTTGGCGTCGCGTCAAAAGACAACTCCTGACGTTGACCGCTGTTCACCGCCCCATAATTCAGTTGAGCCGTTAACAATATAGCGGAGAGAATAATCATGAACGTACAATCCCCAAGCATTGCTCGCAGGGTTTACCTAGTCTAATGCAGTCCGCGCATGCTTTAATCCTTCGCATCGCCTCTGGCGTGTAGGGTGGGCCGTACCGCTCCAGCCCGATACATTCCATGAACCTGTATGCAGCTCGAGCAAGGAGCCTGGTGAAAAGATTCGGAGGTGGTTTACGGTTGACCCTATCTGGCCCACCTCTCTCGAGCGTAGACTTCGTTGGCTGAATCAGCATAGACACCGTCGCGGCCGTCGAGCTTGAAGGGATAGACGGTCGTCCGGTGCTGGTTCGGATCCTCGTCGAGCAATCCGACCTCCTCCAGAGCGCTTCCCCGGACAGGGGGACTGGGGTTAGGTGATCCGGCGGGCGAACTCTTCGGGAAGGAGGGCAATGACGATGTACAGGTTCAGCGCAAGCAGTGCGCCTCCGAGGAGGGCCAGCGCGACATGCCATTTATCCTTGAGCCAATAGAGAGCCCCTGCAGCAAGCCCGGACGCGATGACGGCGATCGCGGGATAGAGATAGCGCCCCTGCCCTTGGAAATAGATCATGTTGAACCGCAGAAAGAGCAGCACCGTGACCAGCAGGAACAAGATCCCTACCGTTTGGACCTTTTTGCTCTCCTGCCACTCGGGCTGGCGGGACCTTAGAATCCAGCCTATGGCAAGCAGCACAGTGAAGGCGAGCATGATGCGGTATGCGGTCTGATTCGGGTCGTAGGCGCTGCCTCGCGGGTTCAGGAAGATGTCCATCGAGCCGAATACGCCGAAGAAGCTGCGGGCGGTCCACCAGCCCACCC
>JBASWW010000069.1:0-79762 GCA_049276675.1 Fimbriimonadaceae bacterium
GAAGCGCTCTGGAACCACGAAATACAACAATGGTGACTTCCTCGGTTCGTTCACCAGACAGACCGATTCCAACCAGGCGACAAGCGGCACTCGCTCGTACGATGCATTCGGCTTGCCAACGGGTACGACTCAATCGCCCACCGGCCCGTTCGGCTTTGCGGGCGGTTGGGGCTACCAGGAGGACGGCGACTATGGCGTCAAGCTTCTAGGTCATCGCTATTACGATGGGAGCACTGGCCGGTTTTTAACGCGCGATCCGATTCAAGATGGCAGGAATTGGTACGCCTACTGTGAGAGCAATCCTTTAAGATTCATCGATCCTAATGGAAAGCAGTTTCTTGCTACAATCGCTGCAGACCGTAGCCACGCCTGGATTATTTTTGATGACATATGGGGCAACTCGGTAACCTACGGATTGTGGCCAAATAAGTGGTTGCAAGTAGATGCAGAAAAGGGTCGACCGCCGGAAGCGTCTCGCTCAATTATAGTGGATAAGCGGCTGATCTCCAAGAGCGACGACTACAATTTTCTTACGAATAATTGCACTAACTTCGCCCAAATAAGCTGGGAAGCTATGACGGGGGAAGACTTTAGTCGATCGTTTGTTGTAGAGACCCCATGGAGACTGCGTGACGTAATACGTAAGAAGTATCCAAGGTATGATCGGGCATTCTGGACGGGAATGCGCGTAACATTAGCTGTGACTCCACTGTAGCTATGTGGAAAAACATTTCGGCTACGATCGCGTTTGGGACTTGTGTGTTACTTGTAGAGTATGCTCATAACGCTGAAGCATTGGTAAATTCTTATTTCCTCGTCGCCCTTCCGCTTACGGTCTATCTTGTCGGCATCATTCGCATAAAATCCGCTATCGCCCACGTGGCTCTAAAAGTCGTCTCTGGGTTTATTACGGGTGGGGTGGTTGGGCTTGCTTTGGGAGTTGCTGGAAAGGAAACTGATCTTAGATGGATGACGCTAGGGTACGGCGGCATGTTTGCTCTTTGGTATATTGGTCTTGCCCTCCCGCCGACAGGCTCCCAAAAGTGAGCCACTCTTGAGCCGATGGGTAGCGTCAAACCAGCTGTGGCGCGGAGGCAACTTCAATGGACTCTGACAGTCCCCTACGGCTGACCCCAGGGCAACCGCTAGCCCTGAAAGCGGATGCTCACTCATTAAACGACGTTGGAGCAACCGTGGAGGGTGTTCGCTTCATTGGTCCCGAGCGTAACATGGGGGTTTTAATCAGGCCATCCACGAACGGGAGGTTCGGAAAGCCGTAAGCCGCCGTGACTGGTCCCCATTTTCGATCCACCCTAGACCCCTAGGATCGCCTCCTCATTGTATCTCGATTGCCGTGAGCGATCTCTTCTTGAACTGCGCGGGGGTCATGCCGCCCAGCCCGAGATGGGGCCGCTGGTTGTTGTAGTGCTCCTGGAAGCGATCCAGTGCGGACTGAAGCTCAGAGCCGCAGGTGAAGATTTCGCAGCAGAGCAGTTCGTCGCGGAGCTTTCCAAAAAAGCTCTCGATGTATCCGTTCTGCCAAGGCTTGCCCGGCTGGATGAAAGTCTGCTGGGTGGGAAGCTGGAGAGCCCGGAACTCGGGGCTGCGCTCAGGGCGGCCGTGGACGAGGAACAGCCACTCCAGCTCTTCCTGAACCTGGAACGCGGGAAAGCTCGGCCTGGCCCTGAGCAGCAGATTCTCGCGCGTGAAGCAATCGAGGACGGAGAGGATCCTCGCGGTGCGCCCGCCCTCCAGCCGCTCCCAAGCGAAGTCGATCGCCCAGGCCTGGTTCGAGCCGGTGAGGAGAGCTTCGGCGTGGCGATCCACCTTCAGCCGGCGCCGGGGCTTTCTCCTGATGCGCAGCCCCTCGGACTTCCAGATGCGGTGCACCGCCTTGAGATTGACCCCAGGAATCAGCGCATGGACCCGTCTGAAGCCGTACCGAGGATTGGCATGGGCAAGCTCCACGACCCTCTCGCGCAGCCCCGGATTGCGCTCCCTTGTGATCCTTCTCGAAGTGCTTCTGGCAAGCCCTGCAACCCGGCACGAGCGAGTCCTCGGCATCCCCTTTCCTAGGAGATGGCTCACCGCGCGCCTCCGAGCTGCAGGGCTCACCATTTTCCCCGCTGCAGCTCCTTGTATGCTTCGATGTCCAGAGCCTGGTTCGCAACGATCCGCTTGAGCTTGCGATTCTCCTCCTGGAGAGCCTTCAGCTCGGCCAGATCGCTCTTCGACATACCCGCGAATCGCCGCCGCCACTCATAGATCGTCTGAACTCCCACCCCGTGGGCACGCCCCACAGCCGCGATCGTGGCGCCCGCCTCGATCTCCTTCAAAACCTTCAGGATTTGTTCCTGGCTGTATCTTCTTCCGCTCATATCCCGTCCTCCATTTTGGGAGGGACGAATCCTACGGTTCAACAGTGGTTCGTTTTTGGGGAACCTGTCAGACGGACAGGATTCACGTTATGATGTCTTCATTGTTGGGGGGCAGACCAGGGGAGTTTATCGTCTTTATAGTAAGGCTTAACCCGCTTAACCCGATAACAGATCCCATTCCAAATCCACCCAATAGCAACCAGATTCCTTTTTGAAAGAGAATCGAGAGCAAGATAACTCCGCAAGCCAGCCCCAGCCACATAGCTCTAACTGTGGAGTTTTTCCACCGCAAGGCGTATATGGCGGCACTAGACAAAACTGCCAACACTACACTCACGATCGCTAGCTTAGGCGACTCGGAGCTTGCCAGCACGATCATCTGACAGTAGGCGAGCAGTGATAACGTAAAGCCCACCAGCATCCCGAAGCTATCTAGAAATGACGTGATTCTCGGCGTTCTCATTCTCCCTCAGTAGCTCCATATAGAAGCGCGAGCATGAATATAGAGTATGCAGCGTTTCCGAATGCTAGCGACTGTTGTACTCCCGAGCGTCATGCCGAATGCAATAGAAGCAATGGCGGCGACAATCTGGGGGGTTGACATCCAACGAGCAACGCTGAGCAATTGTTTAGCAGTTGGATCAATATCAGTAAAAGCAACCGCGAGAACGAAAGAACTGGCTGCTGCGGCGATCGTGTTGCCAGCCTCGGCCGCGAGGTTGAAAGACGCAAGAGCCCACGCGGAAATCACGAACGTGAATTCTAGTGAGTAAAACATTCCAAATGCATTGAAAGGCCAATCTCTAGGCTGTCCTGTTGAGTCGAGGAAATTAACTGGATTATTTCCACGATGCCCAAACCAATTCCGTCCGTCCCGGGCAATACGGCTCGGTTCCCTGACCCGTCGCGGTGTCCACGAACTTGAAGCCGACGGCATAGTAGCCAGCGGGCACAGTGACACCATGGCTCAAGTCTCCGCTCGTGAAGTCAGGGCGGGCGGCTTGAGGCAATCCAAGGAGGGAATTCCAGGACGCTCTCTTGACCGAGATCCGTCGGCTAAACGAAAACCTGCAAGCGCTCATCAGCAAGTCGTAGCTACCGGGTCCGGACTTTCCCCACCCCCCTCCCCCTGCCATTCATCATGGAGAGGGGGTTCCCGGACGGACTTCCGCCAGGACTTCCTCGGCGTGGCCGTCGGGCTTGACCTTCTGCCAGACATGGCGCACATTCCCATCTGGGCCGACGAAGAACGTCGTGCGCGCCACGCCCATGAACTTCTTGCCCAGGAACGACTTCTCGACCCATAGCCCGCAGGCCTGGATGAGCGCCTTCTCGGGGTCGGCGAGCAGGGGGAAGGCGAACCCATGCTTCTTTGCGAACTTCAGGTGCTTGGCTGCCTTATCGGGGCTCACTCCGATGACTTGGATTCCGGCTTCCACCTCTTCCCGATGAACGGCGGGGAGATCGAGGTGCTGAGGGGCTCCGGCTTCCCCCTCTCCATTTTCCGGATGGTTCGTGCCGGCAAATGGGGAGGGGGATTGAGGGGGAGGGGAAAACTTCGGCATCGCATCACGGAAGCCGATTGCTTCGGTGGTTCACCCTGGGGTGTCGTCCTTGGGATAGAAGAAGAGGATGGTCTGCTTGCCAAGGAGGTCGTCCTTGGTCCACACGCGGCCATGCTGGTCTTCGAGGCTGAATTCGGGGAAGGGGGAGCCGGTTTCAAGCATGGGTGGCCTCCGGGCACCCTCTCTCCATTTTCCGGATGGTTCGTGTCGGCAAATGGGGAGGGGGCAGGGGGTGGCGAGAAGAGAGATCTGTATCTTCCCCACCCCCGGTTCGTTCCTCACCGACCCCTCCGCATGCACAAACCATCATGGAGAGGGGTTCCAGACGGGTCTTGCTCACTGCCCCTCACCCCCTGCCCCCTCTGTCCGCCGTTCATCGGGGAGAGGGGGTTCTTCGGTCGGCCCGAGGTCCATGAGCATGGCCTGCATGAGATCCACCCTGAGCACGATCCCGGCGAGTCGCCCCTCATCGACGACCGGGAGGATGGTGAGGCCGCTGCTGAGCATCTTGTGGAAGGCGTCGCTGATCTCTGTCTCGGGCGGCATGGTGGTGGGTTCTTTGGAGCCGTACTGGTGTGCGGGGTCGCTTGCCATGCTTGTCAGATTGCCTCGGTGGCTGACGGCGCGGCTGATGTCGCCCTCGGTGATGACGGCGAAGGGGGCATGGTCGTCGTCCACCACGACGAGAGCGGGGAACTGGTAGATGTCCATCTTGTCGACGGCATCGCGTATGGTGCTCTCGAGCGAGAGGGTGGGGATATGGGCGTGGAGCACCTCGCGCAGGGTCATCTCTTTCAGTATAGAGTGCGGGAACTTGTTACCGCTTTGCCTTGCTTCCTCTGTTTCCAAAGCGTAACAAGTTCCCGCACTCTAAGAGGCCCCCAGCTTCTCCAGAACCTCGAACGATCCGTCCTCATTGATCTTCACGAGATTGCCGGAAACCGTTACACCCAGGTTCCCCTCTCCACGAGGAGGATTCGCAAGATGCTTCTGTGGCGCGCCATGAGCATTTCGCTCGGTCTTCGAGGAGGTGAATATCAGCAGGATCTCATCGGGTTTGGAGAAATCGCCGGCGTATTTCCCGCTTGCTCGGTCGTTCATGGCGAATCCATATCGCCCCTTCTGATAGGGCCCCAGCGCCGGGTCGGCATATTTCTTTTCGGCCTCTTCCATGGACATGTCGCCGGTCGTTATCCGATCCTTGATCGCGTCCATCCAGCCCGGTGCGAGCGGAAAGACTCCTTCACTGTCGTGCTCGGCGATAAGCGCACGGTACAGGGCTTTGAGGTTGTCCTTGCTGTCGCCTTGGTATTGGCGCGACTCGATTATTCCGCCCGCACGGATGACGCCTTCGCGAAAGAGGAGCCTGATCGTCGGGCCGTATTGGACCTCTGCATAGCCCAGCCCTCCCAGCACGAAGAGCCCAACGATGTACATGAGCAAGCGCAGGCTCGTGACCTTTTTGAGCAGGAAGGATGTGATCAGGAGAGCGGCGCCCAGGCCCATCGCGCCGTAGGTGATCGTCTGCATCTGCGGCGCCAGTCCCTTCAGATCGCCCCCCTTGAGCCAGTTCTGGACCTCCTCGAACTTCACGAGTCCGATGACACCCGCCCCCAGCAGCAGGAAGCCGAGCGCGCCAAACACGAACTGCGCCCACTTGATGGCAAGGAACGCCACCAGGGCCAGCCCGAGCAGGATCACGATCGTCGTCGGTTCCACGAATGGTATTGACGAGCCGTGAACGGCGATTGTGGGCACTTCGGACGTGCGAAGCTTCAGAATCTCTATGTGCCCGATCTTCCGCGCGTCCGGCTCTGCCAGCTTCCCACCCCTTTGCACCGGCTCGAACACATGTCGGAGCGGCTCGGCGTAGAGCTATGGATCAAGCGGGACGACCTGACGGGGTTTGCCTTCGGAGGCAACAAGGGCCGAAAGCTTGAATATCTCCTTGCCGACGCCATCAGCCACGGCGCGGAGGTTTTGGTCAGCTGCGGCTCTACTCAGTCGAATTTCATCAGGCATCTTGGGGCCGCTTGCTCGATGCACCGCCTGGCATGCGCGGCGGTGGTGATGGACCTGCCTTATGAAACGGCGAGGCCGGTCGGCAAGGCGCTGAGAAACGAGGGCGGCAACGTCTTTTTGGACCGGTTGCTCGGAGTTGATTTGCGGCACCATCCCGATGGCCATTGGGATGACCTCTACGCACTCGCCGAAGAGCTGGCTATGGACTTCGAAGCTATGGGAAAGCGTGTATACCGTGTGCCGGTTGGGGGCTTTGCACCGCTGGGCGCCTTTGCCTTCGTCGAGGCAGCGCGCGAGCTCCTTTCCCAAGCCGGTCCGTTCGATTATCTGGTCACCGCCAGCAGCGGTGGCAGCACCCAAACGGGGCTCGCCTATGCGCTCCAGGGAACACGCACGAAGGTTGTGGGGATCGCGTGCGATCCTGAGCCGGAGATGCCGCACGAGTTTGAACGGCTCTCGCATGAGCTTCACGAGATTGCGCAAGGCAACGGCGCAGTGAAGGCGGCGGATTACGACTTCCGGCTTGGCTATGTCGGACCGGGCTATGGGATTCCAAGCGAGGAGGGAATGGCCGCGATCGAGCTTCTGGCGAAATCGGAGGGAATCTTCCTTGATCCAATCTACTCGGGAAAGGCGTTCGCGGGCCTGATGGACCTTGTCGAGCGCAGGGAGCTTGCGGGCCGGATCGTGTTCTGGCATACCGGCGGCTTGCCGGCGCTCTTCGCTATCTAATGGTTCATAGCGCAACCTGCGGCCCCCATACAAATCGCCAGAAGCCGTAGGCAAAAAAGACCACGAAAAGGCTGATGAGCAGGAGGTTGAATGGGCGCGTGTTGGTCTGTAGCCTCTTCCCGCGCAGCGCGGCCGCCAATGAGGCAAGCGCCGTGACGGTGAAGATGGCGTACAAGGCAGGCCCTATCGGGTGTGAAGTGAAAGCTGCTCCGAAATTGCCGTGGACGAGGGCGGTGAAGCTTGTCGTCAGCCCGCATCCGGGACAGAGACGTCCCCACATCAGGACGGCAGGGCAGGGCGCGAGTCCGAGCTGGGTGTGTGTGCCGTGGCCCTCGGATGACGGAGCGAGGGTGATGGCGACCACGGTGACCACGAGCCAAGCCGCGAACCAGAGAACCTGAATGACGAGGGTCGACCGGTTCGCGGCGGGCTCAAGGCGAATCATAAGAAGCCTCCGTCGGGATGACGCACTCGGGCTGAAGGGCGCCGCTGTCGGTTGGCCTAGCGATCCCGATGACCGTGCCACCGACATCGAGCATCCCCACGGGAGAGCTGCCGCCTGCAGTTGTATTGGTGTTGATCTGTCGCCCCTCCCTGATCTCTGCCACCTCGTTATCGGAAAGGGTCAGCATTTGCATGGGTTTCAGGGCTTCTTGCAGGGGAATGATATCGGCGGGCGACACCTGGTCCAGGTGGACCGCATCGACGAGATCGAAGCGCCCAATTTTATGCCGGACGAGGCTCGAAAGATGAGCGCCGCAGCCGATGGTCTGCCCAAGGTCGTGGGCAAGGGACCGCACATAGGTTCCGCCCGAGCATTCCACCCACACTGTGGCGATTGATCCGTTAATGTTTTCTGCCTCGAATCTACCGATATGGACGGTACGCGGCTGCCGCTCGATGGTTTCGCCTCGGCGCGCATATTCATAGAGCGGCCTGCCCGCTTTCTTGATCGCGCTGAACATTGGCGGTACCTGCTCGATCAGGCCCGTAAACCTGTCTAGCGCCTCCTGGATCTTTCCGGCGAGGTCCGCTGGCACGTCCTTTTGCGCGACGATCTCCCCTTCGGCATCATAGGTGTTGGTCTCAACCCCGAATGTAATTTCACCTCGGTAAAGTTTAGGCTCCAGCGGCAGATATTGAAGAAATCGTGTGGCCGGGCCGACCGCGACAACAAGCAGCCCCGTGGCAAGCGGATCCAGCGTTCCGGCATGGCCGACCCGCTTGGTACCGAATTTACGCCGAAGCTGATGCACCACCTCGTGCGAGGAGCAGCCGAGGGGCTTGTCAATGAGGAGGATGCCGATCATTGGAAAAGGTATTGGGTTTTGGGTGTTGGGTATTGAGAAATAGGTCGCTCGAAGACGTGACTCTTAGCTAGTACCGGTGAGCGCTTCTCTCAACTTGGGCAGCAATTCCCTCATCGCATCTTCGGGCACACCATCGAAGCTGCATCCCGCCGCATTCTTATGGCCGCCGCCGCCAAACTCACGAGCCACCGCTGCAACGTCGTACTCTTTGCGTGATCGCAGCGAAACCCGAACGCGGCCCGGTCTGAACTCCCGCGCAACGGCTGCAATCTGGACGGTCTTAACCGACAGCAGCTCGTTTGGAAAGCCCTCGGTGTCTTCGTCGGTCGCGTCGCAAGCCTCAAACTCGTGACGGGAGAGCAGCCCGTATGCGAGGCGACCTTCACATTCCAGCCGCATCCCCTCCAGCATGTACCCCAGCAGCCGCATGCTCGCCAGCTTCTTGCGCTGGAAGACCTCCTCGCTCACCAAGTTGATGTCGCCGCCAAGCTCGAGAAGCCGGGCCGAGAGAACGAGGGCACCAGCGGTCGTGTTGCGGAATCGGAAGCTGCCGGTGTCGGTTACGATCCCGGTCAGAAGGCACGTCGCAATGTCGGGTGTGATCGCGTAGCCCGCTTCAAGGAAAAGCTCCCCTAGAATTGCGGCAGTGGCGGGGGCGCTCGAATCAACGATGCGCAAGTCCCCCGGGGCCTCGTGGGGCACGTGGTGGTCGATCAGGATGAGCCTCGCGCAGTTGTCGAAGTGGGTGATGACGGTTCCCAGACGTTCCATCGAGTCTAGATCCAATACGACGCAAAGGTCGTGCTTTTCGAGTGCGGGCTCTTGGCGGACGCGCTGGACGCCGGGCAGGAATTGCAGGTTGTCGGGCGGCCCATGCTGGCAAAGCACCTCATTCTCGATCGCCATGCCATCGAGCATCAGGGAGAGCGCTAGCGCGCTGCCGAGTGCGTCGCCGTCTGGATTCAGATGGGTTCCGATAAGGACGGACGAGGCCCGCTCCAGCTCTTTTTTGAACTCAGCAGCATTGCTCAACGCCTAGATTGTACTGCTACGTGAGCTTCAACCTGCGTGCCAGTTCGCTGGTCAGGAGGTTTTCGGGGTCGAGTTGAGCCTTGTAGCTTCGGAAGGCGGAGATCACTTCCTGGCCAAGAAAGGCGTGGGCATCCTCGGGGCGGAGGGTCGAGTCCTTGGCGAAATAGAAGCGGCCACCCGCCTCGAGCACAAGGTCGTTCATCCGGTGACACAGCGCCCACAGCCGTGTCCGGTTTGATTGAGTTACTTTGAAGTCCAGAGCAAGAGAATAGCCATCCACTCCGTGGCTCAATAAGAACCGATCAGTACGATGCCGCTTCATAACTCCGAGGAACGCCTCCAGCTTTTCGACTTGCTGCATTTCAATCTGTTGTAGGAAGACCGCTCGAGCTCTTTCTTTTGGGATGAAGGACTGATACTGGATGAATCCGCCGGGCTGATAGGCAAGCTCCCAATCGGGCACGTAATCGAGGAGAAACGAATAGGCGGCCAGGCTTTGATTGGATGGCTTTTCCCGCCTGCCGGCGAGATACTTGGCGGTATTGACCATCCGCATCGCGGGCCGATTGTTGAGGAGCTTGAGGAATCGCCAAACTTTGATCTTGGGGATCATGCCCATTACTTTTGCGGGCAAATCTTGACTTCGTGCGTCCAAGGCATAGTGGTCATCGTCTTGAAGGTGCGCCGCTGAATGGAAGATTCCCCGCCCTTGCGCTGTTCCTTTTGCGAAACAGTCAACCCAGCTCACCATGTAGTCGGCGTCCTTGACTTCGTAGTGCTCGAAGGAGGTGAATTGCGCTTCCCAACTAGGGCACGAAACGGGCTGCACTCCAAGCATGCCTGAGGTGACCTCCTTCATCTGCAGCTTGGCCCGCACGATCGGCGCGAGAAGGCCAAAGCTGCCGACGACCGCATAGAACAAGTCGTCGTTGGGGGTAAGGGTTTGGAGCTCGGAGTTGGGAGGTTGTATGTCGATCTCCAACACATGCTCGCCCAGGCAGCCCGCCAAGAAGTTATTCTTGCCGTGGATATTGGCGGCGAGGGCGCCTGCAATGGTCGGAGCCATCGTGCCGCTGACGACGGGCAGCCACCAGCCATCCGGCAGGCAGTACTTCCAGATTTGCTCAAGAGTGACTCCGCTCTCCACCTCGATAATGCCGGTCGAGGGGTCCCATGAGAGAATGCGACTCATGCCGCGAATGTCGAGAGCGATGCATTCTGCGCCGACAGCTGCGTCGCCATAGCTTCGGCCGGAACCACGCAGCACGACCTGCCTTCCGCTCTTCCGGGCCAGATCAAGGACTCCCTGCACCTCTTGGACATTCTCCGGCCGGAAGACATAGGCGTCCCGGAATTCGGTTTGCCCGAAACCGCTCAGGCGGCGGATATGATCAAGCGGGAGCATTGGCACCGCATGGCAAGCGCACTGCGAAATTGCCGCAATCCTCGCTCACAGCCTCCGGCAGTTCGCACATTTGGCGGCCCAAATTATCGAGATTGAGCAAGGGCCCAGAAATGCGTCGAATGCGCATTACAGCTTCATCCTCCGAAAAATAAGGCTCGGGATGTGCCGAATCACGAAGAACATAGCATGATGGGTGAGCTTGAGATAGTGTTCACCGGTCTTGTCGGCCTTTGCAATGATCTTCCGGGCAGCGACCTCAACAGGCATTGGGTCTTTAAACCCCAACCCCGCGATCATGGGGGTGGCCACCGGGCCAGGCTTGATCGTGACGACTTTAACGCCTTTCTTCGAGAGCCGATTGCGCAAAGCCTCCATGTAGGTCGCCAGGGCCGCTTTGCTCGTGTTATAGGCGGGCTGTCCCGCTCGTCCCCGGTCGCCGGCCACGCTTCCAATCGCCACAATGCTGCCATGGCCAGCCGAGCCGAATCTCGTGGCCGCCAGATTCAGCCATGCCATCGCTCCGAGAACATTGACCTCGATCATCTGGCGATCTTTCACAAAGTCGAATTCCTCCGGCTCCACCTTCAGCATTGCCCCAGAGGAGTAGACGAAGAGATCGAGCCCGCCCAAATCCGTCGTGATGTCTTGAAACAGCTGAGGGACGGAGTCGAAGTCGTTCACGTCGTGGCAGTAGGGAAGCACGAATCCAGGAAACTCCTTAGCCAGCGCTTCGAGATCTGGAGCCCGACGGGACAGCGCAGCAACCATTGTTCCCGTAGCAGCAAGCTGCCGGACGATCTCCCTGCCGATCCCGGATGAAGCGCCCACAACGATCGCATGGGAAAACTTGGGCATCAGTTCAAGAACTCCATCTTGAGCCCTGACATGGCAAGGATGATGCTGACAACAAAGAGAACGATGCTTGCGACAATGTGAGGGTCGCGGAAAAGCAGGCTTTCCGGCTCACCTCCCTCGTCGGTCGCAAACACGACGTAGATGTAACGGAAAATGGCATAGAACACGAACGGGGTGGAAAGAATCAGGCCGGGATGTTCGATCGCATTCTTGCTTTGGATTGCATAGACTGCGTAGCTGATTGCCGCGCCCAGCGCCGTCATCACCAAGAAGTTGTCGAGCACGGCACGGTTGTAGCCTTCTAGGGTCTTTCGGCTGCGAGTGTTGCCGGCTTGCAGAATGAATTCGTGGCGTCTCTTGCCGAACCCAAGCAGGAGGGCCAGGGCACCCGTGCAAAGCAGCAGCCACGAGGATATCGGGACATTTATTGCAACGGCTCCCAGCACCGCCCGAACGACAAAGCCAAGGGAGATGAGAAAAACGTCCAGCACGGGCACCCGCCTGCCAACTAGGTTGTACAACACTTGCAATCCGAGGTAGACACCGACCCCCCCCAACACGTCGCGCCCCGCGGTGCCAGCAAGAGCCAATCCGCCTGCAAACAAGACAAGCGCAACCGCCAAGGCGAAGCCCACGGGTACGGTTCCGGCGGCAATCGGGCGTGACTTCTTGATTGGGTGCTGCCGGTCATGCTCCACATCCAGCACGTCGTTCAAGATGTACGTGCTGCTGCTGATGAGGCACATCGCGGCGAAAGTGAGGAGGATCAACGGCCAAGCGCCTGGGGGCAGCTTATCAAGCACAAAGAGCGGCGCCGCGAATACGAACAGGTTCTTGGTCCACTGCTTGAGACGCATCAGGCGCAAAAGGCCGCCTGCAACTGAGCCCGGCGCTGCCTCTTTTGTCTTTGCGGTTGCGGTGGACACGTCCATCAGTTTACGAGGGAGCGAAGAAGCTCGACGACTTGCGCCACGGGCTTGTCGGCAGGGAAGAGTTTGGCACGCTCCAGCCCCTCGGTTCTCAATCGATTGCGTAGCTGCTCGTCCTGTTCGGCTTGAATTAGCTTGTCCGCGAGGTCAAAGGGGTTGTTCGGGTCGAAAGTGAGGGCGGCGTTCCCGCAAACCTCTCGCGTGGTCGGGATGTCGGATGCGAGCACCGGGCAGCCGAGTGTCATGGATTCGAGATGGCCGAGGCCGAAACCCTCGTAGTGGGAAGGGAAAACGGTCGCGAGCGCTTTCGTGTAGAGCGACTTAAGCAGGTCCTGCTCGACGAACCCCGGAAAGTGGACCCGGCTGCCTGCGCATTCGAGAGATGCTTTCACTCCGGGATCGCCGGTAACGAATCCATCTGATTGTCCCACGACGACGATATCTGCATCGAGCCGGTCCTTGACCTGCCCGTATGCCCTGAGCAGAAGTCCGACGTTCTTGTGAGGCTTGATGTTGCCAACAGTGAGGAAGTAAGGACGCCCGTAGGGGATCGGCTGGGGGTCAAACTGCCCGTACCCAGGCTCAACGAAGTTCTTGATGATCGTGGTCTTTGCCTTGGCGTCTGGGAAGAAGCGGACGATCTCGGAGGCTGTGAAGTTGGAAATCGCTATGATTTGTCTTGCGTTCTTAACCGTTTGCCGATACCAAGTCCAGGCGATAAAGCGCTTAAACATTCCTCCAAAAAATTCCGGCCGAGCAAGATGCATCACATCGTGAATTGTGGTGACCTGCGTTAGCCCGCCGCCTGCCGGCGCATTGAAATGTGGCGTCCACAGCAGCTTGGCTCGGCCCTTGAGAGCTCGCCTCATACCGCGATGGTGTCGGAAGCTGTAGATCGGGAGGTCGTACTGGAGGATCTCGACATTCTTTCGAATCAGGCCGCTTAGCAATTCTGGATTCCCGGCAAGAATGAACCGCTGCTCGGGCATCGCTTCGATCACGCGAGGCAGGAAGCGCTGGATGTAGGTGCCGATGCCGCTATGGCGGATCATGCGGCAGTCGACGGCGATCATTACTGGTATCCGTTCGGATGGTTTTGCTTAAACGTCCATGCCGACTCGATCATCGGGCCCAGCTCTTGGAACTTGGGATTCCAGCCCAGTTCCGCTTTTGCGAGATCATGGGTTGCGACGAGCTGAGCTGGGTCGCCGGGTCTGCGAGGTCCATCGTTCACCTCGATAGGAACACCCGTGACCTCGCGAACCGTTCCAATGACCTCGCGATTGGAATACCCCCGCCCGCTTCCCAGATTGTAAGCGCGCTCTTTCAGCTCATCCACTTTGGCAAGGGCGGCGATGTGTGCATCCGCGATATCGATAACGTGCACATAATCGCGGACGCAGGTGCCGTCACGGGTGTCGTAATCAGTGCCGAAGAGCGTGAAGCCCTGCCGCTTGCCGTTCGCTACCTCGAGGAGGAGAGGGATGATATGGGTCTCCTTGTTGCGGGCCTCGCCGTACTTCTCGGTCGCGCCGCAGGCATTGAAGTAGCGCAGGGAAACATGGTTGATACCGTGTGCTCGGTGGAACCAAGGGAACATTCGCTCGGCCTGGAGTTTGGATTCTCCATACGCATTCACTGGCTGCTTCGGATGACTTTCGTCAATCGGAATGTAGTCCGGCTCGCCAAAGACGGCTGCCGTCGAGGAGAAAATCATCCGCTTGCATCCGATCTCCGCCATCACGCTTAGAAGGTTGCCCGTCCCCGAGGTGTTGACTTCAAAGAAAACGCCTGGGTCCGTGACCGAATCGTCAATGTATGATTCGGCGCCGAGATGAATGACCGCGTCTATGGGTCCAGACTTGAGCGCGTTAGAGACCATGACCCGGTCCCGCAGATCCCCTTCGATGAACTTGGCGGCGGGCTCGACGGCTGCGCGATGCCCGTACTTGAGGCTGTCGAAGGCGGTGACCTCATGCCCTTCCTGGATGAGGCGCTCCACCACCACGCTCCCGATATATCCGGCCGCGCCGGTGACGAACACATGCATCTCTTAGAATTATGGGCCGTCGCTCCCCCTCTCCACGATGCATGTGCGTGGGGAGGGGGTTAGGGGGTGGGGAAATGCGAATCAACCGCCGCCCGAACAGCCTCGGCGTACTTAGACCGAAACGCCTCGACATCAAACCGCTTCGCATGTTCGCGCAGCTTCTCCGGATCAAACTCCCTTGATGCAAGCTCCTCGATAGCCGAGACCATCGCCTCCGCGGTTTGCGAAGGCATCTGGACACCAAACTCCGGCGTCACCGTCTCCTTGGCCCCTCCTTCGCCGTAAGCGATCACGGGCAGGCCCGCCGCCATCGCCTCGACCGGAACAATCCCGAAGTCCTCGTAAACAGGGAAGAGCACGGCGCGGCATCGCGACATGAGGTCCTTCAGTGCTTGATCCCCCAGCCGGCCATGAAAGACGACATTCGACAAGCCCCCGGCCTGTGCCCGCAGCTTGGAATCCAAAGGACCGGAACCCACGATGTGCAGCTTGTCGCCGGTCTGACGGACGGCCTCGATCGCCACATCCACACGCTTGTAGTCAATCAGCCGGCCCCAATAGAGAAAACCCTCTTCGCTCGACACCCGAGGCACATCCAGCCAGCGCTTGACATGAACCGGCGGATAGATGACCGACGCCTCCCGGCCGTAAAACTTGCGAACCCGATCCGCAGTGGTGTGCGAGTTCGCGAACAACACATCCGGGCGGAGAGAAGCCACCAAATCCAGCCGACGGAGCCGGCGAGCGATCAGCCGGTGCAGCCATGTCTTGCTTGCACGAGGATCTATCTCCGGCACCCAGAGCGAGCGGGCCGGAGTGTGATAGTAGTTGATGTGCAGAGCGTGGGGCGCCTTCCGAACCCCATGGGCGAAGGAATGCGAGTCCGACAGGACCAGATCGAACGAAGAAAGGTCGAACCGCTCATACACCCTAGGCAGCAAAGGCGCATACAAGTAGTGTTTTCTAAGGGCGAAAGGCAGGCGCTGCACAAAGCTCGTGCGGACTTCCAAATGGGATATGAATTTCACCCGCGATGCATCCCACTGCGACGTGAACACCGTCCCCGGAAACAGCGAGCACATCTGCTCGAATACCTCTTCCGAGCCAGCGGGCACGGTCAGCCAGTCGTGAACGAGCGCGATACGCAGCTTCGAAATATCCAAGGTCTATAGGGCGCCGCGGCGGGTCAAAACGGCAAGGCCGGTCTTGAAGAGTATCTTCATGTCGTAGCCGAAAGACGCGCGGTTGTAATATTCCGTCTCTAGGGCGACCCGCTCTTCGTAGGTGGTATCGCTGCGGCCGCTGCATGCCCAGAGCCCCGCGCACCCCGGTTTCATTGCCAAATAGATGTCCGCTGAGGCACCAAACTTCTCGATCTCCTTCTGCACGATGGGCCGCGGGCCCACGATCGACATGTCCCCGATCAGCACATTGAAAAGCTGCGGCAGCTCGTCCAGCGTGGTGCTCCGCAGGAAGTGGCCGAGCTTCGAGATTCGCGGATCCTCCTTGAGCTTGTAGGTCTCCTGATATTCCTTCCAAAGCTCGGGCCGGGCGCGCAGCACGTCCTCCGCGTTCTTCACCATCGTGCGGAACTTGCAGATCTTGAAAAGCCGGCCGTTCCGGCCTATTCGGGCTTGCCGAAAGACGATGGGAAAGCCGCCGGTGATGAGCACTCCGATCGCCACAGCAAGGAAGATGGGGGAGAGCACGATCAGCGCTCCCAGGCTGAATACGATGTCGAACGCTCGCTTCAGGAACTGGTAAGGCTGGCTGTTATAGCGGCTCGTGGTGGTGCGCACAGGGATTGGCTCGGCGCTGAGAAGACGGGAAACCGGGTTGGTTTGATCGTCAAATCCTATCATTCGAGCCGATTCCTTTCGCGCCAAAGGCTAGCGCAGGGAGCAAACGCGCTCCCGAAGCCACAGTATAGCGGCCCGAAGGGAGGCGTTGCAAAGACCATGCCACTCTGGCTGAAGGGGCGTTACCAGGTTTTGAGCATTTCAAACCCACTTCCTACTGCTTCTCCCGTAACGACGTGTCCCAGCCTCGCATCTTCACGCGCCAGCAACACTCCCAGACTTTTCCCTGCCCGGTAGTTTTTGCCGTCAGTAGAGGAGCAAAGCAGGGCAATAACTGATTCGTGGAACGCGAATGCGCTCGGATAGAGGTGGGGCAGTGAACGACGCCGTAGCATTGCTTGTGGCGCTTGCCGCTCTCGCCGGCGCTTGGGGTCTCTATCGGGACTCCTTATCGAAGAGCCAGTAGTATCTCCTCTCCTGACGGGGCCGGCTTCCATGGACGGAAGCCGGCCCCTTTCCTTTAGCGATGGGGAAGAATGAACGCACGTACGTCTACTTATACATAGACATCCCATGTAATCTGCAAAAATTACCGGTCAGACCGTTGCATTGACGGCGAATTCCCAATATAATCCCATACCAGTGGAAGATCAGAGCCAGGAAGGCGACGATCTCCTGGGGCGGGGCGGGGTGCTCTTCCCAAATGTGCAGTGGGCGGCAAGCAAGGATGCGATGCCGCCCTCTTGGCCCATAGAGCTACACCGGAACCCTGCCAAGGTGGGATTTCGCGTGGCCGAGGGCCGCAAGAAGAGGATTCGAAGGCAGTGGCACAGGGACTATCTCCCGATTTCAAACCGCTGACCGGCACGGACGAGGCCACCATTGACGAGAAGGGCCGCATCCTGGTCGGAAAGAAAAAGAGGGATCGCTTAGGCGAGTCGTTCGCCATTGCGCTTGGTCCAAGCGGGTGCCTTGAGGCGTATCCAGAACAGGTCTGGCGCAGAAAGCTTGAGGACATGCTGCAGCACGACACGACAAATCTTGGACGGGAGCAATACACCCGTTTGATCTTGGGTTCGGCCGATGATGAGCAAAGATTTGATTCTCAGGGCCGATTCGTCGTGCCGCAGAAACTCAGGGAGCTGGCAAAGCTCACTGACAAGGTCCAGCTCGTGGGCTGTGGCGACAGGCTTGAGATTTGGGCAAAAAGTGAGCTCGAAAAGTTTGAAAAAGACCCAGAGGGCTACGGCAGAGAGCGCCGCCAGGCGATCGAAAAGGCACAGGCTCAGATGGTGGGCAGGTCATGATCACGGCGCGCAAGGTGCTCAGAGCATGGCGAATTCGCGGTTCGGTAGGCGACACTAGAGCCATGTCGAGCCAGCCGAAGCATGATCCGGTGATGCTGGAAGAGATTCTTGAGATTCTTCCTCTGCATCCGGAAGCGACGGTTGTCGACGGAACCATCGGTCTTGGGGGCCACTCCCTGGAGCTCAGCAAAAGGATCGCGCCGGGCGGCCGCCTCATCGGGCTTGACTGGGATAGCTCGATGCTATCGATCGCTCGAGAGCGACTGGATGCCGGGCAGGAGGTCCAGATCGATCTCCACCATCTGGACTTTCGAAGAATGCGTGAGGTAGTGGCCGAAGGCGCCGCCGACGCCATCCTTCTGGACCTGGGCCTGAACAGCGCCCAAGTCGACAATCCGGAGCGAGGCTTCAGCTTCAATGCGGATGCTCAGCTCGACATGAGGATGGATGCGAGCGGATCCGAACCAGCCAGTGCGGCGCTGAACCGGATGAGCATGGGGGAGATCGAGCAGATGCTGTGGGACCTTGGCGACGAGCGTTGGGCAAGGGCGATTGCCAGGGAGATCGTCGAGCGGCGCAAGACACGTCCACTGCGAACCACCCAGGACCTCGTGGCGTGTGTTCTTGCGGCGATTCCCGCAGGAGCCCGAGAAAAGAGAATTCACCCCTCCACTCGAACCTTCCAAGCCGTCCGTATCTTCGTGAATCGCGAGCTTGAGGGATTGGGGGAGGCGCTGCAAGATGCAGCTGCTTGTCTAGCTCCCGGCGGCGTGCTTGCGGTGCTGTCCTACCACTCTGGCGAAGATCGCCTCGTCAAGGGCGCCTTTCGGGCTCTTGATGGACATGGCTTCGCGGAGCTATTCCGCAAGCCGCGGACCCCGTCACAGCAGGAGATTCTGCGCAATCCTCGCAGTAGGAGCGCGAAATTAAGGGCGATTAGGAGAGATTCATAGTGTTATCAGTGTCCAGAGGCTAGCTATCAAGCCAAAGGAGAAGCCAAGGATTGGCAAGACAGATCGATAGGAGCATTCAAGGATGAGCGCAATACCAGCATTAAGACCGCCAACATCGCGACCGCAAAGGAGGCGAAGACACCGGGTCACCAGCGTGCCTGCCTTAAGACCGCAGGTCCGGCAAAGATCGGAACGCCATTCGAAGAGCCGGGGAATGGCGATGGCTCGCGTTGCCAGCTTTGTGATCATCGCCGGAATCGCCTTCATTGGCAGCAGCTTGTCGGGCAATGTGATGGTCGAGAAGGTTAGGCGAGAGGGTCTTCGAGCGGCTGAGCGGGCCAGGGAGGCCAGAAAGTCTGAGGCGATCCTGCGCCAGCAGGTGGATATTCTTAGCAGTTTGGGCTCGGTCGACGATTGGGCGGCAGCCCATGGCTTTACCCCGCCGGGGGGCTTTGCGAAGGTGGCCAATGGCACAGCGGGGCGTTAATCGTGGCCGGATCTTGTGGGCACGTCGGCTCGCGCTGGGCTTGTTCCTACTCGCTACGTTGAGCCAGGCCAGGGTCCAGATCTTCCAGCGCGGCTCGGTATTGGCGAGCGCACGTGAAACAAACCGTTTCATCATCAGCCGGACCGAGTTTGCCAAGCGTGGCGCGATTTTCACCTCGGATGGCAAGCCACTAGCCCAGGATGACGACACCTACGAGTTCAGCGTGAACTTCAAGAAGGTGCCGCACAGCGACGCATTCTTTGTGGCTCTCGGAGAAGCCGCCGAGATACCAGCTTCCGACCTTGCCCAAATGGCCAATTCAGGGGTGAGAAGCCGCACATGGCGCAAGCCAATGTCCTCAGCACAGGCCCGTTCGATCCAGTCAGTGAAGCTTGGCTGGCGCGCAGATGGGGTTTCGCTTGGCCGCACGAACAAAAGGGCCTATCCGCTCGGAGTATCTGCGGCAGGGTTTGTCGGGGCAATGAACGATACTGGCCCGCTGGCGGGCCTGGAGCTCTCCCAAAACCAGGTCCTTGCTGGACGCAATGGCCTTACCGTTGGATTTGTGGATCGTTCGGGCGCCTTCTTGCCCACTCGACTGGACCCGGAAACACGCCGGAGAGTGGATGGACAGACGATCATGCTCACAATCGACAGCCTGCTGCAACAGGACGCGACTGCGGCGCTGAAGATCGAGGTCGAACGAGCGAAAGCGGACACCGGGGTGGCAATCGTGATGAATCCAGTTACGGGCGACATACTGGCGCTGGCGAACTGGCCCTCATACGATCCCAATACAGAAATGACGGGCATCGCGCAGAAGAAGCGATCGGACTACAATTCCGCATACATGAGCGCCTTGGAACCTGGTTCCACTTTTAAGATTCTCACCCTGGCACGGGCGCTCGATCGGGGTTTGGTGGGCGCCAACGAAAGTTTCTTTTGCAACGGGTCGCTGACGGTGTGGGCAGGCAGAGCCATACGGTGCGACAATCATGGCGGAACCCGCGCCCACGGTGCCATCACACCCGAAATGGGCATCGCGCGAAGCTGCAACGTCTGGGCAGCGACCCTTGCCGCGCGCATCGGCCATCCCGAATTCGTCCGTTACATCGAGCAGATGGGCCTCCTCGAAAGGACCCAAATGGGTCTGCCTCTTGAAACCAAGGGGCTCTTCAATTATAAGGAATATGCGAAGCCGCTCCAACTGGCGACGATGGGGTTTGGGCAGTCCGTAAGCTGCACACCGGTCGGCCTTGCTTCGGCCTTCGCGATGTTGGGCAACGATGGCAAGCGCCCAGCACCCCGGCTTATCAAGAGGATTGGTGACAAAGAGCAGCCGATCGGGCAGCAGCGCCAGATTGTAACCAAGCAGACGGCGGCTACCGTCTTGCAGTTTATGGAGTCGGCGTTCAGTAGCGAGCGAGGCACCGCGAAGAGCTTGCGCATATCGGGCTACCGCCTCGCGGGAAAGACTGGGACAGCCCAGCGCGTAAGAAAAGTAGGCGGTGGCGGGTATGTCGCAAGTTTTGTTGGATTTGTGCCTGCTGAGAAGCCGCGTGCGATGATCCTGGTGATGATCGACAATCCGAAGGGCGAATATTATGGTGGCTTGGTGGCGGGTCCTGTCTTTAAGGAAATTGCGGAGGCGGTGATCCGGCGATTCTCGATTCCTCCTTCGCAGCCAGGCGCGGTGGCTCCGAAAGCGAACTAGTTGTGACTTTACGAGAGCTTCTCTCGAGCTCCGGCGTTTCGCCGGCGGCAGTGGATGGCGACGCCTTGATCACAGGGATCTGTTCGGATTCCCGCAAGGCCACTCCGGGGTGCCTGTTTGTTTGCATGCCGAGCAAGAGTTCGGACAGCCACTCGTTTCAGCCTGCAGCTAAGAGTGCTGGGGCTGTTGCGGTGATCGTTCATTCGCCTGAGGGCTTTGAGGCAGCTCGTGCTTTGGGTCTAGCCGTCGCTCAGCTTGGCAACGATGGGTCTTCGTTCAACTCCGATTTGTGCAAACTCTGCAATGTCTTCTTCGGCTATCCGACGCGGAACATGAAAGTGGTCGGGGTGACCGGGACGAACGGAAAGACGACGACCGCATGGCTAATTCGCGACATGCTGCGAGCGCTGGGCCTGAAGGCGGCGTACCTAGGAACTCTCGGATTCCAGCTCCCCATCACCCCTAAGAATGGCGGGGAGAGGGGGTTGGGGGGTGAGGGGTCATCCGCCAACTACGACATTGAGGAGCGCGAACTCGCGAACACAACACCTTTTCCGGTCGAACTTTATACAATGCTCGCTGAGGCAAGGGATCGCGGTGTTGAGGCGCTGGCGATGGAGGTGTCTTCCCATGCCTTGGAGGAGAGGCGCTGCGAGTATGTGGAATTCGATGTCGGCGTGTTCACGAACTTGACGCAAGACCACCTGGACTTCCACGGCACGATGAAGGCTTATCAGGCGGCTAAGCTCAGGCTGTTTACAGAGCTGCCGAAGCAGACTGCCAAGCAGTTTGTATCCGTTGTAAACGTGGATGATGCATCCGGGGGGAACTGGGTCAATTCGTGGCAAAGCGTGTCTTGGGTCTCACCCTATGTAGACGTTATGTATGCTACTCCATCCGTGGCCGATGCGGAGGCCGCAACGAACAAGCGGCTGCTTATGTTTGGAAAGCATGTGAGTGAACTCGACCTGACCTATGATGTTCTCGACGTTGCCGTTGATAGCCTGAAACTTAAGCTTAGACATCTCGACGGGGCTGAAGCTCGAGTTCCACTTGGCGGATCCTATAATGTCGAGAATTGTTTAAGCTCGTCGGCAGCGGTGCTAGCTCTGGGCTACCCCTTGGCCAACGTGGCCCGGGCCCTTGAACGGGCTAGACCAGTCCCCGGCCGATTCGAAGCTGTCCCAAACGACGAAGGATTGGGCATCCTCGTCGACTACGCCCACACGCCCGATGCCATTGAAAAGTTGCTCGATGCCGTTCGACCATTGGCGCAAGAGCGCATCCTTACAGTCTTCGGCTGCGGCGGTGATAGAGACAAGAACAAGCGCCCAAAGATGGCGAAGTCGGCGAGTGAGCGAAGCGACATCACAGTCATTACGAGCGACAATCCGCGCACTGAAGACCCTCAAGCAATCATCGACGAGATTCTGCCAGGCATTGTGGCAGGTAAGGAACACGTGGCCATTCTCGACCGGCGCGAGGCGGTCGCCTATGCAATCGAGATCGCGAAGCCCGGCGATGTGGTCGTAATTGCCGGCAAGGGTCACGAGAATTACCAGATCATCGGGCGCACGAAGCATCCCATGGACGATAGAGAGCTGGCACGAGAGGGATTGCGAAGGCGCAAAGTGTTGAGTGTTGAGTGTTGAGATGATATGGCGTGAATCTTAGCGTCGAAGAGTTTTCTATGATCGTCGGGGGCCAACCAAGTGGCTTCGCCCCAGGTGCTGCGTTAACAGGCTTCGCGACCGATCATCGCGAGATAAAGCCCGGCGATTTCTTCATCGCGATAAAGGGCGCCAGGGTGGACGGGCACGATTTTGTGGAGGAAGCGGTCAAGGCAGCCGCGGCGGGCGCGATCGTCGAGCGGACAGTAGCAAGTCCTCATGTGTTGGTTCCGAACCTCGTTGAAGGCCTGGCCAAGCTTGGAAGGCACTTCCGATCAAAATTCGAGGGCCCTGTCATCGGCATCACCGGAAGCGCCGGCAAGACAACAACCAAGGAGTTCACTGCAGCCGCCCTCACAAGTCTTGGCCCGGTGATCAAGAGCGAGGGGAACAAGAACACGGAATACACCTCGCCTCTCGTCTGGCCCCTCGCGATTTCGCCTCCGGCGACCAACGATGTGCCCGCGGAATCGTCTCCAGTCGGGGCGGTGATCGAAATGGCCATGCGAGGGGCAGGTCAGATAAAGCACCTGTCTGAGATCCACCGACCCACCATCGGGCTCATTACGAACATCGGCTATGCCCATTTGGAAAAGGTGGGCTCTCGTGGAGGCATCGCCGATGCCAAAGCCGAGCTTATCGATGCGCTTCCGGCAGACGGCACAGCGATTCTTTGGCAAGAGGATCCTTTCCTAGAGCAGCTGAGAGTGCGGGCCGGGGAACGGCGGATATTCACCTTCGGCGCAAGCCAGGAAGCGGACTGCCGGATTGAGCACTACCGAGCCCTGTCCTGGACCGAGAGCTGGATCAAGGGGCGGTGCCTGGGGACATCTTTTGAGGCCAAACTTCCAACGGTTGGGAAGCACCAAGCTCTGAATGCGGCTGCCGGTCTGCTTGCGGCCGTTGAGGCTGGGGCCGATGTAACCAAAGCCGCCGCCCTTCTAAAAGACGCCACCATCCCCGAGATGCGGATGCAGGTGATCAACGCGAACATGGCGATGATCATGCTCGACACCTATAACGCCAGCCCGCCAAGCATGATCGCTGCAATCGAGACCCTTGCCGAGCTTCCCTGCATGGGCCGGAAAATGGCCATTATCGGTGAGATGAAGGAATTGGGGGATTACACGATCGAGGCGCATCGGGAAGTCGGCCGAGCTCTTGTTAAGGCGAACCTTCACAAAATTCTCTTCTATGGAATGCCAACGACCTTTGCCCGCCAGGAGTTGGTCAGGGCAGGCGCGCCCCAGAACCGGCTGCTCATGGCGACGGAGCTGAAAGACGTGCAGGAGTTCCTGCAGGTCGAGGTCCAGCCTGGTGATGCGGTTCTGATCAAGGGAAGCCGCGCGTTGGAGTTGGAGAAGGCGTTGGATGGCATGAAGGTGGGCGCCTAGTGGTTTGGGAGGAAGAGGTGCTCATCGGAGACGCCTCGCTGCTGGCATTCCTCATATCGCTGATCTTTGCCTATCCGCTTTATCGGCTTCTCTTGCGAATGAAGTCGCGGCAGACCGTAAGCGAATATCTCCCGGAGCATCAGCGGAAGCAGGGCACACCAACCATGGGCGGCCTGATTATCGTAGCGGGTTGCCTTGCGGGGTTCTTGTACCTGATCGCAAGATCCAGACCGAGCAGCATGCCAGATTCGCTACGAGCTACCGAGCTCATTTTCGTTGCGCTAATGCTGCTTGTCGGTTATGGATTCATAGGCTTTCTTGACGATTTTATAGTTCCCCGCATGACTGGTAAGCGCGGTCTCGGATGGAAGCAAAAGATTCTTCTTGAAGCGGCATTTGCGGGAGTAGCGGTCGGTTACCTCAACGATTGGAGGCTTGGCCCGGCTTTCTGGCTTGGCTCATTTTTGGTGCTTTTCTATTCGAACGCCTACAACTTCGCAGATGGTCTCGACGGACTCGCAGGGTCGCTGCTCATCGCATTTGGGTTCGGAATAGCAGCAATTGCGCAGTTATCCGGATCCTCATTTGAGGTTACTGCCCTGATCGCGGTTATGATATGCGCGTCGCTGCCGTTCCTCTTCATGAATGCACCGCCGGCGCGCATCTTCATGGGAGACGTTGGTTCACTTCCGATTGGGGCTTGCTTGGGACTTGCCGTTTCAGAGATTCTTACGTATAGAGTGGAGCACTACTCAAACTGGATGTTAACGGCTGGATGCCTTCTCCTGGCTAGCTTTTTGATGTTGGCCGAACTTATCCCGGTGCCGCTTCAAATCATATGGGTCAAGGTTTTCAAACGCCGACTTTTCCCAAGCACACCGATTCATCATTCCTTCGAAGCTAAGGGTTGGCCAGAGTCGAAAATCGTTTGGACATTTGGATTGGTGCAGTTAATCGCTTCAAGCGTGGCAATCTACCTGTTTGTTCGATTTGACTCCCCAACTGAGGAGACGTCTATTAGGGCCAAGCCATCAATTGGAGTCCTGCAGTGAGTCAGCGCTTGGCCATTTTTGGCCTCGGCCGATCCGGGATCGCGGTAGCCAAGGCTGCGCTGAAGGCTGGTATGCGCCCGGAAGTTTTCGATGAGGCGCAGCTGGACTCGATCTCCAAGGCCGAGTTGGTGCAGGAGTGCGCCGATATTCATGTGCCGGTGCATCTTGGATCGCCGTCTCCCTTGCCATTGGGGGCGTCGGACGGGTCGGACTCAGATGGGGTCTGCGACCTTCTCGTTGTCAACCCAGCCATTGACAAACGCCATCCCAGCCTTAAAGCGGCCCAAGAGCACGGCATCGAAGTCATCAGCGAGATTGAGTTTGCGTATCGGATCAGCAAAGCACCCATCATCGCAATAACCGGCACCAACGGCAAGAGTACGACGACCCTAATGACCTGGCTTATTCTGAAGGAGGCCGGACTGGACGCTATCCTGTGCGGCAACATATATGGAACGGGCTATCCGGAGATACCGCTCACCCAAGCAGCGAGCGAGAGCACACATGAACAGGTCCTCGTAGCCGAGGTCAGCAGCTTCCAACTTGAATGGGTCCAGGATTTCCATCCTGTCTGCGCATGCATCACCAACATCACACCGGACCACCTGAACCGATACGAGGGATCATTTGAAGAATATGCGGAAACAAAGCAGCGCATCTTCGCAAACCTGAGCAGGGAAGACACGGCGATCATCAAGGCTGGCGATCCAGTCGTTCGGGCGCCGAGAGGACCCATCATCAAGACCTTCGGGAGCTCGGGAGAGCATGCCTTCGCCGATGGAAACATCCTTGTAATCGGGGACGAAGACATAGAAACGGCCGACCTGCCATTCGGCGGCGCGCACAACTATCTTAATGCGATGGCAGCAGGGCTCCTCGCTACCTCCTACATGGATTCGAGAGTGCCAAGGGTCGAAGAGTCCATGGCGAGGGACGCGGTCTGTCGTGGCCTCAAAAAGTTCAAAGGCCTAGAGCATCGCATGGAGGAGTTGGGCACGACAGCTGACGGCGTGACGATGATCAACAACTCGATGTGCACGAACCCGGATGCGGTCGTAAAATCCTGCCTTAGCATCAATCGTCCTCTTCACATTCTCATGGGCGGGGAAAATAAGGGGCTCGACTTCACGCCGATGCGAGAACTTCTTTCTGGAACCCAAAACAAGGCTTACATTTTCGGAGAATCCAAAGACCAGATTTCCGCCCAGGCAAACGGCGACAGCAGTGTGCACGAAACCATGCAGGATGCATTCGAGCACGCTCTCCGCAACGCCAAGAGGGGCGATGTCATCATCCTCGCGCCAGGATGCGCGAGCACCGACCAATTCAAAGACTTTCGCCATCGTGGCGACGTCTTTAGAACGTTAGCCAAGGAGTGGCTTCAATCATGCTCAGGGCCCTAAGATTTCACGACCCCACCCTATTTTTCCTTGCCTTGCTCTCGACCCTGCTCGGGCTCTTTTTCATCTTCGACGCCGGTTATGCGAGGTCTCTCAAAGATGGCTATGGCGTGATCCCGCGCGAATTCAAGTCGCAACTCATCTATCTGCCGTTGGCGCTTTTTCTGGGGGCTCTTGTGGCCCGTGTTCGAGCCGAACAGTGGAAGAAGTGGTCCAAGCTGCTCTGGATTTTCGCCTTCATCTGCATCCTTCTGCCGCTCATACCTGGACTTGGAGTGGAGCTTAATGGCGCAAGCCGGTGGGTGCGGTTGGGAACGCTGCCTTTCATCGGGCCGATCATGATCCAGCCAGCGGAGTTCGCGAAGGTCGCGGTTGTCATCTACCTTGCTGGCGCGTTCGCTGGCCGGGCCGCATGGCCGCAAAAGATCAAGCCACAAAAGGACTTCGGCCGATGGGCGGACAATGTGGCAATTCCCAAGCTCATGAGGGCGATGCCTGCGGTCTGGGTGCTGCTGGCAGTTGTTCTGATTGAGAAGGAGCCAGACCTCGGGACCGCCGCAGTGGTTGCCGTGATCGCATTCGGCATGTTTTTCATCGGCGGCGTCACCAAGAAATCTTTGATTTGGCTCTGTGTCTTGGCAGTGGTCGGCGTCCTAGTGATGATCCAGAAAGAGCCTTACCGGCTAGAGAGGATCACCAGCCATTCCAGCCGGTGGTCGAGCGACAACATCGACGACATGGGCTTCCAAACTGCCCAATCCGAGGCGGCGATGGCAAGTGGCTGGATCATTGGGCAGGGAGTGGGTTCGGGAAGGGCGAAACACATCCTGCCGGCAGCGACCACCGATTTCATGCCCGCTACCATCGCGGAAGAGTTCGGTTTTGTGGGGATGGTGGTCTCAATCGGGGTCCTGGCGATGCTCGCTCTCCGGCTCTTCTCCGTCGCTGGGAAGGCACCCACGCCTTTTGGCTCGATGGTGCTCTCCGGCGTGGCGTGGTGGATCACGATCCAGACAACCGTGAACGTTATGATGGCGAACGGGTTCTTGCCGCCGATTGGGATACCACTGCCGTTCCTGAGCTCGGGCGGCTCGAGCTTGGTCGCGCTTTGGATAGCGATGGGGCTTTGCCAATCCGCTCTCGCGCCGCTACCGGTGAAGGAGGACGACGAAAATGCGCCTGATCGTTACCGGTGGGGGAACCGGCGGGCACGTCTATCCCGCGCTTGAAATCGCCCGCGCAGCGGCCGATGGGGGCCACGACGTGATGTATTTTGGCTCGCATCGCGGGCAGGAGAAGGCTGTATGCGAGAAGGCGGGCATTGTCTTCCGCGGATTCAATTCTGAGCCATTCTTGGGCATCAGAAGCCTGAACGGTTGGAAGTCCGGATGGAATCTGTTTTGGGCGGGCCAGAAGGCGAAACGGGTCATTCGACATGCCGACGTCGATGTCGTTTTTTCAACGGGCGGGTACTCGTCTTCGCCTGTTGTTTCGGCCGCTCGCGCCCTGGAGATACCGTACGTGCTCCTCGAGCAAAACAGCGTGCCGGGCAGGGTCAATAAGGGCGCAGGACCGGATGCGGTCGCTGTGTGTACCGTCTTTAAAGAGACGGAACGCTACTTTCGCGGATCTAAAGTGGTTCGAACGGGTATGCCGATCCGCCGCGAGCTCCGGGAGAGAGCATCTTTCGCGAGCGGCCGCCCAGGCAAACGGATGGTTCTCGTGATGGGGGGCTCACAGGGAGCCGCAGTCCTAAACCAAGCCGCGCTCGCAGTGGCAAAGTCTCTTGGTTCCGGTGTTAGGTGGCTGCACCTAACGGGCAAGGCGCACTTCGAAGAGGTTGCTCTGCGGGTTGCGACCGATCTAAGCGAGGTTGAATATGAGGTCAAACCGTTCTTGGATGGACTTGAGATGGCTGATGCTTTGGCTAGCGCGTCGGTTGCGGTTTGTCGGAGTGGCGCGGGAACCGTGTCGGAGCTAGCGGCTTTTCGGATCCCTTCGGTGCTGATCCCCTTTCCAGCTGCCCACGGAGACCACCAGCTTCATAATGCAAAGGAGTTGGAGGCGATGGGGGCTTGTGTTTTGGTGGAGCAGTCAACGCTTTCCTCGGAGCGGCTGCGGTCAGCGATCACGGGCTGGACGTCGGATGAATCTCGTAGAAAGAAGGCGATGGAATCGCTCACTGATTGGGATCGGCCGGAGGCAACTGCAGCGATTCTTGTACTGTTAGAGGAGGCGGCGGCAGCTTGAAGGCTGGCTCCTAACACCAAGCACTCGACACTGACACATCCGATGCGCACCCCTACCGAAATCGCCACTGCCTTCGCTCCGAGAGAATCTCTTCAGGGCTACTCGTCGTTCTATCTCGTTGGGATCGGGGGAGCCGGAATGAGCGGGATAGCCCTGATGCTGCAGCGGCGAGGGTTTGCTGTTCGCGGGTCAGATTCGACCCCGTCCCCAACCACCGCCGAACTCGAGACTTCCGGCATCCAGGTGCGAATAGGCCACTCCGGCGAGGGGATTCGGGAAGGTGATGCGGTCGTGCTCAGCGATGCGATCGACATTGACTCCTCGCCTGAAGTTGCCCGGGCAAGAGAGCTGGGATGCAGGCTATTTCGCCGCTCCCAAGTTCTGGGCTGGCTGCTGAGAGGGAAGAAGGTTATTGCGGTTACTGGCACTCATGGCAAGACCACGACCACCGGCATGATCGGGGCCGGCTTGCGCGCGGCGAGCATGGACCCGACGATAGTTGTCGGGGCGGTGGTCCCGGAGTTCGGTGGTGCCGTGGTCGAGGGGACAGGCGAATGGGCGGTGGTGGAGGCATGCGAAGCCTACGACAGCTTCCACGATATCGATCCGACGATTGTGGTGTTGACTAATCTGGAAGCTGATCATCTGGATTATCACGGGAGTTGGGAGGCACTGCGTAACAGCGTTTTGAGATTCGCCGCTTCGGTTCCCGAGGATGGCTATCTCGTTTATTGCTCCGAGGATGCGGGAGCGAGAGATGTGGCGGATCGAGTCCTTGCCGAAAAGCTTGGCTATGGTGGGCTCATGTTGGAAAACGCCGCCCTTCCCGGCAGACACAATGCTCTGAACGCTACTGGAGCTTTTTGTGCTCTGAGGCTTATATTGGGTGACCCGTCGGCCGCCGCAGCAGGGATAGCAGAATTTCGTGGTGCCGAGCGCCGGCTCCAACTCGTGAAGGAAGGCAGCATAGTCGTGATTGATGACTACGCTCATCACCCATCGGAGGTTGAAGCTGGCATTCAAGCACTTCGGGACCGATATCCAGGTCAACGCATTGTGGTGGTTTTTCAGCCTCATCTCTATTCGCGCACGGCACAGCTGATCCCTGAATTCGCTCGCGCTCTGAATCATGCGGATCGAGTCGTGCTCACAGACATTTATCCCGCGCGGGAGGAGCCCATCCCTGGTATCAGTTCCGCTCGCATGGCTGAATTGGTGACTGTGCCTTGTGCATATATTCCGAGCCGGCACTTGCTTCCCAGGGAGGTTGCGCTAATGGCTAGAAGCGGAGATGTGGTCGTCGGGATGGGAGCCGGAAACATCGCCGAGTTTGCTCCGGCATTTCTGAAGGAACTTGACCGAATTGCGGCCCCCTCGAACCGCCATACATCGGAAAGAATGGACAAGGTTGCAGTCATTTATGGTGGCGACAGCGCTGAGAGGGAAGTGTCCTTGCACTCCGGCATCGAGGTGCAGGATGCGCTGCGGCGAAGAGGATACGAGGCGAAGCTGTACGACGTCACCGAACTCCTGCTTAGCAGGGGCGATGTGGGCGACTTCATCGGCCCAAACCGCCCTGACCTAGCGTTCCTAGCGGTACACGGAACCCATGCCGAAGACGGCGCAGTCCAGGGGTTTTTCGAACTGCTGCATATCCCCTACACCGGGTCGGGAATCCAGTCGAGCGCCATCGCCATGGATAAGCGACTCACAAAGCAGGTTCTCGAGGCGGAAGGAATCCGTGTCCCCGATGGGGTTCTGCTCCAGCATAGGGAGCAAATACTGCCGGTGAGTCTGAGGCCGCCATTGATCGTCAAGCCCAATGCACAGGGTTCAACCGTTGGTCTCAGCTTTGTCTCTAAACACGATGAACTGCAGCCCTCAATTGAAAGGGCCTTCCAATACGACTCAGCCGTCCTCGTCGAGGAGTGGATCGAGGGAATCGAGATATCGGTGCCTGTACTCGGTGACAGGGCTTTGCCGGTCGTCGAAATCGTGCCGGGCGAAGGCAGGTACGACTTCGCGGCGAAATATACTCCAGGCGCCACGGAGGAGATCGTGCCTGCAAGACTACCGATCGAGGTCGCTAAGAAAGCCCAAGAAATAGCGCTGCGTTGTCACAACGCGCTGCGCTGCGAAGGGGCGACGAGAACCGATATGATCGTACGCAATCTTCCTCACCCGACCCCCTCCCCGTTTGTCGGCACGAAACATTTGAAAAACGGAGAGGGGGTTTCCGGACCGGAGATCTTCGTGCTTGAACTCAACACCTTGCCCGGAATGACCGCCACTTCGCTGCTTCCCAACAGCGCGAGATCGGCTGGCATCGAATTCGGCGAGCTATGCGACTGGATCGTGCAGGACGCTTTGAGGAGACATGGCGCGAAAACGTAAGAAGCGATCCGTCCGCTGGCGCTCTATCCTGCTGATTCTTTTGGTGGCAAACACCTCGGCCGGCCTTTACTTCAGCCCGGTTACCGCTGCCCAGGTGATTCGTGTCGAGGGGGTGGAACTGGCCGACCAGGATTTTGTTCGGCGAGCGCTGCAGCGGCTTTGGAAAACACCATACATTCGGGCAAACCCCAGTAGCATCGAGTCCAACCTCGGAGTAGTAGAGAGAATCGAAGTTGCAACTCTGGACACCAATGTTTTCGGAAGAGGGGTTCTTAAAGTGACCTACCGTAAGCCCGTAGCGAGCGTTGTGGGCGCCACAACCATGAAACTTTCGGTAAGAGGCGATCTTTATTCAGACCCAAGGCCAGCCTCGGGACTGCCATCGATCCAGCTTCCGCGAGATGGCAATCAGCCGAACCTGACCCTCGCCTTTCCGGCGGAGCTCCGTCTGCTGGCCGATATAAGCGCCAGAGTATCTGCGATGCAAGTTGGAGAAAACTGGGTCATCGAGGTTGAGGATGGCGGCCGCCTATGCTTAAATAAGGAAGGCAGTGGCACCGTGGTTCTTGGCTCGTCTGAAAACTTGGATCAAAAGTTTGGCCGGCTCAGAACGTACATGAGTGAGAATCCTGGCGGTTTGGAAGCCATCAAGGAGCTCAATTTGACGGTGGCTGACAAGCCGACAGTCACCCCGCTGGAATCGAGGGGCTAAGCGTATGAATCCTTTCGCAACTCGCATTTCGGGCAACTCTTGGGTTGTACCCGTGATCATTTTGTCCGTGTTTCTGCTTGCGCTCATACGCATGGCTTGGATCACGCCTGAAAATGTCCGCTCCCGCTCACGTTACCTTTCCCCCGATCAGGCCAGCCGGATCGCGGCGACCTTCACTGGCGCTTCGGGAGATGAGGTGATGGCTCTGCGCGCCCAGGTGTCCAAGCAGCAGGAGCAATTAACCAGTCTGCAGAACTCCATGGGCAGCCAGACGAAGCAGACCCGCGTCCTGAACGAGCAGCTGCAAGAGTTGAAAGTCTTTGCCGGTCTGACGGAGGTCGAGGGGCCGGGCGTGGCCATTACTTTGCGCGATGCGACCAACTCTCCGAGCGCTTTGGTCGACGAAAGCGAGCTCGCGATTCATGATGAGGACGTGCTGAAGGTTGTGAACGAGCTTTGGGCATCGGGCGCCGAGGCTGTCTCGGTAAATAATCTTCGCCTGTCCGTGGGGTCCACTATTCGGTGCGTCGGCCCTGTCGTCCTCGTTGATCAGGTTAAAATGGCGCCGCCCATCGTGATTCGGGCCATCGGCGATCCACAAACCATGGAAGGGGGAATGAACCTGCCATTCGGCATCCTCGACGAGATCAAAAAGCTGGATTCTTCGATGGTCAAAATGGAGCGCGTGGAAAAGATGCGTCTTCCCGCATATTCCGGGTCCACTCAGCGTAAACTGGCAGTTCCGGTTCCAACCGACAAGTGAACCTCTTAGCCCTTGCCCTGCTCGCCTTCCTCGCCATAGCGGCGATCTTTTACGTGCCCTCCCTGCCGGGCGCGCCTGGGCAGTACATCGCCATTGCTGGCCTCGCGGGCCTTGACACCATTCTCGGCGGCATCCGGAGCGGGCTGGAAGGGAAGTTCTACAACGATGTGTTCATCACGGGGTTCGTTTCGAACATCGTCATCGCTTTCTTTCTCTCGTGGCTGGGCGATCAGATTGGCGTCAATTTATTTCTCGCGGCCGCACTGGTTCTTGGCGCAAGGATCTTCACGAATCTCAGCTTGATCCGGCGTTTCATTCTCACAAAATATCAGGATGCCCGTGCGCGAAGGCTCGCTCAGCGGCAAAGCGAGGGTAGCGTATGAGGAACGACGTGATTACGGTTCTGGATATAGGCTCGTCCAAAGTAGCTGCAGCGGCAATTAGAGTGCTTGATGATGGAGCGCTCGAGGTCGCGGCCGCGGCTTCGACGGACTCGAAGGGCATCCGCCGCGGGGTGGTGATTGACGTTGCCGCCGCATCGGATGCGGTGGACGTGGCATTGAAGAGAGTGCACCAATCCGCGGGTATCGATATTCAAGGGGTGATTATTGGCATTGGCGGGCCCCACGTCCATGGAGTGAACTCGCAAGGCTACTTGCCGCTCTTTCCCCGTGGACGGACGATCACCCGCGAGGACGTGCTGCAAGTCATCAATCACAGCAGGCAGGTAGGCGCCCCCGCCGCCAGCGAGCAGGTTCAGGCCTTTCCTCGGGAATTTATTATTGATGGAAGGGGCGGAGTCTCGGCTCCCATTGGAATGACAGGCGGCCGGCTTGAAGTCTTAACCCATATTGTCTCCGCCGAGTCGGTCTACCTCCAAAATCTCGACCGGGCGGTGGGCAAGGCGGGGAAGAGGGTGAGCCAGATGGTCCTGCGATCACTTGCGTCCGGTTTAGCCGTGCTTTCGCCAGACGAGATGGACAAAGGAGTAGCGGTGGTGGACATCGGAGGCGGTACCTCCGAAGTCGCGATCTTTGTAGAAGGATCGGTGGTCTTTAGTGGCTCGGTTCCGGTGGGCGGCCAGCTCGTGACCTCGGACGTAAGCAAGCTCCTTAAGACATCGCCTGATGAAGCGGAGCGGTTAAAGCTCCATCATGGGGCGGCGCTCGCCGATCTAACGCTCGATGAAGAAGCGGTCGATGTCCTCCAGCTCGGCCAGACCCATGCCAGACCGATGCAGAGGCGGGTACTATGCGAGATTGTTGAGGCCCGCATGAGGGAGCTGGCGCTGATGGTGCGCCAGGTACTCGGCAAAAGCGCCTTGTTTGGCAAGCTGCCAGGAGGGCTCGTATTGACTGGAGGAGCAAGCAAGCTGACGGGAACCGCTGCACTGTTCGAAGAGGTAATGCCGGAGCATAAGGTGCGATTCGGTGAGCCTCGGGTGTCCGGGCCGAAAGCGGAATTGGTCAACATTCCGTCGATGGCCGCGGTGGTCGGCCTTGCGCTGTACGTGGCCCGAAGCGATGATGATGAATTATCTCCGGCTTCCGGACCAGGAGATTGGAAAGACCGGATCAGCACGTTTTGGTCGCTGGTGAGCGGCCGAGCTTAGTTTAGAGGGACCAGGATTATGGAAAACGCAATTATCAAAGTTGTCGGCGTCGGCGGAGGTGGCTCCAACGCTGTGAATCGCATGATCGAAAGTGGCATCAAGGGTGTCGAATTCATCGCCATGAATTCCGATACCCAGGTGCTTGATTTGAGCTCGGCGCCGAAGAAGGTGCAGCTCGGAGGAAGCCTCACAAGGGGCTTGGGGGCGGGGGGCAACCCGGAGGTCGGCAAAGCTTCGGCCGAAGAGAGCAAGAACGAGATTAGAAAAGTGCTCGAAGGCTCGGACATGGTCTTTATCACCGCCGGTATGGGTGGCGGGACAGGAACCGGGGCTGCGCCGGTCATCGCCGACCTTGCCCGCGAAATTGGGGCCCTTACCGTGGGCGTCGTGACTCGCCCGTTCACTTTTGAGGGACCGAAGCGGGCAAAGCTGGCCGACAAGGGCGTGACCTCGCTGATGGGTCGAGTCGATACCATCATCACCATTCCCAACGACAAGCTGCTGAACGTCGTGGAGCGCAGAACCTCGCTGCTCGACGCTTTCCGGGTCGCAGACGATGTTCTTCGCCAAGGCGTGCAGGGTATCAGCGACATCATCACGGTCCCTGGGCAGATCAATGTGGACTTTGCCGATGTTCGTGCGATCATGTCGAATGCGGGCCCTGCCCTGATGGGCATCGGGTACGGCGTCGGTGAGCAGAGAGCGCTTCAAGCCGCGCAGTCGGCCACCAGCAGTCCGCTCCTCGAGCAGACGATCCACGGTGCGCGAGGCTTGCTCGTCAACATAACAAGCAACGACGACATGACCCTTGCCGAGGCAAACGAGGCGATGGAATATATCCGGGGGCTGTGCGATGGCGAAGACGCAAACATCATCCTGGGCATGGTCGTCGATCCGACCCTGGAAGATCAAGTCCGGATCACGGTGTTGGCCACGGGTTTTAGCCCATATTCGACGGAAGGCCGGAAAGTGTCCGACCTATTTCGGGACGAGCCGGAGCTCGAGCCAGAGCCCGCAAAGGTTCAGGCCTGGGTGCCGAAAGCTACCGGAGAGCTCACCGCGACCAAGCCCAGCGAGCGCGCGGCGGTTGCAAGCCGTTCCCTCGATCTCGATACGAGCGCGGTATTCGATGAGTCTGATCTCGACATCCCGGCGTTCATACGTGAGCATCGGGGTCGGCAGAGCTAGGAGAGTGTTTAGTCCTTAGGTGTTGAGTGTCGAGAGATTTTCTTCATACTCAACGCCTAACGCCCGGCACTTCCCATGGAGTGGCTCTGGCAGCTTGACCAGGATCTTTTTCGAGCCATTCACGGGCAAATGCGCCGTGAATGGCTCGATCCGTTTATGCTCATCCTCACCCAGACTGGCCTGGGCCATGTCCAATTCGCTGCTCTCGCTCTAGCTTGCCTCCCGCAGCAGAAAAGATGGATCGTCCCGAGTGTTGCAGGGTCGATATTCCTGCTCGGTCTATTCGCGGAGCAGTGGCGCGATGCCTTCCGATTTCAGTTATTCGCCAACGGCTTGGCCCTCACGATTATCGGCATGATCCTCGTGTCCCTCATTCACTTTGACCTCAAGAAGTATGCGCTTCCTGCGCTGCTGTCCGGTTTGTTAAGCGGCGCGATGCACCTGGTTTTAAGAGGCCTGGTGGACCGGGTCCGGCCGAGCACTATCTACGAGAGCCCGCTCGAGCAGGTGTTTGCAAACACAAGTTTTCCCAGCGGACACACCACTACTTCCTTCGCAATCGCGATTAGTCTGATCTTCACCACCTGGAAAACCGAGGCCGCATGGCTGGGCTGGGTCGCGTTGATGTGGGCAGTACTTGTTGGTTTGAGCCGGATTTATGTGGGGGTCCACTGGCCCACGGACGTCATCGGCGCAGCAGGACTTGGACTCGTCGCGGCTGCGATCGTGCAGCTGCTGATTGGCCGCAAATTCGAGAATGCCTCGCAGCCATCTGGTGGTTCTGCCCGGACGTAGGGGACTTGTCAACCAGCACCAGCAAAAGCTAGGTTAGCGCTCACACTCAAGTTGGATTCTAGAACCGCAGCTGATAGTCGACCCGCATCGTC
The DNA here is from genome assembly GCA_049276675.1 of Fimbriimonadaceae bacterium. GTDB lineage: Bacteria > Armatimonadota > Fimbriimonadia > Fimbriimonadales > Fimbriimonadaceae > DATLGQ01. Next base: position 35,861 of record JBASWW010000069.1, read on the forward strand.
CAGTTGTTCCGCTTCATGGTCTGGTCCACGAAGTGCTGGAAGCTCTCGTTACTGAAAAAGAGGCTGAACATCTGATTCGGGCCGGGCCGCTGGTCGAACCGGATGCTGTAGCGCTGCATGGTCTTGCGGACGCCTCCGATGTCATTCTGCTCAAGGCCGTAGTAGAGGCTGAGCGGAGAGCCTGAAGCCTGGAACATCGTCAGGTTCATGCCGGCCTTGCGGCGCCGAGCATTGTCCTGCTCGGTGATCGTCTCGTCGTACTGGCCTCCGAGCGTCCAGCCAGGGCCAGACTTGTAATCGAGCCGCCACTCGTTTCTCTTTAGCGGTTGCGGGACGGAGCCAAGGATGACGTCGTTTCGCTGTGGGCCCTCGGGGTTGGTCTGAAGCTTATGCGTCAGCTCGAGGTTCTTTGCGGGCCGGGCGATGATCGCGTAGTCCCGGATCATGATCTGCTCATCCCACGGCAGCGTCCGGACCTTGTACATGAGCTTGGCGACAAGCCACCGGCTCGGGCTCTGGTCGGTTTCAAAGGCGAACACACGATCTATGGCGCGGCTTCCCGATTGGTGCATCTGGCTGATATAGCGGTAGAGAAAAGCGTTGTTGCCGAGCTTGCCGGAGAAATTGATCTGGCGATTTTCCCGCAGCCAGTTTGCATAGTCGGCCTGGGTGTCGAGGCCGAAATTAAAGCGGACATCGTGGAGTCCAAGGAGTCGCTGAGGCTTGACCGTGCCGATATTGACCTTGCTGAATGCTTGAGTGCGGCCGTTGTCCCATTCGTTGACGCGGTACCCGCCGCCGACGGACCAGTCGCCGAACTGCCCATCTCCCACGCTGCCATCTCCAAGGGGGTCGCCATTCTGCCCAAGGGTAACGCCAGAGCTCATGGTGCCATTTTCGCCGGCGAGATGTCGCGCGTAGCCGTAGCTGAAGCGCAGGCCCTTGCCGAGGTCGATCCATAGACCATAGTTGCGTTTCGTCTCGTCGTTCTCGTCGCCCTCGCGGTTTACTCCGATCTCGGAAACGCTGACACCCGCGCCCTTTGTGATTTGCGTGCTCAACGTGTTCTGGCTGACTTGCTCGGCTGTGCCGTTCTCGAAAGCGGTCCGCGTGATCTCGGATTTGACCATCGTCTTGCTATTGATCTTGGCTTCGTAAGCGAGGTGCTCCTTGATCGAGTCGGGCTGGTCGGTGAGCGTTCCGTCGTAGTCCTGCTTTTCCTTTAGGTAGCTGAGCGATCCGAGCCGGCCGAAGTTTTGGCCAAAGGCGACGCGCTCGAGGACGCTGGCGAACAACATCTGGATCGGATCGTCGTTCTTGTTCTCGAGGCGCAGGATGCTAAAGCTGGTGTTCTTATTCGGCGCGTACGTGAGCGCGGCGTTGTGAATGAGCTTCGTTTGGTCAAGAGCGGCGTTTAGAGCATCAAACCAGAATACGTCGACCCATAGGCCGGGAAGCATCTGCATCTTGGCCTTGATGTCACGCTCGGTGAAGCCTCTCAGCGAGTAGAGCAGATCCTTCTCTGGGTCGAGGAGCTGGCCCACGTTGGTAAAGCCCTCATCGACTTTGCGTTGGTTGACCGATATTTCTACATTTTTGCCGGAGATATTGAAGGACTGCCGTGATGCGCCCCCCTGTGGGGAGTCGATTTCGGTCTTGCTGAACGACATCTTGGCGCCGCCCAACTTGAAATTACCCGCTAGGTCCATCCGGTCGAGCCCGACGATCGTGCCGAGGCGCTGGCGTTCGAACTCCAGCAGATTGTTCAGGTCAGAAAAACCATCGCCCATCTGCTGGTTGCGATAGCTCAGCGAGAAATCCTTGCCTGTCAATGAAGCGGTTTGGACGCTCGTGCCATCGTTTCGGCCATCGATGTCGAGGTTCTCGGCAACGAAATTTAAGCTTTTTCCTGGCCGCCATGAGAAACGGGTGAATTCGCGCTCAAGCCCTGGGCTACGGAGGAGCCACTGGCGCTCGACGTCTGGACGCAAGGGTTCGCCGCCAGGGGCATACATGCTTGCGATCGTGTTGATATGGCCGAGCTTCTCAGGATCGGGCAAGCTGTCGAGCGCACCGAAACCCTGATCGATCGATGCGTTGAGGTGATCGACCGCCCAGTTGCTGCCGCCCATCGATATCTTGGTAGTAGAGAGATCGCCGCCATCGGTGCGCACCATGTTCTGTGCGTACTTGAGCGGGTTCTTGGGATCAAGCCAGCCTATCTGGAGCGCCGTCCATTGTCGTCGCAGGCCAAGCTCCCGGCCGTATGTTTGCTTCTCGCCCTCGGTCAAGCTGCCAATTCGGTTAAAGCCCAGCTCTGCGTGCTGATCGCCCATTAACAGACTGAACCTGCTAGCTTCGGGTGTTGCGCCATCGAAGAGCTGGAGGCTCCGCTTGTAGATGCCGTTGCCGTTGAGATCCTCGATCTTGTCCTGGCTGAAGGACAGCTTGCCAACAGCCGACCTGAAGAGGCCGGAAAATCCCTCGCGGGTCAGGCCTGCTTCTCGCGCAAGCTGCTCGCGATCGCCCTCGCGAATATCCTTGAAACGGTTAAATCCTGTGTCGACCGTGCGGGCGTTCCAGTTGAGCCGGAAGCCGTTACCCTTGTCCGGGTCGCCCTGTGAGAATCCGAGGCTGCGCCAGTCAATCGAGCCATTGGCATCATCAACGCTGCTGTAGCCGCTGCTGAACTTCATGCCGCCGACGCCGACGTCTTTCATCGCGAAGCCAAATCGCTTAAGCCCCTTCTCCTTTTGTAGCGCGTCAACCAGCGAGCCATCCACGCCGGAATCCCGTACTGCGCTGAAGCTGCTAAAATTCTTGCTGATTTCCTGGTAATTTGCGCTGATCGTGCCGCCAGCTAAGCCCGTCTGGAGATCCTGCAAAACGAATTTGGATTTTCCCAGATCAGCTGGTGCTTCGTTTTGGGCCACGCCAAACAGGTCCCGGCTATCCGCTTGTTGGCGATCGCCGACAAGGTAGAGACCCTTGAGTGCCGAGCCCGCGCCAAAGGAGAATCGGTTATTGACGCCGTAAAGGTTTGAGGTGATGACGCTGCCATCGGCTTGGCGATCGGTCATACCCATGCCGAATATTCCTTGGAGGGCACCATTGGAAACCATGTTGAACTTGAATCCTGCGAAACCATTTGACTGCTGCCCTGGCTGAACCGGCTTGTCGGCGTCATACCGGTAGCTAACGACCAACGAATCGCCGGCTTTGAATGCCCGCATGACGTAAATGACGCCGGCTCCATAGTCCACCGCATACTCGGCGGTGCGGCGCAGGACCTTGCCGTTCAGTTCGACGCGTTCGGAATAAGCCTTAACATTTGGATTGCGGAGGGGCGCTCCAGCTAGCCCCGCTTTCATGACAACTAGGTCAATTGCTGGTTTTCCGCCAAGTTCTTGTTTTGCGCCTTGGGCGTCCCCGGGATTGAGCTCAAAAAGGTTTTGGGCGGGCGTGACGAAGGGCATTAGTGCGGCCACGCACATTGCCAAACCCTTCCAACTTCGCCTAACCATGGCTACTCTCTTTATTTTAGCCTTATTTGAACCGTATGATTAGGTTCAAATCATGCTTTGGGCCTTCCTGGCCATCAGAATGACGCTCCAACTAGGGAAACGGATGTCCTTGACGTGCAAGTTCCCTCATCTGTTTGCCCTTAATGCTTTGACCGATTTATCTGCACAAAGTTTCGCCAGGTGCCGAAGATTATTCTGGTGAGATTCCGAAAATGGAGCGCGATCTGACACTGTGCCTCACGAGTGAGGAAGCATGGGAACTCTTCACGCGCTGTCTGGAGAGCCCGGAGGCGGACACCGAGCACAGCAAGACGGCCCTCCAAAAGCTGGCCGCAGCGCTCGAATACGCGCAGCCCCTCGCAAGCTAGAGTGTCACCCAGGATCTTGTCTCGTGGCTGCGCTCGACCGCATCCAGCACCTTCTGATTCTCATATCCATCCGACATGTTCGGGCTCGGCTGCTCCCCCTTGTCGATAGCGATTAGAGCATCGGCGATTAGGTTGATGAAGGTGTGCTCGTATCCGATAATGTGGCCGACGGGCCAGTAGCTGCCCGCATAGGGGTGGATCGCATCTGTCGCTTGGATAAGCCGGAATCCATGAACGTCTGCTGTATCGTCGTTGTCGTAGTATTCGAGCTCGTTCATTCGTTCGAGGTTGAATACGACCGATCCCTTTGACCCATTGATCTCGAACCTGTTATAGTTTTTCCTCCCCACTGCGAAGCGGCTCGCCTCGAAGGTTCCGATTGTGCCGGATTTGAATTTGGCGAGAAACATAGCGGCATCATCGACTGTGACCTCCCCCATCTGCGAGCTTGCGCTTGCGCCCAGCTTGTCGTCGACCTCGCCCACCAGCGGTCGCCGCTTGACGAACGTGTGCAGCATGCCACTGACCTCATCAAAATCGCCGATGAGGTGCCGGCCGAGGTCGATGATGTGGGCGTTGATGTCCCCATGGGCGCCGCTACCCGCCCGCTCCTTCTGAAGTCGCCAGACGAGAGGAAAGTCGGGATCCGCTATCCAGTCCTGAAGGTAGGTAGCCCGCATGTGGTGGAGCGTACCGAGCCTTCCTTCGGCGATCATTCTCTTGGCCAGAGCAACTGCCGGGGCTTTGCGATAGTTGTGGAAGACCGCGTGGAATACGCCGGCCTTGTTGACCGCATCCAGCATCTGCCGGGCTTCGCTCAAAGTGTTGCCAATCGGCTTTTCGCAGAACACCATCTTGCCCGCTTCGGCCGCTGCGCACGCGATCTCGCAATGGGTGTCGCCCGGCGTGGAGACGTCGATGACATCGATTGCGGGGTCCTCGACCACTTTGCGCCAGTCGGTGGCGTAGCCTTCCCAACCGAACTTTTCGGCGGCGCCTTTCACCCCCGCCTCATTCCTGCCGCAGATCGTCTTCATGCGGACTTTGATGGGCAAATCAAAGAACCGGCCGACCTGCCGATACGCGTTGCTGTGGGCCTTGCCCATGAACTGGTAGCCGATGAGTCCTATGTTCAGTGTGTTCTTCGCCATTTGGACCCATTTTGAGGTTATGTGCCGCCAGATTGTCAATGCGCTGGGGACTGCCCTGCATCTTAGCCTCAACGAGACCGATTTTATTACAGGGAAACATGAATGTAAGCGGCGAAAAGGCAACGGTCGATGGGCTCATATCCATGCTTCAGGAGGGCACTAGGCTATGGCGGGCGGAGCTTGGTGGGTGTTCGGCTGGCGCGGTGGCTTGGCAGCCTTTTCGGCATGGGCACAACATCGGCGGTCTTCTGCTGCACGTGGGCGAGGTGGAAGGCTATTGGATCGAGGAGGTCGTGGCCGGCCGACAGCGAGAAGCGACTGAGCTACGTCTCTTGCGCGCCGCCGACACCGATTCAAGCCGGGGACGCTGGGCGTCGCCCTATGAGGATTGGTCCCTCGCCCGCTACTACGAAGTGCTCGACCAGGTTCGGGACCGCACGTTGGCCACCTTGTCCGAGCAGGAGTCGGCGGGCAAGGTATTCCAAGGGCCAGACGGCCCCGTTGCCTTGCATTCGATCGTGACACGCTTAATCTCGCACGAATCCTATCATGCGGGCCAGATGATGCTGCACAAGCTGCACCACGGTTGGAATGGCATCGAGCCGGCATAGGGTTACTTCGAGAGCCGCCCGATAATTCGGCTCACCGATAGCGGCCCCCAGAAACGACCATCGAAAGACTGGTTTCGATTGTCCCCCATCGTCAAAATCGATCCCTTTGGAATTGGTTCTGCACGGAGCCTGATCAGCCGATCCAACAGATCAGCACCGTTCACTCGGTAGGGCTCGGCTAGCATATTAGTCCACGTTCCGCCATCGCGACCGCTGAAGACTACCGGCCGTAGCTCTCCCTTCCACCTGACCAATTTGAAATCTAGCGATTCTACGGCCTTTGGGTCGGTGACATTGACGAACTGCTTGCCGGCGAGTCTCGTGAGTGTGACGTATGGCTCGTTAACCTTCTTTCCGTTTCGATACAGGGCCCAATCTCTTATCTGCACACGATCCCCTGCAACACCAACGCATCGTGATACGAAGATCACTCGTTTCGCCATCTCGGGATCATGACCGGGCGCAATAGCTTCCCTAGGAGGACGAAAGAAAACAATGTCGCCAATCTTTGGGGTGCTTTCCTTATACGCTCGGCGATCTACCCAAACAGTGTCGTCGACTTTTAGCGTGGGATACATGCCTGCTGAGGGAATTCGTACGAGCTGTACTCCGAGGGCCTCAGCCAATTGCTCCCTCTGGACATCCGATTTGGATTGGAACAAGACAAGCAGTGCAACCGCGAGCATCTTACTGAATAGGATATCCCAGCAGCAAGGCGGCAGCGGCCGCCAGACCAGCTGTATCGGCTCGAAGCACCAATGGCCCAAGGGTCACGCCTCGCACGCCGATCAGCTCCAACTCAGCCGGAGACCAGCCGCCCTCCGGGCCAACGACGATCGTCATTTGATCGCCCTTGGAGGCCAGTCGCGCATCCACGGATTCCAACTCCGAAAGCACCGAAGCGTCAGGAAAGCGGCGGAGCACTTCGGCAAGCGAACCCAGAACTTCGAATTCAGGCAATCTGCATCGAAAGCTTTGCTCGGCGGATTCACGGGCGATAACCTCGTACCGTCTGAGCTTGGCAGCGAGCTTGGCCGCCTCCCAGCGCACGATGCTTCGGTCTGCGTGAAAGAGCACGAACCTCGCGACGCCAACTTCGGTGCACATGCGCACGACGGTCTCCAATCGGTCTCCTTTTGGTAGAGCTTGGGCGAGGGTGAGGTGCAGTTGCGGCTCGGTGCCCGGCCATTCGACAGAGATGGGTATCGCCCGGCCGGCTCGATACTCGCAGCAGACGAGGGAGCCGTCGTTAGGAAGGACGGCAATGGGCTCGCCGTCGTGAAGGCGCAACACTTTACTAAGCTTGTCCCGCTCTTCTTTAGGCAGGTCGATCGGCCCGGAAGGATCGGCACCCGGTAGAAAGATTCGGGGAAGGGAACGGATACTCGGCATCGCTAGGAACCCCTGCGGAAAATAGCCGCTATCCAATCGTCTTCGTCAGCCATTTGCTCCAGCTTGAAGTCCGATCGGGCTACGGTCGCCTCTACATCCGGCCAGTTCGCGCGGATGATCCCGGAAACGATCCAAATGCCACCCGTCCGAACTGCCCTTGCCGCATCGGGCGCCATGCGAATGAGCGTAGCGCTGATGATGTTACTCAGCAGCACATCGACCGGCTCCGGCAGCCAGGCCATTCCTTCTGCCTCGCGAAAGGTAGCCTCTACCATGTTCAATCGCGCGTTTTGGATCGCGACTTCGACGGAAATAGGGTCGATATCGCTCCCAATCACGCTCCCTGCCCCCAGTAGCTTGGCCCCGATGGACAAAACGCCGCTGCCACACCCAATATCTGCGACGCTCTTGCCCGCCAATTCGAGATCATCCATCAGCTCGAGGCAAAGGCGGGTCGTGGGATGGTCGCCCGTGCCGAATGCCTGCCCAGGATCGAGCACGATTGTAAGGTCATCACCGGCTGACTCGAAGGGCTCCCACGTGGGACGAATCACAAACCGCTTTCCGATCCGACGAGGCTTGAAATGGATCTTCCAAAGCTCGCTCCAGTCCTGTTCTGGAATGGTTTGTATTTCGATTCGTGCGCCTGCTGCTTCAAGGTCGGATTGAAGCTGTCGCGCCCGCTCGGTCGCTGCCGGAACCGCTGCCAAATATCCGGTCAGGGTCGGTGGATCATCTTCCTGGATGGACCCGGGACAGCCATGGCGGTCAAAGATGTGCGCCAAAAGGGACCAATCTTCGGGGGCTTTCTCGAGCAAAGCCCGCACTTCAAGCCAGCCGCTCATTTTCGCTTCTTGAAGATGCCGAGCAAGCCGCCGCCCTCCCCCTTCGGTATCTTCTCGCCTCGGAGCTCCGCCAATTCGCGGACAAGCTTGGCCTCGCCCTCGGAGAGGTTGCCGGGAATCTGAACATTGACCTCGATAAGCATGTCTCCGCGCCGGCCGCCATGCAGCGGGGGAAGGCCGGCGCCCCGGACTGGAAGCACCGTGCCAGGCTGGGTTCCCGCGGGAATCTGAAGTTCGTAGGTATCGTCCACTCCCTCGATCTCTATCTCATCGCCAAGTGCAGCCTGGGCGAAGGTCAGGTCCAGAGCCGTGTGAAGATGTGTGCCAGATCGCTCAAATCGCGGGTCGTCGGTGACATGAAGCGCGACATATAGGTCGCCATCTGCCCCTCCGCCAAATCCTTCGCCGCCCTCTCTCGGTATGTGAATCATCGTGCCCGACTCGACACCTGCCGGGATGTTCACCGAAATCTCCTTTTCCTGCACGGTCAAGCCCCTCCCCCGGCAGGCCTTGCACGGACTCTTGACCACCGACCCTTCGCCCTTGCACGTCGGGCAAGTGACCGATGTTCTCATCGTGCCGATAAAGGTGTTGCGGGTTTGGTAAACCATGCCTTGGCCCTGGCAGGTCGCGCACTTCTCCGGTAGCTGTCCGCCTTCCCCTCCCGTGCCCTTGCATTCGGAGCAACGAGCGGGCCGGGCAACCTTGATGTCCTTGCGCACGCCCGCAATCACGTCCGCCAGCGAGATTTCGACATCCTCGCGAACATCTTGCCCGTCGCGGCCCGAAGACCTTCGGCGATTGCCTTGGGCGTTGCCAAAGAACATGTCGAAGATATCGCCGAAGCCGCCCGATCCAAAGAAGTCGGCCGGGATGTCCTCCATCGTCCCGAACTGATCGTAGCGGGAGCGCTTCTCAGGATCGGAAAGCACTGCATAGGCCTGGCCGATTTCCTTGAACTTTTCTTCGGCTGTGGGGTCGTTCGGATTTACGTCCGGATGAAACTTTCTGGCGAGGCGGCGGTAGGCCGACTTGATGTCATCCGGCGAAGCATCGCTTGAAACGCCCAGTATTTCGTAGGGGTTTCCGATTGTCATCGAAGCTAATTTTCTTGGGACTCTTCGTCCTCAGATGACTCTTCCTGCTCGGCGATCTCGGTGAGGGACAGGGTGTCGTCCTCTCCCGCTGGAGCAGGCTCGGCAGCCTCCTCTTCATCTTCGCCAGCCAGGTCGGCTAGGCTGAGGCCGTCGGCCGCTTCGTCGACTTCAGCTTCATGCTCGGCGTCATCCTCAGTGAGGGCGATCGGACTCACTAGGGCAACTTCCGTCTCATCAAGCGCGGGAAGGAGCATGCCAAGTTCGGCGGGCATGGTTTCATCCGTGAGCAGCTTGATTTCAGCAGTCTCGATGAGCGCGGCATGATCCACATCGGGCATGATCGCTTTGATCTTGCCGGCTGCGATCTCGGCCAGCGCGATCGTGAGAGGGTGGTTGGAGTCAATGCGCACGAGCGGTGGCGCGCCGTCGCGAATCTGCTTGGCTCTCTTGGCGGCCAAATTGGAAAGCACGAATTTGCCGTGCTCGAATTCAAGAAGAATGTTTGGGGAAGGCAGCATAAGGGTTCTCGCGGTGCAGAGAGAGTAAGCGATTATACCTTGCCCTTTGCGACGTACGGAACGATCGAGAGTCCAAGCCCTGCAAGTTTCTGCCATGGAAAGTCGATGGGATCGATCTTACGTCCGCTCGGCTGGGCAACGAGCTTGTGGCTGGTGATCGATTCTAATGGATGGCGTCGTTTCAGCGCCTCGATGAGAAAGTAGAGAGCATTGACCTGCTCCTCCGGATAGGGATTCTTCCCATCGCCGATGTTCACCAGCTCAATGCCCACGCTGAAATTGTTGACGTTCTCGCGCCCTTCGCTGTCCTTGCTGACCCCAGCGTGCCATGCTCGCTTCCAAGTCGAAACGTGCTGGACGATCGAGCCATCCTTGCCGATCGTGAAATGCGCGCTTACCTGGCTCTCGGGTGTGTTGAACCACTTCGTGGTGCCCTCCAGGGAGTCGTTTGCGGTGTGGTGCACGACGATTGTGTCGATTATCGTGCCTTCGGGCCGGTCGTTCAGATTAGGGGAATCCACCCAGATGACCTTCAGATATCCTGGTTCCCTCCAAGGTTGCGGAACCGAAGCGTGGACTTGAGAGATAGATTGCACGATCACGGGGGCGACAAGAATTCCAAACACATACGGATTCTAGCAAGTCTGCGGGAACGAGAACGGCTACGAACTGATAAACCTTGCTAAAACCAGTTCCATCCGCCAAGCGTCGAAGTATGGAAAGATGATCAAGCCCATGCGAAAGCTTCCCCTGCTCCTCCTCGCCCTCCCATCCCTCGCGGTGGCCGACCTTCACTATTGGGTTCGGCCCGACCTGCCCGCCAAGTCCATCAGGGTTGCGGTCAAGATCGATGACGCCAAGGAACGAGAGGAACTCCGCATCCCGGCTTGGTGCCCCGGGTTCTACTTCCTTCTGGAGTACCAGAAAAAGATCAGCGATGTCCGGGCAACGGGCGCGGATGGGGCAGTCCTCAGCGTCTCGCCTAAGCCCGGGGACCCGCGAGCCTGGATTGTCGAAAACCCCTCGCAAGGACCGGTCACCTTCAGCTACAGCGTGCTTGGCGACGACGGCGGTCTTGGGTTCTTCGGGGTCTCGGTCAAGAACCACACGACCTTCATCAATGGCCCTTCCGCCTTCGTGTATCCGGTGGGAAGGCTGTTGGAGCCCACCTTCCTCAAACTCAATCTGCCGTCCGATTGGAAGGTTGCGACCGGCATGATGCTTGGCAAAGACGGTTGGTACGAGGCAGGCGGCTACGACGAATTGATTGACCACCCTTTGCAGCTGGGCATCTTCGAGACCCGCAGGTTCAATGTCGAAGGTGTGCCTTTCGAAGCCGTGTTCGTGGCTCCCACGCCGGCCGGCCACCGCGCCAATCTGGACGACGAAGCCGAGCGGCTGCGTAAGCTGAGCATCCCCGCGATGAAGCTCTTTGGAGGGATACCGGCCAAGAAATATGTCTATCTGATCCACCTGGCGAGCGGCGACTTCGGCGGAGGACTCGAGCACCGGGCATCCACCGTCATGTCCGTTGAGAACACGAAGCAGCTCGGCATCGACACCCTCGCGACACACGAGTTCTTCCACACTTGGAACGTGAAGCAGCAAAGGCCGGCGGTACTCGGGCCCTTCGACTACACCCAGCCGGTTCGAACCAAGAATCTTTGGTTTGCCGAAGGGGTAACCGACTACTATGCAAACATCACCGCCTACCGAGGCGGCCTCATGAGCCAAGAGGAGCTTCTGCGCACCCTCGGCAATGAGATCCGAACGCTGCAGGCAAGCAAAACCCGAAGGACCAAAACCCTTGAGGACACCTCGATGCAAGCCTGGGAAAATGGTGGCTTTGGAGTCGGCGACCTAAGCTATTACAATAAGGGGCTCGTCGCGGGACTGGTGCTCGACGCAGCCATCCGATCCGCGACGGAAGGCAGAATGAGCCTCGATGACGTCCAGAGGCTGCTCTACAAAAAGCATGCCCTCCCAAAGGCCGGCTATAGCGAGAACGGCATCCTCGAAGCCATCAACGAAATTGCCGAGGACGACCTCACAGCGGTATACAACCAGACCGTGCGCACGACCAAGGAGGTCCCATACGAGCTCCTCGCAGGGATCGGATTGTCCGTGCGAGGCACGGGAAACCAACTTCGGCTGGTAATCGACGAGAAGGCCGGCCCGGCCCAGCGGGCGCGACTGCGCGAATGGCTCGCTAGATAGCTGTTGCGAAGGGGATTTCGCGCCCACCCCGCTCACAGCTTGCAGCAGTTCGCGCCCCAGCAGCCGTCGTGCAGCCCTCATCTCCTGATTCTTAAAAAGCTGAGGGCTCTGGTTGATTGTCCCGGCGGCTCATGTAAGACAGCCCATGCTCAAGCGTCTACCGCACTCCTTTCCTACTTGGTGGAGGCAGCCCCTTGACATGGACCTCGATGTAGCCCGGCGCATCCTCTGAGTCGATTCTTTCCGGATAGGCGCGACTCCACGAAGGCCGCCTGTTCTGCACGATCAACACCATCTCCAGATTCCCCTTGCGTTGAAAGGAGCATTGCCAAACACGACGCTCGTGGTTGTGGCCAGCCTTGAAGCCCATCGCCACAAGCTCCCGATCCGCCTGCTGGTCCACCTTGTCATACTTCGCGCGCAAGGTGTAAAACGCCCTGCCGGCCCAACCCGCGACCCCCGTGAGCCTCATAGGCTCCTTTCCCCGCATGAACCGGAACGGAGCATCCGCCTCTGAAACGAAATCCGCCGAACCTGAGGACAGCCGCTCCACCTTCCTGCCCCACGGGACGAAGAGGCTTGCCACTCCGAGTGCGAGCACGGTCGCAAGAATAATCCGCCACCGCTCTGTCATGAAGGGATTATGGACACAACAATCAGATAGGTTTGAGGTGACCGATGAGTCGCGCAGACCGGCCATCGATGCTTCAAGCCTAGAGCAATTACCGGCTCCCGGACTGGCGATACCTGGCATTGACAGAGTAGCTGGGAGACTTTCATATGCGCTGGGTTTATTCTTTTCTCGCCGTCCTGCTGCTTGCCCTTGCAACGCTCTCGGGCGCGGCTGATTATCGCCTTACCATCGATGGCTCGCCCGCCGACCTCGTCGCCGGGCGCGTCCTCGTGCTCTACGGCTCCGGCCTCAAGAAGGGCGACCGCGTGGTCGAGCTTCAGTACGGGGCCGTGGGCTCGGAGCGGGCTTGCCAGGTGTCTGCCGTGGAGAAATCGGACGCCGGCGTGATGGTGTCGGACTTTGGCGCGGCAAAGGGCTTTGGTGGGAAGATCGTGAGCGCCTCGGGCCGGCCCTCGGGCAAGTCCGTCCGGGCCTCCGTGATGCTCGTCGGGACCGCCGTGGACAAGCAAGATTCCGGCGCGGGGTTCTTTGGCAGCGTGTTCGGCTTTTTCACGTCTCTGCCCGGGCTGTTTATCCTGGGCGGCGTGGCGGTGGTGGTCGCGATCTGGTTCGTTCTGAAGGGCCGGATGTCCACCGATACGATTCATGTCCCCTCCAGCAGGCGTCGGACCTTTGAGGATGCGCTCCGCGACATCGCTGACCGGCTCGACCAGATCGACGAGGCGCAAAAAGACCTTGTCAAGAAGCCCCCGATGCTGCGGTCCTTCAAAGCCCAGATTGACGGATTCCAGGACAAGCTTGACCGCATCGAGGCGCTGTCCGTTGCGCTCGAAGCCGGCCAAACAAAGAACCAAACGGCTCTCTCCACGCTCGATCATGCGATGAAGGACCTGCGGGTGCGGACCGACAAAGCCGATCAGAGCCTGAGCGACCTTACCGCGACCACCGCCTCAACCGGGCAGGCGCTCGACGAACTTTCCGTCAAGACCGCAGAGGCCGAGCGGACCTCCCGCGAGAGCGGCGCCCGATCGGCCGAGCTTATGATGAAGCTCGCCAAGCAGGAAGAAGAGCTCGCCAGTCGTCTGTTTGCAATCCAAGGCAGCCAGCAAAAGGTGGAAGGCGCGGTGTCGGACACCCAGCAGACCCTCAAGGGCCTCGCGGAAAAGACAGGCAAGCTCGAGCAGCTTTCCGACGAGCAGAGGGCGGAATTCCTGAAGTCGCTCGGAGTACTGGACTCGCGGCTCGAAGAGCTTGCAGGCCGGGAAACCCCCGATTCGAGTGCCGAACTCGATGCATTGCGGAAGCAGCTCGATGGCCTGTCTGCCGCGCAAGCTCAGCTCGCGCAGAACCTGGCAGAATTTGCCGAAGCAGCCAACAGCTCCGACGATGAAGCCTTGCAACTTGCGCTCCAAGACCTCGCCGAAAAGCAGTCGGCAGCCGAAGAAAGGCTGGCAGCGGGCCTTGCCAAGCTGGAATCCCTCGACGTCCGCACAGATGTGAAGGCGCTCTCCGCGGCTCAGGCCGGATTCGCTGATGCGCTTGGCAAAGTGTCGGCCGCCGTCGCAAACTTCAAGGACGAGGGACTTCGAGATCAGCTCGAGGCCCTGGCGAAGGACCATGCGGCATCGCAGGGCAGGCTCGGCGAGCTATTTGAGAAGATCGCCAGTCTGGAAAAGCAGGGAGAACAGCACGCCTCGTCGCTGGAGAAGCGGTTTGAGGATGTTGCGGCGCGGCTCGATCAGCGGTCCGAAACGGTCCTGTCCATCGAAAAGCAGCTTAAAGAGCAGTCATCGAATTCTATTGATTTCGTGGACTTCACTCCGGCGATCGGCGATCTGCGCGCCCAGGTCCAGTCCCTCGCAGCGGACCAGGCACGCGCCGGCCAATCTCTTTCGGCTCTCGGCGAAGCGCTCGCGTCCCTTCAAAAGGACAGCGGCCAGAGTGCCGAACTGCTCGAAAAGAAGATGGGAGAGGTGGTCTCTCGCCTCGATCAGCGCGCCGAAGCAGCCTTGACGGTTGAGAATTCCGGCTCAAGCGGCGTCGAGGTGATCGACTTCACCCCCGCGATCGGCGACCTTCGCCATGAGGTACATGCCCTCGCTGCCGATCAGGAGAAAACATCCCAGACGATGGGCAACTTGCTTGCGGCAATAAACAAGCTCAGCGCCGAGAGCAGCCAGAGTACAGCTGCGGTTGAACGGCTCAGGCTAGAGGTTGGAGCAAAACTGCAGGCCCATGCCGAAGCTCCTGCAAAGCCGGAGCCGAAGGCGAAACTCGAAGTGGTCGAATGCTCTCCCGAGCCTTTGCCGGAAACGGTGACTGAAGCGACTCTTGAACCAGAAATGGTTGCGCTAGAAGAGTTGGTCGAAATACCTGCCGCCGAACAGTCAAAGACGCAGGAGACCGATGACTCTGAAGATACGAATTCACGGTGGTTCTGCCAAGGCGGATCATCGGCCCGCCATTGGAGCGTTCAAACACAGCAGGCGCTAGATTTCGAGGAGTCCGAAGAGGAGCTCAAGCCGCTGACTCCCACAGAAACGCCACCGATCGACTTTGGGCTCGGGGGCCTGCTCTATTCAAATGGAAAGGTGGTGTACGCGCACGGCGACACACTGCGAGGCTTTTGGCCCGGCAAGGGCGCGTCGAGCGCGCCGCTCAAAAGCCCTCTGGGCGGTGAAGCTTGGCGGGTCGCCTGTCTCGACGGCAGAGCGTTCTGCATCCAATCCGACCAGGTTGAGATTGTGAGCCTTTCCACGTGGGTCGGGCAGGCCAAATTCAGTGGCCAATACTTGGATCAAGTTTGCACTGACAAGCGTTGGGCCGGACTTCTTAGCCAGGATGGATCGCTTGCCGTCGACTTTCGAGAGCCAACCGGAAAGCAGGCTGGTACTCCAATTTGTGTCGAGGCCAAGGTAGCGGATGCAAAGGCTTTTGTGGCTGAGGGCGAAGATGTGTTCGTGGCAACCAAAGACGCCCGGATCTTCAGAGTATCGGAGGGTGGCTCAGAGCTGCTGGCAACCGACCTGCCGAAAGGCATCCAGCTGCTGTCGCTGTCCCTTTACAAGCACTCCCTCTTGGCCGTCGCGCAGGTGGCAGGCGAAGTGTATGCCTTCCTCTGCGATAAGAGTGGGGCGATGCAGAAGCAGGTTGCGCTCGGCTTCGCTCAAGCCTATGCCCACCCGGTGGTTATCGGCGACCGGATGTATCTGATCGGATCGGAGGAGGCCACCGGCGAGATGTCGCACCTGCTGATAGTGAACCTGAAGAAAATGGAGACGGCGGGCCAGATGGCTCTTCCTGGCGATCGGGTCGCGAGCTTTGCTGGAATCCATAGCGGCAACAAGCACGCGCTGCTGATCACGCTCCTCGAGGAAGGCAGTGCATCGGGCAGGGTTGTGCAGTTCGATCCGAAGTCCGGCGCGGCGATGACGATCTGCCGGGTGAACCATCCGCGCATCGAGGTGATTGCGGCGGACGGCAAGATCGTGGTGGCGACCGGAAGCTCGTATCAGAACATGATCCGGGTGTTCGACCCCGCGAGCGCGGCCAAGACTCAGAAGGAGGCAGCGTAAGTATCGGATGTAGCCGCCGAGTGATTCGTCCCGGCGGTATTCAATTGAGACTCGATGCCTCCCGAAGCGTCTGGACAACCTTTCGGACATCCCATGCGTTGGCATCTAGCAGTTCCCAAGCCTCGTCGAAGGTGGCAGTGGTCAGCTCCCTTACGATGCGTGCGCAGCGTTCCTTCAGCTTCTGATTCTTCGCCTTGACATCCACCATCAGGTTCTCTACAACCTTTCCGGCGAGCACCATCGCGACCGTGCTGATGCGATTGAGTGCGAGCTTCTGGGCGGTGCCCGCTTTGAGTCGCGTCGAGCCAGTCAGAATTTCGGGCCCGGTATCGAGCACTATGCCCAGATCGGCCGCCTCCTCGAGCGGAGTTTGCTTGTTGTTTGCGATGCCGCAGGTCCACACCCCCTTTTGCCGGGCGTGCCGGATGGCTGCGACGACAAATGGAGTTCGGCCGCTTGCAGCAATGCCGATGACGACATCGGGACGCTTGACCTCGATCTCGTTCATCGCCATGATCGCCGCGTGCTCATCGTCTTCGGCGGCTTCGACGGCCTTGTCGCTCGCGGCGTCGCCCCCCGACACGATGGCGACAAAGCGGTCGGGCTCAATTCCAAATGTCGGAGGCATTTCGGCGGCATCGGCCATGGCTATTCTTCCGCTGGTGCCGGCGCCGACATAGACCACCCGGCCGCCACTCCGAAAAGCCTCCGCTGCCTTCTCGGCAGCTTGGCTAAGCTTATCCTCGGCCTGCGTGAGGGCCTTGAGGACCTGCGCCTCCTCTTGGTTCATAAGCCGGACCATGTCGAGAGCGGACATCTTGTCGAGGCCGGTCGAGCGGGGGTTTCGTGATTCCGTGCTCATGCCATCTCCTGAGCGAGCACTATCGCTCCGTGCACCGGCGCCTGCTGGCTCTTAATCACCTTAATTGGGCACTCGCGCCGTGAGCCGTGAAGGCGCGATATGAGGGCTTCGAGAAAGATCGGGTGCAAATTCCAGACGCCTCCAGCAGCTGAAACCATGGGCTCCTCGGCGTCGGGGATATGGTTGTCGAGATGGCTCTCAACCTGATCCGCCAACAGCGTGGTCTGCTCCGCGAGGCAAGTGGCCGCATAGGCTTTGCCTGCCTGCGCGTCACGCCCCAATATGGGAGCGAGCCGAGCAAGGAGTGCAGCAGGAGATGGACTGCGGTAGAGCTTGGCGACGATCTGCGGTTCCTGCGTTGATCCAAAGACCTTTTCGATGAGAACCTTGTCCGAATCGGACGCGTCGTCCGGATGTTCCAGGTACTGCATTAGAGCGGATTGCCCATAGCGAAAGGCGGAACCTGGGTTGCCAAGAAGGTAGCCGCGGCCACCCGTCTTCGCCCATCCCTCGCCCCGCCGAGAGCAGACAATGGAGCCGGTGCCGGCGATCACGCAGGCATGCGTACCGGGCAACGAAGCCATAAACGCGGCGCAGTAGTCGGGCAAAGCTTGAATCCTGGATGCGGAAAAGATTTGCCTCAAAATCATTTCTGCACGCTCTTTCTCTTCGTCGTTCACCAATCCGGCAAAACACCCGCACACGGCAGTCGGTTCCGGGCACCCGGCGGTTGCCTTGCATAGATTCTTTCGAATGATGGGGGGCGGGGTTGAAAGGATGTTCGCGGGTCCCGCGTGACCTTGAAAAACGAGCGCGCCGCCTTGATCGACGGCCAATGCGCGGCAGGATGATCCACCGCAATCGAGTCCCAAGAAAAGCGCCATTCGGCGAATCGGGTTATACCACCGAGGCAAGCGTCAAGTGTTAAGCGTCGAGCGTTTGGACGTGCGAATGACAAAGGGAATCGCCAGCGCGGAGAGGAGAGCAAGTCCTCCGCCGGTATAGAAAGCAGCAGCGGGGGAGACGCGGTCCCAGAGCAGACCGGCGATGAGGTTGCCTCCGATGGTGGCAAAGCCCGATGCCATATAGAAAAAGCCGAGCGCGGCTCCGCGCCGGTTCTTGGGGGAGTGCTCGGCGACGAGTGCCTTGGTCGCCCCTTGGGCCATGGCTTGGTAGATCCCGTATACGGCGAACAGCGGCCAAAGCGCGATGGCCTGGCCGGGGCCGATCATCGCGAAACCAATGTAGACCAGGGCATAAATAATCCAGCCGCCGCCCACGACGGGCCAGCGCCCGATCCGATCGCTGAGCGCGCCCATGGGATAGGAGAGCGCGGTGTAGGTGACGTTGTACATGGCGTAAGCTAGGATGACGCTCGTGGGGGCGAGACCAAGGTCGGTGGCGCGCGCCATGAGAAACATGTCGCTGGTGTTGGCGAGGGCGAAGAGGATGGATAGCCAGAAGGCGTGCCAATACGCTTGGGGCAGCCCCCGGAGTGATTCTGCCATGCCGCCGGACGACTCGGGCTCAAGCGTGGCGGCGTCCGACTTAAACCGGAACGGCTCGCGCAATCTGAGGGTCAGCAGAACCGCGAACGCTCCCGGGATGCCCGCAAGCACGAAGATGAGGCGGAATTCGCCGGGCAGCAGTGCGAGTAGCACGAATCCGAGGAAGACCCCCACGAGAGCGCCGGCCGTATCCATCGCACGGTGGAATCCGAACGCCCGGCCCAGGTCCTCGGTCTCGACCGAGTCGGCGATCAACGCGTCGCGAGCCGTCGTCCTCAGGCCCTTTCCAAAACGATCCACCACCCTTCCGACAAGCACCATCGGCCAGGCGTAGGCGAGAGCGAGCAAGGGTTTGCCGATCGCGCTGAGCCCGTAGCCCCACCGGATGTAGGGGAGCCGCTTGCCGGTGCGGTCGCTGTGCATCCCCGACCAGCCCTTCATGAAGCTGACGATCCCTTCCGCAACCCCTTCAACCAAGCCAAGAGCAACGGCGGGGGCTTTCAGCGCTCCTCTCAAAAAGAGCGGAATAACGGGATAGACCATCTCCGAGCAGATGTCCGCGAAGAAGCTGATCCAGCCCATCTGCTTCACCTGCGGAGGGAGCGGAGATGACACGGATGGGATGCTACCGGAGATAAACTCCGCGCATGGTCAGATTTAGCGGACAAGCGCTTCCGGAAGGGTGCCGCATCGCGCTCATCACAAACGACGCGATCGGCAACTACGTGGTGGTCACGCCGCTGATCAAGATGCTGAAGGAGCAGTTCAAGCCTGGAACGCTCCACTACTACGGCGGCATCCGGACCAAAGAGCTCTGGGCGACCGACCCCCTGATCGACCGCGGATTCGCCTTCCATGGAGGAAGTCCGTGGGAATCCGTCTCGGAATGGTGGCAGGGCTCCCAGCCAAAGCCCTACGACCTGATCGTAAACGTCGAAAACCATCCTTGGGCCAAGGCATTTGCCTCGCTCATCAGCCAGGATCGGGGTTTTCTTTGCGGTCCGGCGCTCCGAGATGACGCGCGGGCCGATCTGCCTTTTGCGGAGGACGAGCGAGGCCATCTTTGGGAGGACAAGCGCTGGATCGCGGGCGACATTGTGTCGAAATATCCATTTCTCGACTCCGGATTTATCGGCGAGATCTTTGCCCGGCTCTGCTATCTGTCCGGCCCGCTTCCCGCTTACCGAATCCAGCGCGACGAGCCGCCTTTTGCAATGCCGGACGTGCTGATCGCCACAACCGCGAGCCTGCAAGAAAAGCTTTGGCCCTTCGAGAAATGGCGGGCCGCGCTGGAGTGGCTCCGAGCGAAAGGGGTGTCGGTCGGGTTGCTCGGCGCGCCTCCCAAAGCCCAGCAACAGTATTGGACGGGAAGCGATGCGGAAAGCCAGCTGGTCGCTGCCGGGCTCGCGGAGGATCTGCGCGGGAAGCTGACTTTGACCCAGGTGGCAGGAGCGCTTGAGCGCGCCAAGGCAGTTCTCTCGCTCGACAACGGCATCCTCCACCTCGCGGCCTCGACAGACACGCCGGTCGTGGGCCTGTTCCGCCATGGCATCCACCGCCTCTGGGCGCCGCCATTTGGAAAGCTGACGATCGTGACCCCAGGGGAAGCGCGGGCCGTTGCGGAACTGAAGGTTGAGCACGTAACGGAGGCGCTCGAGCGTGTCCTCTGAGCGAGTCCTGATCTGGCTTAAACGAACCTATCTAGGCGACGCGGTGATGGCGGCTCCGCTGTTGGACGGCATGGCGGAGCTTGTCGATCAACCCTGTGTGCTTGCCGGGCCAGCGGTTTCCCAGGTTCTGGCAGACCGCTCGCATCGGGTCGAGTTCCTGATGGAGATGCCCCTTGGCAATCCGCTCTCGCTGCTCCGCCAGGCAAGAGCGCTACGGAAATTGCGGTTAGACTGCGCACTGCTTGTCAATCGCTCCTTTCGCTCGGCGCTTTGCGCACGGGCGGCGGGGATTCGGCGACGGATCGGCCATGGCACCGAGGGTCGCGGCCCTCTCTTGACTTCCAGCCTTCCCTATGACACAAGCCGATTTGAGGCCGACTGCTACTTGGACCTCGCGAGGTCCGCCGGATATGACATCGCGTCCGAAAAGCCTCGATTGACCGCTACCGAGGCGGAGCGAATGGAGGGTTCGCTGCTTATTGGTGGCGCGAAGATCGGAGTCCAACCCGGTGCGCGGTACGACTCCAAGAGGATCCCGGCGGCCGTATTGGCTGAGGTCGCCAGTCGGTTGCTTGCGGACGGCAGGCGGCTAGCGCTTCTCGGCGGAAGAGAGGAAGCGCGCTACGGTGAAGAGCTAACGTCCCTAATCGGAACGGAGGGAGTCACCGACTTGATCGGCAAGACCGGGCTCAGAGGGTCAATGGGCGCGCTTGCGGGGTTGGAAATGGTGATCGGGAGCGATACGGGCATGATGCATTTGGCGGCGGGCCTCGGAACGCCCACGGTCACCGTGTTCGGGCCCAACCCGATGAGCAAGTGGGGGCACGACTACCCTCCTCACCGGCCGATTCAGGCGCCGGGCGGACAAATGAGCCGGATCACCTCAGCACCCATTCTCGAAGCAATTGAAGGTATCCGGCGAGCGGCGTCGATGGCAGGGTAAATGGAGGGTGCCCGCCGAGGGAATCACGGCTTTGCGGGCCGGAGAGCCAAGCCGAGCTCTGCCCATTGCGCTTCGTCGATCGTGCTCGGGGCGTCCATGAGCGGATCGTAGCCCTGGCCGATCTTGGGGAAGGCCATGACCTCGCGAATGTTTTCCTCATCGAGCAGCACCATCACCAGGCGATCAATGCCGGGCGCGATGCCTCCATGGGGTGGGGCGCCATATTGGAAGGCTTCGAGGATGTGGCCAAAGCGCTCCTGCTGGGTGGCGGGGTCGATGCCGAGCAGCGTGAAAATCTTTGCCTGGACATCCGAGCGGTGGATCCGGATCGAGCCCGAGGCCATCTCCGTGCCGTTGCAGACCACGTCGTAGCAGTCCGCGCGGATGCGTCCGGGGTCGGAGTCGATATACAGCAGGTCCTCGTCTTTGGGGGCAGTAAAGGGGTGGTGGGAGGGGCTCCAAGTCTGGGTCGCCTCATCCCATTCCACGAGCGGGAAGTCGAGGATCCAGCAGAAATTGAGCTTGCGCTTGTCGCGCAGACCGCAGCGGTCGCCGATTTCATTGCGGAGGCGGAAGAGGACATTGTTGCCAGCCATGTATTCGTCGGCGATAAGGAGCAGCAGGTCGCCTGCCTCGGCCCGGCTCTTCTTGACGATCGCCTCAAGCTCGGCAGGCTTGAAGAACTTTGCAATTGAGCCTTTGACCGATAGGCCGCCAGCGCTCACGTAGCCCGACTCCGGGGCCGTCGCCTCGCCGGAATCCTCGACCGAGAGCGTCGCCATGCCCTTCGCGCCGAACTCCTTGGCGAGCGTCTCCAATTCGCCGACATCCTTCCGCGAAAGTCCGGAGCCGCCGGGGTAGCGCACGCCGCGGATGAGGCCGCCCTTCTCGGCGGTGGTTCGGAAGACGCTGAATTCGGACTCGCGAACCTCGTCAGTGATGTCGAAAAGCTGGAGGCCGAATCGGAGGTCGGGCTTGTCGCAGCCATAGAGGTGGATGGCCTCGTCGTAGCTGAGGCGGGCGAAGGGCTCAATCGGATCCAGTGGAAGCCCGAACTCGGCGATGACCTCGTTGCAGACCTGGCGGAGCAGATCCTCTGATAGGGAGAGCACGTCCTCCTGGTGCACGAAGGACATTTCAAGGTCGAGCTGGGTGAATTCGGGCTGGCGATCGGCGCGCTGGCTCTCGTCGCGGAAGCACTTGGCGATCTGGTAGTACCGCTCGCAGCCGGCGACCATGAGAAGCTGCTTATATTGCTGCGGGCTTTGGGGCAATGCGTAGAACTTTCCCGGCTCGATCCTGTAGGGAACGAGATAGTCGCGGGCGCCCTCGGGAGTGGAGCGGGTGATGATCGGGGTTTCGATCTCGAGGAAGTCGCGATTGTCCAGGAATGCGCGGATTTTGCGAATGACAGCCGCGCGGAGGGCGAGGGTTCTGTACATCTTGGGCCGGCGGATGTCGAGATATCGGTGCTTGATGCGCAGCTCCTCATTGACTCCGAGCATCTGGTCCTCGTCGCTCACGGGGAAGGGGAGGATCTTGGCGGGGCTGAGGACGGAGAAGGATTCAATCTCGACCTCGATGTCGCCGGTCGCCATTTTGGGATTGCGGGTGGATTCGTTGCGCATGCGGACGGTTCCGGAGACGCTCAGGCAGGCTTCGGACCTTATGTTAGCCATGTCGCCCGCCCTCTCCCCCCTGCCCCCCTCTCCCCCGGGGCGGGAGAGGGGGAAGACGAGCTGGACGATGCCGGTGCGGTCTCGGAAGTCGACGAAGAAGAGCCCTCCGAGGTCTCGGACGCGGTGCGCCCAGCCATTGAGGATGACGGTTTGGGATTCGTGGGCGGCACGGAGGTCGCCGCAGGCATGGGTGCGCTGTAGAAAGCTCATTTGGAGGCTGGAGATTACCTGTGCGTGGGGCGGTCTCGCGGGGGCGGAGTTGGTTGTGGACGAGGCGGAAGGTGTGGATTTCACGTGGATCGGATGGGCTCGACTGCAGATGATTTGTGGCTGACGCGGAGTGGACCCGGGGCGACGCAGAACGCCCGGCGGAGGCAGAATTATCTGCCTTGCCTTCCAGCTATCAGTGCAGCCAGCGCTCAAGTGCACGACGAGTTACTTCAGAAGCTGGGTTTTATGGGGAAGAACCGAAATAGCCCTTACCCGTCATCCCCCTCTCCCGCCCTTTGGTCTGTCGAGGGGAAAGCAAGAAAAAGGAAGTATTTTTAGGCGCAGAGCCTTAGCAGGGTTGGCGGGAGTCCTCAATAAGTAGAGGAAAAAACTTGACAATATTGCTGGGTTAGGTATTCTAGTTCAGCCTTATATCGGATTGGCCGGGCGGTGCCTGGCCCCTTGGACTGCTGCTATTCGGCAGCGACGGAGAGAATCATTTATGAAGAAACACATAGTTAGCTTTGCGCTTGGCGCGTTCGTGCTTGTCGGCATAACGGTCTATGCGAAACCGGGCGTATCCGAGCCGCAGTCATCTTCGGCAGGAATAAGAGTTAGCTGGTGGGCTACCGATGCAGCGGCGAACCCATGGGGTGTCGTCAAAGAAGTCCCTAGAATCGGCGATTACATCCGGGGAGATCAATCGGAGCAGTCATATCGGCAGGTTCTGAAAGCAGCGACGCTTAGCGACGGCACCATTCATCTGCGCGTTGGCCCTCCGGGTGACTTTAGGTAACGGGTCGAGCGCATATAGTGCGCTGGGACGAATGAACGTATATCTTCAGGACTTTAACTCGCTCAGCCCTCTCCGCTCACCCGGGAGGGGACTATCCCCCGAAGAGCTCGCCTAGGGCTCGGAAGACGTCGGTGTAGAAGGTTCCGTCTATTTCGCGGGTCCATTCGAAGGGTTGGTCGGGGGCGCCGAAGAACGGCCTCAGGGTCCAGGCGAGTTGGGTTCCGACGAAAGCATAGAGGAGTATCCATGCTCGGATGATTTGGTCTTGGGTGCTGTTATTGGGGTGTTGAGGTATTGGGGCGTTGGGGGATTCGGACGGGTTGGACGGGTTGGACGGGATGGGGTCTTCGCCGGCGAGGGCGTGCATTCCTCTATAGAAGAAGCGGATGCCGAGGACGGCGCTGATGCCGAGGATTGCGACATTGAGGAGCTTGACGAACTGGTAGTTGGTGGAACTCATCACGAAGAAGGCGGAGATGGGGGCGAAGGCGAGCACCAGGAGGGATGTGATGGCCATGGTTGCCATGAGGAGGGTGAGGAGCTGCATGGGGGAGTGCTTGGAGCCGAAAAGGAGCTTGAAGATATGGAGCGTTGGGAAGCAGATCATCATGGTTGCGAGGTAGAGGATGGGGAGCTTGACGGCGGACGCGGTTGCTTGAGCGGCGCTGTGGGTTGAGCCCATGATTGCGCCAAAGATGGCGAGTGAGCTGACGGAGACGATGGCGAGAGCGGTGCACTTTGTTCCGAGGTCGTTGCCTGCTTTGAGGTCGTTCCAGAATTGGGCTGGCTCACGGAGGATGATTGCGGGCAGGGCGAGTGCGTTCATGGTTTTCAAGGCAACGGTGTTTGTATGGATTGGGTTCCGAGGGGGGCGCGAACTGCCGAAGGCTGTGAGCGGGCTTGCCGGCGCTTTTGCCTGGCTCACAGCTTGCAGCAGTTGGCCCTCTTGTTTGTGAAGGAATTGGGTTCTCCTTCCGCCTTCCGGATGATGGGTTGGCATATCGTGCAAACTAGCTTTATGCGTCGCGTCTCTGCTGCTTTCCTCGTCGGCCTAACCGGCCTCGCCTATCCCCAGGCGATAGATAAGGACTACACGAAGAAGATCTTGGAATACACGACTGAGAAGTTCTTTTTGACAGAGCTGGTGGATAGCCTGCCCTTCTCGAAAACCGTTCCGACACCACTGAAGTATTTCGGCACGATCATCGGCGCGCCGAACCTGCTGCACTACGTCGAGGACATCAACGGCTATATGCGGGCGCTCGACAAGGCTTCGGACCGGGTGCAGGTGATCAGCATGGGGCAGAGCGAGGAGGGCCGGGAGATGATCGTGGTGGTGATCTCGGATGCTGCGAACCTGCGCGGGCTGAAGAAATATCAGGAGATCACGGCCAAGCTTGGCGATCCGAGGAAGCTGGTGGGCGCCGCGGGGACGAACCAATCCGCGCTGTCCTATACGGCGGATGTTTTAGCCAAGGCTGATGGCGCGGCTGAGAAGCTGATCGCGGAGGGCCTGCCCTTCTACTACATGACGGCGGGCATGCATTCGCCAGAGAGCGGGCCGCCCGAGATGGTGATGGAGCTCGCGTACCGGCTCGCGGTTTCGGAGACGCCCTTCATCCAAAACATCCGGAAAAACACGATCACGATGATCACGCCGGTGCTGGAGACGGACGGGCGCGACCGATATGTGGACACCTACATGTACCGGAAGAAGAACCCGACGAAGCCGCCCATCCCGCTGCTTTATTGGGGCAAGTATGTTGCCCACGACAACAACCGCGACGGCATGGCAAACTCGTTGGCGCTGAGCAAGAACCTGATGAAGACGTGGTTCGAGTTCCGCCCGCAGGTGATGCATGACCTTCACGAGTCGGTTTCCTTCCTCTACATATCGACCGGCACCGGGCCTTATAATCCTTGGCTCGATCCCATCACGATTGACGAATGGCATGAGATGGCCTACAACGAGGTCGCGAAGTTCACGACCTGGGGCGTGCCGGGGGTGTGGACGCATGGGTTTTACGATGGCTGGGCGCCGAACTATGCCTTCTATGCGGCGAACGGTCATAACGCAATCGGGCGGTTTTATGAGACGCAGGGTGGCAGCGGCGCGGATACCAGGATCATCAATGTCGGGGAGGCAGCCACGAGGGACTGGTTCAGGCCGAATCCGCCCTTGTCCAGGGTTCGCTGGTCGCTTCGCAACAACACGAATTTGATGCAGTCGGGCGTTCTGCTCGCGCTGGACAACATGGCGACGAACAAGGCGAAGTTCCTTCGGAACTACTATTTGAAGTCCAAGCGCTCGGTGCTGAAGGCTCGGACCGAGGGGCCGGCGGCGTGGGTGCTTCCTGCCTCTGAGACAAGAACTCGCGAGCGGGATGCTTTACTTGAATTGCTTGGGCGGCAGGGCGTCGAGGTGAGCGTCTTGGACAAGGAAACCGAGACGAAGGATGGCAAGTTTGGAGCGGGCAGCCTTGTGGTCCGCATGGATCAGCCGTACAGCCGAATGGCCGACATGCTGCTCGACAAGCAATATTTCAAAGCGGACGACCCCCGTCCCTACGATGACACTGGCTGGACGCTGGGGCCGCTTTTCAATGTGGAGACTGTTCGGGTGAAGGACACGGCGATACTCGATGCGCCAGTCCGGCGCGAGGGAATTCGGATGTCGAGTGGCCCACTTAGCCGTTGGTGGAACCTAGTGCCTGGGCCAAGAACCGCGCTCGTCCACACCTGGCAGAACACGCAGGATGAGGGCTGGATGCGGCTGGCTCTGGACGAAGCGAAGGTTCCATACAACTACACTTCTGTGCATACGCTTCGCGACACGCCAAACCTCAAAGACAAATTTGACGTGATCATCATCGGACCTGCGGGCGGAACCGCGCAATCAATCGTGAACGGCGTTAGCAGGGAAGGCGAGCCCATCCCCTGGAAGCCGCTCGAAGGCTTCAAGCATCTGGGTGGGCCGGATACGACCGACAATATCCGGGGCGGGATCGAATTACAGGGGATGCTGAACTTGCAGAAGTTCCTCAACGACGGGGGTCTGCTCATCACCATCGGAAACTCCTCTCGGCTGCCGATCGATTACGGCCTGGTCAGCGGTGTTTCGATGGACCAGTCGCAGACCCTGTTTGCCCCCGGCGGCGTGTATCGCGTGACAAATGCGGCCAAGGATAACCCCGTGATGGCGGGCTACCAGGAGAATTTCGCGATCTACTACAGCTCTCGAAGCGGCCAGCTTTCAATGGGAGGAGGCGGCTTCGGCGGAGGAGGCGGCCGCGGAGGACAGCAAGGCGGGGGTGGCAGGGTTTCGGGCCGCGGCGACCGCACGGACCCCGACATCATCCAAGGACGCCCACCCTACACCGCTCAGCGGCAACCCGGCGACGCGCCAGACACGCCGCCTCAGCAACAGCCGACCGCACGTCCGCAGGTGCTATTGCGGTTCGCGCCTCTTGAGAACCTGCTTCTGAGCGGCGGCCTTGATAAAGGCGAAGAGCTTGCAGGCCGTCCCGCCCTCATTCTGGCTCCGTCAGGCAAAGGCAATGTCCTGCTATTCGGCTTCAATCCCATGTGGCGACAGCAAACACACGGGAGCTGGTCAATGGTGTTCAACGCGATCATGAACTGGGACAAACTCAGAACGCTTCCTAAGAAAGATGGCGGTTAGAGCCTTTCGTTGGCCGTTGGCCCGGAATGGGTTCCGAACGGCTAACGGCTTACGGCTAACGGCTAACGACGCTGGTATAATCTCCCCGGCTGCTCGCCAAAAATCCCGCTTTCGGAGGAATCGCTAAACCATGCCAGGAGTTGGCAAAGTCATTCAGGTCACAGGCCCCGTCGTCGACTGCCGTTTTCCGACGGATTCCCTGCCCGCAATTTACAATGCGCTCGAGATCAAGGACGCACAACGAGGCGTCGATCTTGTATGCGAAGTCGCCCAACATCTCGGCGATGACGTCGTCAGAACCGTCGCCCTAGCTTCTACGGATGGACTCGTTCGCGGCATGGACGCGACGGACACAGGTTCGCCCATTCGCGTTCCCGTAGGCGACGAAACCTTGGGCCGCGTGTTCAACCTTCTCGGGCATCCGATTGACAATGGCGAGCCGATCAAAGGCACAAGGCGCGATCCGATCCATCGCCAGCCGCCAAACTTCGAATCCCAGTCGACCAAAGTCGAACTTCTCCAAACTGGCTTAAAGGTGGTCGACCTCATGATCCCCTTCAACAAGGGAGGCAAGATCGGTCTCTTTGGCGGCGCGGGTCTGGGCAAGACGGTCCTCATCCAGGAGCTCATCCGCAATATCGCGGTGGAAGCTTCCGGCGTGTCGGTTTTTGCCGGCGTCGGCGAAAGGACCCGAGAAGGCAACGATCTTTGGCTCGAGATGAAGGAAGCCAAGTTTAAGGATGTGGACGGCACCGAGAAGCGGGTCATTGACAAGACCGCGATGGTCTTTGGCCAGATGAATGAGCCGCCCGGAGCGCGTCTCAGAGTTGCTCTTAGCGCGCTCACGATGGCCGAGTATTTCCGCGACGAAGCCGGCTCCGACGTCCTCATCTTCGTGGACAATATCTTCCGTTTTGTGCAGGCAGGTTCAGAGGTCTCGGCTCTTCTGGGAAGAATGCCGAGCGCGGTTGGCTACCAGCCGACACTCGCTACCGAGATGGGCTTTCTCCAGGAGCGCATCACTTCGACGAACAAGGGCTCGGTCACTTCGGTGCAGGCGATCTACGTTCCTGCCGACGACCCCACCGACCCCGCACCTGCTACCACTTTCGCTCACCTCGACGCATATGTCTATTTGGATCGCGGCCTGGCTTCAAAGGGCCTTTATCCCGCGGTGGACGTGCTGCAGTCGTCTTCGAAAAACCTCGACCCGCGGATTGTCGGCCAGGAGCACTACGACGTGGCGCGAAGGGTTCAGCAGACATTGCAGCGATACAAAGAGCTTCAGGACATCATCGCAATCCTCGGCATCGACGAGCTTTCGGATGACGACAAGCAACTCGTTGCACGGGCAAGGAAGATCGAGCGCTTCCTCTCGCAGCCGAACTTCGTCGCCGAGCAATTCACCGGCAATCCTGGCCGATTTGTTACGGTCGATGAGACGGTCAGATCGTTTAAAGAGATCGTCGAAGGCAACCTGGACGAAATCCCTGAGCAAGCATTCCTCTACTGCGGCGGCATCGAAGACGTCATGGAAAAGGCCAAGAAGCTGGAGGCAGCCGTCTAGAAGGAGTCGTTAGCCGCTAGCCGTCAGCCGTAAGCCGTCCAGATGGAAGGGCCCCGCACGGCCAACGGCCAACGGCCAACGGCCAACGAAACTATGGCTAACTTCACTCTTTCCGTCGTCGCTCCGGACCGTTCCGTGATCGAGGAGCCTGTCAGCTCTGTCGTCGCGCCCGGGCAGGAAGGCTATTTCGGGGTTTATGCGGGCCATGAGCCGTTTGCAATGGCTTTGCGGGCTGGGCTGATCGAGTATATGAATGCGAACGGCCGCCACTATCTGACCGTGAGCGGCGGCTTTGCCGAGATCGTCGGGGACAAGATGACGATACTTGCCGATTCAGCCGAGCGGGTAAGCGAGATAGATGTTGCCCGCGCCGAGCGCGCTCTCGAAGAGGCCCGGAAGGCTCTTACTGGCAGCGGCGAAAGCGACAAGACCACCGACCAGGCCGTCGCCGAGATGGAGCGTGCCATCAACCGCATCAACGCTGCCAAGAAGAGCTAGATCTAGCGAGCGGGACTTGTTGCCGCTCTTGATTAGCATCGGAGCGGCAAAGCGGTAACAAGTTCCCGCACTCTATACTTGTTCCAATGCTCCCTTTTCTCGCGTACACGTTTGTTGCCCTTCAGTCACCCATCGCGGCGATCGACGCCCTAGCCCAGAAGCGCGACGAAGCAGGGATGGCGAAATACGCGTCCCCTGCACTCGTCAATGCCAAGCGGTTCCGTTTCCTCGTGCAGAACGGGGTCTACGAGACGGGCCGATATGGCTGGCGCGCTCTGCCCCTCAAAGATCCGGTTACCGCCAAGACCTATGTGGTCTTCTCAACCAAGCTTACTAGCGAGGACATCGGCGAGCAGGTGTTCGAGATCAAGGGTGGGAAGCTTGGTCGCTACATTCCGGAGCAAGATAAGCTTGGATTCGAGATTGAGCACCACGACTTCGACATTAACTTTGACCTCGCAGAGAAGCAGGTAAGGATCATCGACAGCGTCCGGTTTAGAAAGCTCAGCGGCTCAGGCAGTTCGTTTCTTGTGCGGATGTCACCGCAGTATCAAGTCGGAATGATCAAGGACGCAGCGGGACGGAACGTGAAATTTGGGCAGGCCGGTGGGACCGTCTTGATGACTGCCCCACGGACAGCATCCAAGACGTTCACTTACAAGTTCGGATATCGCGCGATCGTAGACATGCCGAACTACGCTGGCAGCATCAGCAACACAGAAGCCACTCTTACGAACGACTATTGGTATCCGATGATCGCCCGATGGCCGGCCACTTACTACGCGAGAGTTTTCAATCCAAGCGGATGGAAGTTTGGCGAACAGGAATGGAACGTCTTCGCCCAGGGCATCCACGACGGCGAACCCTCCAAATTTAGGTGGGAAAGCTATGACATGAAGCTTCCAGTCACCTACTTCAGTCTAACCGGAGGCAAATTCACTTGGGAACAGAAGACTATCCGTGGCCGTGAATATTGGGTCGCAAGTCCCCGCATGTCCAAGGAGCAGATGCTGTGGCAGGCCGAAATTAATGCTGACGTTGTCGACTTCTACAGCAAATCCTTCGGAAAATTCCCCTTCAAATCCTGGGGCTCGCTCGAAAGCCCTCACTACGGGGGAGGCGCCCTCGAAGCCTATTCATATGCGACCTACGGCCTCGGCTGGCTGCCCGACCTCGACGCCCACGAGCCGGCACACACATGGTGGGGCGGGATGATCAACAACACCTACCTCAAGAGCCTCTGGAACGAAAGCTTCGCGGTCTATAGCAGCGGCCTTTACGAAAGGGAAGGGCCGATCGGCGCTGCAGCCGAGAAGCGATTGGCCTTCGTGAGCGACGCCGAGCCGTCCGGCGATTACAATCTCGCAACCTGCGCCGAAAGCGGCGCCCACATAGGCGGCGCGGCTGGCTCTCTCGGCTACGGGAAGGGCGCAAAGGTTCTCCAGATGCTCGAGCAGGAGATCGGGACGGACGCGATGGTCCGTAGCATGCGCGAGTGGATCAAGACCCATCCCAAGGGCGTTCCCGGCGAATGGGAAGACTTCGAGAAGGTCGTCGCCAGGGTCACCAAGAAAGACACCAAGTGGTTCTTCGACCAGTGGCTGCGGCTCAAAGGCTGGGCGGACTTCAACCTTGATAAGGCGAGTTACCGAGATGGCCAGGTGGACGCCGTCATCTCATGGAACGGCCCGAAATACCACCTCAAAACCGACGTGATGCTTCAGTTCGCCGACGGCACACGGCAGTTTTCAAAACAAAAAATCGGACCGACGCCGGACAGCGAATTCTCCTTCATATCAATCGCAACCAGCCGCAAGCCCGTGCTCATTTCCATCGATCCATGGCGCAAGCTGCTAAGGCGATATGACAGAAACGAGACCCCGATCCAGCTTGATCGCTATGTTGGTCGCGCGCGTTACTTCGTCGATCCTGCCAAGAAAGATTGGCTTGAAAACGTCCGTGGCCAGCCAGGACGAGCGCTCTCAGCGTTGCCCGACGATCTCGATGGCCTGTTCATCATCGGATCGCCGGAAACCCTCCCGATCATGCGCTCGCTCACTGAAAAGGCCGGCTTCTCGGTCAAGGGCGATAAATTGACCTATGACGGCACGACCATCAACCTAAGTAATGGCGCCGCCCTCGCGGTGGTCGACCTTGGGGAAGGGAAGCGCTGCGCAATTGGGCTGGGCAAGATTCGGCTAAGCGCAAGGCCTGGCCGATCCCGGCTGGCGCTGGTGGATGGCCTCGGCCGGTTCCTTCGGGGCCAGACCGAACCTAAGACGAGCGGATTCCTGACGATAAAGATTGATTAGGAAGGGCCGCTAAATGAATTGGAGAGATCCCTAAATGAAATAGGGAGGCCCCGAAATGATTTCGGGGCCTCTCCAAATGAGTTTGAGAGCCACCGAAAAGAGGGTGGTGACCCCCGGATGGGGCTCTCCGTCCAATGGGTTCTGTGCGATGCTCGTGAACCAATCCACGCTTCGCCTACACTAAACAACGAACCGGCCCAAGCATGGACCCAATTGCAAGGCGAGCCGCTTCCGGAGACCGGGAGGCGATGGCGGAGATCGTACGCGAGCATTATGCGCTCGTGTACCGTTTTTGCGCCCGTCGGATCGGCCCGGACACAGCTCAGGATGCGGCGCAGGAAACGTTCGTGACGGCACATAAAACCATCAGGAAGTTCGACGGCCGCTCCAGCCTGAGCACGTGGCTGCTGGGGATCGCGCACAACCATTGCCGCAATCTCAGCAGGAAGCGCGGGAGCGAGATGACGTGGCTCGGTGAAGACGAGATGAACGCAGCATGTACGGGGGATATAGAGAAGACATTGATCGATCGCGAATTGCTTCGGGTGGCTCTAAGGGGGCTCTCGCCCGAGCACCGCGAAGTGGTGTTGCTGCACGAGGTGGAAGGATTGAGCTATGACGAGGCGGCGAGCGTGATCGGAGTGCCGGCTGGAACGATAAAGAGCAGGCTGCACTATGCGTTCTTGCAGCTTCGTAAGGCGTTGGGCGGCTGCGAAGAGGTGCCCGCATGAGCATCCACGACGACCTGAAAGCGTATCTGGACGGAGAGCTCGAACCGGGGCGCGCCGAGGAGGTTCGGCAGGCGATCGAGTCAGATCCGGCACTGAAGAGGGAAGCGGAGTACATGCAGTCCTTGGCTGATGAGATTCGGGCGGTCTCGGTGGAGCCGCAAGTGCATGGACTCGAGCGTGCCCTCGATGCTGTGCAGCCCAAGAAGCCTTGGTGGGGCGCCCCAGCATGGCGGACCAGCCTCGCCTTTGGGGCTCCGCTTCTCGCGGGCTTGGCGATAGTGGCTTTGCTTGGCAAGGGGTTGATGACCGGACAGAAAGAAGAGTCGGCAGAAGTAGCGATGAGCGAATCTGCTCTGGAGTTGCCAAACAAGAGCGCTGCCAACGGATCGCTGCCTCAGGAAGTCAAGTCAGATGCTAAGCGCGAAACGCCCGCGGCGGCCGACTCCACCCAGTTGAAAAGCACTGGTGACAGGGCCGAGAACCAGCGAAAGACCACGCTGGATATTGAGGTCGATGACCCAGCGGCAGCATTCAGCAAAGCGAAAGAGATCGCCGGCAAATACCAAGCTGATGTGCAGGAGAAGCTGTACGAACAGAGGGCCACGATTACCGTCCCGCTTAAGGATGCCGGGGCCTTGATCGAGGAGTTGAACGAGGTCGAGCCGAATGCAAAGGTGAGCAAGCCGCAGGATCAGGAGAATGAGAGTGCTGGCCAGCCGCGTGCAGAGGATAAGGCATCCATCGATGTCACCTTCCGGACCCGGGACGTCCCCCCTCCGGTGAAGCCTCGCGAAATGATCCAGCCCGATGGCGTTGCCGCTCCCGAAGACGAAGGCATGGTTTGGCTCATCGCCATTCCCGCATCGATCATCCTGCTCGGCGGAATCTGGTTCGCCATGCGCCGCCGTTAGCGTTTACTTTCAATTCGAATAGAACGCAGACTGGGGCTGATCAGGTCTCCGCCACGGAGCACTACCCGGATTTGCAGAAAAACCAGTCCCTTTGGCACGCCCGTAATATCAAAGGACGCTGGAGCCGCACCCTCCCGAGCGCGGGGCCATACCGTCATGCGCTGGAGGTCGGCCTCGCTCCTCGAAGAGTGAACCTGAAATTGTAGAACCGTTCCTGCCGGCTGCTCGCCCGTCCACTTCACGGTGAGCTTCCCTTCGTTGGTGATCTTTATGGGCACTGTGACCGCAATGCCGCTAGGTGCGTTGGCCTCGGCAAGCAGGCGCCCGCCGCCTGTGGCGCGGGTTCCAACCAAGAGCCTCCCCATGGCGGTCCGAATGGTCAGACCCTCTTGTCCGGCGGGAAGAGAGTAGGCCTTATCGAAGCGTCCGGTGCCATCGATCAACTCCGGCAATGAGCTCAGATAAACGGCACTGAGCTTCGTCTTGGGATCGGTGGCCACCGCTACCATTTCCTCTTTGCCGACACGCTCGAAGTCGAAGACAATTTTTCCCTCTAGCCCGTCGATTGCCTCGATTTGGCCATCGGAAAGCATATAGCCGCCAGTGCTTGTCCCAACCAAGGCATATTTTTGGAAGTCCCGATGCCTGAGTCCAAAGTAAGGCGTGCGCTGGGCTTCGGAAAAGAGCTTGAGCGCGGTCCACTTTTTTCCGTCAAACCTATAGAAATCGAAGCTGCTCTTCGGCCCGGGCTTTTTCGCGTCGTTGTCAACTACTGCAAAGCTCGCATAAAGTCCATCGCGAAGAGGAATCAGCGAATAGCAGCGAGCGAATTGCTTCTTTCGATCCGGAGGATAGGCGATCAGAGTCTCGCGCCAACTCTTGCCTCCATCGGAGGATTCGAGAACTGCGCCATATCCCGCCTTGTCCTTGAGGCTGCCTGTGGAGACGTACATCTTGCCCCGCCAGTGCGCCATATCCCAGATATGCACGGCGCGGGGCACAGACCGGAATTTGCTCCAGGTGATCCCGCCGTCGAGGGAGCGGTAGATATTGCCAAAATCCCAGGCTTCGGTAGAGTCCGCTCCTGGAATGAAGAGTTTGCCCCCGTTTCCCCGCATGTAGACGACACCTTGCTCGCGGACCTCTAGGACCTTCTTGGGCTTGCCCTTGTCCCACATATAGACATCGCCTCCATCCGACCCGGCAGGCAATGGCGAATCGAGAAAAAACAGGCGATCGCGCATCCAGTACACGCCGGTAAGCAGCCCAAAATCGCTGCGCCCCCGGAACATCTCGATCCATTTGCCTGCCAGGGGCCCAAGGGCAAGCCCGCTTTCGGCAATTCGAACGTTCTCATAGCTTCGCAGGCTTTCCGTGCGGGTGAGGTCCAGCTCGACCATTTGGTCCGGCCGCACAGCCAGCAGCGAGGTGAGCAGGAGGACATTCACATTAGTCCAAGACGTTCCATGCGGGCCGCTTGTACTGGATTCGGACCGAAAGGGGTTGGCTGGGAACAGGGTGCCGTGCCCAGGCAGTCCAAGATTCATGCTTTGGACACTGGTGGCAACGCTCATGGTGCTCTGGCTGGTCGGCATGATCAGCGGGGCATTCGGCGGGATACTGCATGTTTTGCTGATCCTCGCACTCGTGGTAATCGTTCTGAGCGCTCTCCAGGGGCGTCGGGCCATTTGACCCGGAGGTTTTATGCCAAGTAACACGAGCAAGCAGCGAGAGCTTGTAATCCAGATTCAAGAGCTTGAGAGGCAAATCGATCAGCTTAGGCATTGCTCCGCCGACGCCTCTCTGGAAGACCGTGCCCTCATTTACGAGAAGATCGATAGTCTTAACCAGCGCTCGGGTGCGCTTCGGTACCAGCAGAAGATGATCGAGTTCTCTGGCGAAGCATTTGTAGACGATCTCCGGGCCAGCCTAGCGCGGGTGTGGCGGATCATTAGGGGCCGCTCGAACAAGGATTCCGGACGGCTAAGGCATACCCATTAAGGCGCCTAGCGGTAGCCATAGTCGCGGCTATGGGCATCCTCGATGTAGCGGGCCAGAAGCTTGACGCAAGCATCTACATCTGCCTTGTGAACGGTTTCGTTCACCGTATGTACATACCGCGTCGGGATTGAGAGGGTGAAGGCCGGAATGCCCCCATGCAGCCTCTGCACGCCACCTGCATCGGTGCCGCCAAGGGGCAGAAGCTCCATTTGATGCTTGATCTTATGCTTCTCGGCGAGCTCACGGAAGTGGTTTACGACCTTTGGATGGCATATCAAGGAGCTGTCCATGATCTTGATCGCCGCGCCCTCGCCGAGCTTCGTCACGTGGTCTTGATCTGGAAGGCCCGGTATGTCGTTTGCGAGCGTGATATCGACTGCCACAACGATGTCTGGCTCGATCGCAGACCCGCTTGCCGCAGCGCCTCTCAGGCCAATCTCCTCCTGCACCGTGGCCACCGCGTGGACATCAACCTCGTGGCTCTTGGCCGCCTTGAGCGCCTCGATCATCACGTAAACCGCTACCCGGTCATCCATCGATTTGCACGTGAGCAGATCCCCCATGACCTGCATGGTTCGGTTCATGGTGACCATGTCGCCGATCCGGATCTTCTTTTTGGCCTCGTCGCCGGACATTCCGATGTCCACGAAGAAATTTGCCATCTCAGGACCTTTCCGCAGCTCTTCGTCGGTGAGCATATGCTTTGGCTTGGAGCTGTACATGAGCACGCCGTTCAGGAGTCCGTTCTGCGAGTGAACGAATACACGCTGGCTGAACATCTGGCGGGGGTCCCAGCCGCCGAGGGTCTGTAGCCGAAGGAAGCCCTTGTCATCGATGAATTTGACGAGAAATCCGATCTCGTCCATGTGGGCGGCGATCATGAGCTTCTTCGCCGCGCCCTTCTTAGGGGCCTTCGTGGCCGTTCGAAGGCAATGCATGTTTCCCATACGGTCGATGGTGATCTCACATAGCCCTCTTAGCTCTTCACGTACGATGTCCCGAATGGCCTCTTCCTGGCCCGGAACCCCATGCGCCTCGGTTAGACGCGTAAGCAAATCGATGTTCACGCGGCGGGTTGTACCTGGTAGACGCCTATTGTGGTGATGGAGACGTAGGAATGAGGAGACTATGCCGCACGAAGGCCACGACGAGATTTGGTGCCCGGTCAACGCTACCCTCGCGCTCATGAACCGGCGATGGACGCTTCATATCGTAAGAGCGCTTCTTGAAGGAAAGAAGCGGTTCAACGAGATCGGCCGGATGTACGGCATTAACCCCCGCACCCTCAGCGAGCGCCTGCGACAACTGGAATCGGCCGGTCTTCTCGAGCGGCACGCCAGCACCTCAGCCCCTTCCAATATTGAATACTCTCTTACGAAGAAAGGTCTCGCCCTGAACTGCATTATCGAGTCGCTTGCCGACTGGGGCTGTACCTGGATGACCCCGGACGACCGGGGCTGCTAGCCACAACTTTGCAAGTCCAACCCAGCAAAACGACCGGTTTTGGCAACTCATGCCCCGGTTAAGGCGAGAATGCGTTGTCCCTGGGTTAACATATGAATAACGGGAGCGACAGTGAACGAATCGTCGGTAAACTGGCAATGCTCTCAGGGGCTATTTGGCCTTGAAAGCTGTTTAATAAAGGTTCAGGAGTTGAGCTGGGGGTTTTAGCCTGGCTTCCTTAGCCTGTGCGGCTGGATCGATGGATCCCGCGCGGGATCGATGAGAATGGGGACCAAATGGTCCGACAGAGGAGATTAAGAAAATGGTTAGTAAGTTGTTTCTTTCAGCGGCCGCCCTCGGCCTGCTGGCGGGCGCTTTCGCCCAGAAGCCCATTGTGCCGACAGCGGTGCAGGGTGTCAAAATCGAGCCGGTAAGGTTCGCCAAGGCACGCATCGTCAACGGCAGGGCTGTTAAAGCTGGCCCTTGGATCAAGGTTCAGCAGACGCCGACGATCAACTCGCCTGGCTTCGTGTCGTACGACGCCTCCGAGGTCGACTCGGCCGGTAACCCGGTTAACGATCGCTGGGGCAACCCTGTGACCGACCTCGCGGCCGGTTCCCGATGGTTCTTCGGCACGGCCTACCAGAACTCGTTCGCCGTCAATGACATGACAGTTGCTCCCGGCTATGCCGGACGGACAACCGAGATCGACGCGTTCTCGTTCTATTGGGGAACGGACACGTCGGGCGGCGACGTCCAGTGCTATGTTGCGCTCTTCACCGCCGAGGACTTCGGCGAGACGGACGCTGGATCGGGCGGAACGGATCCTGGATTCGACAATGCCTACGATGGCATTATCTGGGACTTTGGTGTGCAAACCAAGAATTCCGGATTCTTCTTTGCGGCCGTTGGCAACTTGACTGGCAGCGGACTGTTCCACCAGATGCCGATGGACGGCCGAGGCGCCACCCTCATGATTCTCGGTGAGGCGATTGACCCGGACACCGGAGCGATCACGATCTCGTCGGGCCAGCCCATGCTTTGGGGCACGGATCGACTCGACGGCTCGAGCACAAACCCGAGCTTCCAGAATGAGTTCCAGTGGGACGACGACAATCCTGTCGACGCCATGCACACAGCTCCCGACGAGTTCTACAGCTATGCCTTCGGTCTTCAGACCGATCCGCTTGGCGCCATGACCTCGTACTTCTCGAACCAGGCTGTGCTGAGAGCCAACACCGCAACCGTCTCGTTTGGCAGCAACCAAACCGGAACGGTGCTGGACACGCACGAGAGCGACAACGTCTACTTCACCAACGACCGGGGAATCGTGCCAAACTTCGCGCTCGATCCTCCCACGATCGTGTGGGGTTTGGGCGGAGCTGATCTTCTCGGCGAAACATTCGTCCAGATCGACATCCTGTCCGAGGCCAAGGCCAACAAGGGCGGAATTCGACAGATCATCGAGCTTCGCGACCAGGCCGCCGAGGCTTGGGTTGTTCTTGGTTCGACGACTGAGAATCTGAGCAACGGAACCGACACGGTCAAGACGCGAACGGTCACGGGCGCAGCTGTTATGGCTGCCATCGAGACCGACGGCACCGTCGAGGTCCGAACCCGGTACCGACCGACGCTCCCCCTGGCCAACCCGGCATACACGGTCAGCAATGACCAGATCGAGGTTGTCCTCACCCGCTAAGTTCCCCAGCAATGAGGAATGGCTCCTGTAAAGGAGTGAAGAGGGCCCGCCGAAAGGCGGGCCCTCTTTCGCATGGGAGGGACCCGCTCCGTCGGGTCCTTCGAAAGGCGGCCCCCCTTTCGTTTAGGGAGGGACCCGCTCCGTCGGGTCCTACGCATGGGAGGGACCTGCTCCGTCGGGTCCTACGAAAGGCTTCCCCTTTTCGTTTAGGGAGGGACCCGCTCCGTCGGGTCCTTCGAAAGGGCGGCCCCTCTTTCGTTTGGGAGGGACCCGCTCCGGTCGGGTCCTTCGCAAGGGCGGCCCCTCTTTCGTTTGGGAGGGACCCGCTCCGTCGGGTCCTTCGAAAGGGCGGCCCCTCTTTCGTTTAGGGTTTAAGGAGGGACCCGCTCCGTCGGGTCCTCCACCTGTCCTACTCTGGTTAACTCGGCTGGCGCCGACGCTAGAGTGAGACAGCCAGTGAATATGGACGCCAGGACCGCTGTAGAGTAGTCCCACGAGGAGACGGAAAGCCAGGGTGGATCGCTTGAAGGGAGCCATGGATATGGCGCTACCATATCGAGTCCCCGATTTGGGAGGAGCAAGGCGCCCTCCTTATGGGGCGCCTCTGGAAGACCAGATCTACTTGCCCGGCTCGAAGCTGATCCGGATCATCTTGCCTGTCATGTCGGCAACCATCCCCGGCGACACTTCGGCATTCTTCAATGAAAACTCCTGCTTCATCAGCGCGCCGTCCTCTGCCTGGATCCAGACCGTTCCGGAACCGGTCATCGGAGTAGAGCCATCAAGCTCCTTAAACTCGAATTTGATCTTATGCGTGTTGTATTTGTCCGCGATCTTTTCCGTGCCCAGATAAGTAAACACGCTCTTGCTCGCCGAAAAGCCCGTTTTCGATCCCGCCTTCACCTCGCGGACCCATGTGTCGCCCACCTTCACCGGCTTGCTTGGGAAGATCATCGTGAAAGCGCTCTCAAGCTTGGGACTA
The DNA here is from genome assembly GCA_049276675.1 of Fimbriimonadaceae bacterium. Lineage (GTDB taxonomy): Bacteria > Armatimonadota > Fimbriimonadia > Fimbriimonadales > Fimbriimonadaceae > DATLGQ01. The sequence goes on from JBASWW010000069.1 coordinate 75,287, forward strand.
TCGAACTCCGACTGGCCCGCGGTCAGCGTGCGCTCCAAGACCTCGCCCGAAAGACTGACCACCGTCGTCACCGTCGAAACCATCGAAGCCATCATCGCGCTCATGTCCTGATCCCCGACCTTGAGCGTCATCTCGCTCGTAGTCGCAGAGGTCTTGACCTTGTCGCCGGTCACCGACTCAACCTTCATCGTCATCGTCGCCCCGAACTCCGCAGACATCCCCTGCATGTTCGACGTCGAGGTCAGCCTGTATTTCGAGACCGACCCGACGGCCGGCTTCCAAGCCAACGTCACTCCATCCTGCCCCGCAGCCGCAAGCAGCGCAAGGCTCATCACGCCTAGAAATAAACTCTTTTTAACCATCTTTTCAACTCCCATCTCTTCAAAAATGTCTTACTCGATTTGCAGGCTCGCCGTTTCACCGGCTCTCCGAAAACATGGGCGTATCGAACCGCCCCGAAACAGAGTATAAACCCTGTAAGGAAGGTGATGGCCCAATGAGCGAGCAGATGGAGAAGTTTCGGAGCATGGACGGCAGCGAGGCGGTGATAGATAAGCCCTTTATCAAGATCACCTTTCAGCATGGCCATCCCGACCAAGTTGGCGTCAATGGATGCCGCATCGAGGAGGTGCTCGATGTCCTGACCGACAAGCTCCTCGCCTTCCAGGGCCGCGACCTCGCCTGCGATGAGAACGCCACCGCCCTCTACCACCTCGACATGGCCCGCGAAGCCCTCCTGCTCAGAAGGCGCAGAAGAGAGCAGCAAGGCGTCCTCTGGAGCCAGAAGAGCCACGAGAGCAAGTAGCCGCGAATTACCAGGTTTCGCCTAATCACTCACGATCATCCCTATACACGTAGATGTTGTGATGATCGAAAAATTGGTACAGGACGCGATCACTGCTATAATGTCCAATAGATGAATCGCGCTATGGAAACGCACGCGAGACCGAACCTGACTCTATGGCAGGTGCTGGGCAGCTGTGCCATCCTGCTTGGGCTGCTGGCCGTCGTCTCGCCCGTCTTTGCAAAGCTCGGAAGTCAAACGAGTTCAGCCGCAAACCTCAAGCAGCTGGCGACGGCGATGATCGCCTATTCGGAGGATTATTCGGGCACTCTCCCCCTTGCTTTTGGCCGCAGCGCCACCACGGGAATTTGGGCGTACAACTTTCGCATCGCGGTGCCCGCGGGGTGGCCACCCTCATTCGATGAGGATAGACGAGAGCGCGACCGGTGGGCGTGGATCAACGCGACAAAGCCCTACTACGAAGACCCGCGAATTCTCGTCATTCCAGGTCTGCCTAAGTTTCGATCTTTGTCAAACGACGATTACGACAACGCTCGGTATCCATGGCACGACGTCAGCGTCTCGATGAATGGATTGCTTAACAATTATCCGTTGAGCGGAATAGCGGAGCCGAGCAAGCTGACATTGCTTTGGACCGGGCTTGGCCGGGTTCGGTACGAAGGAATGACCCTCCCCAATCCTAGTCTCAGGTGCCCAGAACCCTGGTTGCCATGCGTGTACCAGCCGACACAATCAGGCTGCGGATCCAGCAATGGCTCAAGCAGCAACATGCTTGTGATTCCAGGCAGCCTCTGGACGTATAATCGCTCAGGAATCTTCATCAGCGTGGATTCATCGGTCAGGATCGTTCCCTTGGGAGAAGCGACGACAACCGGAGGCTCGTCTGCAGACGGGACCCCCTTCACTGACTGGCATTTCGACCCTTATACGGGCTACGACCCAATGGGCTTTCCGGGATTCTATTGGAAGGATGGCTGTCATGTACTTATCTTCCGTCCGGATTTCGACTTTGAACCCTGAGCGACCATCATGTTGCACTCTCCCCCAAATGGCTTCCGCACTGACAGGGCCTTTGAGAACAAGCTCAATGACAAATCGCATAGATCGTACAAGCTGTCCTTTAAAGAAGTTCTCGGCGTGTGCGTCATTGTGCTTGCGCTCACTTCGGTAATTGTTCCGGTCTTTGCCGGAATTCAAAAATCGTCAAGCACGAGCGCGAACCTTAAGCAGCTCGCGACTGCGATCATCGCCTACTCAGAGGATTATTCCGGCACCTTCCCGATCGCGATTGCCCGCAGCGCAACAACTGGCCAGTGGTGGTGGAATAATCGTGTGGCTGTTCCCGCCGGGTGGCCGCCTTCCTTCGATCAGGACAGGAGTGAGCGAGATCGATGGGTTTGGGTTAATTCCACGAAACCATACTATCAGGACTCAGCCGTTCTAACAATCCAAGGCTTGCCGAAATTCAGATCATTGGCGGACGCGGAGTACGACAACGCCAGATACCCTTGGGAGAATGTGAGCGTTACCTTTAACGGGCTGCTGCACACGTATCCCATGTCTTCTGTGAGCGAACCGAGCAAGCAGACGCTTATTTGGACGGGCATGGGTCTCGTACAGCATGAGGGCTTTACCGTATCTAATCCGACACTAATTTGCAACCAGACGAACCAGCCCTGCCGCTACCAACCGGCGAGCTCGGGATGCGGACTTAGCCTCAATGGCTCCACCGGTCAATTGTTTAGCCCATACGCTACTGTCTGGCTGGCGGGAAGATCTGCCATTTTCGTGAGCATTGACACGGCCGTTCGCATCATCCCACTTGGAGCGGTTGTGGGCGACCAGCCCCCTGATGGCCAGCCATTCACGGATTGGAGATACGATCCCTACACGGGCTACAACGCTCAGGGCCGCCCAGGCTTTTATTGGGTGGATGGCTGCCATCCGTGGCTCTTTAGACCGGACTTTGATTTCGCAAATTGAGGTTAACCATGAGGAAAGTCAATACCATAGCATTTATCCTAACAGCGGCGGCGGGTGCGCTTGCTCAACAGCAATCCTGGGTCGCGCGATATGCCAACCCAACGGGAGGCTGGAACGTGCCTGCGGCCGTGAAGATCAGCGCCTCGGGCATTACGGCCGTGGTCGGGACGACACGCAACAAAGCCGGAACCTCCGACATCGCAACCGTCCTCTATGACCGAAAGGGCAACCAGCTCTGGGCAGATGTCTATAACGGGCCGGGCGGCGGCGAGGACTATGGCGTCGATGCGGCTTTCGACCACCTCGGCAATCTGTATGTCGCGGGCTCGTCCGATGGCGGCACCGGCACCGACATGGACTATGTCGTGATAAAGTATTCGCCAAGCGGCGCGAGAACCTGGATCGCCCGCTACAACGGCCCCGCGAATTCAAGCGAGTTGGTCAAGGCGCTAGCCGTTGACTCGGGCGGCAACGCGATCGTTACGGGCCGCTCTTCCACGGGTGCCAACTCCCAGGACTGGGACATCGCGACGATCAAGCTGAACCCATTCGGCGCCCGCCAATGGACGGCACGCTACGGGCACGCCGCTCTCCAAGCCGATGAAGCAACTGACGTCGCAGTAGATGCGGCGGGAAACGCATATGTCGTGGGGACCGCCGACACCGGCGTGAACAGCGACATCGTCACGATAAAGTATTCGCCCCTCGGCGCTCAGCAGTGGCTCCACCTTTATGGCAATGAGATCGCGGGCGCGGATATCCCCGCCAAGATGGTCGTGGACTCGGCGGGCAGCGTGTATGTCTGCGGGAGCACTTGGAGCAACGAAGTCGCGACCTTGCGCTTCCTCGCATACAAGCTGACCCCGGGCGGCACCCTGGACTGGGCGTATCAGCGCGCATCCATATCCCGCGCGACGGCCAGCGCGCTCGCCCTCGACAAGGATGGGAACCTGCTGGTCGGAGGACAAGTAGGAGACACCGCAAAGACGGATTTGTTTATCGCCAAGCTCAATTCAAGCGGCGTCGAGCAATGGGCGCAAACCTACGATGGTGGCGATCTCCGCGATGACGAGACCGTTGATATCGCCTGCGATTCTTCCGGCAACACCTATCTGGCCGGGCGCTCCCGGGGCTCCACCACCGCATGGGACTACGCTCTCCTTTCGTTCTCCGGTACGGGAGACAGACTGTGGACGAGGCGGTACAACGGCCCGAGCAGTTCCTCGATGGATGAAGCCGTCGCGATGGCACTCGGACCGAAGGGCATGATCGTGCTAACCGGCTCCTCGCCCAACGCCACCAGGAACACCGACTTCGCAACCGTGGCCTTCACCGCCTTGGTCCGCTCCGGCCCGCCCTAGGCGTATCGGCCCCGGAGTGTGGAGGAATCTGAGGTGCCGGTTAATTCGTCCCGGCGGTCCAGACGCTATAGCTAATCTAGCGCCAGAGAAGCGGGGGACGAACCAAGCCGCGCCCTCAATTTGGACGCATGATGGTGCGGGTCTATCTCCGATCTTCGGGAACGTATGCGAGGCCCTGGCCGCCTTCGGCTCCCCCTCTCCGCGAGGCATGTGCGCGGGGAGGGGGTTGGGGGTAGGGGAGAATCCGGACACTGCTCTTACGATCCGGACTGCATTTTCCAGTGCCGTCTTTTCCCCTCCCCTGCCCCTCCCCACGCACGAACCATC
>JBASWW010000070.1:0-1776 GCA_049276675.1 Fimbriimonadaceae bacterium
CTATAGGATAGGCCGCGTTTTCGTCCGTTTACAGATTTTTCAGCTTCAAAAGCTCATAAATTCTTTAAATTCTATATTTCATTTGACAGGCGTCTACGGGGCCACAGACAAAACTGCGGCTTGCTAAAATGAGCAGGTGGGCAAGCGCGTTTTAGGGGTGCTCGATGGGCGGGATATGCCGCTCGACATCCTGCGGCGCTGGGCGGATTCGGCGGAGGTCGTGATCGTTGCAGACGGTGCCGCGGATCGTCTGCTTGCAGCCGATTTCAAGCCCCATCAAATCGTTGGCGATTTCGATACGGTGAGCGAAAAGGCACTGCGCGGCGGCGCACTGCTCGTGAGAGACCCCGGCCAGGACAGCACCGACTGCGACAAGCTTCTTCGGCTCGCCCGTGCGGGCAGCTATGAAGATGTCACATTGGTGTCGGTCGAAGGAGACCTGCCGGACCATGAACTAGCCACCATACAGAGCGCACTCAAAGTTGATCTGCAGGTGCGTTTGGCATATAGGCGCGGCATTGCGTGGATACTCCGCCAGAACACAAGTTTGAAGGTGAGCTGCGGGGTCGGCGCGCGCGTGTCCCTGCTCCCCTTGGAGAACAATGTGCGAGCCACGCTCACCGGCGTCGAGTGGCCGCTCAACCACTCACTGCTCGATCCAAAATCCTTTTCCAGCATCTCCAATCGGGCGGCCCAAACCACAATCGGGGCCTCGTTAAGCGAGGGTTCCGGGTTCCTTTTCGTCGAGTATCCGCCCGAGGAGCTTCCTTTTTGGTGAAGACGATTTCGCTGGCGCCGCTCGACTACGGCATCATCGCCCTGTTCGTGGCCGGCATTCTCGCGCTTGGATTCTCGGCCCGCATCAGAGAAAGCTCGGTTTTCCAATTCATCGCGGCGGGCCGGAGGCTCACTCTGCCCGTCTTCGTCGCCACGCTCGTCAGCACCTGGTATGGGGGCATCCTCGGAATCAGCGAGTCGGTCTCTTACTACGGGCTCGGGACCTGGCTCCTGCTCGGCGTCCCCTACTATGTCTTCGCGCTCCTGTATGCGTTTTTCTTCGCGCGGAGGGTAAGGGGAGCGGAGGAGATCAGCATCCCCGAAAGGCTCCATGCACGGTTTGGCAAAGCCGCCGGAATGCTCGGCGCCGGCCTTATCTTCATGCTTGCCGTGCCCGCCGCCCATGTGCTGATGCTCGGCATCCTCACCCGCGCTCTGACGGGATGGGATTGGCCGATCTCGCTCGGTCTTGGGGCGCTCGTCGGATGCCTATTCCTCTACCGCGGGGGATTGCTTGCCGACGCGCGGGTGTCCATGCTCGCGTTCGTGATGATGTATGTCGGATTCGGAGCGATCGTGGTCTATTGCCTGTCAACCGTGCCCCCTGCCGAAGTCATCGCAAAAGCCCAGCCCGCACAAACGACCCTCACCGGAGGCCAGGGCCCCCTCTTCATCCTGAGCTTTTTCCTCCTGGGCGCATGGACCCTCTTCGATCCGGGCTTTCATCAAAGGGTCGCGAGCGCGGAGTCGGAAACGGCCAGCAAAAAGGGCGTCCTCATCAGCGTCGTCTTCTGGGCGCTCTTTGACATCCTCTCGATCACCGCCGCAATGTACGCGCTCCATCTCCTGCCGCCCATCGGAGACAACGCCACCTCCCTCGACCGCCTCGCGATCTATCCTAATTTCGCCGACCAGGTCCTGCCAGCCGGGCTCAAGGCGATCTTCCTGTGCGGAATCTTCGGCACCGTCCTCTCGGCAATGGTCGGATACACCCTCGTC
>JBASWW010000071.1:0-127110 GCA_049276675.1 Fimbriimonadaceae bacterium
CCACTGACCATCCTTGCTGACCTGACGGAGCAGGTCCCTCCCACTGACCATCCTCGCTGACCTGACGGAGCAGGTCCCTCCCGCTGACCATCCTTGCTGACCTGACGGAGCAGGTCCCTCCCGCTGACCATCCTCGCTGACCTGACGGAGCAGGTCCCTCCCGCTGACCATCCTTGCTGACCTGACGGAGCAGGTCCCTCCCGCTGACCAATCCTTGCTGACCTGACGGAGCAGGTCCCTTCTCCCTCGATTATGGCACCCGGCTGGGCCAGGCCGGAGTCTGAACTATGAAGCTCGGACTACAAAAAAGAGCCAGGCCCAATGGAAACTACTCCACACTCCAAACTTGCGGAAACCGGTAAATTCCATCTATGTTCGCAGCCGTCTTTCCTGGCCAAGGCTCCCAAAAGCCCGGAATGGGCCAAGGCCTATATGAGCAAGGTGGCCCCGCAAGAGCGGCCTTCGACGAAATCTCTGCGGCAACCGGTATTGATCTTGCCCGACTTTGTTTTGAATCCGACGAGGAAACCCTCAGACGGACCGAAAACGCGCAGATCGCCCTGTACACATGCGGCGTCGCGGCTTGGAAGGAGCTCGAGCCGCACCTCGGAACTCTCGCGCCGCAGGCAATGGCCGGCCATAGCGTGGGTGAATACGCGGCACTGGCGTGTGCCGGCGTAGTATCGGTGTCCGACGGCGCGCGACTGGTGCAACGACGCGGCGAGATCATGGCGGCCAGCGGCAAGGAGAGACCGGGGAGTATGGCGGCGGTCCTTGGACTGGAAAGCGGCGAGCTCGAGGCGGTTTGCAGCGAGACATCCACTTCTGGAAGCGTTGTCGTGATCGCCAACGACAACTGTCCCGGGCAACTCGTGGTCAGCGGCGATGCCGCCGCAGTCGGCCGTGCAGGCGAGCTGGCGATCGCTCGAGGGGCCAAGCGCGTGCTGCCACTGAATGTTAGCGGCGCCTTCCATTCGCCCCTTATGGATAAATCCGCAGTTCAAATGGCTGATGCCCTCGCTGCGGCGGATTTTCGCCAAAGCTCCGTACCGGTGGTGAGCAATGTCACTGCCGAAGCGGTCATGACCCCGAGCCTATGGCCCGATCTGCTCGAGCGTCAGCTTAGGAGCACGGTGCGCTGGACAGAAAGCGTGCGTTCAATGCTTGGCATGGGGATAGCCGTGTTCGTTGAGTGCGGCAGTGGCGAGGTGCTCAGTGGTCTCCTGCGCCGAATCGAACGTGAGGCGACGCCGCTGACAGTTAACGACAAGGAGTCTATTGAGGCGACGATCAATGCGTTGACGGAGCAAAAGGCAGGTGCGGCATGAAAGGCCTCGCCGGAAAGGTTGCGATCGTAACAGGCGCGAGCAGGGGGATCGGAAGAGAGATCGCAATGCGTCTCGCAGCGGAGGGGGCGATGGTTGCGTGCGTTGCGACCACAGAAGCGGGTGCGATGAAAACGGCGGCCGACATCGAAGCCTCGGAGGGATCAGCGAAGCCTTTTGCCTGTGATGTGAGCGATTTCGCGCAGGTCGAAGCACTATTCGAGAGCATTGGAAGCGAGCTTGGTGTGCCCGAGATCCTTGTCAATAACGCCGGCATCACCCGCGATACCCTCATCATGCGTATGGGCGAGGAAGATTGGGACCGCGTTCTCGACGTTAACCTCAAGGGGTCGTTCCTTTGCATCAAGGCGGCAACTCGCGGGATGATGAAGGCGCGGTATGGCCGGATTGTCAACGTCTCCAGCGTGATCGGTTTGGGCGGTGGCGCAGGGCAGGCGAACTACGCCGCGAGCAAGGCCGGGCTCATCGGACTCACAAAATCCGTCGCGAAGGAGCTGGGCAGCCGTAACATCACGTGCAACGCGATCGCGCCAGGATTCATCGAGAGCGACATGACATCCGAGCTTTCAGCGGAGTTTCGCGAGTTTGTGCAGAAGCACGCGCCCGCTGGAAGATTGGGCAACGCAGGAGACATCGCGCCGGTCGTCGCCTTCCTTTGCAGCGCAGAGGCCGCATATATTACGGGCCAAGTGATCGTTATCGACGGAGGACTTACCCTTTAGCGCCGCCGCTACATGGTAAGGTTTAGAGCATGTCGCAGGACATTTTCGACAGAGTCAAAAAGGTCACCGTTGAAGAGCTGGGCGTGAAGGAAGAAGAGGTCGTCGAGACCGCTTCCTTTACCGAGGATTTGGGCGCCGACTCGCTGGACGTCGTGGAGTTGGTCATGGCCCTGGAGGACGAGTTTGGGATAGATATCCCCGACGACGAGGTCAATAACATCAAGACCGTCGGCGACGCCGTCGACTACATCAAGAAGAAACAGGGATGAGCGAGCCTTCCCGTCCCTCTGGGCGGGTGGTCGTCACCGGCATCGGAGCGGTCACGCCACTTGGCACGGGCGTCGATGTCTTTTGGCCTCGCCTCATTTCAGGGGAGAACGCGGTCGATCGCATCTCCAAGCTCGACCCTTCGCCATTCACCACCCAAATCGCCGCCGAGGTGCGCGACTTCAATGCCGAAGATTGGATGGATCGCAAGGAGGCGCGCCGCGTTGATCTTTTCATCGCGTATGCGGTCGCCGCCGCCTCAATGGCTCTCGATGACGCAAACTTTCACCCCGATGGCGAGCTTGCGGAAGAGGTGGGAGTGCTCGTGGGCTCCGGCATCGGCGGCCTGACCTGGATGGGCGAGCAGTATCGCAAGCTCGTCGAAGGCGGGCCCGGCAGGGTATCGCCGTTCCTTGTGCCCTACATGATCCCCGACATGGCGAGCGGCTATGTCTCCATCGTCCATAAGCTTAAAGGACCGAACTCCTGCGTGGTGACGGCCTGCTCGACCGGCGCGAACGCGATCGGCGACGCCTACCACATGATCAAACGCGGCGACGCGATCGCGATGGTCGCAGGAGGAACCGAGGCCCCGATCAACGAAATCAGCATGGCCGGCTTCTGCGCCGCTCGCGCCATGAGCAACCGCAACGACGATCCCGCGCACGCTTCCCGCCCCTTTGATGCCGAGCGCGATGGGTTCGTGATGGCCGAGGGCGGGTCCGTGCTCGTGCTCGAAGATTACGAATTCGCCAAGGAGAGAGGCGCAAAAATGTATGGCGAGATCATCGGATACGGGATGAGCGGCGACGCCTACCATATGACCGCCCCCGACCCCGAAGGCGACGGCGCCTTTCGATCCATGCGCATGGCCCTCCGGCAGGCCGGCCTCAAGCCCGAGGACATCCATTACATCAACGCGCACGGCACCTCGACCAACTACAACGACCGCCTCGAAACCCTCGCCATCAAGCGGGCATTCGGCGAGGCCGCATACAAGGTGCCCGTGAGCAGCACGAAATCCATGATCGGCCACGCTCTCGGCGCCGCGGGCTCGGTCGAGGCGATCATCTGCATGCTCGCGATGCGGGACAGCGTCATTCCGCCGACGATGAATTATGAGAATCCCGACCCCGATTGCGATCTCGATTACGTGCCAAACAAAGCACGCCTAGCGAAACTCGACACCGCCCTCTCCAACTCCTTCGGCTTCGGCGGCCACAACGTCTCGCTCATCTTCCGAAAGGCCCAGGGAAAGGAGGGACCTGCTCCGTCAGGTCCCAGGGGATGGAGGGACCCTGCTCCGTCAGGTCCCTCCCGTTGGACCTGACGGAGCAGGTCCCTCCGTAGCCGCCGGCTGGTTCGCACCGGCGCCCTCAATGGCAATCCCCCGACGTCCTTAACATCGTGCTCGATCAGCGAATCCAGGAGTTCCTCGACCATCTGGCCTCTCGCCGGTCGCCGCACACCGTCCGCTCCTACGGCTCCGATCTCGCCCAGCTTTCAAAGCATCTCGAAGGCAAGCTCGATCTCACCCCCGACCATCTCAGGGCGTATCTGCGCAAATTCGGCGCCTCGCCCGTCACACGAGCAAGAAAACTCTCCACCCTGAGAACTTTCATCAAGCATCTCAAACAGGCGGGCCACCTCGAAACCGACCCCACCGAAGCCCTCGAGGCGCCCATAAGGAGAAAGCGGCTCCCAAAAGCCCTCAGCCAGGCGCAGGCATTCGAGCTCCTCGAACAGCCCGACGAAGGGAAAACGCCGCTCAGGGACAGAGCCCTCCTCGAGCTCATGTATGCGGCCGGGCTCAGGGCGAGCGAGACCGTCGGAGTGAATATCGAAGACATGGACTTCCGCGAGCAATGCCTGACCGTACGGGGCAAGGGAAATAAGCAGCGAATTGCCCTGTTTGGAGGTGCCTGTCAGGAAGCACTACAGGATTACATCCAACGCGAGCGCGTCTCTCCCCTCCCCCCAACCCCCTCCCCGTTTGTCGGCACGAACCATCCGAAATACGGAGAGGGGGAGCCCGGAAGTACGCAAGCCAGCAAGCCCTATCGCCGCAACACCGCAACACCGCAACACCGCAACCCCGCGCAGCCTCTCTTCACCAACCCCAAAGGCCAAAGACTATCAGCCCGAAGCGTCCAAACCGTCGTGAAAAAATGGGCGCTCCGAGCCGGACTCCCGCCGGACGTCTCCCCCCACACCCTCCGCCATAGCTTCGCAACCCATCTCCTCGATAACGGCGCAGACCTCAAATCAGTCCAGCAGCTCCTCGGCCACGAAAGCCTCGCCACAACCCAGGTCTACACCCATATCAGCATCGAAAGGCTGAGAAAAGCGGTCGAAGAGGCGCACCCAAGATCGAAGTAGGCTCCGGGCCCCCCTCTCCACTTTTGGGATGGTTCGTGCCCACAAGTGGGGAGGGGTTGGGGGAGGGGAAATCCCGGACATGGTAAAAAATGCCCATGCCCCGGAGCAAGGAAAGAACGCGGGACCAAACTGAACGTGCGCGGAGGCTGCGGCGCCACGGGTCTGTCGTCGAAGAGATCTTCTGGAGTCTGGCCAGGCGAGGACAGCTCGGATTCGTCTTCCGCCGCCAGCATCCCGTTTCCGGCTTCACGCTCGACTTCTACTGCGCCGAAGCGAAGCTTGCAATTGAGTTCGATGGCGAACAGCACGACGCCGATAGGGATCGCCTACGCGACAACCAAATGCTGGAAAAGGGAATCGAGACGCTGAGGGTTCAGAATCGAGAATTCTTCATGCTGGATTCGGATGCTCCTAGGACGGATTGGATCGAGGCAATTATCCGTCGGTGCGAAGAGAGGACCGGGCGGAAAATTCCAAGGTGACTTCCCCTCCCCAACCCCTCCCCATTTGCCGGGCACAAGGCATCCCGGAAAATGGAGAGGGGCTCCGGACCGTCCAGGCCGCGTACTGCGGATTGACTCATTTGCCGGGCACAAGGCATCCGGAAAATGGGTGGCGCAGGGCCTGGAGGATTTGTTCGAGAGAAGAGGGAACGTCCGGGCTCCAATACATCCCGGAATAAGAGGGGTTCCGGGCTCCCCTCTCCACTTTTGGGATGGTTCGTGCCCACAAGTGGGGAGGGGCTGGGGGAGGGGAAATCCGGACCTACGAAACTCGGAGAGCCTGAGGGGCCGCCTTCTCCCCTCCCCAACCCCCTCCCCATGCACAACCCATCGTGGAGAGTGGCTCCGGAATAGCCCCACTCCCTCTCGCCGGAGCAACCCACCCGGCAGGGACGGGGGCAGAAAAAAGTGTCGTACAATGTGGGTTGCCATGCCTAAAACGACAAGAATTGCGCTCATGCTCGTGGCGATGGGCGCTGCCACCCTGCCCGCCTACGCCTATCACGACTTCTTTGGAGGTAATCCCGACGGAAGGAGCCAGTTGATTTCCATGGGGCCGGCCGACACCGGGCCAATGGTGTTCGATAATGCCCACCTTGGGATGAGCGAACTCTACGGCGGGATGTTCTGCTACTTCAAGTTGTCCGACGACTTCGTCCTCACGGGAGTGCAGGTCGAGATCAGAAGGGGGATGTCGGTAGGCAATCCAGGCGAGCTCTTCTTCACGGGTATGGCGAATCGGTGGGGTATCAGCGATGACGGTGCTGTTTTTGGCGAGATTCGCGATGAGCAGTGGGACCACCTCTTTGGAGAGTTTGGATTGTTTCACATCGGCATGAGGCCCATCGGCACGGGAGTCGGAACTGCGGAGCTTATGACGACGAGCGGAGTCGGTGGCCGGGGAGGGCCTCTTAACGACGGACAATCCATGTTCTTCGATCCGGCGAGCGGAGAGTATCGAGACGTCCAGGACATGCTCGGCGCAGGCACTTGGGATTTTTCGATCGGCATGATCGACAACTTCGTTCCGGAGCCTGGGACGGTGGCTGCAGTTGGGATTGGATTGGCGGCTTTGCTTCGCTCCCGGCGTGGACGGATCCGTTGAAGCCTCAGCTCCCCGTAGCCGCCGGGTGGTTCGTCCCGGCGTTCTGGGATCGGGTGAAACGGCGGGCTACGGCAAAGCCCGCTCATTTTCGCCGGGAAGAACCACCCGGCGGCTACCGTGTTACAATGTGATCATGAAGGCGCGAACAATTGCGGCAATGCTCTTAGTCTCGGCGGCGAGCCTTGGGGGCGCGCAGACCCGGACCTTCTACGACGGGACGTTCCGCCTTTCGGATTGGATCCAATTCGACCAAAGCTCGAACTCGAACAGCTATCATGTCGTCACACAGGAGCCCGACGGGGGCAATTCCGGGACGTTTCCCGACCCATTCTCCAGGGTTCTCACAGTGGCAAATGACGGCATCGCCATAACGGCGCATCTGAATCCGCGGTGGATCATCAATCCCAACAAGACGCCTATCACGAGCATCGACTTCAGCATCGATGTAAGGGAATATGGCAGCCACTTCTGGGCAAATAGCCTCGAGCTCGCTGCATTGCAGGATGGCGTGCTTTATCACGCGCCGGTTGCGGATCTGTGGGGACGCAAATTGCAGTGGACAAGGGTTGAGAGGACTCGAACCCGGCAGGAATTCATTGGGAACGGGCAGGCGAACTTGAACTTCTCCGGCGGCGGGCCGATCATGCTTGGCTTCTACAACGCTGCCATCAGCTGGGACGACGGCAACTACGTGGACTTCGACAACCTGAAGTTAGTGGTACATACGGCGCTGCGGAAGGCTCCTCCCGCGGGCGGCTAATCTGCCTGGTTGGGGATGGGGGGCATGTCGGAGAAATCGTCCGGGGCTCTTGGTGGCGTGAGGGGCTGGCGCTCGGGGTAGTTGCCCATGATCGAGCGGAGGGCGCGGATTCGGTCCTCGAGCGGAGGATGGGTCGAAAAGAGCGCGCGCGAGCGGTCCTCGAATGGCTTGAAGGGGTTGACGATGTACATCGGGGCGGTCGCGTGGTTGGCCGCTTCGAGCACATCTTTATCCTGCGAGATCTTCTGGAGGGCGTTGGCGAGGGCTTCGGGATAGCGGGTCAGCTCCGCGCCGCTCGCATCCGCTAGATATTCTCTCCTCCTGCTCACGGCCATTTCGAGGAGCTTGGCGAAGATCGGCGCGAGGATCATAAGAACGATCGCGATCACGAACCAGACGGCCGCGCTCGAATCCTTCTTGCCCCGGCCACCGCCGCGCCAGAGCATATGGCGGAACATATCGGCGAGCAGCGGGATGAGCCCGGCGACCAGCGCGATGGTGGTCATGAAGCGTATGTCGTAGTTGCGGATATGGCTGATTTCGTGGGCCATGACGCCCTGCAGCTCGTCGCGGTTGAGCTTGTCTATGATGCCGGTTGTGAAGACGACGACGCCTTTTTTGGGATCGCGCCCGGTGGCGAATGCGTTGGGGGCGGAATCGTCTATGACCATCACTTTGGGCTTGGGGATGCCGGCTGCGATCGCCATTTCTTCGGCGACATTGTTGAGGGTTCGGTCTTCGTCGAGGGTGGCTTCTCTTGCTCCGGAGATGCTCAGCACGATATTGGATCCGCCATATGCCGCGACGAGGCTGAGGATGAGGCCGAGCCCGCCCGCCCCCGCCGCTCCCGCCCACCAAAAGTCGGGGACGTATGTTCCGGCGATTGCGGCGCCCAGCCCGCCGAGCAGGAGGACGAGCAGGAAGGCATAGAAGAAGCTCGCGCGCTTGTTGGCTGCGATCTGCTGCTGTAGGGATCGTCGCATTGCTATCGGGATGATATACGAGGTGAGGGCCCGCAGGGATGCGGGAGGGACACGCTCCGTCGTGTCCTGCCCCGCCGTGTCCTGCTCTATCGTGTAAGTCTTGCCAGCCTCGTCGGGGGGACCTGACCGAGCAGGTCCCTCCAGGGTGTTCAGGAGGGACACGCTCCGTCGTGTCCACGATCAATCAGGAGGGACACGCTCCGTCGTGTCCTGCTCCGTCGTGTCCTGCTTCGTCGTGTCCTGCTCCGTCGTGTCCACGGTCAATCAAAGACGGCAGCTCGCAGAAGGACACGACGGAGCGTGTCCCTCCTGGATAATTCGATCTGCCGCCGGGGTCAGTCCAGCCAACCTAATTGATTGAGCTCTCCGCAAAATGGCCATTCCTCGGCAGATGTCGCAAATCCGTGGCGCACCGCATTATTTCGTACATAGTCCCATTTGTCGTCGTAGCTCTCGCCCGATCGGAGCTGACGATCCCAAAAATGACGTTCCCAGATGGGGTGTTCATGCTTACGGGGCCAGAATGTGCTTGCCCGTGACTTCCAGTACTGGATCCATTTCTGCAGCGAAACGTCAATGTCCGCCGGGGAGCAGAACAGGTGGATATGGTCGGGCAGCAAGATGTAGCGCCCAACCGCCCACGTTTCCGCAGAAATCCAAGTGCTGACGAGCAGATCATGGACGTCACTTCTGGCGAATATCGGCTTGCGGTCTTTGGAGCAGACTGTTACGAACACGATGTTCGATCGATTGCCCCGCTCGAGTATTGGGAGATGGATTGGATGCTTCCGGTCTGGGAGGGAATGATCCATGCCCGCTAGGATACACCGAAAATATTGAGGGGCCAGGTTTTGGCTCGACGGGAGCGGGTCCCTCCCTTGGATCCGACGGAGCAGGTCCCTCCCTTGGACCCGACGGAGCGGGTCCCTCCCTTGGACCCGACGGAGTGGGTCCCTCCCTAGATCACGTTCTTGCGCGCGATCTCTTCGCCTCTGTTGCGTCCGATCGGCTTGACGGAGGCGACGTTCTCCGGTTCATAGTCGAGGAGCTGCAGCCAGTCCTCCTGGGTGTCGCTCTTGGGGAAGATTTCGTTCTCCTTGTATTCGGCGTCGGTCGCGGCTTGGAGGTCTTCGAGGGTGACGCCGGTGTCCTTGGCGGTGTCGGCGATCGCCCGCTTGATCGCGAGGTCCTTCGCCCGGTCCACAATGGATTTGAGCAGGGCGCCGCTCACCAGATCCTTCCAATAGAGCTTCTCGGCGTCCCCATTTCTTAGCGAGACGCGCAGGAATTCGGTTTCCTTGACCTTGCGCCAGATGTGCTCCGTGGTTGCTTCGATCAGCTCCTTTCGCGCGCAGTCGACCTCGCCGTCCCAGCGCTTGAGAACCTCGGGATCGAGCGGGATGCGGTCGTGCAGATAGATGCCGAGAATTTGCAGCGTGGCTTGCTTGTCGGGGCGTCCGATCTTGACCTTGCGATCGATTCTTTCGGGCCTCAGCACGGCGGGATCGATGTAGTCCGGCCGGTTCGAAGTGAGGATCAACACAACATTCTCTAACGAGACCAGCCCATCCAGCTCGGCGCAGAATTGGGGCACGACAGTGTTGCTGATGTTCAGCCACCGGCCGCTCGACCTCGTCCGCAGCACCGATTCCGCCTCATCCATGAAGATGAAAACGAGCCGCCCCTCTTTCGCTTTGGCCCGGGCGGTGCTGAAGATTTCGCGGACCATGCGCTCGGTCTCGCCCAGCCACATGTTCAGGATCTTGGGGCCGGAGATATACATAAAGTATTCCTTGACCTCTTTGCCGACCCTCTCGGAATACTCGCGCGTGAGGTTGTAGGCGGTCGCCTTGCCGATGAGCGTTTTGCCGCATCCGGGCGGGCCGTAGAGGAGAATGCCCTTGATCGGCTTCTTATCGTACTTTTTGTAGATTTCCGGGTGGAGCAGGGGCTGCTCGATCGTGTCCTTGATGACCTGGATCGCGTGCTGCTGGCCGCCGACCGCCTCCCAGGGCACTTCGGGGACATCCTCGAAGAAGTAGTCCCGGTTCTCCTTCTTGGGGAAGTGCTCGACCGCGATCCGGCCCGTCGCTTCAACCCGCACTTCGTCGCCGATCTCGATTTTCGTGTCCTTAATGCCTTCCGAGCGCTGGATGATCTTTCCGCCTTCCTGTCCGGGGACGTCGCTCCCTATGCGCAGGCGGCCATCCTCCATCGCCTCGCCGACCCGCAAGATCGTCCCGCTTGTGCTTGACTCAAGCTTGCCGACGACCGCGTAGGCCTCGTTCATCTTGATCCGGGACCCGGCTTCCAACTCCGCTTCTGGGATCTTCGGATCAACGTTTGAGACGAATTCCGTCTCCCCAAGCGCGACCAGGGCCTGCCGATCCTCCAGCCACTTGAGGAAGACACCGAGCCGGTTCGCTGGCGCGGTCAGCTTCTGATACGCCTCCTCGTAGTCCTGGATCATCTGCGCGACCTTGGCCCGCTCCTCCTCTTCGCCGAGCAGCTCCTGGCGCAGGGCGGCGAGGTAGTTCTGCAGGCGCTGGTCGTCGGCAGGAGCTTGCTCGATGATCTTTTCGAGGATTTCAAAAGCGCGCGATTCGCTGGGCATGTATCTGAATAGTACGACGCCGAAGTAGCGCGATGCGCGGGCGAGGCGAGGATTTGCTTACATACTTGCGTGGTGACCCTTGCAGATTTCCTGGCCTTGTTGCGCAAATGCCCGATCGTGGCGTCGGTTCAGGCTGGCGGCGATTCCCCGATAAATGATCCAGACATTCTTCGCGCCATGGCGCAGGCAAGCAGCAATGAGGGTGTCCAGATCATCAGGGCTGCGGGGACTTCCGCGGCGGAAGTGAGCAGTGAATGCAGAGCCGTGATCGGCATTGACAAAACCCGATATCCAGGCTACGGCGAGCGCATCACAGCGACAATTCAAACCATTGACTTGCTCGCGGCTGACTGTGCTTCGGACGTTATCGCGTTCGACGCCAGTCTTCGGCCCAGGCCAGGCGGAGCCACGACCTCTGCATTGATCGAGCAGATCCACAGGCATGGACTTCTGGCGATGGCCGACTGCGATTGCCTCGAATCGGCGAGGGCGGCTGCTGAAGCTGGAGCGGACCTTCTTGCAACTACGCTCGCGGGCTACACGGCTGAACCATCCACGGTCGGCCCCGATCTAGAGCTCTTGCGAGAATTGGTGAAACTTGACAAGCCCGTGCTCGCAGAGGGCAGGTTCAGTGAGCCCTGGCAAATCCGAGCTGCGCTGCAAATCGGTGCCAAGGGCGTTGTGATCGGAGGCGCAATCAATGACCCGGTCAAGCAGACGCGCCGCTTCGTTCGGGCCGCCGATCGCGGGCGTGGCGATGTCGGAGCTGTCGATCTGGGCGGTACATGGCTTCGCTTCGGCATCTTCTCGCCAGATTGGGAGATCAAGGAATCCTGGAGAATCGAGCGGCCCGATTCCCCCCAAGACAGGATCGACTGGATCGCGCGACAGATTGCGGCGGCAGGGATTCACCGGGTAGGAGTGAGCAGCGGCGGCGTGATCAATCCGGCGACCGGGAGCGTGGTCAAAGCTAAATCCATCATCCCCGGCCATGTCGGCACGCGATTTGACCGCGATGCCCTCGGCGCCACGACATCCGCTCTGAATGACGGCCTCGCCACCGCCTGGGGCCACGCTTGCCATCCGCGTTTTGCCGGCATGAGGGTTGCGACCTTGGCGCTTGGAACCGGGGTCGGGTTCGGTATCGTTGACCGAGGCAGGATTCTCATGGGGCCTCTGGGCGAGCCGCCTCACCTCAACGATCTGCTTTTCTTAGACGCAACCATCGAAGCAGCACTGGGAGGCGAAAATCAGCCCCAAGAGATCGCCTTTCGCCACGCCGTCCAGGTCGTCCGTTCGCTCTATCACCCCGATGCGATCGCCGTGTGCGGCTCCGTCGGGCTCAGCGAAACTCTCTCCATGGCTATTCACGAGTTGGGTCTGCATGTGAGCCCGTTCGGAGAAGATGCGGGCCTCTATGGCGCAGCCGCCCTGGCGCTCTTTCCACCCGAGCACTAGCTGGCGGTAATCTATCCTCCCGTGACCACCATTCTCAGCACCTGGCGCGAGCCTGGCCAGGTCTCGATCGAAGCCGCCTGGAAAAGAAGGCAAGCCGGGGGAGACCTCCGAGACACCCTCGAAGCAGGACTTGCCGCGGCAGAACTCGACCCAAACCTCCTCTCAATCGGCCTCGGATCGCTCCCCAACACCGATGGCGAGCTTGAGCTCGACGCCTCTATGATGGACGGCAAGGACCTCTCGGCGGGAGCGGTGTGCGCGGTGCGCGGGATCGCGCCAGTGATTTCGGTGGCTCGAAGGGTGATGGAGGATACGAAGCACATCATGCTCGCCGGAGACCAAGCGCGGCGCTTTGCCATCGAGAAGGGATTCGAGCCAATGAATCTCATGACTCCGGCAAGCATCAGGGCCTACAACCAATGGCGCACCAACGAGCGGCCCGACGACGAATATATCCATGCCGTGCGGGAGAGCCACGACACGGTCACGATGCTCGCGTGGGAATCGCCGGGGCATATGGTTGCAGCCTCTGCGACCAGTGGGCTGGCCTGGAAGATGCCGGGGCGCGTCGGGGATTCTCCGATCATTGGAGCCGGGATCTACGCCGACGACGAGGTCGGGGCGGCAGGAGCAACTGGCCACGGAGAAGAGCTATGGCGCTCGGTGGTTTCGTTCCGAACAGTCGAAGCCATGCGCCGCGGCTTGAGCCCAACCGAGGCCTGCGAAGACACGCTGCGACACATGATGAGAAGGCACAACCTGGAGAAAGCGCTGCCCTGCGTGGTGATGGCTATCAACCGGGATGGCGAATATGGAGCTGCGTGCATCCTCACCGAGTTCCCGATGTGGGCCTGCCGGGATGGCCGGATCGAGATGACAAACTATCAGCCGCTCGGCCTCGGGGTCCATGTCTAAGGCGCTTAAGCGCTATGCGATTCTCGGAGGGATACGGACGGTCTCGTTCTATATCGCGCTCGCGTTGGTCCAATACTTCTTCGACGGGAAGGTGGCATGGCTGGCGAATCTTCTGCCTGCGGCGGCGATTGCGATCCTGCTCACCTACGTCCACGCCCGGCTGCTCTATCTGAGGAAACTGCAGCGCTCGCGGGCAAAGGGCAGGGCCAAGGGCTGACCCTTCATTCTTCAGACCTGCCTCCAGGCATGGGCACAATCTATTTGGGACTAGTGGCTGGGTATATCTGGGCTCGACGGTGAGGGTGAAAACTGTCGAAGGCTGTGAGCCGGGGCCGCGGCGGACCTTCCACATCCTCGTTCACACAGCATCGCGGGGAGGGCGTTCCGGAGTCCCCTCCCTCGGAATGTTTGTGTCTGAGGGAGGGGGTTGGGGGTGGGAGCTAAGAGCCTCGGAAATGCCGCGACAGTATGCTCCACCCCCAACCCCCCTCCTCACGCACGAACCATCACGAGGGGCAGCTACACCTCCCAATCCCCATGACGACCTCAACTGACACATCCACGAGCCGGAAATCGCGGCCCTGATAGCGGCCTCGTATGTTCCGAGACTACAGCCCGAGCCTGTCCCAAATGGAATCGACCCGCCCCTTGACGTCCTCGCTCATCTTGATCAGCTTGGGATAATCGCGGGAAAAGCCGTTCTCGCCGGGCCACTTATGGGTGCAGTCGAAGCCTATCTTGCCGCCAAAGCCCATCGCGATGGAGGCATGGTCGAGCTGGTCGACCGGCCCCCGCGAATGGAGGGAGTCGCGGCCGGGATCGCAATTCGCGCCGATTCGGAACAGCACCTCGCCGATATCCTGAACGTTGCAATCCTCATCGAAGACGAAAACGAACTTGGAGAACGACAGCCCTCCGAGACCCCAGATCGCGCTCATGACCTTGTACGCGTGGCCGGGGAACTTCTTCTTGATCGACACGAAGCAGACGTTGTGGAAGCACGACTCGACTGGCAGGTTCATGTCCACGATTTCGGGCACGCTGAGGCGGATGAGCGGCAGGAAAATGCGCTCGACAGCCTTGCCCATCCAGCCATCCTCCATCGGCGGGATGCCTACGATCGTGGCGGGGTAGACCGGCTTTTCGCGCATGGTGACGCAGGTGACGTGGAAGACGGGAAAGTCCATGGCAAGCGAGTAGTAGCCGGTGTGGTCGCCGAACGGGCCCTCCAACCTCTTCTCTGAGGGATCGACGTAGCCTTCGAGAATGATCTCGGCGTCGGCGGGGACCTTGAGATCGACGGTCTTTGCCTGAACCATCTCGACGTTGTCGCGCCGGAGGAAGCCGGCGAAGAGCATTTCGTCAATGCCTGGCGGCAGAGGGGCGAGGGCGGAGAAGATGATTGCGGGGTCGCCCCCGAGAGCGACGGCAACCTCCATCCGGCCCTCTCCCCCCAACCCCCTCTCCCCCGGGGCGGGAGAGGGGGAGTCTTCCATGTGCCGCATCCCGGTCTTGTGCATTTGCCAATGCATGCCGGTCGTGTTCTTGTCGTAGACCTGCATCCGGTACATGCCGACGTTGCGTTTGCCAGTCGCGGGGTCGTGGGTGAAAACCAGGGGGAGGGTGATGAAAGGTCCGGCGTCTTCTGGCCAGCAAGTGAGGATCGGGAGTTTGGTGAGGTCGATCTCGTCGCCTTGCAGCACGATCTCTTGGCACTTCCCGCTCTTGACCGTCTTCGGGGGACAGTTCTTGACCTCGCCGAAGATCCGGCCGATCATCTTGAGCTTGTCAATGCCGGTCTTGGGGGGATCGAGCTTGAGGAGGTGCTCAATGCGCTCGGCATGCTCTTCGTAGTCCTCGACTCCGAGAGCCAGAGACATCCTGCGGCGAGTGCCCATCGTATTGATTGCGACCGGGACTTTGAACTCGACCCGTTCGATGCTCCCCCTCTCCTGCCCCGGGGGAGAGGGGGTTGGGGGGAGAGGGGCGTCGATTGTCGAGATGAAGGTCCCCGGCCTCCTAGGAACATGGATCGAGGGCCTCCCCATGACTGCGCTGTTCGGATCGGGCGTGCCGAGCCGTTGTGGCGGTCCGACGACATTCTCAAAGAGCAGAGCCGGGCCACCGGACTTCATCACCCTATCCGCAATCTCCGTGATCTCAAGATAAGGGCTGATCGGCTCGGTGATCCGCTTGAGCTCGCCCTTTTCCTCAAGGACCTGGAGGAAGTGCTGAAAATCGCGATACGCCATCTGGCATGGAGTCTACGCTAGCGCGGTGACTGATCGCCTGCCGCCCGCGCGCCACTACTTATTCCCAATTGGCCGACTCAACACCTGCCACCTCCGATACCGCCGAAACAAGCTTATGGTGATCACCCTTCACGGAGATCGCCACATTCAAGCCCGACTCGTCATCTGAAAAGCGCATCTGACGGACGAGCCCACCAGCTGAAACAATCGCCTCGATGACCCCGCCAAGCGCCTTCCCACTCTCCAAGACAATATGGAGATTGGATGCCTTGGACGCCGGATTGATCCTTTGTTCCAACTTATCGAGGAGCGCGAGGGTCACCAGGACGAGAACGGTCGCACCGGCGGCCACGAGCAAGAGTGCCCCGCCCACACTGATCGCCATCCCGATTCCCGCGGCCGCCCAGATACTGGCCGCCGTGGTCAGCCCCTTCACATCTGGCCCAATCCGCAAGATTGTGCCCGCGCCGAGGAAGCCGATGCCGGTTACGATCTGAGCGGCGACCCGGCTGGGATCTCCGCCAAACCCCTTGCTCGCCTCAGAAAAGAGAATCACCCCCATGACCACGAGCATATGGGTTCGGATCCCTGCGGGACGGCCATGAATCTCCCGCTCCCATCCGATTGCGCCGGCAAGAAAGCCCCCTATGAGGAGCTTGATCAGCGCGTCGGCCGCCGCGGCAAGGGCTTTCGGCTCAAAAATGCCGTCGAACACGGTCATGCTCGGATTATGGCCAGTCGGGCGGGGGCGGCTTGCGGAGAGGTTTTTGCGCCGCCGTATTGCGGTAATGCTCAATCATCCTCGTCACTTCTCTCCGATACAACTCGGGCATTTGATCGAGCGTCACCGGTGCCTGTGTCGTGTTAACTGAGCTTTCTGTTAACGTATAGTCCATTCGCGCGCTAGGTGGCAGCTGAATTACACCTGTAATCCGGCGCCGCGACCCAAAGAAGTATTTGCCCGACCCCTCGCGGCCCCAATCACCAAAGCGATCCGGCAACTCCTTCGCAAGCGATTCCAGAGCTAACTCTTGGGGAGTGAACCCCCGCAAAGTATTCCCCCATCTTGCGAATGGAACTTCCTCGACGACTTCTCTCATGGTAACAGTCGTTTCAGGCGGTAAGCCCAACGGAAAGGCCTCTGTAGGTTCGAAAGCAAGAAAGCTCGAGTAGAATTCGTCGTCAGATGTGGCTACGAGGGCGTAGTTTGAACCCGGCCCATACAGCATTCTGGCGAGCTGAGACCGGGCATCTGCCGGCAGTTCACCTGCCTTGACAGGTGCTCCTCCTTTCATTTGTTGCCGCATCGCATGAGGAACGAGACCGTACAGCCGCAACATTTCGCCGTTGCCTGACCAGAGCATGTTTGCGTTTTCCGGAGAGATTAGATTTAAGTAGAGTGTTGTGGCCGGGCTCACCTCGCGACTTGGATAAGAGAGCAGGAACACGGCCAGGTCGTCGAGAGAGGGATTTCCCTTCAAGGCTGTGCGGGAGAGCCTTCCGAGCGCAGCCCGGTTCACGTGCGATTCGCCAGCATCCATCCTATAATGGGGCTTCAGTGTGAGCCACCCGGGTGCCTCTACAATCTCGAACTCGTGGACGACCTTCGCAAACCAAAGAAACATTGTAGGCGAAAGCTGCTTATCATCTAGGTAGGGGTAGACAAATAGCATTCGGTCGTTCAGGTTTGCGACGACGTTGACATTGCGGAACTTGCCCACCGACTGCAAAACGTCGGAAGGACCAAGCGATAGCGGATCGAAATTTTCGGGATCTGCTAGTAGTGATTTCAACTCCGGCGAAATGGGTTGCCGGGTTTGCTCCGCCTCGCCCTCTTTCAGAATGCTACGAGTCAAGACCTCTTGACTCAACTTCGAGAGCTCGGGGGCCGGCTCCTTGGTCAGCGCGGCAATTGGGGGAAGAGCGTTGGTTAGGGTCAATGCTTCGAATCGACCTTGCAAATAGCTAATTCGTCTGCGGCCATCGGCAACGATCAGTTCGGCTCCCAAACTTGTCGAAGCCGAATACCGAGACAATACAAGGATCGCTTTAAGCTCCTTCGTTGAATCTATGGTCATCTTGCTGAATCGCGAATTCATCAGGATGCCGGCATCGTCCCCGGACGCCTGTTCGCAGGCTTTGGCCCAAAAGTTTTGCTCCGATGCGTAGGAGGCAAGTGCATTTTGGAGATCGCCGCGAATCGATTTCTGCATTGGTGTTGGGCGGGTAGAAAATACGACTCTGCTGTTTGGCGGGATCGCCGCCAAGACCCGAGGGTCCATCGCGGCCAGAACTTTTGGATACAACCGGCCGATGGGCGTCTGAGAATCCAACTTCGCGAGTTGTGCGTATAGCGCCTCATCGAAATTACGCCCTCCTCGTCTCTTAAGAGCAAGGACCAACTGCTTTGCTATGGCTTGGGCTCGAGCGTAATCAAACGATCCTACGTCGGCGGCTTTAACGGAATTGCCAATTGCCGTCCGCATCTCTTCAGTTCGTTCGCCAAGCTCATCACGGGCGATTCTCAGCTTGAGTGCGTCCGGCCGCATTAGCCTAAAGCCGCCTCCCTCCCTTTGCCATTCAGCGTCGGCAGCTTGGGCTATTCGCTTCATGACTTCTCCCATCCGCTCGTCCTTCACGCTGATAAAAAAAACCTCATCCTCGACAACCTGGGCGGTAAGCAACGGGAAGCCGGCCACTTTCGAGAGCTTCTCAAAGAGCGGCTTCGCCCGCGTTGCCGGCTCTTGGAAAGTGATTCGTTTCGAAATATCCTGACCCCGGCCAATGGCAATCAGGAGGGGAATTGCGACAAGCAAAGGGATTATCCGCATGGCTTTTCTTAAAGTCGCACTCCCGGCGGGGGCGGCTTGCGGACACCGCCACCTGCTTCGCTGCCGCCCGCCATCTCTCTTCGGTCCTTGAGCGGCACGTCCTTCAAGTCCAGCAGGAGAATTTCTTGGCGCACCGGAACATCGGCGATCACCGCCATGCCCGCAACCTTGGAAAGATCCGCGAGCATTTTGCGCGCATCCTGAGCTTTGGCGGAGAATGTGATCTGTTTGGCCGCGTCCTGGCATGGAGCGAGGCACGGAATGCCGAGTGCAAGAAGGGCAAAGATGCGAGCCTTCATTTTCTTACCTGATTACACTCTAACACATATTTCCAAGGGCTCAGTCTAATGTTCGCACTTGCTGCCCTCCCGCGAACCACTATGGAACTTAAAGCGTCTAATGAGTGTTCCGTAGTTTAAGCGCTGCAATGAGGCTTCGCCGAAATGTCAGGAAGACAACATGAAAGAAGCGGCCGTTTTGGAACCCACAACCAACGAAGCTCCCAGTCTGACCCGGTTTGAAAACATGGTCAGCGAGACGCGCAGACGCGCCTACTCGATGGCCCTGCAGCTCACCCGCAACGCCTCCGACGCGGAGGATCTGATGCAGGACACCTTCATCAAGGCATGGCGCGGATTTGACAGCTATATGCCTGGGCGCCCGTTCCTGAACTGGCTGCTGCGCATTATGCAGCGTGCCTACCTCGATAGCCGCCGCCGGGACAATCCGATCCGGAAAGCAGACTCGCTGAACTCCATGATCAGCCCATCGGACGGCGACGTGCAGGAGCTTCCGATCCACGATCCGGGCCCGACGGCCACGGACGAGGTGCTTTACGAGGAGTTCAGCCGCGAGATCAGGTCGGCCCTAACCGAGCTCCCAGAAGTCTATCGTTCGGCAATTCAGCTATGCGACCTCGACGGCATGACCTACCACGAGATCGCCGCGATGCAGGGAACGACGGTCGGCACGGTGCGCTCAAGGATCCACCGCGGGCGAAAGATGCTCCGCGAGATTGTCCAAAAGCGCGGAATCTCGCTGCCGTAAAGGCCCTTGAGGCTGTGGGCTTGCTTGTTACCTGCCGATAAACCCATTGGTGAACATCGGCAGCGCACGTTCGAGCGAAGTTGCGATCCAGGCTCTGCTTGCGCCCGAGGACAAGCGCATCCAGCTGCAGATGGCGCTTCTGAAGAAGAACCTCGACGCCCAGCAGGAGCAATCCGCCGAGCTGCTGAAGATATTGGAAGGCAAGGGCCAGGTCCTGGATATCCGGGTCTGAGCTAGCGAACCTTCGCCCCTTCCGGCGCCTCCTTTTCCGGCTGCAAGAGGATAGCGCCGCCATCTCCATCATCGGCGGCGAGCAGCATCCCCTGGCTCTCGACGCCCCTGAGCATGGCCGGCTTCAGATTCGCGACCACCACTACCTGGCGGCCGATGAGGTCCAGCGGCTCGTAGCTCTTGCGAATTCCAGCGACGATCTGTCGCCGCTCTTCGCCGATCATCACGTCGAGCTTGACGAGCTTGTCGCTGCCTTCGATCGCAATCGCTTCAATGACCCGGCCGACCTTGAACTGAACTTTGGCAAATTCGTCGATGGATATCTGGGAAGTTTCGGGCGTCGGCTGGGGGGCGGCCGGCTGGGTATCAGGCATTGCTTGCTCCTTCTTCGTATCGAGGCGGGGAAAGATTGGCTGCGGCTGCGAGAGCTGGGTTCCGGCTGGGAGCGAGCCCTCAGTGCCGATTTCATTCCAGAGCTTAAGCGCTGGAAGGTTCAATTGCGCCGCGATCGCGTCCGCCGCTACCGGCATCGTGGGGCGAACCAGACCCTCGCAGGCCCTGAGGCACAACAGCATGGACCGCATTACTCCAGGCAGCGCCGGATCGGCCGCCTTTGCAAGAGCCCAGGGCGCGCGGGTATCGATATATTTGTTCAGGAACCGAACCAGCGACCAAGCAGCTTCCACCGCGTGGTCGAGCCGGAAGCCTTCCATTGCTGCTTCATAGACCGCCTTTGCAGACCCTATTGCCAGGGCGGCCTCAGCTTCTGCCTCGCCCCCCGGAACGACGCCTGCAGCAAACTTGTGCGACATCGCGAGGCTGCGGTTGAGCGCGTTGCCAAGGTCGTTCGCAAGGTCCGAATTGTAGCGGCGGTCGAAATCCTCCTGGGTGAAGACCCAGTCGGTCTCAAATGGCATCGTGGAGCAAAGATAGTAGCGGACCGCATCCACCGCAACTTCAGGCGCGCACCCAGATCGGGTTGCGAGTTTGCCGGAAAGCTCAAGGGGAGCGACCACGTTGCCCTTCGACTTGGACATTTTCTCGCCATCGCCAATAACAATCCAGGCATGGGCCGCCACGACCTTCGGCAAAGGCAGTCCGGCGCCCATTAACATGGCGGGCCAAAGTGTCGCGTGAAACCGGGTCAGGATGTCCTTACCGAGCCATTGAACGATCGGGGGCCACTTGTCCTCCCAGCCCGGATCGGGCCAGCCGGTTGCCGTGATATAATTGATCAAGGCGTCGAACCAGACATAGATGACTTGGTCTTCACGGCCCGGTACCGGGATGCCCCAGCCTGGATTTTGGCGCGAAACAGCGGCATCCCTCAGTCCCTGTCTCACGAAAGAGATCACCTCATTTCGGCGGGATTCGGGCACGATAAACGTTGGATTATCCTCGATGTGCTTGGCCAGGGTTTCCTCAAAAGCGGACAACCTAAAAAAGTAGTTCTCCTCCGAAACCCACCGAACCTCATTGCCATCTGGGCTCTTGCCGTCCACAAGATCGGACTCCTTAAAGAAGGTCTCGGTCGAAACGTCGTACCAACCCTCGTATTTGCCTAGGTATATATGGCCGCGATCCTCGAGAATCTGGAACAGGTGCTGAGCGGCTCGGATGTGCCGTGGCTCGCGGGTCCGAACAAACTCATCCCACTCGATATGCAGACCCTTGAAAATCGTCTGGAATCGGCCGGCCATTTCGGCTACGAACTCCTCAGGATCACGCCCGGCCGCCTCCGCCGCCTCCTTGATTTTGAGACCATTCTCGTCGGTTCCGGCAACAAAGAACACATCTTCGCCGCGCATCCGGTGGTAGCGGGCGGTGATGTCGCCGGAAAGAGTGGTGAGGACGTTGCCGATATGCGGCACGCTGTTCACATAGGGGATGGCAGTGACAATGGAAGACTTCGATGGCATCGGCCCAGGGATTTTACCGGCAGCACGATGGGCTAGTTTTTAGACCATGTTTTCGCGAATTTGCGCCAGTGGAACAATTTTCCACTGTATAGTATCTGAGAGGAGAGGTTTTTGTGAACGTCTGTTATATTCGAAGTATCGCGATTCTTGCGGTTTTTGGGTCTGTGTGCGCGGCAATTGCGCGTGTGGAGCCCGGTGCCTTTATCAACCGGCCGGCGGCGTCCATCTCTCAGCTCGTTCAGCAGGTGGAGACTGATCCTGAGGTGGCCGGCAGGTTTATGCAGCACTACGGGATGACCCGCCAGGAAATCATTGCATTCTTCCGTACATTGAGACTTTCCAAGCTTGCCGCAAGCGGGCGCTACACGGTTTACAACTCTCATGATAATGGCATTACCGCGAAGGTTCTGACCCTGAAGAAGGGAACCTTGCTCTGGGTCGAGCGTGGAGGCACTCCCGCATTGCGGGTGAAATGCGCGAATCCTATGGGAACCGGTCCCCGGGCGATCATCGAGAACCCAGAGGCGAAGATCGAAGCCATCAAAGTTCCTAGAGGCATCCTCCGGGATGCAGCTTCGACCAGCGAAGGAGAGGCCGTTGAGACCACTGCGCTTGCCAGCGAGCCAGCATTCACATTGCCTGCGCTCGAGCCGGTGGTGGATACGATGCCGCCCATGCTCAGCCCGCCCGAGCCGCTTCCTCCGATCGGTGGTGCGAGCAACGACTGGCTGCCGGCCCTGCTCCTGCCCTTCTTGATTCGCCCCCCGGGCGGTGGAGATGCCACCGTTCCTGAGCCTGCCACCCTACTGGTCCTGGCCGCTGGGGCATATCCGCTCATCCGATCCAAGATGCGCAGAAAGAATCAGGGTCCGCGGGCCTAGTCAAGCGGGTTCGCCCGCCTCTTCGCTTAATCAGCCAGACTTTGCGCGTCAGACTTCATTCGAAGTGGAGTCCCGAAGCCCGGTATATTCCGTAGTTTTCGACTGCGTAGCCCGTATACATGCCAGGCAGTGTTGTATAAGTCGGCACACATCTTGCATCTCTTGTCTGCATCGTTAACCGTCCCGATTCGCTCGGGACCCGACGCACGCATAACAAGGCAAGAGACGAAATGAACTCGCTTACTAGAATAGCACTTATCGCTGTTGCGGCAAGCACGCTCGCAGCGCCCGGACAGGCGCAGAGGCTGCCACGCAATAGCTTCGTTCGCAAGCCGGTCTACTCGATTACCCAGCTGATCGAGCATGTGAAGACCGACCCCGTTGTACTGAAACGTTACCTGCGCCACTACTCCGGCTCAGACGTCCAGGTCAAGACCAAGGAAGATCTTATCCGATACTTCAGGACTCTGAAGACAGGCAAGATCATGAAGACCGAAAAGATGAAAATCTATCGGGTCAACAAATATGGCGTCATTGACTGGACGATGCAAACGACGAAGGCAGGCACACTGGCGTTCTTCGATCCGAACGGCCGTCCCATGCTCATCAAGAGCTGCGGAAATCCGACTAAGTATCCGTTTGTCGAGATTCCTCCGAGGCCACAGCCACCTCAACTGATCCTCATGGAGAATCCGGTTCCGACAGAAGTGGTGCCCGGCATGAACCCATTGCTGCCACCGCCTCCGGGCCCCGTCAGCGACCTGGCGATCCTACCACCCCTCGCCCCGATGGTGCCCGACGTACCCACAGTCGAGCGTCGGCGATCCTTCATCCCGATCCCGATTCCGATTCCGTTCACTCGAACGCGAACCCGTGAGATCCCGCCTATTCCAGGGCCCGCAGCAGCGGTTACCTTCATCGGAATCGCCGTCGCCAACAGATTGCGCCGCAAGCGCAATGCCTAGAAAAACGCTCTGCCTGAGCGTGCGAAGCCCCGACTAGGTCGGGGCTTTCTCATTTAAGGTGCTTGCCGAGCCATTTGGTGATTTCTCCTAGACGATGCAGGCGAAGGTCTGGCGGTCCTCCCCGGCTCATTCCGTGTGAGGTATCCACTGGGTACCGGACAAACCTGGAGACGATTCCCTGCTGCTGCAAAGCCGTGAACACCTGCTCGCTTTGCTCGATATTGCATCTCAGGTCTCCTTCGCTGTGAATAATAAGCGTAGGAGTCTTAACCTTCTCAAAGAAAGCGATCGGCGACTGCTTCCAAAGCTCCTTAATCTGATTTAAATCGCCCCATGCTACGCCCTTAAAATAGCCATTTTTATTGAAGGGGAAATCACTGCTGCCGGCCATGCTCACCATATTGGAAACGCACCGGTCGGTGATTGCAGCTTTGTAAGCGTCGCTGTGGCCGATCGCCCAGTTGGTCATATAGCCGCCATAGCTGCCACCCATGATCCCTATTTTGCCGGCATGGATGTAAGGTTGGTGCTGCATCCATCTGGTCACCGCCTGGATGTCATCCCAATCCTTATTTCCCCAGTCTCCGCGGATTGCAGCCGTGTGGGCTTCTCCGTAGCCCTTCGAACCGCGAGGGTTGCTGAATACCACCACATGCCCCGCGGCGGCTAGCACTTGGAATTCGTGAAAGAATGCCCAGCCATACTGAGTGTGGGGCCCGCCGTGGACTTCGAGGACTGCCGGATAGCGCTTGGGAGCCTTGTATCCGATGGGCTTCATAACCCAGGCGTGCACCTTGGTGCCGTCCGTCGAATCGATCCACACATCTTCCGGCTCGCTCAGCTTCAGCTCGTCGAGCAGCGGCCCATTGAAGTTCGTGAGCACTTTTGGCGCCAGTCTGCCGGTTGCAAGCTCGGGCGTCATGACGCAGACCTCGGCCAGTTTCATGGCCGTGGTGTAGGTAGCAGCGATCTTGGAGCCGTCATTGCTGAGATTCCCCATCGAGATCGCGTGCCGGCCCTCGGAGAGGAGCTCGACGCCGCCTTTAAGGCTCACTACTCCAATGTGCTGCTCGCCATGCCAGCCGATTTGAACGTAGATGCTCTTTGAGTCGGGCGCCCATTCGAGGACCGCCTCGTAGCCCGCGTCTTTGGAATCGGAGATAGTGGATGCGGCAAGGTCATAGTCCTGCTTGTCGGTGAGGCATTTGACCCTGTCGCCCTCAGCCGCAACCACATAGAGCTTGGTATTTCGCACGCCCCACGGGTCGTTCTCATCAACGTCCCCGGCATAGGCGATGTGCTTGCCATCCGGCGACCACCGAACCGTGCTCTTCTCGCCCTTTGGCAGCCCAGGGATCTTCCGCGCCTTTCCCTTGAGATCGACCCGCCAGATTTGATCATTCGCAGGATCTACGAATGGCTGCTTACTGGCGGAATGAACAATTGCGAGCTCTTTCGAATCTGGACTCCAGTCGAAGCTGTACATGCCTGCGAAGTCCTTATCGTAAAGCTTGCGATGCTCGCCTGTTTTCGTATCAACAAGGTAGACGCCGTGGCGGTCATTGAGGAAATATCCATCCCCGTCGAGCCGGTACCAGACCGTGTCAATCTCCCTCGGCGGCGTGCTTAGTCCCTTCTCCGCGCGCTCCTTCTTTGCCTTTTCGGTCCAATCAGGATGCAGCTCGCGAAAGGTGAGCGCGATCCACTTGCCGTCGGGCGACCACCGGATGCCGCCGATAGAGCCCTCAGGCAGGCTCGTGAGCTTTCTGGCTTCTCCGCCATCCACGGGAATGAGATAAACCTGGGAGGCGGGCTTGTCGCGGCCGCCGCTCACAAAAGCAATTTGGGTTCCATCCGGCGACCAGCGTCCACTTCCTGCGCCGCCCTCGCCCTGAGTCCACTGCGTCACTTTCCCCTCGATTTCGACGCTGCAGAGGTTGGTGATGTACTTGTTCTTTTCGTTGACGTGCTTGCGGGTGAAGAGGATCCTTGCCCCGTCGGGGCTGATCTGCGGATCGCTTACGAATATGAACCGCAAGAGGTCGTCGGCGGCGATAGGGCGCTTGGGCATGTGCGAAGGTTACCGCCTTGCTGCCGCCACTCATGCCTTTTCATGTGTCATGCATCGGTCTTGCGGCCCATCCTGAACGCTGGTCGGTTAGAGGCAATTCTCGTTAAAACGCAAACTAGCAAAGCTGCGACATCCCGGCATGGCGCATCCTGCCGAATCGTTCAACAGGGCTGCGAAGTCTTGTAAGCTATTGCTATGAATTCTGCGAAACTCATACGTGAGGCGATGGGTGCCAAAGGCGTGTCCGTTCAGGAGCTTGCCAAGCGGACTAATCTATCCTATCAAAAGCTTTGGAACAAGCTTCATGGAAGGACCGCCCTTTCGATCGAGGAAGCCGACCAGATAATGGAAGCCCTCGGGGGCCCACGTGCGGTCGTCCGGAATGCTCCCGTTCAAAAGGCGCGCTCCATCCAGACGAACACGCTGGCACGCGCGAGAATGGGCTCGGACGGTCTGCGTTTCGCAATTGTTGTGAGCAGGTGGAACGAGTTCGTAACAAAGGAACTGCTCGAGGGCGCAAAGGACGAGCTTGCCCGGCATGGCAATCCCGAAGTGATGGTGGTGCATGTCCCCGGAACCTGGGAGATCCCTGTGGCCGCTCGATCCATTGCAGGCGGAAACTGGAAGCCCGATGCGATCATTGCGCTAGGCTGCATCATACAGGGTCAAACTCCCCACGCCGCAATTCTCGGCGGTGATGTTGGCTCGGCTCTCATGAGCTTGCAGACAGCGACGGGAATTCCAATCGCCTGGGGCGTGCTCACGCCGGACTCCCAGGACCAGGCGCTGGACCGGGCCGGGCTGAAAATGGGACACAAAGGCAGAGAAGCCGCCCTGGCCGCGATCGAAATGGCAAACCTGATCGCGCAGCTCCGCTAGACTTCCGCCGGAGGCAGACCCGCCATCAGCCGCATCAGCGATTCCTCGGTGGCATCCTTTCTCGCAACCTCCCCCGCCATCTTTCCTTCGCGCAGCACGTAAGTGCGCGTAGACAGGGTCAGCATTTCGGGCAGGTCGCTAGAAATAAGAAGCAACGCCTTTCCCGATGCGGCAAGACCCCTCAGCAGGGCGTGGATCTCCGCCTTGGCCCCGACATCGACCCCCCTGGTCGGTTCGTCTACGATCAGCACATCGCAGTCTGCCGCGAGCCATTTCGCAAGAACAAGCTTCTGCTGATTGCCACCGGAAAGTCCGTCGGTTGCCGCTTCGATTCCAGGTGCGCGCACATTCAAGGCATCGTAATACTTCTGCGTCAGCGTCGCCTCAGCAGACCGCTTCATCCATCCAAGTCTGGACAAAACTCCGAGGTTGGGAAGGGACACATTCTCCCGCGCGTTCATCGACAGCACGAGCCCCTGGCGCTTGCGATCCTCCGGAACGAGCCCCAATCCGAGACGCTTGGCAAGAATCGGGCTCGTAATGCGCACCGGATTCCCCTGTACAAAAATCGAGCCCCTGACGCTGCGGTCAAGTCCGAAGAGCGCGGCCGCGATCTCAGTCCTGCCCGCCCCCACAAGGCCGGCAAGCCCAACGACTTCGCCCTTTCGAATGTTGAAGGTGATGTCGCTAAACTTCCCTGGGCTCGACAGGCCCTCGACCCGCAGCGCTTCATCTCCCGCCACGGTGTCCACCGCCACCGCATACTCCGCAGCCAGCTCCCGTCCGATCATCATGCGAACCAGCGATTCATGATTTAGAGAAGACGCGGGGACCGTCTCCACAACTCTCCCATCGCGCAGCACGGTCACGGCATCACACAGACGGAAGATCTCGTCGAGCCGATGCGAAACGTAAATGCAGGTTACACCCCGCGCCTTGAGTTCGTCGATCAGGCTGAAAAGCCGCTCAGACTCATGGCCGGTGAGACTGCTTGTAGGTTCGTCGAAAACGAGCACGCGGGCGCCCTTGCCGATCGCCCCTGCGATCTGCACCAGCTGCTGCTTGCTGATAGGCAGATTGCCGACAAGCTCGTCGGGATCGATCTCAGCGCCAATTGATTGCAGTTCGGCAAGCGCCAATCGCCGCATTTCCTTGCGGTCCACAAACGGCCCTCGGGTTGGCAGGTCTCCGAGACAGAGATTCTCGGCGACCGACAGGTTTTCGCAGAACAGCAATTCCTGGTGGACCATGCTGATCCCGGCTTGAAAAGCTTCCCTAGGCGAGGCAAACCGCACGGGAGCGCCATCTAAGAAGACCTCGCCCGAGTCCGGCGAGTAGATGCCGGCGATGATCTTGCCGAGGGTGCTTTTGCCCGCCCCGTTCTCGCCCACCAAGGCATGGCATGAACCTGGCTCAACCGCCACGCTAACCTCCTCAAGAGCAACCACGCCGGGAAACCGTTTCGTAATTGAGCGAACCTCGACCACGTTCGTATTCTAGCGGACTGTAGAATGGATTCTATGACGGAGATGCAGCGACATCACGCGCGCGAAGCGCTGCGCAGCTATGCCATCTCTTTCGCCATCTCGATCGTCGCGGCGGGGTTCATGTCCGGCATTCCTGAGATGAATCCTTGGCTCATCATTCCCTCGTTTGGATTGTCGTTTGGCACAATGGTCACCCTAGCGAACATGGTTGCGCCTCGGCTTCGGCACCGGTCGTTCATCGTCACTTGCGTTCTCCAGGCCGTGATTTACGTATTCGTCATCTGTTCCGCATTTGGGCTCGCCATGTGGATGTACCTAGCCGCATATCGAGGGGTGAGCCCGTTTGATCCTTCCATCGGGAATATTTTCCAGAGCATTATCGCCAATCGGGTTTTACAGGTAAGCATGATCGGATCGTTCTTGCTCATGTTTGCCATTTCGTCGGTTTTTCAAATCTCGAAGAAACTCGGCCCAAGAGTGCTGTGGAGCTGGATGACCGGCAAGTATCACGAGCCGCGGGAGGAGACCCGAATTTTCATGTTTCTCGACCTCAAGGACTCCACCATGCTCGGTGAAAAGCTGGGCAATATCCGGTTCAGCGCGCTCGTGAGGGATTTTTTCAACGACCTCACTAAGCCCGTGATTGAAACCAAGGCCGAGGTCAGCCACTACATCGGCGACGAGGCTGTTCTGACCTGGAGGCTCAATCGCGGCCTTCAAAATGCCAATTGCATTGAGCTCTTCTACAAAATGAGGGAGCAGCTGCAGTCGCATGCTCAGCACTACCTCAAGATCTATGGCGTCCAGCCGAGCTTCAAGGCGGGCGCCCACCTTGGGCCCGTCGTGGCAACGGAGGTGGGCGATATCAAGAGCGAGATCGTGTATCACGGAGATGTGCTGAACACCTCCTCACGCATCCAGGGGCACTGCAACGATTTAGGTTCGGACTTTCTTATCTCTGCTGAACTCTACGAGGCGCTCACACTGCCCCAAGGCCGCTACGCCGAATTCATGGGCAGCTACCTCTTCAAGGGCAAAGAACACGAGGTCGGGGTGTATGCAATTTCTGACCGGGCGCCAGCTTCCGCCCAGCAGAAGGCTGCGGAGAGGGTGAGCCTCGCATGAGCTTGTTATTCCGCCCCTATCGCGAGCCGGAAGACAGGGAAGCGACCGCGGACATCTTCGCCCAGATCTACCGCAGCGGCGAGCCATGGGCCGCTGACGAGCAGGTCGAGGACGAGGACATGTCGGTCTATGTCGGCGATCTGGATGGCCGGATCGTGGCGGCCTGGGTGGTGCGGCACATGGGTGCGACGCTCGCGGCCGAAAGCTCGGTGCGGTGTGGCGGAGTAGCCGGAGTTGCGGTGCGTCCCGATGTGCGGAGCTCGGGAGTCGGCACGTCCCTTATGCGATGGGCGATCCAGCGGATGCGGGATGACGGCTATGCACTCTCCCACCTCTATGCCTTCCGGGAAAGCTGGTACCGGCGGCTCGGTTGGGAAGTGTGCGGGGCGCGGATGAAAATCCAGTGTCCGCAGCACCGGCTTCCCGAGATTAGGTCCAATCTGCAGGCGCGCGAGGTCCTGGGCGAGGGTGCATGGAAGGTGATCGAGCCGGTTTATCAGAGCTTTGCCAGCAATTACTCCGGAATGAACGTGCGGACGGCTAGCCAGTGGGTTACCGTGACGCGCGGCACGAAAAGTCTCGCAAGGGTTTTTGCGATCGGCGACCCTGCCGAGGCGTATTGCGTTTCCCATGTCCAGACCGCCTTCTGGGAGGAGCAGCATGTCTCTGAGGTGGCTTGGTCGAGCCGGGAGGGCTACGATGCTCTGCTCGCCTTCTTGCGGAGCGTTGCCTCCAACAAAACTGCGCTCACTTGGTACGAGCCTCCGGACAGCCCATTTCTTGCCCAGCACACCGAGCAGGGGGTAAAGGTTTCGCTGGATCGGCCCATCATGTACCGCGTCCTCGATCTGGAGGTCTCGCTCTCCGCTCTACGGCCAGATGGCGCCGGCGAATTCACGATGGCCGTTCTCGACGAAGACGTGCCTGAGAATCGCGGCCCTTGGCGTATTGCCTTTGGAGCGCACGGGATCGAAATCGCCAAAGCCGTCGACGCCGACATCGAGATCGACATCCGCCGTCTCTCGCAGGCTGTTTTAGGCGAGCCCTCCTTCGCAACCTTGCTGAGGCATGGTTTGATCAGATGCGGATCGGAGGGGGCTGCTGCGGCCGCAGCCAAGCTGTTCAGCCCGAGGCCGGTTTATTGCATGGACTTCTTTTAGGCATGTCGAACCGGTTGATGATGATTCGGGCGCGCACAAATCCTTTTTAATCCCATGTGCCTCAAGGAAATGGAGCCACAATCTGGGTAACAATCTTCTGATTCACCGAAGCTGCCGTCATGCCAAAGCCTGAACCCGCGCAAGCCCTCGCCAAGCTCGAAGCCGTCCCATTCACCCAGGTGCGGATCAAGGACCGTTTCTGGGCGCCGAGGCAGGAGACGAACCGGAAGGCGACCGTCGAGCACAGCCTGCAGATGCTCGACAAATACGGCAATCTCCTCGTCATGCAGCTTGCCGCCGCCGGTAAGCGCGAAGGATTCAAGGGGCTGCTTTTTACCGATTCGGACCTTTACAAGACCCTGGAGGGTATCGCCTACACGCTCGCCACCCATCCCGATCCGAAGCTCGACAAGCGCATGGACGAGATCATCGCGCTCATCTCCACAGCCCAAATGGAAGATGGCTATATCGACACTTGGTTCCAGGTCACCCGACCCGACCAGCGGTTCAAGAACCTGCGCGATTGGCACGAGATGTATTGCGCGGGGCACCTTTTCGAGGCTGCCGTCGCCCACCATCAGGCCACCGGAAAAACAAATTTCCTGGACATAGCGACGAAGCTTGCCGGGCTGCTCTACGAGAGGTATGGGCCGGATGGCGAGGTCGGCTACTGCGGCCACCCGGAGCCGGAACTTGCGCTCATCAGGCTCTGGAAAGCTACCGGGGACAAGCGATGGTTCACGCTCAGCCAGCGGATGATAGAGCACCGGGGCGACAAGATCTTCGCTGCGGAGCATAAAACGCCGGTCGAGCGCTACGACGGCACCTACTGGCTGGACGACATGCCGATCCGGGAGCACACGGAGATCAAGGGCCATGCCGTTCGCGCGGCCTATCTGATGTCAGGCGTCGCCGATATTGCGCGGGAAACCGGGGATGCGGGGCTCATAGAGATGCTGCAGCAGGTCTGGCGCAATACGACCCAGAAGCGCATCTACATCACCGGCGGCATCGGGCCAAGCGCCGCCAACGAGGGTTTCACCGTGGACTACGACCTCCCCAATCTCACAGCCTATCAGGAAACCTGCGCCTCCATCGCCATTTCCCTGTGGGGGCATCGCATGACCCTGCTTCTCGGGGACGCCAAGTACATGGACGTGGTGGAGACGGCTCTCTATAATGGGCTGCTCAGCGGCATTGGGCTCGATGGCAAGAGCTTCTTTTATGTGAATCCGCTCGCGAGCGAGGGCAGCCACCACCGAAGCGAGTGGTTTGAGTGTGCCTGCTGCCCGCCGAATGTGCTCCGAACCATCGCCTCTTTAGGGGGATATGCGTATGCCAAGGGTGGCTCGGGTGCGAGAAGCCTCTACGTAAATCTTTATATCGCCGGCTCGATGGAGACCAGCCTCGACGGACAGACGGTCGCTCTGGATGTGAAAACCGACTATCCCTGGGATGGAAAGGTCGAGATCACGATCAAGAATCCTGCCAGATTTGCGCTGCACCTACGCAACCCGGGCTGGTGCCGGAACGCCACCATTCATTTCCCTGGAGGGACCCGCTCCGTCGGGTCCAACGCCTGCGCAGATGACGCGGACCCGACGGGGTCCAACGCCTGCGCAGATGACGCGGACCCGACGGTGTCCAACGCCTTCGCTGATGACGCGGACCCGACGGGGTCCAACGCCTTCGCTGATGACGCGGACCCGACGGAGCGGGTCCCTCCCGTGGAAAAGGGATATGTGGTTATAGATAGAACGTGGGAGGCAGGGGACAAGGTGGTCTTGGGCCTGGACATGCCCATCGTTCAGATGATCGCCAACCCTGCCGTGGAGGAAAATGCCGGGCGATTGGCGATCCAGCGAGGACCGCTCGTTTACTGTGCGGAGGAGCCAGATAACGAGATAGCGGTCGGGGAGATCGTCATCCCGGCGGGGAGCCCTATGCGGAGCCGGTTCCAGGAGGATTTGCTTGGCGGCGTCGTTGTAGTCGAAGCGGACGCGCTGCGGTCTCCGGCTTTAGATTGGGATGGGACGCTGTATCAACCTATCCAAGAGTCAAGGAAGATAACGGCGAATTGCATCCCATACGGTTTTTGGGCGAACCGCCTGCCCGGAGCAATGGCCGTCTGGTTCCCTGCGCTACCGCTTTCCTGAGGGGCTTGGCCGCCTTTCTGCGATCTGCACGATCCCTGCGTCTATATATTGTCCTCCGGAGTTCTGGTGGCATTGGATTGCGAGGACGTGCCGGCCCTTGGACAGGTTGGGTATCGGGACATTGCGGTAACTGGTGGTCCAGCCGGGCGCCTTGTAGATCTGCTTCCCGTCTAGCCAGACCGTGACGTCGTCGTCGTGGTGGATCCGGAGAAACATTGGCGACTTTCGATTGGCGATTTGCGGTGATACTGTGAAAGTTCGGCGAAGCCAGATGTCCTCCGTGTTCCACTTCGTGCGCACGATCGCACCGGGCGTTTCGGGCGTGCCGAATCCGCCAGGCCCGGCAGACCATGTGATCGCTTCAAAGGACGGCAAAAGCCAGCCCTCGGGGGGTGGCGTAGTGGTGAATCTCCAATCTTGACCGGTAGCTTCGGATGTTGGCAGGATCGGGATGAACCTCGGCGGCGGCAGAAAGAGCGATTGAACTGCCTCGCGAACCCTCGTCTCGTCCATCTTCAGCAGTGCGCGATCGTAGGTCATAAGCCCATTGACCTCTGCCTCGACATCCGTGGTTTGCGTATAGACAGCGCCGGAGAGCCCCGGCTTGTCAATGAGATAGCGTAATTCTTCGAGGAGCATCACGAATCGGTCGGTCAGCTCTTTTTTGGTTTTGAAGGATTGATAGCCCCAGCCGGTTTCATGCCACATGTGCCCCGGCATCGGCAGGCCAAGCCCGCCGAATTCGCCTAGAAAGAGGGCCCGCTTGGGATCACGTGGTGGCGAGCTTGGCCCGGGGTACACGTGCCAGTCGAAAAAGTCCCCCACCCCCCTATCCGTCCATCCAGAAGCGCTGTTCACGAGCCTCGTAGGGTCGTACTCCTTGACCCACTTCGCGACCTTGGCCGTTTCCCATTGGCCCCAGCCTTCGTTAAAGGGCACCCAGCTAACGATCGAAGGATGATTTTTAAGCGAGTCGATCATCGCTTTCAATTCGGCCCGGTAGATCGCGGCCGATTCAGGCGTGCGCGTGATGTCCGGGTCGTCGCCGCCGATGTATTTGTCCCCGCTCGGCATGTCCTGCATGACCAGAAGGCCCATCTTGTCCGTCCAGTAATACCAGCGCGCGGACTCGACCTTCACGTGTTTGCGTACCATATTGAAGCCGAGACGCTTCGTGACGTCGAGGTCGTATTTCATCGCCGCATCGCTAGGCGGCGTATAGAGCCCGTCTGGCCAGAAACCCTGGTCGAGAGGCCCGATCAGGAAGATGGGCTTCCCATTAAGATGCACTCTCGGCTGTCCGCTCTCGTCCTTTTTGAGCGAGACCTCACGGAACGCAAAGTAGCTCGTGACCTCGTCATGAAGCCATGAAACTTTGAACGAATACAGCGTGGGGCTGTCCGGCGACCAAAGCTTGGGCTTGGGAACCTTCAAAACCGCCGTCGTGCCATATACCGCCTTCTTGCGGATCTTCTTCGACCCATCCGAAATCTCGACCGTGAAAGTGGTCCTCACCGTCGGGCCGCCGAATGACGTCCGCGGGCGGAGGGATACTCGCACCGTGCCGTCGTTGCTCGTCTTCACGTCCAGCCCGTCGATCGAATGCGCCGGCACCCCTTCCAGCCAAACCGTCTGCCAGATGCCGCTCGTCGGCACGTACCAGATACCCTCCGGCTTCAAGACCTGCTTTCCGCGAGGCTGGGTCCCCGCATCCGACGGATCGCGGACCGAAACGAACAGCTCCTGCTCCCCCGAAGGCTTCAACGCATCCGTGATGTCGAACGTGAACGGATCATAGCCGCCCCGATGCGTGCCGACCAACTGGCCATTGACCCACACCGCCGTCTCCCAATCGACAGCGCCGAAGTGCAGCAGCACGCGGTCGCCTTTCGGGCGGGAAAAGGTCGTCCGGTACCACATCGTGTCCTCCGGCCCCACTCGCCGCGCAATACCGGAAAGCTGCGATTCCACCGGGAACGGGACGAGGATCTTATCGGACAGAGCCTCCACACGAGGACGTGTGGAGGAATTTCCGGGGAAAAGTGCGAATTGCCACAGCCCGTTCAGGTTCACCCAATTCTTGCGCACCATCTGCGGGCGCGGGTATTCGCGGTGCGCATTGCCCGCCGTCACCTTGTCGGTCCATCGAGTCTTGAGCGTCTGCCCGCCCGCCGGAATGACGAAAAGAGCCAACACCAGGCACAGGAGAACCGCTCCGCTGTTCATAGCCAAGAGAATACGACATCGGGATGCCTCAGGATGCGGGGGCACGATTCATCCCCGAGCCCACAGGATTCATCCCCGGCCCACAGGGCTCATCACCGGCCCAGCCCGCACGATTGATCCCCGCCGTTGGAGATTTGAGAGGCGCAAGGATGAACAGTGCCCATGCCTGCCAAAATGCGGGCATGCTCAGCGTGATCATTGCGGCTGCCGTCGGACAGTCCACCGTCGAATGGCCCGCCTACGGCAACGACCCGGGCGGAATGCGCTATTCGACCCTGGCCGCGATAGACAAGTCCCATGTCAAGAAGCTAAAAGTGGCTTGGACATATCGGCACGGCGACATCGCAGATGAGCGAGGGCAGCCCAAATCCTCCTTCGAGTCCACGCCGATCATGGTCGGCGGAACCCTCTATTTCAGCACACCCTTCAGCCGTGTGATTGCCCTCAATGCGGCGACCGGTGAGCACCAATGGTCTTTCGATCCGAAGATCAACCGCCGCCGCCCGATAGCGAGCGAGCCCCTGATCCACCGCGGCGTTGCGGCCTGGCGCGACTCCAAGACGGGCCAGAGACGCATATTCATTGGCACCTATGACGCACGGCTCTTCGCCCTCGATGCGGCATCCGGCAAGCCCCTAAAAGATTTTGGCGATGCGGGCATGATCGATCTCAAGAAGGGCCTTCGAAGAGTGATCCCCGGCGAATACCAGATCGCCCAGCCGCCCACGGTGATCGGCGATATCGTCGTCATGGGCTCGACAATCGGCGACAACAACGAGGCGGAGGCTTCCAGCGGCACTGTTCGGGCGTTCGACGCGAGGACCGGGGAGCTGGTCTGGTCCTTCGAGCCCTTTCCCGGAGGGGCGGCGAATGCGTGGGCAGTGATGTCGGCCGATCCCGCGACCGGGACCGTCTTCATCCCTACGAGCAGCCCGAGCCCGGATTACTTTGGCGGCCTCCGGCCCGGAAACAATGCGGACGCCAACAGCCTCGTCGCTCTGAATGCGAAGACCGGGCGGGTCAAGTGGCGCTACCAGGTCGTACGGCACGACGTATGGGACTACGACATCCCAGCGCAGCCAATTCTCTGCACGATCCGTCGAATCCCTGCGGTGGTGATCCTGACCAAGATGGGGTTCGTATTCGTGTTGGATCGGCGCACGGGGAAGCCGATATCGCCGGTCGCGGACAAAGTGGTGCCCGCATCCAAGGTGCCTGGGGAGAAGCTCTCGCGAACGCAGCCGGTTCCGAAGCTGCCCGCCCCACTCGTGCCGCAGAAGCTCGCCGGACCCTTCGGCAACAATCCGCAAGAGCTCGAGGCGGCTCGCGCTCAGATCGGGCGTCTGCCGCTTGGCAAGCTCTACGATCCGCCCAGCCTGGCCGGGACGATCCAGTATCCGGGGGCGATCGGGGGCTGCAATTGGTCGGGGGGCGCGTTCGACCCGGCCACGACGACGCTTTACGTGAACACGAACAACGTTCCGACCCTCGTGCGGCTGATCCCGCGCGATAAGGTTCCGGAGTATCTCACGGAGAACCCCGGCGCCGCCGTCAGCAAGATGGCGGGCGCACCCTATGTCCTGGCGCGAAACACGATGCTCACGCCGGATCGCCTGCCCATCAATCCGCCGCCCTGGGGCGTGCTGACGACGGTCGATCTCACGAGCGGAAAGCTGCGATGGCAAAAGCCGCTCGGATTCGTGCCGAAGCTGGCCGCCAATCCCCTTGCCAAGAAGTGGGGCTCGCCTAATTTCGGCGGCGCAATCGTGACCAAGGGCGGCCTTGTCTTCATCGCCGCGGCGCAGGACAACATCTTTCGAGCTTTTGATGCTGCGAGTGGGAAGGTGCTGTGGGAATACGAGCTTCCCGCAGGGGGCAATGCGACGCCGATGACCTACTCGGTGGGCGGGAGACAGTACGTCGTGATCTGCGCGGGCGGGCACTCGGGGCTTGACACCAAGCGCGGGGACTACGTGATCGCGTTCGCGTTGCCACAGTAGACTACAGCGTGCTCCATCGCTGAGTAGGACATGTAAAGCAGTGGGAACTACCGACCTCAGCGGCAGGCAGTCGTCTTACGGATACAAATTAGGTTCGGTATGCGGAAATCCTGTCCCTGGGATTGAGGATGGTATGAGTGCAAGCAAGTGGTTATCGCTCCTGGCGGGTCTATTCCTTGGTTTTGGGGTAGTCGGAATGATCCTATTCGACGAGGAGAACGAAGCGGGTGGACGCCTCCCTGCCTATGTCGGGCTCGCAATTGGCGTCCCACTGCTGGTCGCGGCGATCATCGTTAAGGGGCCAAAGAAGGGTGGATGACGGGTTTTGATGCCTTATCCCGACCTTGAAGATGGCCTTGTGAGCGGGTGATGGCGCGGAAGCTGTTCTCCGCCGGGCTGATTCTGCTTGTGTCGGGCCTATTTATCGTCAATGGGATTCGGGGGCTCATAACCAAATCCGTCGAGGTTCGATACGGCCGCTTTAGCCGGGAAACGCACTTTCTGACCGACGACAGCGCAATGCAGTATTCGTGGGCAAGACTCATTTTTGGATGCGTGATCCTGACGGTCTCTGGATACAAACTCCTCAGGAACCGCTTCTAGGGAAATGGCTTAGAGACGTGATGGGCATGCCGCCAGGGCCTAGACTGACTCAGCCAGGAGTGCGTCCACATCCAATGGGTCGAGGGTCATCGCGAGGTTGCCACCCTTGCGCGGCCATTCCGGCTCCGGGCGATCGCGATACAGCTCGATCCCATTGCCATCCGGATCATTGAGATAGAGGGATTCGCTCACGCCGTGGTCGGAGGCGCCGGACAGCGGCACTCCATGCTCCAGCAGGCGCTTGAGAGCGGTCGCCAGGGCCTTCCTCGATGGATAGAGGATCGCGAAATGGTAGAGCCCAGGCGCGGTCCTCGGAGCGGGCGCGCCGCCTCGGCTCTCCCACACATTGAGCCCGAGGTGGTGGTGGTAGCCGCCATAGGAGAGGAACGCCGCGCTGTCGCCGAACATCTGCTGCAGCTCCATCCCCAGCACATCGCGGTAAAAGGCGACCGACCGCTCGAGGTTGGAGACCTTGAGATGGACATGGCCGATAACCGGGTGCTCGTTCATGGTTGGCACGGGCACATTGCATCCCCTAACATTTTCTCCAAGTTACTGTGGAGCCGGGGATGGATTGTGCCGCGGCGGCTACTTTTTCTTGCCCTTGCCCTTATCGTCGCCGCGCGGGGCGGATGGCGGGCGCTCGGCTTGCTGCTTTGTCTGCTTGGCCTTGTGCGCGTCGCTGTTGCCAGATGAATTCTTCTTTGGTTTCTTGTCTCCCATTGCGATTACACTCCCTTCTTGCGGATGCGCTGGCTGGACTTCTTTTCGCTCAGCTTGTTGACCGGTGTGGACTCGAAGCCAGCCGAGCCCGAAGGCTTATCCTTGAGCTTGTCGACGGCGACTTTGATCTCTTTCTTCGTCGGGCGCTTCATGGCTCAGGGTACCCGGCGGCTAGCACGCGCGCATATTCTTGCGGGATGCTGAGGGGAGCTTTTTCTTGGCGGGGGGCTCTGCCTTCGGCTGCTTCGAGGGCTCGATCTTGATGGCCACCGACTTAAAGCCGGGCGTTCTCGAGCGGGGATCGACCACTCGCGGCACGAGGACGTTGGCCTCGGGGTAGTACATGAGCGCGCAGCCCAGGGCGATGTCGAACGGGCGAGCGAGGATTCCGGCCATTTTGCCCGTCGCGCTCGTGACGTCCACGGGCTGATCCTCCTCGAGGCCGAGGCGCTCCATGTCCTTCACATGCAGGAGAATGACGTCGCGCCGATCCTGCGCCCGGTAGAGGTCCTCCTCTTCATAGACGACGGTATTGAATTGGCCCTCCGAGCGGACGGTCATGAGGCGCAGCTCGTTGGTTTCCAGCGGCTGGTGCCTCGGGATCGGGTGGGCGTGGAAGGCGGCTCTGCCGGTCGGGGTTGAGAAGATCGGCTCGCGCAGGTGCCGGCCGGGGATGTGGAACTCCTTATTGAGCTCGATTTGC
Source organism: Fimbriimonadaceae bacterium (assembly GCA_049276675.1). GTDB lineage: Bacteria > Armatimonadota > Fimbriimonadia > Fimbriimonadales > Fimbriimonadaceae > DATLGQ01. The sequence continues at coordinate 38,312 of JBASWW010000071.1, forward strand.
TCAAGGCCGGGCACGAGGCGGGCGATCAGCTTCCGGATCTCGTCGTGGTCGGCTAGCCCCTTCCAGTTCAGAGCGTGCTCCATGCCAAGTGTCCGGAGCCCGAGTTCGGCAATGATCTCCACCTCGCTGCGCGGCCCCATGTAGCGGCAGTGTCCTCCGTCGCTGAGCCGGACATAGTTGAACATGGATTCCTGGGTCGTGGTCTGGCTCTCCTCGTCACGCGCGAGCACCGGAAGGATGAGCGTGGTCTTGCCTCGGCCATGGACGTGCCCGGTGTTGAGCGAGGTGCTGAGGTAGACGGCGGTCTTGATGCGGCCCAGCGCCTCGGAGACAAAGGAGGCATCGGGATTCGAGCCGTAGAGGTTTCCGCCCAGGCAGAAGGCAAAGTCAATCTCTCCCCTTCCCGAAGCCTCGATCGCCGCCATCGTGTCGTGGCCCTCAAAGGCCGGCGCTTCGATCCCCAGTTTCGCGAGGCCCTCGACCGCCGCCCGGCTAATTGCGGGGGTCACTCCGATCGATCCAAGCCCCTGCACGTTGCTGTGGCCCCGGATCGGCATGAGCCCTGCGCCCGGCTTGCCGACCATCCCGCGCAGCAGGGCAAGATTGACGATCCATTGCACGTTCTCGACCCCGTGCTCGTGGTGGGTGATCCCCATCGTCCAGGCAAAGATCGTGCGCCCGGACTTTGCATATTCCGCGGCGATGTCCTCAATGATCTGCCGCTCGACACCGCTGCCCTCCTCGATGTCTTGCCAGGTCAGACTCCTTGCATAGGCCGACACAGCTTCGAAGCCATCGGTTGCGGAGGCAACGAAAGCCTTGTCGCAGGCATCTCTTTCGATAATGGCCTTGGCGATCCCGGCTAGCAACGCGATATCGCCGCCGATCCTCGGCTGCACGTAAAGCGAGGCGATGCTCGATCCCCGAACCATGCTGCGCAAACTGGAGGGCACTCGGAAGCTGTCCAGCCCAAGCTCGCGGACGGGGTTGATTACGATCACCCGCCCGCCCCTTTGGCGAAGTTTCATCAGCGAGGTCATGAGTCGAGGATGATTGGAGGCCGGGTTTCCGCCGATGAGGAAGAGCAGATCGCAGGATTCCAGGTCTTCTAGCGAAACGGTAGCTGTGCCCGTGCCGATCGAGTCTTTAAGGCCGACGCCGCTCGCTTGATGGCAATAGTAGGAGCAGTTATTGACATGGTTGGTGCCGCAAGCACGGGCGAGAAGCTGCATGAGGAAGCCTGCCTCGTTCGAGCTTCGCCCGCTAGAATAGAAGAAGGTGCGATCGGGCTCGGCGGCCTTGAGTTGGGTAGCAATCCGGTCGAAAGCATCCTCCCATGAGATCGGGCGGTAGCGGGTGTCGCCAGCCTCTGCGATGACGGGCTGGGTGAGACGGCCAAGCATCTCCAGCTCGCGCGAGGAGAATGCGCACATCTGGTCGAGCGTGTAGGATTCGAACAGCTTTGGGTCGATGCAGCCGCGCATATCGGCGGCCATCGCCTGCAGCGACTTCTTGCAGACCTCCGGAAAGCGTCCCGCCTCGTTGACCATGCCGCCCATCTGGCCCCCCATGCCCAGAGCGCAGGTCTTGCAGGCATTCTTCGAACGCATGGCCCGCCAAAGGCGCAAATAGCCGACCTCGCTCCCTTTGCGCAAGGCATACCGGATCGCCTGCCATCCTCCTCCGCTCGATACCTTTCTCATCTGCGTGTCCTCATGCCTCTTTAGCATTTGCCAGGACGTCCTCGATCCAGGACATGCCTCTCATCATCGCCGGGAAGCCGATGGTGGTCAGGCATTGAAGCGCGGCATGGCGAATCTCATCCGGAGTGGCGCCCGCTTCAAGAGCCTTGCGGACATGGCTATGCACTCCGCCTTCAAGCCCTGCCGCAATCGCGATACCGACCTTGACAAGCTGGCTTGTTTTGGCGTCGAGTGGGCCCGCTCCAGCAACGGCCTGTCCTAGCTCCTGATAGGCATTGCCGACCGTCGGGTAGCGGTCAACGAAATCGGTGAATCGCTTGGGCAGTTTGCTCATGCCATTACTATGGCGCGGCCGGGCAGGTGGTGTACGCTTCTAGCTCAGAGATGGCTGAACGCGACAACCTCGAATATGAAGCGGCGCTGGATCTCATCTTAATCCATGCACAAGTGAGCCGGGTCGAAAGCGCCCCTCTGCTTGCGGCTTTGGGAGGGTTTCTGGCAGGGCCGGTCTTTGCGCAGGCGGACAGCCCGAGGTTCGATAATTCAGCGGTGGATGGATACGCGGTCCGCTCTGCCGACCTTACAGGCGCCACGAGGGCCAGTCCCGTCGAGCTTGCCCTGAAAGGAACCATCCGCGCGGGCGGAACCGGGCTGGAGGCTGCAGTCGAGCCGGGGACGGCCGTGCGCGTGCTGACCGGAGCCCCCGTTCCGCGCGGCGCCGATGGCGTCGCGATGCAGGAGGACGTGCAGCCAGGCAATGGATCAGTCGCTTTTGCATCAGAACTCTCACGCGGAGCAAACATTCGGCGTCAAGCCGAGGAGTACGCGGCTGGAACGGAACTCCTACCTGCGGGCATTCGCCTGAATTCGGCCATTATCGCGCTCGCAGCAGGAGCGGGCCACAAAACTCTTCCCGTCCATGTCCCTCCAAGAGTGGCCATTCTAACCACCGGCGACGAGATGGTCGAGCCTGGAGCAGAGCTGGTTTCGGGCCAGATATGGGAGTCCAACTCCTGGGGGCTGGCGGCGGAACTTCAGGCCCTGGGGATCGAAGCGTCCCGCTACCGGGTCCCCGATGACCCGATCCGCACACGAGCGGCTCTCGACGCGGCGGCCGTGGAAGCCGATGTTCTTATCACGTCAGGCGGAGTCTCAGTCGGGGAGCATGATTACGTGAAGTGCGTCTGCGAGGAGATGGGCGCGGTCAGGCGTTTTTGGGGGATGAAAGCCAAGCCGGGGCAGCCTTTCTACTTCGCCACGCTCGGCGATAAACTGGTTTTCGGACTACCCGGCAACCCTGTTTCTGCGCTCGTGACGTATGCCATGCTCGTGAAGCCTGCCCTGCTCAAGATGATGGGGTGGCGGGGGACGATGCCTCGGGTTCGGGCAAGGCTCCTCTCGGCGATTTCGAAGAAGCCTGCACGGCTCGAGTTTGTGCGGGCCAGGAGTGAGTTTAGGGGGACACAGCTTTGGGCGGAGTCGAGCGGGCGAAGGGGCTCGCATATGCTGGGCGGCCTTGCCTGGGCGGATTGCCTGATCCACTTTCCGTTAGGCTGCGAGAGGCTCGAAGCCGGAGACGAGGCGGACATCACAATGCTCGATTGGAGGGGCGAATGAAGCGGGTCTCGATCACCTACTACGCGATCTTTCGCGAGCAGCGAGGGCTCGGATCTGAAGAACTGCTAACCTCGGCGGCGTCCTATGGCGATCTTTACGACGAGCTCAGAGCGCGGCATGGGTTCACCCTCGATCCCTCGCTCGTGCGGTCAGCCGTGAACGGCGCATTTGTGCCTAAGGACCAGCTCTTGTGCGAGGGCGATGCGGTCGTTTTCATCCCGCCGGTGGCCGGGGGATGAGCTTCCGACTCACCCATGATCCATTGAGCGAGCGGCCCGACCTCGGCGCTCCCGAAGATGGGGCCGTTGCTTCCTTTGTGGGCCGGGTGCGCAACAACGATGCGGGGCGGCCAGTCGAGTCGCTCGAATATGAAGCTTTTGACCAACTTGCCATCAGCGAAGGGCTGGCGATATTGGCTGAGGCGCGTGGCCGCTTTGCAATCTCGGAAGCAGCCTGCACACACAGGCTGGGGAGATTGAGTATCGGCGAAGCGGCTATCCGAATCGATGTGGCTGCCCCTCATCGACAGGCTGCCTTCGACGCCTGCCGCTACATCCTCGACGAGGTCAAGAAACGGGTGCCGATCTGGAAGAAGGAGCACTTCATCGGCAGACCCCCTGAATGGGTAAACAGCACCAATCCACCTGCAGGCAGCGCATACTACTCCCGCCAGATCGTGCTGCCCGAGGTCGGCGCAGCTGGCCAGCGCAAACTGGGCGAGGCGAGCGTTCTCGTGGTTGGGGCGGGCGGGCTGGGCTGCTCTGCGCTGCAGTACTTGGCGGGAGCAGGAGTGGGAGTGATAGGCGTCTGCGATTTTGATCGCCTCCACGAAAGCAACTTGCACCGGCAAACGCTCTACAGCCATGCGGACGTGGGCCAGTCGAAAGCGGGGCTTGCTGCGCGCCGGATCGAATCTATGAATCCGTTCATGACGGTAAGGGCGCACAATGAAGCGATCACCGCCGAGATTCTGCAGGGCTACGACCTTGTGCTCGACTGCGCGGATAACTTTGCCACGAAATTCTTGCTAAACGACGCCTGCGTCCAAGCTGGAAAGGTGCTAATTCAGGCGAGCATTTATCAGTTCGAGGGACAGGTTCTGCTTATCCAGCCCGGCGGTCCATGCCTGAGATGCTTGTGGCCGGAACAGCCCGATGAGGGATGCATTGGCTCCTGTGCGGACGCCGGGGTTCTGGGCTTCGTGCCCGGAGCTTTTGGGGCGGTGCAGGCGGCAGAAGCGATCAAATTCATCTTGGGGATATCCAGCCCGCTTTGCGAGGGCAAGATGCTGATTCTTGAGCTTCTCGGCTATGAAACCCATTTCATTGCCGTCCCGAGAGACCCGAACTGCCCCGCTTGCGGTGCCGGTGCTCCAGCGGTCTCGGAGTCGGCTTCTTTGTGCATATCCGCAGAGGAGGTTTCCGATTGCCTGCTGATCGACCTTCGAACCCCCGACGAAGTAGCGCAAAGGCCCCTTGGCTCGTGTTCGATGGTTCTGAGCGAGGTCGAGGTTCTGAGTCGAGACTGGCGTGACGCCGGGCGCTGCGTTCTGGTCTGCCGCAAAGGCATTCGCAGCCGCGCTCTCGCGCTCGAGCTCCGCGAGCAGGGTTTTGAAAATGTCTACTCTCTGACCGGCGGCGCGGAGGCTCTGTTGAGGCTCCAAGCTAGGTAAGGAGCAGCTTTGTCGCCGCAATGGCAAGTACAGCGCTCAAAAGCCAGCGAATCCAATAGGGTGCAAGCTTGCGGGCTCCGATCTCGCTGCCGATGAGCCCGCCGAGAAAGGCCGCCCCTGCCAGCGCCCCCGCTGAGGCCGGCAACGACTGCAGACCCGCTACATGTCCAAGCAGCCCCGCCCCCGAGTTTACAAAGATGAAGAGTGCGGAGATGCCGAGGGTCTCGCGGATTGTCGCCCAGCCGGTCAGAATCAGAAGAGGGCTTAAAAATATTCCGCCCCCCACACCGATCAAGCCCGATACGAACCCAATCGCGCCGCCGAAAGCCAGCCCGGCGGAGATCGGGAGGGGCCGAACCACTTTCTCTTCACGGGGCAACAAAAGGGCGACCGCGGCCAAGATGAGTACGGAGCCGAGCACGGTCCTATAAGCGTCTCGCGATGTCCCAATTGATCCGCCGATGAACGAAGCAGGCACCGACGCGAATGCAAATACCCAGAACACCGTCGGCTTGAAGCAACCCTCGCGGATGTACCGAAGGCTTGCCAATCCTGACACGAGCAGGTTGAGCACGAGCGCCGTCGGCTTCATCTGCGCTGGCGCCATTCCGGCGAGCGCCATCGCGGCAAGGTAGCCCGATGCTCCCCCGTGCCCGACCGAGGAATACAGCACCGCCACCAGGAGAGCCGCCAAAGCGAGCAGCCAAAGGTCCACGGATTCAGTTTGCCCGCGATAGATGCCGGGTGTCACCATAGGGGATGTGATTGATGTGGAGGCGGTGCTTCTCACTGGCGGCGCGAGCAGGAGAATGGGCGGGGACAAGGCCTCCCTACGACTTCCAACGGGAACGATGGCTCAGACGATTGCGGACGCGCTGATTGGGGCAGGATTGGCAGTGACTGTCCTGGGCCGTCAGCCGCTGCCGGGTTTGCCGTTCCAAATGGATGGTGGCGAATTCGAAGGCCCACTTCGAGCCATCGCCGCTTTTGAGCCAACCAAGAAGTTCGTCTTTGCTTGTTCCTGCGACCTTCCCCTCTTCGATGCCCGCCTCATTCAGCTGCTATGGGACCGAATGGGAAACTTCGATGCCGCCATTCCCGCGGCTGGAGACCGCCTCCAGCCGCTTTGCGCGCTCTACCGCTCAGCGGCGTTCGAAGCGGCCAGGAGTCTGGCTTCAGAAGGTGAGCGCCGGATCATGGCATGGATAGACACATTGAACATGGCTACGATCACCCAAGCCGATCTCGGGCAAGCTGGTATCTCACCTCTCGCGATCAGGAGCGCAAACACACCGCAGGAGCTCGAGGCGCTGCTTGGACCCTAGCCCCCGATCTGGCTCATACTGCGGCCGACGGTGCGCTGACCCTCGGCCAGATAATGGCGCTCGGGCTTATGGAGAACAACATGATAAAACAGGCTTCGAAGCTCCTCGTCGGACACCCCTGCCCGCAAGGGATCACGAAGGTTCAGTTCCCCGTCCGACATCAGGCATGGGCGAAGGAACCCGTCGTGGGTCAGCCGCAGGCGATTGCAGCTCTCGCAGAAGTCGTGCGTGATCTGGCTGATGAAGCCGATCGTGCCAGGGGCGCCGGGGATGCGATAGCTTCGGGCTGGCCCGTTGGTCGCGATGACCGCATGCTCCAGAGCCCCATGCACCATCTCGATCCGGTCGCGGATTTCTGCCGAAGATACGAACATGCGCCTCATCTGGGCATCCCCAAGCATGCCGCCCGATGTCTGCCGGATCTGGAGCAATCCCTTCCCGTTGTGGGCTGCAAAAGTATCGAACGGCTCCACGTCTCCAAGGTCCCACCGGATGGGCATCAGCTCGATGAATCGAATGTGGATTTCCTCGCGCTGGGTCCAGGAGGCGAAGTCAGCAGCCTCGTGATCGTTCACTCCGCGCATGGCGACGCAATTGATCTTGATCGGATCGAGCCCCGACTTCTTGGCTGCGGAGATGCCGCGAAGAACCTTCTCCAACGAGCCCCGCCTTGCGATTTCAACGAATCTAGCGGGGTCGAGCGTGTCCAGGCTGACATTGATCCGACTAAGCCCATTGAGTGCAAGATCGGGGGCCATCTCTTCAAGAAGGTGCCCGTTCGTCGTGCAGCTCAGGTCGTCAATGCCGGGCAGGCTGGCGATCTCCCCCACGATGCGAGGAAGATCCTTGCGGAGGAGAGGCTCGCCGCCGGTCAGCCGAACCTTCCGAATCCCAATCGACGCCCCGATCCGGACCAGCCGAACGATCTCGTCACTCGTCAGATGTTCGTGCTTGGGTGTCGCCGGGTAGCCCTCTTCTGGCATGCAATAGACGCAGCGGAAATTGCACCGATCCGTGACCGACACCCGCAGGTAATCGACCGTTCTCCCGAATGGATCCTTCACAGACTTTCCAACCCGCTTCAAGATACCGGCTGGCGCCGCAAGTAAACTCACCCCATGCGCCGCCTATCCCACATCGACGAGAATGGCACACCTCGCATGGTGGATGTTTCGGGCAAAGCGGCTTCTGTACGAGCTGCCCTAGCCGAAGGCTGGCTTCTCATCAAGCCCGAGCATCAGGCGTCGCTAACCAGCTTGCCTAAAGGGGATGCGCTGACGGTCGCCCAGGTCGCCGGTATCCAGGCCGCGAAGAAGTGCAGCGAGCTCATTCCGCTCTGCCATCAGGTGGCGCTGACCTCCGTCGATGTTCAGATTGAGCCACGGGATGGCCACATACGAATCACCGCGGAAGCCTGCGCGAAGGACGCGACCGGGGTTGAAATGGAGGCCTATACGGCGGTCGTCGTGGCAGGCATCACCCTCATCGATATGCTTAAGGGCATCGACCCCGACCTCACACTGACCGACGTTCGGCTTCTGAAAAAGACAGGGGGAAAGCGCGACTGGACCCGCTGATCGGAATCATTACCGTGAGTGACAGCCGCTTCGCCGGAGAGAATCCGGACGAGAGCGGTCCCCGTCTGGCGAGCGCGCTGCGCGAAGCGGGCTACTCGCAATTCACCTTCACCCTCGTCCCGGATGAAACCGCCGCCATTCAAGAAGCCATTTTGGCGATGTGCCACAAGTGCACGGCAATCTTCACAACCGGTGGCACCGGGTTCGCCCCAAAGGACCTCACGCCAGAGGCCACTCAGCCCCTAATCGAAAGGCCCGCACCGAACCTGAGCGAATTGATGAGGCTCGCCGGCCATCGAGACACACCCTTCGCCCATCTGTCGCGGGGAGTAGCCGGATTGCGCGGCGGGACGCTCATCGTGAATCTGCCCGGGTCTCCGGCAGCCGTCGTGTCGGGAATAAAGGCGCTCGCACCCCTGCTGCCTCACCTCTTCGAGACCCTGGCTGACTCACAGCCCGGACATCCGAGGTGCTGAACCCGAATAGAGCCGCGATCCGAAGGCAAGCGCGGAACTAATCAATGCGTTAAGAAAAGGGCTGTCTGGGGTATCCAGAAGCACTCTTGTCTCAACCACGCAGTAGAACTGACAGGTTGTGGAGGTAAGGGGACTCGAACCCCTGACTTCCTGCTTGCAAAGCAGGCGCTCTCCCAACTGAGCTATACCCCCACGCGGGAGGAGAGTTTACCAGCGGGGCGGAAGCGACAAAGCGCAATCCGACTGGCAACGGCATGGAGTACCATCGCGCCGACCTGGAGCGGGAAACGGCCTAAGCAGCCTGCTCGGGATACACGCTAATCCGGCGGCGAGCTTTCGGACCCTCGAACATCACTTGGCCATCGGAGAGTGCGAAGAGCGTCCAATCGTTGCCGACCCCTACGTTCGAGCCCGGATGGAACTTGCTGCCGCATTGGCGTACAAGAATCGTTCCGGCCTTTACGACCTCGCCGCCGTACTTCTTCACGCCGCGACGCTGTGCGTTCGAGTCGCGTCCGTTCCTGGTTGAGCCTTGTCCCTTTTTATGTGCCATAGCAGTGATCAGCCACCTTTGATGATATCGGTCACTCGGAGGAATGTTTGCGGCTGCCGGTGGCCCCAGCGCTTGCGCTCGTTTTTCTTGGCCTTGTAGTTAAAGCCGTCGATTTTCGGGCCTTTGGCTTGACGAATGATCTCAGCCTTGACCTTCGCACCCTTCACAAAAGGCGATCCAACCGTCAGCTTGTCGCCGTCGCAGACCATAATGACCTCGTCCAAGTCGAGCTTGGCGCCCGGCTCACCCTCAAGCTTCTCGACGATGATGACGCCGTCCTTCTCGGCCTTGAACTGCTTTCCCCCGGTCTTGACGATAGCGTACATAGTCGTGTGCGCGCCCTTGACGCGAACTGGAATTGTGGCACGTCCGGACAAGAATAATCAAGCGGAAGATCGACCAAAACGATTGAATCGGTCTTGTTCGTCCATCCCACCCGCTCGCTAGGCTGCATCCTCGAGCTCCGAGAGGGCCGCCACGATCTCCGGATCGAACCGGCCCGGATCGTCGAGCAGCGGCTTCCCGCGATCGTCAGCCAGGGCGAGCAGCGCGGAGAGAATTCGCGCGAGGAAGGGAATACCCTGCCCTTCCAATTCATTGGGACCCTTGCCGTCAAATCGCTCCTGCATCGCTTCGAGGCTCGGCTGAAGAATGCGGAACTCCTCGATCTTTTCGAGCTCAACCAATGCCTCGGCCCCGCCTTCGGCAGTGAGCCTCTTGTAAGTCGTGGCCACGATGCCTAGACAGTGGAGGATTGACTGTTGGGCAGGCGAAATCGCCACGGACTCACGCAACAGATCAATCTGGGAAAGTACAAGAGCTTCGACTTCTTTGGCTCGCTCCGCGTCTTCGGCGGGCACCCATTCCCACACGCGCTCCGCACTGAGGTGCTCATGCTTGCGGTTCGTGTAAGCGCCCTTATATGCGAGCACCTTGTTTCGGCCAGCGCGCTTCGCCTGGAATAGGGCAGCATCCGCAGCTTTGAGCAGTGCCCCTGGCTCCCGGGCATTCTTCGGAAAGCAGGCGCAGCCTACGCTCACCGTCACATGCCGATCCCGGCCGGAACTGGTCGTAAACGAAACCTGGCTCACCTTCTTCCGGATCCGCTCGGCAACCGCCATCGCAGACGACATCGAGCTGCCGGGCATAACCACCGTAAACTCCTCGCCGCCATAGCGCGCGGCGAGGTCGTACGGCCGGACCGCCAGCTTGATCGCGTCGGCCACCAGCCGCAGGACCTCGTCCCCCGCGTCGTGCCCCTCTTCTTCGTTAAAGCTTCGGAAGTGGTCCACGTCGATCATCAACAATCCCATTTCCTGGCCCGTTCGCTGCGCCTCGGCAAACCGTCGCTGCAGGAATTCCTGCATGGTTCGGTGGTTGGCGATGCCGGTGAGCGCGTCGTGGGTGGCCATCCGCTCGAAGCTCTCGAACAGCATCGAGCTGTTCAGGGCGAGAGAAAGATGCTCCGCTGCCGTTTGGAAGAGCTCCTGGCTTGCGTGGAAATGCTCGTCGCCTTCTCGCGCAACGAGCTCCAGCACGCCGATCAGCTTGTCGCTGATCACCAACGGGAACACGCTCAAGGCGCCCGGTTGGAGATAGCAGAATTTTGCCTCCAGCTCGGAGGTCATGACATGGTCCGCCACATCGTTAAGCAAGAACGGCTGCCTGCTGCCCGCAACAAGCTCCGCCACGCACGAGCTTCCGCCGCTCGTCTCAAGTTGCGCAAGGAGCGTGGTGCCGTGACGGTTTGCGCCGACGCTCGCCGCAAGGCGGAGACAGCCCGTCTCGGAGTCCACTGTCCAGAGCAGCACCGAGGCCAGTTCTGCCACCGATGCGATCTCATGCACTGCGGCCAGGCAAAGCTGCTGCATGCGCTGGTCCATGGTAAGCGCCTTGCCCAGCCTTTTGAGCGCAGCGGCAGCCCTCGTGCTTTTCGATGCCTGTCGACGAATGCTCCGCTCTTCCGAGGCGAGGGTTACCAGAACCAGCACCTGCTTGGCGGAGCCTTCCTTTAGCCCGGCTACGTGGTAGCGCATTCCTTCGAGGTAGAGCGTTCCGGTTGAGCCATCGAACGCACTGCTGACGAGGTTGCCGATCTGGGTGATCAGGACGCTTTGTGTGGCTTCGAGATAGGGGCTCTTCTTGGCAAGTCCCCAGGAATTGATGATATAGCCGGTTGAATCGAGCATCGCCGCCCCGACGAGTTCGGGGTCAAGCGAGTTGAGCAGAGCTGGCTCGGGAAGGTCGAGCACCAGAGAGGCACCGCCCTTCAAGGGCAGCGTAAGAGGGAAGCCCTCTACAGCGGCGATATCGCCGTCCTCTATCACCCGCACGCCCAGCTCGCGCAACAGGGCCACGAGGCTCTGATACGGAAAAGTTTCGCTCAACCATAAGGATTGTCGGCATCAGCCTCCAGCTAGCTGAGGATGAATCGCCGGAAAAACGTCATGTTGGCTGAATTGAACGCGATCCTAGGGCGCCGGCGTCTAGATATTGGACTCCATGATGAAATTGCCTAAGCTTGCCCGCCGCTTCGCGTTCCTCGTCTTGCTCGCCGTTCTAGCCTCGTGTAACAGCGGCGCGGGAGGAGGCGGCACCCTCTACTATCAAACGGACTGGACCAACCGTGGCTCCGGCATCACCGGGCTCTCCCAACGCGTGAACGTCTTCGATTCAAGCGAGAAGCTGATCAAAACGGCGATCGTGAACCAGGATACGGGCGGGCTCCAGCAGGCCACCATAACCGAGGTTGGCAGCGGGATGCGACACGTCCGTGTCGATCTCTTCTCAGGGCGCGACCTGCAGGGCGTGCAGACCGGAGAACTGGATGTCTGGGTGGACATCGGCCGGGAAGCCTCTATCCTGAGCGGCGTGGGCGAGAGCCCGACACAGGTCAAGGTCACGCCCGCGGCCGCCACTTTCCCGGTGCAGCACAGCCGGCAATTCTATGCTGCCGGGTATTCACTTCCCGACAAGATGGTCTTCACCGAGATCGACGGCTTTACCTGGGAGGCTTTTGGTGGCGTGGCGACGGTAACCGAGGATGGCGCCGCGACGGGTATCGCCGAGGGATCGGGAACCATACGCGCCACCCACACCGACACCGGTTTACAGGGCGGCGCGGCGATCACCATCAGTCCGTTCCAGACCGAGCAATCCAAGTGGACGGTGCTGGTCTATCTGAATGGCGCCAACGACCTTTCCCAATTCAGCATGCTGAACGTGGATCAGATGGAGACCGTTGCGGGCAATCCAGCCAACTTGAGATTCATCGTGCAGTGGAAGCAGGCGCCAGATCTGGGCTTCCCGACGTGGTTTGACGGCACCCGCCGGTATCTGATCAAGAACAACGTGGCGGACGGCCAGATCGATAGCGAACTTATCCAGGACATGGGGACGGGCGTGGACATGGGTGATCCGGACACGCTCAACGACTTCGTGCAGTGGGCCCGAACCTACTATCCGGGCGACCGCTTCGTCATCGTCATTTGGAATCACGGCAACGGCTGGCTGAACCGCGACCGCGTCCCTCCTCCCACCAGGGGCGTCAGCTACGATGATCAAACCGGCAACTACATCCGCACCCACCAGCTCTCGCAGGCTCTTGGGAATGATCCTTTCGACATTGTTGCGTGGGACGCGAGCCTCATGCAGATGATGGAGGTCGCATACGAGATCAAGGACAATGCGCTTTATGTGGTTGGCAGCGAGGAAAGCCCGCCCGGCGAGGGGTATCCCTACGACACGATCTTTGCCAAGTTCCGGGACACTCCCGACGACACGACCAAGAACCTCAGCAAGGCTTTCGTCGACGGCATGCTCGGGGTTGGCGGCTATGTGAATCGCAAGATCACACAGAGTTCGATCGAGACGGCGCAGCTCGACGGCCTTGCCTCGGCGCTAGACAATCTCGCGGTCGAACTGATTGCCAACCAGGCTTCGATCGGAGCGGACATCGCATGGGTTCGCGACAACACGAAGAGCTACAGCGAGAGCCAAGCCATGAATCGCCACTTCCGCGATGTCGTGGACCTGTGCCTGAAGATCGAGTCGAGGCTGGCCGCTTTTCCGAGCATCGTGTCTGCGGCGGCGGCCGTTCGCGCGGCAGCGGCAGCGGCGGTCGTCTGGGAGGGCCACAACAACAACTCGCTGAACAGCTATGGTGTGTCGATCGACTTCTCGAAGGCTTCAGACTTCAATCTGAACAACTCAACGGACTATGCATTGCTGCGCTTCGCGACGGCGACGCAGTGGAACGAGTGGCTTCAGATCGCGCCTTAGGAACGGCATTCTCAGGTCTTGTGACTCGGAGGCTGCCGGCCCGGTTTTTCGATCATCACAACATCTACGTGTATAGGGATGATTATGATCGGGGCTCATAGCCTCAGGCATTTCTCATCGCATGCTGCGGACAGATGGCTAGGCTGGAACAGGCTCGGGCTGCATGGGAGGTTGGGGCTTCGGCCTTGCGAATGTGATGACGCCCTCGATGAACATCCACGCCGCGAAGAACAGAAGGATGAGCCCCACCGTCGCCTCTGCCGTAAATCCGCCCGCATTGTAGGCTTTGAGAAGGATCGAGCTCAGCGCCCAGCAGCTCATGCCATACATGAACAGGCACGGCACGCCGGTCACGAGCAGTGCCCACTTCGCGCGGCGGGTGTTCCAGAGCCAGACCGTGATTCCTAGCAGCGTGAGGGCGGCGAGGAGCTGATTCGATGCCCCAAAGAGGTTCCAGAAGACGCGATAGGTGGGGATCGGCTTGCCATCGGGGCCAAGTGGCTGCTGGATCAGGAAGTAGACCGGGGCAAGGACGGTCAGGCCCGTTCCGAGCCACGCCCCCTTGGCATTATGCCAGCCCGTGAATTCTTGGATGATGTACCTGCCGAGGCGGGTGCACACATCGAGCGTGTCATAGACAAACGTGGTGAACGCCAGCATCATGGTCGCCATCGCAAGGGCCTTCGAGACCCCAATGATCGTGAGCGAGTTGCTCAGGCCGTCCGCAAAGATAAAGGGAGGCGCTTTGCCGGCGATAGGGTTCCCCTGCGTGAGAACCATCACCGTGGACAGCGAGATAAACGCAACGCCGGCTTCCAGCAGCATGGTGCCATAGCCGATCGGCTTGGCGTCCGTTTCCTTCTTGAGCTGCTTCGAGGTGGTCCCGGATGCAATGAGCGAATGGAACCCGCTGACCGCCCCGCACGCGATCATGATAAAGAGGAATGGGGCCAGCGTGCTTCCATCCTTGCCCATCCAGCCCGTGAACGCCGGATACGTTGCGGTGTAGCCACCAAAAAGCAGCCCGAGAACTCCCGTGGCGAGGAAGAAATAGAGGAAGTAGCCGCCAAGATGGCCTCTGGGCTGCAGCAAAAGCCACATTGGCATGACCGCCGCGATCACGCAGTACAGGAGGATACCGATGCCCCAGAGCTTCTGCGCCTGAGCGTCGGTGGTCCCAAATATTGAAGCGAGATCGAGCGGGATATGCTGCCCCGCCCAGATCGCGAGCAAGACAAGAGGCAGGAAGATCACGGTCGCCATGCCAAGAGAAAGCTTCGTGAACTTGAGGAGCAAGCCCATGATGATCGGCAATGCGAGGTAGATCATCGAAGAGGTGGCGATCCCGCCGCCAGACACGATCTCCCCGTTTTCCAGCTTTTGCTGGCCGACGAATGAGGCCGCCGTGACGTCGGTGAATGCCACGATGATGTAGATCAGGGCGAGCCAGATGAAGCTGAGAAACAGCAGGTAGGCGCGAGGGGTCATGTGGTCGCGCACGACGTTGGCGATAGTGCGCCCCTTGTGCCGAATGCTGGCCACCAGCGCGGCGAAGTCGTGCACTCCGCCAACGAGAATCGAGCCCACGAGAATCCAGATCAGGGCGGGAACCCAGCCAAACATGAGTCCGGCGAGGATCGGGCCAACGATTGGCCCGGCGGCGGCAATCGCGGAAAAGTGCTGTCCCAGGAGGAACTTGGAGTCGGTGGGGATGAAATCCTGGTCGTCCCTGAATTCGTTCGCCGGCGTCGGAGTGCGGTCGTCGAGCCTGAAAAGCCTCGCGAGCACCGGGCCGTATGTGACGTAGGCGATACCGAGCAGGGCAAAGACACCTATTGCGACGACCAGCAGACTCATTGTTTCACCTGATTGTCAGGACGGTCCTCATCCTCGTTTGGATACCGCCAACCTGCTATCGCTTCCGGCGCAGTCCCAGCAGAAGAGCGCCGAGCGCGGCCAAGGTGGCAGGCTCGGGCACGATTTCTCCCTCCATCTCGAACGCCCACTCCTGATCCTGGACGCCGTTGAAAACATCCATCGTGACCCAAGGACCGAACGCGGAGCCATCCTCCATGATCTCAAAATTCCATTGGGCGCGGGCCGTCCCCTTGGCCGTTCTCGTCGTCAGTATTCCGTTCTTGCCGCCACCGTTTGAGAAGGTTTGCAGCGTCCGGAATCCAATGAAGTAATGGCCGGGGCCGAGGACCAGATCCATCGAAAGGCTATTGCTCCACACATTCTCGCCGAAGGCGGCGTTAAACCATCCCGTGTCCGCCCGATCGAGCGGTTGGCTGAATGCGCCAGTGAAGACCTCGCCCGGAGGCCCACCTGGGTTGTCGCCGTTAAAGATGTACCAATCGCCGCCGAGGATTTCGGGGTTCGATATCGGCACGCTGTAATAGGTCAGCTTCGTGAGGCGAGTGGTTTCTGTAAGGATGAAGTCGTCAGCCGCGCAGCGATAGGAGACAAAGTCGGGATCGTTTGCCCGGCTTGCAGTCCATCCGTCGGCCGTGTTCATCAGGTCGGCGGGCTTGTTGTCGATGTTCGACCAGACAACCGTCGCATTGGAAACGGCCGCGAGGGCGAGAACGGAGAAAATTGCCGGCGTACGCATGATCCAGATTGTACGGCAGTTTTTGCCCGAGTGCGGTCAAACTTAGAGGAAAGGAGATCGAAATGAGAAAGCTATTGATTGCAATCGTTGGCCTTGCTGCCATGCAGGCCGTTGGGCAGAACATCGTGACCAAGCTCGTCACGTACAAATCGGGCGATGTCGAGCTCGAAGCGTACATGGCCTACGACATGTCGGCAAAGGGCAAAAGGCCGGCCGTGCTCGTGGTGCACGACTGGAACAGCATTGACGACTATGAGCGCGGGCGCGTGGTCCAGCTTGCGGAAATGGGATATGTCGCCTTCGCGGTGGATATTTATGGAAAGGGCATTCGGCCCAAGAACCGGGAAGAGTCGGCGGCGCAAGCGGGCAAATATCGGGGCAACCGGACGCTGCTTCGTGAGCGGGTCGTGGCCGGACTCACCGAACTGAAGAAGAGTCCTCTCGTGGATACCTCGAAGATTGCCGCAATCGGCTATTGTTTTGGCGGCACAACCGTGCTTGAACTGGCGAGAGCCGGTGCAGATGTCAAGGGCGTGGTGAGCTTCCATGGCGGCCTCTCAAGCCCTACTCCCGCTGACGCCAAGAACATCAAGGCGAAGATATTGGTGTGCCACGGCGCAGACGATCCGGGTGTTCCCCCGGCGGAGGTTGCCGGCTTCGAAAAGGAGATGCGCGATGCAAAGGTCGATTACACTTTGATCGCCTACAGCGGCGCGGTGCACAGCTTCACGGAGCCGAGCGCGGGAAACGATCCTTCAAAGGGTTCGGCCTATCATCCGCTCGCGGACAAGCGCTCGTGGGAACACATGAAGGTGTTCTTCACGGAACTGTTTAGGTAGGTCCGGCATTCCTGTCGGACTCAGTCTAGCCTTGCGGGGGCCTTGTTCGGGATGAGATGTCGTGGCTGTAGAGATAGGCGACGACCAGTCCCGCCAAGGCCATCTTTATGAGGCCCTCCAGCACGACGGTTGCGACCTCTGCGCCTGCAAGCCTGCTTCCCGCCGAGCCTCCGCCGATGAGCGTCATCAAGCCCTCGCCCGCGACTCCCAGCATCCCGATCATCGTGAACATTCGGCCCCAGTCGAGGAATCTCCAGAGGCCGATGGTGCCTGCCACGCCGATCAATCCTGCTCCACAGAAGATCAGGTTAAAGAGGAAGAGCACGACCTGGTTGGTGAGTATGCCCGTCTGATACCAGCGGGTCATGCCATGGCCCAGAGTCCAGTTCGTGGCCAAGGACATCGAGCCGATAAAGGCGATGACCAGGACTAGGACAAACATCCAGTGGTCTTGAAGATTGCCCATAAATGGCGGCCTTGGGGCCCTATAGGGTGCTTGATACCCGCCCTGGGCGTATCCAGGCTGCCCAGTTGGAGGGGCTTGTTGCGGAGCGGCCGGCTGGGCCGGCGCGCCGGCCATCGCCGAACCGCAATGGACGCAAAACTTCGCGGTGGCGGCGTTTTCCCGCCCGCATTGAGGACAATTCTGCATATTCATCCGCTCCCAAAACGCGGGGCTTGGGACTCCCGCTCATCTTTCTGAGACGAGCCTGCCGCCCCGAAAGCACGTGGCGCAGCCGGGGATGATTTGTCGTACACTTCGCGGCAGTGGGCGAGATCATTGAGAAATCCCTTGCGGAAGCGGAAGACATGTTGCGGCACTTCGTCTCCGATCGCAACACGCTCGAGGCTATGGAGTCCGCGGTTGCCGAGATCGTCAAGGCGTTTCATTCGGGCGGAAAGCTCCTGTCCTGTGGCAATGGGGGAAGCATGTGCGACGCCATGCATTTCGCCGAGGAGTGGAGTGGCCGATTCCGCCTGGACCGGCGCCCGTACCCTGCGATTGCCCTCAGCGACCCCGCCCATATGAGCTGCGTAGCGAACGATTACGGCTACGAATTCGTGTTTTCCAGGCAGGTCGAGGCACTTGCCAAGTCCGGCGATGTCCTGTTCATTCTCACGACCTCGGGCAATTCGCCCAGTATCGTCGAGGCGGCCAAGGCGGCTCGGCTGGCTGGAGCGAGAGTGATCGGGCTTCTAGGCAAAGGGGGTGGGGAGGTGCGAGCTTTGTGCGACATCGTCATCCACGCTCCGGGCAAGACATCCGACCGAATCCAAGAGCTCCACATGCTCGCACTGCATATCCTCATCGAAGCGGCTGAGGCGCAACTGGCTCCGTAGGCGCCGGTTGGCTCGAACCGGCGAACCGCCATGAAGGAAGAAACCAAGGTCCTTTGGCTAGTGATCTGTCTCGCTGCGGCGCTGCCGTTCCTCGGCTTTTGGCTCACCGGGCTCACCGACCTCGACGAGGGCTACTACGGCGCGGTCGCAGCCGAGATGAATCGCCGGGGCGAATGGCTCATCCCTTTTTACAACGGCTCGCCCTGGTTCGAAAAGCCCATTCTCCTTTACTGGCTTGCCAAGCCCAGCCTGATGCTCTTCGGCGAGGTGGTCGGTCCGCGCCTGCCGAGCGTCGTTTGCAGCCTTGGAACCCTGGCCGTCGTGGCCTGGTTCTGTCGGAGGCGGCTGTCGGATGACACGGCGAAATGGGCGGTTCTGATTCTATCCGGGAGCATCCTGTTTGGGGCCGCGGGGCAGATGATGCTTGCCGATCCGTCCCTGACCCTCTTCCTTACAGCGGCATTCCTGACCTTCTATGAATCTTTGCTCGGAGATCGGCGCTGGAGGCTAGTGACGGCCGCCTGTCTGGGGTTCGCAGTTCTCGCCAAGGGGCCGGTCGCGCTGGTGCTGTTCGGTGCTGTGGCTGGGCTCACCTACTATTTGGAGCCATGGATCAGGCATAAGTTTCGAGGGTATTGGCTGCTCGGCACGGGAATTCTGCTTGCCGTCTTGAGCCTGTGGTACTTGCCTGTCTATCTCGCCCGGCCGGACGGCTTTGTCCAGGAATTCCTGATAAGGCAGAATCTTCAGCGATTCACCGGAGGCGATGCGGCGCACTCTATGAACTGGGCGCTCGGGCTCGCATTCTATGCCGCCATTCTGCTCGTTGGCTTCATGCCTTGGTCGCTTTGGTGGAAGCGATCATTTCGCGAGGCAAAGAGGGACTCGCTAGAGCGTCCGATCCTGAGATTTCTTCTTGGATGGGCCTTGGTCGTCTGGCTCCTCTTCACAATCAGCGCGGCCAAGCTCCCTCATTACATTCTCCCTGCGATGCCTCCTCTGGCGATCGTCCTGGGCCACTATCTCGCTCAACCGAAACTCAGACAGGTCTCGATGAAATGGGGGATCGCGTGGGTCGTGGTCCTCGCGGCGATCATGAACGCGGGGCTCTTCGCTTGGTATCGAGGGTGGTTCCCAGGCACCGCCTCGCAAGCGGAAGCCCACGAGCTGGCCCGCTTCATGCGCGATCAGAAAGGGCCGGTCGCGCTGTTTCGGCTCTCGCGCCCGGATGCCTCGCTTGGCACGGGGAAGGTGGAAATCCAGCAGACGATGCTGCCCTCCATGCTCTTCTATCTGGACAGCAACGTGCTGATGCCCCGAGCTCCAAGGGAGGGCGAAGATCCACTTTCCGATGTGAAGGAGCTGATTGCCGCGCCAAAGCCCCTTTGGGTTTTTACACGGGAAGGGCGCATCACTCCGGAGATCCAATCTTTCATAGAACGCTCGCAGCACACGCTTGAGCTTGCCAAGGCCGGGCCTGCGGGCGACTACCTGGTTTACAAGTTGGACGTGCAGTGACTAGAGCTTAAGAAACTTCCGCATGGCGGCAAGCTTCTTCGGCCCGATTCCCTTGACCGCCATAAGCTCATCAATGGAGGTGAACCCGCCCTGTGAACGTCGGTAGTCGAGGATTTTTGCGGCGGTGGCCGGACCGACGCCTGGGAGTCGCTCGAGCTGGGAGGCGGAGGCGGTGTTCAAGGATACGGAGCTCGGCGCAGGCTTGGCACTCGAGCGCGATCCGCCCTTGGACGTGCCTCCCGAAGCATAGTTGGTTTTTGCAGAAGGGCCGCCTCGGTAGGGTTCAGCAACTTTTTCGAGCGCTTCCGGGGAGTCTTTGGCCGGGACGTAGATTTGGGTTCCGTCCAGCACTTTCGCGGCGAGATTGAGATTGTCTAGATCAGCATTGACCGCCCCGCCCGCCAGCTCGATCGCCTCCTGCACACGGATGTCGCCTTCGAGCTCCAGAACACCTGGCCGCTTCACCGCTCCCGCCACATGGACGGTGATCTTTCCGGAGATCGGGGCGGGCTTAGCTGCACCGCCAGTCGCTGTTTCAACCGCGATCGCCTTTTGCTCAAAGCCGATCGGCGCGGGCTTTTCGAGATAGCGCTGGCCCGCATAGCCCAGCCCGAACAGGGCGATCACCATTATCGCCAAGTAACCGAAGCGCTCGTTCGGCGTGAGCTGCGACAGCATGGCTTATTATTCCTAAAGATAACGCTAATCACGCACTTTTTCATCGCCGAACCATCGGCCATCTCCCAAGAGGGCATGTCTCCATCCGCGGACGCTCACAAGACATCCCTCGACGCTCAATGCAAAGAGGCAGCGCTCCAAGATCAGCGCCCCGATGTGGATCGTGCCTTCACGCCCCTTCTCAATGCCCGCCAAACCCGCTCGCTCGCTGTCCGTCATCGAGCAGAGCCAGCCAACCGAGCGCCCAATTTCCTCATAGTCCAGGAATGCCCCGTGTACGCGCCGTGGCTCCCATGCGGCCATCGCTTCGCGGATCGTGACGAGGTTGGTTGCCGTCGCGCCGAGGGCTACAACACGGCCAGCCTCCCCGGGCTGGCAATTCAGAGCGATCGCGTCGTCAATTTCCTGCACCGCGAACATCCGGGAGGCGACGCTCGGAGACTCTTCATGCAGGACCCCGCTGCGCAAGGCCAGGGTTCCGATGGGGAAACTATGCGAAAAGCGGATCTCCCTTTTCTTCCCAGCAAGCCTCGAAAACACAATCTCCGTGCTCTGACCTCCAACGTCCACTATCGAGAGCGGCGTGCGATGGGCGAAGGTCGGGTCCTCGGCAACACTCTTAAAGCCCAGGTCGGCCTCGTCGTCGCCCGACAGCACGGTCACCGGCGTGTTCTGCGATTGGGCGCGGGCTAGAAACTCGTCTGTGTTCGAGGCAATCCTCGCCGCCATCGTCGCCGCGGCCACAAGCCGATCCGCGCCCGCTTCGATCGCGCGGTCATAGAACTTGCGCACGGCCTTCAAGGTCTTGGCCAATCCAGCCTCGGATAAAACGCCCGTCTTTTTTGTGCCTTCCCCAAGGCCCGTCACGCTGCTAGCTTCCATGACGGGAATCCAAACGCCCTCTCGCAGCTCCGCGACGACCAGCAGCACGGAGTTGGACCCCACATCGATGACAGCCCGACGCATCCAATGAGTCTACACGGCAGTAGAATCCGGACATGGCCAAGCTGCTGGGCATTGATGTGGGCACTTCCGGGGCGAGGGCATTGCTGATCGACGAGGCGGGGCGGGTTCTGCGCCAATCGTCCGCCGCATACCCGATCTCGACGCCGAGACCCCTATGGTCCGAGCAAAATCCCGAAGATTGGTGGCAAGGCGTTTGCCGCTGTATCGAGGCCATCGGCGAGCGGCAAGTTGATGCGATCGGGATCACGGGCCAGATGCATGGCTCGGTCTTCCTGGATGCGCGCGATGAGGTTATCCGGCCCGCAATTCTCTGGAACGACCAGCGCACCGCGGCAGAATGCGCGGAGATCGATGCAGCAGTCGGCCGGGACAAAGTTCGGCAGATCACCTGCAATCCGCCGTTGACCGGATTCCAGCTACCCAAGATCCTTTGGCTGCGCAATCATGAGCTCAGCGGCTACCAGCGACTCAGGAGTGTGCTGCTGCCGAAAGACTTTATAAGGTTCAAGCTCACCGGCGTCAAAGCCACCGAGCATAGCGACGCGAGCGGTGTTGGACTGCTGGACGTCCCAAACCGAACTTGGTCGGGCGAAATGATGGGCTTGCTGGAGCTTGATCCGAGCCTCTTTCCGCCGACTTTCGAGTCCGAGGAACCAACAGGACAGACCCGCGCAACGAGTGGTATCGAAGCCGGCATCCCGGTCGTAGGCGGAGGGGGCGACCAGGCGGCGGCGGGTGTGGGCACTGGAGCCGTAGCAGAAGGCATCTTGAGCGTGAGTCTGGGAACGAGCGGCGTGGTGTTCACCGCCCTCGATGAGCCGCTATACGATCCAAATAGCTCGGTGCATACCTTTTGCCATGCAAACGGAAAGTGGCACGCAATGGGGGTCATGCTCGCGTGCGGCGGTGCGTTGCGTTGGTTTCGGGACACGTTCCACCCCGGCAAGTCCTATGATGAGGTCGCTGAACTCGCTGCAGGAGCCCCGCCGGGATGTGAGGGCCTGACTTTTCTGCCGTACCTCACGGGGGAGCGTTGCCCGCATAACGATCCGGCGGCAACGGCCGCTTTCGCGGGTTTGACTTTGGGACATGGGCCCGCGCACCTCGCTCGAAGCGTTTTCGAGGGAATCAGTTTTGGGCTCGTGGAGGCCAACCGCGAGCTGACGAAGCTTGGGGCGGCGGTTCGCGAGATACGGGTGACGGGTGGCGGGGCAAAGAGCCCTTTCTGGTTGCAGATGCTGGCGGATTTGCTCGATTCGCCGTGCGTGATACCCGAGGTGGACGAGGGTCCGGCGTACGGAGCCGCAATCCTGGCAGGAGCGGGCATCGGGCTTTGGCCGAGCGTTGAAAGCGCTTGCGCCGACGTAGTTAGATTCCAGGGCGTGACCCATCCCCAAGGAACCGAGTATTGGGAATGTCAGGGCCGCTTCGCAGATCTTTACGCCTCGATAAGAGATTGGAAGCATTAAGGGATGGTTGGGCAGCGTGGCTCGAACCTACGATCTGGTAGTATAAGCGGTCACGTTTCCGCGTGACCGAGAGACATCATTTATGACGACCGACGAGAGCCTGACGCCAACGGACCAAGAAACGGGTCCAGGGCCGCAAGAGGAAGCAGCCCAGGCGTCCGAACCCATCGAGGCGGCAGAGCCGCCTTCCAACGACCAATCGCTGCCACCGGAGCAACCCGAAGCGGAGGCGGAAGAGCCTCGGACGCCTGCACCGGAGGACGAAGTGCCGGCCGCCGCAGCCGTTGCCGAGGACGAGCCGCCGAGCCCGTTTCCACGGCAGGATCCTCGGTTGCCTGAGCCCGAGCCCGTCGCGGCAGTGGAGGTTCGATCTGAGGCTGAATCGCGCCAAGACGATCGTGGCCTGTTTGAAGCGGCGATGAACGCGATGGAGGCTGGAGAGGACCCTGGGTTCGAAGGCTCATACAAGAAACTTTCTCGTGGCGACATGGTCGAAGCGACGGTCATTCAAGTGGACCGCGACCGGGTATTCGTCGATCTCGGAACGAAGTCGGAAGGGATTGTGCCGCTCGGCGAGCTCAGCGATTTGAATCTCGAATCGGCTTTAGGCCACGTGCAGATTGGCGACAAGATCAACGTCGTCGTGCTCCGCCCAGAGGGTGGCGAGGGCAACCCGATCGTATCGAAAAAGCGTGCCGACTTCGAATCATCTTGGGATGTCATCGAGCAATCTTTCGAGCAGGGCAAGTTCATCAATGCTCAAGTTATCGACCGGGTAAAGGGCGGCCTCGTGGTTGATATCGGCGTCCGGGGGTTCGTGCCAGCAACCCACGTGGGCAGCGGCAAGCTTCGAAATATCGAAAAATATGTCGGCCAGCCGATGCAGCTCAAGATCATCGAGATCGACCGGGATAAGAAAAAAGTCGTTCTCTCCAATCGGCAGGCTGCGGAAGACCAGCGTGCTAAGGCAAAAGAGGACATCTTTACAAACGTCGCGCCCGGCGACATTGTCGACGGCTCGATTCGAAGGTTGACTGAATACGGCGCATTCGTCGACCTCGGCGGAGTCGATGGGCTGCTACACATCAGCGAAATGAGCTGGGCCAGGATCAGCCATCCGAAAGAGATGTTCCGCGAGGGCCAGAAAATCAAGGTCATGGTCTTGCGGCTCGATCCCGCCGCTGGCAAGATCAGCTTGGGCCATCGCCAGGTGCTTCCTGATCCTTGGAATCTGATAAAAGAGCAATACACAGTCGGCCAGAAGATCACGTGCACCATCGGCCGGATCGTTCTAAGCGGCGCATTTATCAAGCTACCCGAAGGGGCAGAGGCCTTCATGCCGGCCAGTGAGATGTCGGTTCGACGTATTCGAAGGCCGCAGGACGCGGTGGAAGAAGGGCAGGAAGTCGAGGCGCAAATCATCGACCTTCGGCCCGATGAGCGGCGCATGGTTCTCTCGATGCGCGCACTAGGAGGCGGCTCGGAGCCGCAGCGTGCGGGGGCGGGACCTGGACAGGCAGCGCCATCTTATGACGATGACCGAGGGCTCGGCGACAAGCGCGGCAAAAAGGTCAAGAAGAAGGGTCGCGGCGGCAGGCACGAAGAAGAAGAGTTCGAGGAAGTCGTTGGCAGGCGTGGGTTTGCGACTGGCGGTGCGACGATCGGAGAGCGCCTGGGCATGCTCAAGGGATTTCTGGGTCGCGATGAAGAGGAAGAGGAACTTGAGCGGCCTGATGAAGCGGCTTCGGAGGAAGCCAAGGCAGAACCAGCCCCCGAGCCCAAATCCGACGATGGCGATTCGCCCGAAGAGAAGTAATCCGTTCTTATTTCGGACTCGCAGCGGGTCAGAGCCGAGTGGCGACTCTGCCCCGTTTTTTGTTTGCTTTGCACAGACAGGCAGGACAAAATGAGAGTCGCGATCACGGGCGGGATCGCCGAGGGAAAAAGCACCGTCTTGGGATACCTCGCGTCAATGGGCCACTCAACATTGTCGAGCGATCGAGTAGCCGAGGACCTCTATAGTGATAGTTATATCCAGCAGCAACTAGCGGGCTTGCTGGGTATTGAAGTGCCCGTGTCGCGCGAGTCGGCGAGAAATGCGATTCTCGCACAGCCCGAACTCAGGCTAGGCCTAAACAGGCTACTTCATCCTCATATAGCAAACATTATATTGTCGGGTATATCAGAGTTTACAGAGGTGCCTCTTCTGCTGGAGACCTGCCTTCAGGGACGGTTCGACAGCATTTGGGTGGTGACCTGCGGCGGCACGGAGCAGATGCGCCGATTGATTGCTCGGCTTGGTGATGAGGAAGAGGCTGGCAGGCTGGTCCAGATTCAGATTCCCACGGAAGTGAAAACGAAATATGCGAATCAAGTGATCCGAACTAACGCTGGTGAAGATACCGTCAAGGCATCTGTGGCGGCGGCTCTCTCAGTTGAGCTTGCGGCTCTTGCAACGTAAACGGGATCGTGCTATACTCTCCCAGTTTTCTTAGCAGGTAGGGCGCCTAGGTCACGACAAGCACAGCTGACCTGTGCGGCTTTTATGAATAAGAATAGGTTTTGGTTGCGGACTGCGAGACATTTCGGCCAAGGAGCGTCCATACTCATGCGGCGCCCGGTTGAATGTTGTCGGGTTGCGCATGGACTTTGGATTATGAGGACTGACAAGGAGGACTCGCTATTGTGAGGCGGTTCATTACATCTTTGCCCGGGCGCGCCGTGATGCATTTCATGGCTGTCGCCCTTGTTTTGCCGTACCTATCTCTCGCGCTTGCGAATAGGGCCGAGGCTCAGCTTACGACTTTGCAGTCGTGGGCCGTGCTGGAGTTCGAAAACCAGAGCAAGAAAGGTGGGGCAAACTTTGGAAAGGCTGCTGCTGAGGCAGTCCATAACGAGTTGGCGAAAGCAGCCAAGGTTGACACCGTGCCGCAGGAGACGATCCAGCGGTCGATGACCGATCTTGGCCAGGTTCCGCCACTCCGCACGAAGACGGACATGCTGCGTCTGGGCCAAGAGGTTCGAGCAACTTCTGTGGTAACCGGCGCGGTGGTCGACTGGCGTGTATCTCAGAGTGGAGGCGGAAAGAGCGGCGAGGTCGTCCTGCAGGTGATCGTCACCGACGTTGCGTCGGGGTTGCCCGCGAATGGCGCCCTTGTACAGGGTCAATCGACGACGCGTGCCGGCGACGTGTCGGATGAGACGCTTATCAACGAGGCTCTTTCGTCGGCAGCAGCGCAAGCCGTTCTGACAATCAATAGCCAGATCCTTCCGACGGGGACGGTTTTGAATACCGTCGGCCAGGAAGCTCTGATCAATCAGGGCGAGCGAACCGGCTTCAAGGTCGGGCAGGAAGTTGTCGTCCTTCGGGGACGTCAGCAGGTTGCGACCGCGGTTGTGGTCGACACCGATCCCGATAGCTCGAACATTCGAATCACTAAACAAATCCTTGGCACACAGCCTGGGGACAAGGTTCGGGCGATCTTCCCGGTGCCTGTTCCCAAGGCAGGCGGGGGGGTTTGGGGCTCTCCTGGCGGCACGCCGAACGCGAAGCCGGGAGCACGACGGGCACGTGGGGGCGCTGGCATTGGCTCCATCGCCGTTCTCATTGGCATTGCCGCGATCTTGTTCGGGGGCGGCCGCGGGTCCAGCGGAACTTTGGCCCATGATGTGAACGCCCAGGCTACGCTCTATCCGAACGAGTCGGGTGTGCCGGCAGTTCATCTGAGCTGGAGCCCGGATCTGTTCGCAAAGGGTGCGCAGCAGCGCGTCCAGTGGCAGATTTGGCGGGACGACGTCATTGACACCCCGGTTCTTGCCGTCTCTGGCGATCGGGTGACCGCCATAGACACAACGGAAGCAAGGGATGTCAGCTGGCAAGGTGCTCCGACCGGAGGCACTGAATGTGTTGGGGACAGTCGTGAAGACGCTCTGGCCCGACCTGGTGTTACGCCAGGCAGACCCTATCAGTATCAAGTTCAGTTGCTCTACAAGGTCAATTCGATCGATCTGCCCACCGGTGGCGGTGGTACCGGAACGACTGGAACGACTGGAACTACTGGAACGACCGGAACGACCGGAACGACGGGAACGACGGGCACAAATCTCTCTACAGGTGGAACAACCACCGGTGGAACAACCACGACCGGCGGAACGACGGGAACGCAGGATTGCTACTTCGCTTCGCTCAAGACAGCTGCTCGGGGCCTTGCGACCCCGTACAACAGACCTACGTTGGTTTCGCCGGCTCCCAATGCGGTGATTTCAACGCCGACGCCGTTTAGCTTCCAGTCGGTGGTGAATCCAGCATTCCCGTCGACGGTGCTATACGTGGTTCAGATCGCTACCACACCGACCTTCCCCAAGGGATCGACGGTTACGGTTGCAACCCTGACCCGAAACGACCTGGGGACCTTGAGCACGGCCATTGTGGACGTGAGCACGATATTCCCAGGAGCTAATGAACTGTGGTGGAGGGTTGGCGCCCGCAATGTTGCGGACAATCCGGGGCCTTTGCCGGATTCGAGTGGCCAACGTTACATCTTCAGCTCCCCGCGAAGGTTCACGAGGCCGGGCGGTCCTCCTCCGCCTCCGTAACCTCGATAATTCCCCCGGCTTAGCATCGAACGCCGGGGGAATAGCGGACGTCCTCAATAATGAGATTTAGCATCGTCAGGAATACTTCTATGAAATCTGCACTTTTCAGAGCCCTTGGGGTAGTTGGATGCGCCGGCGCTACGGCCACGGTCGCGCTTGGCCAGGGCTGGTCCGATGGATGGTGTCATCCCGACGATCCGCTCCCGCCCCCTCCCGCGTATAGTATCGATTTCGGAGCAAATGTGATCGGCAACGATCTGCTCCTCGCAAGTTTGGGCATCAGGGGCACGGTCACTTGGGGAAGCCAGGACGGGCCCTGCTACGATCCCGCAGTCACGATGAACGCAAGAGGCCGCCTCGGCTTTCTTTCGGGAATTGATGGCTCGATCCAGTCCAACTTTGATGACCTGCTCGCGTATGTGACGGGTGCGCTATTTGATGTTTCTGGCGCGATGTCCTATGCGACGAGCACTCGCGACGGGACACGAACCCTGTACGGTGCGAATGGCTGGAATTTGGCTTTCGTGGGTGAGAGCGATCGCTATTTGGTTGGTGAAACCACCAACGACAACACCTATGTTGCGCTGCGAATGGATGTGGTGGGCGATGCCGCTCGCCTGCGATGGCGGCTGACGAATCTAGGAACAGAAACCGCCGCGCTGGGCTTGTGGTACGGCGCTTGGACCGGGATGGTCGGGCAGTTCTCTGATGCCACTGGCGAGCGGTTCTCCGGAGCACGCAGCATTGCTGGTGGCAAGAATGGCTATGTCTATCCGCGCAATGGCGAGAAGCCTGTAAGGACGGACCAGCGATACATTCGGGCTCTCGACGTGAACCGATTCCCGCCAGTGGTGGATTTCATGTTCGGCCAGACCACCGCATATGGATTGCGCGTTGAAACCGGGGCCACGGTCGCTACGACCGACTCCAATGGGCAGAGTGACGCTACGGAGGCCAGCGAATTCGCTCTTGGCAACAATATCTTTATGCTGGGGCCACAGGGCGACCAGACATTCCCCGACTTCACGGTCGAGGACCTGTTCTTCCTTGACGATCCCGCCTTCATCCTAAAGTTTGCGGAGGTTAACACCGCACCCCAGGGTACGCGTGAGATCATTCACTGGATGCGAAGCACCTGGAGCGAAGGCAACTATGCCAAGCCCTACGCGGTGATTCTCGATGCGCCCAAGCTTCTCAGTGTCGACAACCAAGGAGCCAATGGACTCACCCCGAATCCGTTCACGATCCGCGTTTACGTCGACAATATCCGCGCCTATACGACCGTCAATGAGGAGATTCCTCTTCAGGACACCAAGGTAAAGATTATCTTGCCGACCGGACTGACGCTCGAGCCGGGCGAAACCGCTGAGCGGCTGATTGGTACCGTGCCGCCGTATGAGATTCGATCAGTCGATTACCGTGTGCGGGCAGATGGCGAGCAATTTGGCGCCCTTGCCTATCGCATCACCGTAGACTCGCTTTCGGTGCCGAACAATCCGCCGTTCACGCCCGAGAAGGTTATGACGGGCACCATCCAGGTCTCGGCGACACCAAAGCTTCGGATTGCACAGGGCGCAAATCTGATAACCACCCCCTGGATTTATGGCGATACGTCGTGGGAAACCATCTTGGCGATGCAGCAGCCCCAGGACTTCCAGGCATTCGACTGGAACGCGACCCAACAGGGTTACGTGGTCTCGACCAGCGCACAGCGCGCGGTTGGAACGTGGATCATCGCTCCTGTGGACTATGGCTATCGACAGCTCGCCGGCAACCCGCAAGTTCCGGGCGATATTGCAAACGGCGCTCCGCTCACCCAGATCAAGCAAGGCTGGAACCTGATCGGCAATCCTTATCCTTACGCCTTCCCGCTTGGGCAGATCGTGGGAATTTCAGGGGCGAACAATCAGGAGGCATTCCGGTGGGCCGAGCTCGTCCAGCTGGGCTTCATCGAAGGCTATCTCGCCTATTGGGATATCAACACCCAGTCCTATAAGTTCATTCAGGGCAACGACGCGCTGCTTCAGCCGAATACGGGCTACTGGATCTACTTGAACACGGTGCACGAGCTGACGATTTCTTGGCCGGCAATCTTCGAGCCGTTCCTTCCGGGATCGAACCGGGCGCGCTGGCAGCAATCGGACAGCCAGTGGCGAGTTCAGCTCGTCGCGAACAGCACAAGCTCGGTGGACGACTGGAACTATGTGGGGCAGGCAAAGGATGCGGCTTCCGCCAAGTCTCTTCGCACCCTCGATGCGCCGATGGGGCCGACCCAGATGGTAAACGTCACGATCGGCGGGCTGATTGACGGCAAGCCGGTGCGGCTAGCTCAGTCCATGCTCGATGCGAGAGGCCGGAAAGAGTGGTCGGTGTTCGTTGATGCGAAGGAGGCCGGTCCGGTGACCCTCACTTGGCCGAACGCAACCACGGTGCCGCGCGGCACTAGGCTGAAGCTCGTCGACATGACGAACAACCAGTCGCGCGACATGCGCCGAACCTCGGGATACACGTTTGTCATGCAGGAGCCAGGCGTTCGCGAGTTCAAGGTTCAGGTCGAGCCAGGCGGCTCATCCTCTGCCACGATCACGAACATAGCGGTCGGCGGCGGCGGCAGAGCGCCCGGCAGCGGATTCACGATCAGCTACACCCTTTCAGGGCCGGCTACGACCACCGTTCGAGTGCTCTCGGGCGCTGGAAAGGAGGTCTACGTAGCGGCACGGGGACGAGCCGATTCGCAGGGCCAGAACCAGGTGACTTGGGGGACGCGCGACAGTGCGGGCCGCTCCGTGGCTCCTGGCGTTTATAAGATCGAGATCGTCGTTGAGACCGAAGACGGCCAGCTAGTGCGAAAGACGGTGCCCGTGAACGTCATTCGCTAAAGACGAGAATGGGTAGATGTGTAAGGGCCGGCGAGAGCTGGCCTTTACACTTTAAGAACGCACGATGAGGAACGTTAGGGGCGTCTAAAAAGTAGGCTCCATGAAACTAGTAAAGCTAATCGTTGGTTCGCTCTTTTTGGCTTGCTTGGGCTTCGCATTTTCGTCCTCAGGAACCTTGCGGCTCACCACATTTCCTTCCATGGCTGTCGCCGATGCGGGCAGCTCGGTCACCGTGACGGCCGAGGTTCGCGATTCGAATGGCAAGCCCGTCCCGGATGGCACGCAGGTCATCTTCGAGGCGACTGCCGGTACTTTCCGAGAGAATGTCGTCGCGACCGCGAACGGCTTTGCCCGCGCTGTCTTTGTGCCGGGCAGCATTGCAGGGACGGCCAAGATCACCGCGAGCGCATTTGCTTTCAACGTGACCACGAGCGTGGAACTGGAGCTAGTCAGCGACCGCTCGCTTCTGTCCTCGGCCAACGAGTACATCGAAGTTGTGGCGCCCGACTATATGATGTATAGCATGGATCAGAGGATAATCGGCGCTGCCGGACCCCAAAAGGGCGTGAGCGTCCGGTACCGTGAAATCGAGATCGAAGCGGACGATATTCAGATCAACGTCCAGACCTATGAGCTGCGGGCGCGCAAAGCGCGACTGCGGATGGGCACCGTCGAACGCGATTTCGAAGAGCTTTACTTCACCCTGAACCGCCGAAGAGGATTCGGCACAACCGCACATAACGTTCCGGAATTGACGATTGCGCCGCTAGGGACCGCGTTCCGCATGGTTGAAACTGGGGCGGAGCGTACTCGCTTCGGCATGGTCGCGATCAATTCAGGCGGAGTCCAGCCCTTCTATGATCAGCTTCCCTTGAACACATTCGAGTTCACGGATCTAACCGACTCGACGACCATGATTGCCGCCAAGCGGGCAACCGCGTTCCCCAACAAAGAGATCCAATTCCAGAAAGTTGAGATCTATATGGGCGACGCGAAGGTTCTCAAGCTGCCGCTCTTTCAAGTTAATCTCATCGGTGGAACGCCCCTCCTTACCGATCAGATTCTGAATCTTGACAACAACCAGCTGTCGATCAATTACCCCCACTATCTTTCGCTCAAACCCGGCCAGACGAGCCTATTGCGGTTCCGAACCGGTGAACGATACGGCCGTGGCTTCAACGTGAGCAGCGGCGCGTACTTGGACTACGAGCTGAACTGGAATCGAGGCGATGACAGCCAGGGGAACCTTACCGTCAGCGGACTTGCGAGAAGCGACTGGAGCATCAGCGCCCGCCAATATAACAAGATCGACAATCGCACGACTCTTTTCGCGCAGTCGCAGATAACCGCGCTGCGCACCCTCTACTCTTCAGGCAATATCAACAGGCAGATGGACGGCTATCAATTGAATTTGTCTGGCAGCGCCTCGAGAACATTGCGAGGGTTGCCCTACAACTCCGAGCAGTATTCGATGGTCGCCGAAAAAGATCCCACCAAGGTCGGCAGCCTGCCGCTCCGACTTTACTATGGAATGGTCGCGTCCCATAGCGGAACCCAATCCTCCACATTTTCGAGCACCCAGACGGCATATGGCCCGAGGGCAAGGATGCAATTACTTCCCCTCACGCTCGATCGGAACAGCTCGCTGAACGCCTCGCTATCCGTCAGCCATTTAAGCGGGCACAACACGAGCCGGGGCTTGACCATTCACGGATCGACAAACCTGAGCTATCGGGCGTCCAAAGATGCATCGCTCCTGCTCACCTACGATTACATGGACGACAAGTACACCAACAGCTTTGGCGGCAAGCAGAGACTGAGCGCGCAAGGCTCCTACTATACGGGCAAGGTGAACCTGAACGTATTCGCCAGCAAGAGCCTGGACGCGCAACGTGCGACCTACTTCGTCGACGCCACGTACAGATTCAGCAACGTCTGGCGCCTGGCATATAGCTATACATTCGACCAGTATCTGACCGAAAAGTTTGCGGACTACACTATTGGCCTGGTCTACACCTTCGGGTGGCGCGACTTTGGACTCATGTACAATGCCCGCACGAAGAGATTTGGGGTTCAGGTTCTTGGCGCTTCGTTTAACTAGCATCCTGCTTGCGCTTCTTTGCGGCGCGATTGCGCGTCCCGATGCGTTCGGACGATTTGGTTATGGGGGCCTGCCTGTTCCGGGCTTCCTCGTGAACAAGGAAGGCTTTAAAGCCAGCTATCCCGGCGCCGATACATTCCGGTTTCCGAGGGCTGCCGATAAATGGAAGCCCGTGGCAACGAGCGATCTCAGCCAAACGATCTTTGTGAGCGACGAGCCAGGGTTCCCCCAAAAGCTTCGCGTTGACCTGCTGTCACAGGGATTTTCGCTCTATCTCACCAGCGACACTGTCTTGGAGCTGAATTCGGGATCGAGCCCAATTCTCACTTGGGTAGAGGGGAGCGTAGAAAGCGGCGTGATGACGCCGGCCTCAAATTGGCTGGCAATCAGCTTTAGAGATTCCCAGCCCCCTGTTCTCTTGGCGTTTCTGGATGGACCAGGTAGCGCGATCATCGAGGGTCAGGTGGGTGCGTGGCGGCTCCGACTCAGCTACAAGGGCTGGATTCGAATCACCCTGCCATTCGGTCTAAAGGCAATGCCGACGAACACCGCCGGCGATCTAGGCAGTTTAGTCCAGCAGGCGAAGAAGCAGATAGAGGCTTGGACGCAGATCCCTCCACTTCTGCTTGGGGTCGAGATTGCAGAGGACCCTGCGGGCCTCACGGCTACATGGAAATTTGACAAACCGGGTGCACTGATTCCGCCGGCAGCCATCCTGAGTGCGTTAGGGGGCTATGGGCTCAAGATTCTCAGCCCGTCGCGGCGCGTGTTTGATGACCTCGAGGGTCTGGGGCCTCTGTGGATCTGCGAGACGGCCGATCTAAAGGTGCGATTTCCAATCAAGCGATTGCCAACCGGACGAGCCCTCATCAATGGCGAAGAACTGCCGCTGCCGGCCAAGCCCTCGTCCGAAATCGCGGGCATCGTCGAAACGGCCTTCGGTAACCTCATCGCGTCTTCAAATGCGAGCCTGGCTCAGGGGGCGCAGGCGGCAATTGATGCTTTTCTGGCAGGAACCGCGTACGCGGTCGAGCCAGCCACTCAACAGCAGTTGCCTTACCAGCCCGACGGCGAGGGAATTGAGAGTGCCGCCGCCTATGCGCTTCTTATGCAATCGATTGGCACTGCGGAAAAGGGGACGTCCGATTCCAATTCGCTGCTCACATCGTTGACTTGGCGCAGGGACTGGCTGACCTGGAAGGTGTGGTCCACCGATCCGGTCAAATCGCGGCGGGCGACTGCGCTTGCCGCCGTTGCCGGAGCATTGTGCCCAGAGCCCCAGCGCAGACTCGAAGCCGCCATGAGCGAAGCGGGACTGGCAGCTGATCGCGGACTTCTCATGTGGCGGGCCCGCATGACGCGCAAAGACGAGCGGACTGAGTTGATCGAGCCGCTCCTCGAATTGCGTCGGGCGATATTCAGCTTTCAGCCGATCGTCGACCCCTATCTGACGGCTCTTTCGAGCGAGATGCGGTTGTACAGCCCCGTCGGGGTGCGAACGAAGGAAACACCGGAGGGCTTGGAACTCTCAATCGACGCCAGCGACACCGCCCAAAGGGTCTTGATCATGGCTTCCTCTGTGGCCATCGAGGTTAAACCCGGCGCAAATGTCGCATCGATCGGCCTATCCCAGGCCCTTGGCTTTGTTCTGATTCGGATCAAGCCGAGCCAAGCGGGCGCTGCCACCATCCTGGTCGCGCGCCAGCCGTGGCATACGCGACTCCCTCACCTCAATGCTTTGCCGCGCTATTCCGAGATCGTGAAGTGACAAGATCGGAATTGTAGTGGAGGCCCACGTTCGCTTTTCTCTCCTGCGCGCCCTCGACAATCAGTGCTGCAACCGTCAGCAGGTTGCGAGTTTCCAAGCTGTACGCGGAGAACGGGGCGGCGGGAAGAGAATTGAACTCCGCTCGAAGCTCAGCAATCTGCTCCCGAGCGTACGCGAGGCCGTCGAAGGTCCGCACGATTCCCGCATGGTCGGTCATGGTCTTTTGAAGGGCGCGACGGATCCTTATCGCAGAGTTTTCCGCGATGGACGCAGGCAGTTCTGGCTGCAAAAGCTTCTCCTGGGGGCCGGAGGGCGAGTTCGCGGCATGTTTTGCGGCGGCGGTTCCAAAAACGACCGCTTCAAGAAGGCTATTGCTGGCAAGCCTATTTGCGCCATGAACGCCGCTTGAAGCCACTTCACCCACCGCGTAGAGTCCGGAAATCGAGGTTTTGCCTGCGAGGTCGGTGGCGATCCCGCCGCAGGAATAGTGCTGCGCGGGTACCACGGGGATCCACTGCTTATGGAGTTCGACCCCGATCGAGGCAAGCGTGTCATAGATAGTCGGGAACTCCTCTTGGAGCTGAGCGCGAGGCAAGTGGGCCGCATCGAGATAAACGCACCAGGTCCCGAGCCGTTTGATTTCGGTGTCTATAGCGCGCGCTACAATGTCTCGCGGTGCGAGCTCCAGCGCGGAGTTGTAGCCGTACATGAAGCGCTCGCCCAGGTGATTTCTCAATGTTGCGCCTGCCCCACGCACAGCTTCTGAGATCAAAAAGCTCCTGAATTGCGGATGATAGAGCGTCGTCGGGTGGAACTGCATAAACTCCATGTCCCGAATTTCCGCACCTATTTCGGTGGCAAGGCACAGTCCGTCGCCGGTGGCTACTGATGGATTGGTCGTATGCTGGTAAACCTTTCCGCAACCTCCTGTAGCGATCGCTATAGCACGCGACTCGAAAATGCGACCACCGACTCCCTCTATCATGGCGGCCGTTCCCCAATAGCGACTGCCCCGAACCAGCCGATAGACGAACGCATGGTCATGGATCGTGATCGCTGGATTTGCCTTTACCGCCTTGACAACCGCCCTCTCTATCTCAGCTCCCGTCCGGTCGCTCGCATGAACGATTCGATTGCGACTGTGGCCACCCTCTCTGCCAAGAGCCAGGCCCCGGACGTCGGGGGATCGGTCGAAGCGCGCACCGAGGGATTCGAGCCAGGCGATGGCATCCGGAGCCTGCTGGACTAGAAACCGCACCGCCGCAGGATCGGATAGTCCCGCGCCAGCAGCCAAGGTATCCGCTTCATGGAGCTGCCACGAATCTGCCTCGCCAACCGCGGCCGCGATGCCTCCCTGGGCATAGTTAGTGTTGGATTCGGACACGTCGGCTTTCGTGATCACGGCCACCGTTCCATGCTCGGCGGCTTTTAGGGCAAATGTGAGCCCGGCGAGCCCGCTCCCCACCACAACGAAGTCAAACCTTGCTGAGTTCAATTAACACCTTGTTTGTAAAGAACGTACCATCTATCGAATTGCGTCCCCCTAAGGGATTGCAAAGAACCGCCGAAACGTAGGATAAGGACGGTAGTCAATCATAGTGCATAGCCGCAAACGAAGAATGAAGCTGCTTAACCGGGCATTGGGCGCGACTGTCATCGCGCTGGCTGGCGCATGGGCTTTCGCGATGAGCGAAGGGCCAGGCACCGAGGCGCATCTTCCGTCGCAGGCGGCGGCCGATGTCTTGCGCGAGCAGACGGGGGCGGATGGCGCATTCTTGGCGGCCGGCCTTGTAAGGGAGTCCTATAAGAGCGATAACCTGGCGAGCCTGATTCAGTATCCGACCGATGAGGTTGTGCTGGTTCAGCTTAAGGGATCGCAGATTCGGCAGGCATTCGAGCGGTCCGTTTCGCTCTATCCTCAGCCGAATTCGAGCTTCCTTCAGATCTCCGGCTTTGAAGTAACCTTCTCCAAGTCCGCTGCCGCCGGGCAGCGCATTATGAGCGTCATGGCAGGCTCGGCGAGGCTCGACGACGAGAAACAATACGTCGTCGCCATGCCGAACACACTTGGCCGTGGCGGCCTCGGGTACTTCAAAATATGGGACAAATCGAAGATCGTAAAAACCTCGCCCCTAACGGTAGAAGGCATGCTCAAGGGCAAAAAGTTCGCCGAAACATCACCACGCTGGTCGGCGCTTTAGTAGCTGGGCTGATCCTCGCCGCGTGTATCCCACTAAGGGCGGCCCATGGCAGCGGGCAAGCCGCGAAGGTCCCACCCAAGCTTCAATTCGACCAGAAGAACGCATGGGCGCACCTTGTCAAGCAGTGCGATTTCGGCCCAAGGGTTCCGGGCACAGACGCGCACATAAAGACACGAGATTGGATCGCCGACGAAATGCGCAAGAACACGCAGAACGTCCGCCTGCAGGAGTTCTCGCACAAGTGGTCCAAGACCGGCAAAGAAGTGAAGATGTGGAATATCATCGGCGAGCAGAATTGGGGCAAGGGTAAAAAGAATATCGTTTTGCTGGCGCATTGGGACTCGAGGCCTTATGCAAATGAGGATCCCAATCCGGCGAATCGGTCCAAGCCGGTGCTCGGCGCGAATGACGGCGCAAGCGGAGTCGCCGTCCTCTTGGAGCTCATGCGCGTCATGAAGGATCGCAACCCCGATCTCGGCATTCTGTATCTGATGACCGACGGAGAAGACCTTGGACCGGAAACCGACGAGATGT
The DNA here is from genome assembly GCA_049276675.1 of Fimbriimonadaceae bacterium. GTDB lineage: Bacteria > Armatimonadota > Fimbriimonadia > Fimbriimonadales > Fimbriimonadaceae > DATLGQ01. The sequence continues at coordinate 75,020 of JBASWW010000071.1, forward strand.
TTCTCGGCGCCGTCCATTTTGCAAAAAACCTCCCTACGCCGAAGCCTGATTACGGCATCCTGCTCGACATGGTTGGCAGCAAGAACGCCCGGATCGCCATTGAGATGAACGGGTTCGCCTCCATGCCGGAGCGGGTGCGAGCATTTTATCGTGCCGCTCAGCTTGGCGGTTTTGGAAGGACATTCCCCAACGAATACGGCCAGAGTATTTCCGATGACCATCTGGCTCTTATCGGAGCCGGCATTCCAACGATGGACCTCATTGACTTCGAGAATCTAGGCAACTGGCATACGATCACCGACACTCCCGAGAACTCCTCGGCAGATTCGCTCGGGCAAGTGGGCAAGGCGGTCGAAAGCTGGCTGATTTCGCCGGCCGCGATTAAGTAGCCTTGGTGATGGATATCCGGCGGCCCGGTCCCTCAAACTCAATCACCACATGCCGGGCCTGCGAAGTTTCGATGAGGCCGACTGCGCGCTCGGGCCATTCGATCAGGCAAAGATGGGTCTCCAGATAATCTTCGAGGCCAATGCCCGCATGGGAAGCCACCCGGTACAGGTCCGCATGCATTACGGGAGGGTCGGTGTCGAAAACCTGGACCAAATTGAAAGTGGGAGATCGCACCGCATCTCGGACGCCAAGTTCCTCCAGCATGCCGCGAACGAGCGTGGTCTTGCCCGCGCCCAGCTCACCGTGCAGGAACACCACTTCGCCTACACGAAGGCCTCGGACGAACTCCGCGCCGATTGCTCTCGTGGCCGCCTCGTCGGCAGCGTAGGTGCCTTTCAACGCCTCGGTCGCCGAACAAGCTCCTGAGCATTGGTTCGCGCCTGCACGAGCCTTTCGCGGTGGTCGTTGAACACGCAGATGGAGCGCAGCCCGAGGATATTCGCCACTTCGACGGCGGTTTCCCATCGCTGTGGATTGACCTTGCCGTCCTTGCACTTTCGGGCGTCTAAATCGTATCGGGCGCAGTCTCGGCAGTACACTTCAGGTTCCTCTGGGCGGTATCAAAAAAATGACGGTGGCGCTACTCGGATTGACTCTGATTGCTCAAGTTGCAGCTCCAAGCCTCAAGTTTAACGGCAAGGCGCTCGTGATTCAAGTAGACGGCCAAAAAGAGGTCGTTCCATTGAGGGAAAATCTTCCACCTGCCCGGATGGTTTGGTCTTTCCGGAAGGACGACAAATGGGCCGTGTGGGATTCGAAGAGAGGGTTGACCATTCGCTCAGGAAAGCGTGTTCGAAGCACCCGGCTTGCGGCTATTCCCGTCTCGCCCCGCCTGTTTTCGCGTGAGGAGATTATCGCCACTGCGCGGCTCATCAAAACGGGAACAAGAAAGCGAGATGCCTCGGCGATAGCGGGAGCCAAGAGGATCGGAACGAAGGTCTATCTTCTAGCAAGATGGACAGATCGCGCAGGCAGGCCATGGCTGGAGGCGCTGGTTGAGGTTGATTTCGAGGAAGAGATGCCTGCACCGAAGCTCTTGGGGAGATTCGATGGATTGTCTCTGGCTAAAGCGCCTGTGGACGACAAGCTTTTGATCCTTGGAAACCAGCTCGCCATCGTCGCGAGAATGGGCGGGGGATGGGGAGTCGCACGTTACGACCCCGAGAGCACCGTCTTCACCTCCGTTATGCTGGGTCAAAGCCTAACTCGCTACGATGCTCTGAACCACCGACTCGGCCTTTTTCAGGAGCCGACCACGTATGGAACGACGAGGGTTGGAAGAGTAGACCTGGCGAACGGGTTCCGCCGCGATCTCTTCGAAACACGTGGGACGGCAGAACTGTTGGACCAGGAGGAGCCGTTGCTGTTCGTGCTTCGGCGACGCGGCGGTCCTTGGCTGCGCAATTCGGAGACGGGCGCTGAGGTGAAGATTCCTGCTTCGGCTCGCGTTCGGAAGGTGGCCGCCGGAGTGCTCGTGTGGTCTCCCGCACTCAAGCCCACGTTTGCAGCGCTCTATGATCCCTCGCGCTGGGCTGTGCTGGCTCGCATGGAGACGCCCGGGTGAGCGGGTGTTTAACGTGGAGACAGATAGGGGGAGAGGAAGGGAGAGCCGAGTAAACGGCCATCTATGCGCCCCAGCGATTTAATCCCCAAAGATCTGTTTGAAATGATGCTTAGATGAACTCCAAGGCGACCTCGGAGCAGAAATGCCTGCCCTCGGGTGTTAGTTTCGCGCGGCCGCCAGAGGTGCTTACCCAGCCGCGCCGCACGACTCGGTCCATGGCCTTGGCTTCGATCTCCATGCCCGCGAGACAAAGTCCCTCATTGAGCCGGATGCCGAGCATGATTTGCTCCATTCTTGCGTTGGCCTCAGTTAGCGATTCCGATTCGAAAGCCACTTCTTCGTTTGCTGCGATGGCGGCGCAGTATCTCTCTGGGTGCTTGAGGTTGGTGTAACGATGGCGTGCGAGGTTTGATGAATCGGAGAAGTTGGTCATACAGCCCACCGCCCCCGGCCCATAGCCCGCATAGTCTTCGCCCCGCCAGTAGCAAAGGTTGTGGCGGCACTCGAAACCCGGTTGGGCGAAGTTGCTGATCTCGTACTGAAGGTAGCCCGCAGACTGGGCGAAGACAACGGCATCCTCATACATAGCAACCTGAGCCTCATCGTCGGGCAGGACCAGCTGGCCGTGAAGATGCTGCTTGTAGAAAGGCGTGTTTGGCTCCAGTGTGAGGCAGTAAAGGCTCAAATGTTCCGGTCGGAGTTCGATCACCCGCCGCAGATTCTCATGCCATGCACGGCTGCTTTGGCCAGGAAGCGCAAACATCAGGTCGAGGTTAATATTCTCGAAACCTGCATCCCGAGCCGCGCCAAACGCTTGCTCGATCTCCCCCGAACGGTGGACCCTGCCCAGCCGCAGCAGGTCGTCATCCTTGAAGCTCTGGGCACCGAGGCTGATCCGGTTGAACCCAGCCTCGCGCATCCTCCGGAACTTCGCCATGTCGACAGTGCCAGGATTCGCCTCGCTCGTGATTTCTGCGTCAGTGACCGGCGGATGGGCCCGAACCACCGCTTCCAGAATCCGCACGAGTTGCTCTGGCGGGATGAATGTGGGCGTACCGCCTCCGAAGAAGATGGTCTTCGCCGGTATGCCGGTCCACGGGCTGCGCTCGATCTCGGCGATGATAGCGGCGGTCGTGCTCTCCATGATGTCTCCACTCATGGCGTAGGAATTGAAGTCGCAATAGCCGCATTTACTCGGACAAAACGGGATATGGACGTAGACGGCGATCTGTTGAGGCACTACTTGACCTCTTCGAAAAGCAGTATGCGCTGGGCTGGCAGATCAACCTTGCATAGCTCGCCCTTGTCAGTGATATAGGCTTTCTGCGTGTGATCGGGCCAGATGAAGTCGATTGTCTGACCTTTCTTCTTGACGAGCCCGGTTCCTTGCGTCCAGTCGAAGCGGTTGGATATGCGCGCTGTGACTTTGAGGGGAGCTCCTGTGACCGGGTTGAGCACGGCGAAGGTCTTTTCGCGCAGAGTCACCTCGCCGTTCTTGATCATGGGAGTGAATGCGGCATCGAAGGGCGCCATACCGTCCGCGGGGAAGATGGTCGTGGTCTTGGTTCCCTTGGGACCGGAGGTCGTGAGCTCGATTTCATCCTTGCCGAAAAGCGCCTCGCCCCGATAGTTTCCGCTCGCGTCCTGCCAGGTGTACGTTTCTCTGAGAACCTTGCCCTCCAGGCTGACATAGGTTTGGCGGGTTAGCTTAATAGTCGAGCGTGCTTCGAGATTGCCTCCCTTGAGCACCTGGGTGGTGTAGGCGTCGGTGTCGAGCACCAGGCAGGGTTTTTGAGCGAAAAGGCCGTTGACGACCTTCCAGCCCATCCAGCCAAGCCGGAGGTCGATGGAGGTTTTGTTGACGACGTCGCCGAACGAGGTGCCCGTCTTGCGGCTCACGTATAGGCCGAGGACGCTCGGTGACTGAAGCTGGACCCCTAGGGCGTATTCCTTCTGGCCGCCGAGCCAAGGTCCCTGGGTGTGGGCTGCTGCGGAAATTAGGATGACGGCAAACCAGAGGTAGCGGCTCATAGCACTAACAATTTGGATGCATCGAGTGGGATGGAAAGTTCTGAAGACTCCCACGGTTCACAATGGCACCGACTGCTGGGACAATCATGGGGTGCCCTCATGGGCTACAGCATCTGTCGTTGCCTCGCGCTCCATCCTCTCCGGAGCGGAGATTCCAAGGAGATCGAAGGCCGCTTTTAGCCCGATCCTCGCAGCTTCGCATAAGGCCAGCCTGGCTTGGGTGAGCTCAGGTTGGTCGGGCTGGATGACGCGGCAGGCATCGTAAAAGAGGTGATAGGTCCGGGCGAGATCGACCGCGTAGGTCGTGAGACGGTGTACGCCGTAGTCCTCGGCACACCTTTGGACCTCGTATGGCAGGTCAACGATCTTTTTAATGAGGGCGAGCTCTTTGGGATGAGTAAGGTGTTGCGGTGTTAGGGTGTCACGGTGTTGACCTCCCACCGCAACACCCGCCTCCTCCGCTTTCCTAATCACCGAGCAAATCCTCGCATGCGCGTACTGGGCATAGAAGACCGGGTTCTCCTCGCTCTGCTTGGTCGCGAGGTCTATATCGAAGTCCATGTGGGTCTCATGGCTTCGCATGAGATAGAAGAAGCGGGCGACGTCTTTTCCGATCCTCTGTCGCTCTTCTTCGCTGGCCTTCGGTGCGACTGCTGCGCCCAGCTCGTTGATGAGGTCCTTTAGCTCGTAGATGTTGCCGTCCCGCTTGCGCATCGGGGCTGGCTTGCCATCCTTCACGAACCGCACGATCTGGAAGATGACGATCTCCAGGCGCTCCGGCTTGCCGTCCTTCATGGGATAGCCGAGCGCCTCGTACATCGCGTAGATTCGCCCGATGTACCCGTGATGGTCGGGGCCCAGGATCATGTACGCTTTGTCGAACCCGCGCTCCCCGAGCTTGCTTTCGAGGTACGCGACGTCGGCGGCAATATAGGCCGGCCTGCCATCCTCTCGGATCAGGACCCTGTCCTGGTCGTCGCCGAACCGCGTCGAGCGCAACCATACTGCGCCGGGCGGCTGCTCGACTTTGACCAACCCTCTCTCAGGGTCGTCGCGTGGCGTTTCCATTCGATACGGCTCGTTATCCGCCGCTCCGTTTGCCTTGAGCTTCTCGATGGCGGCGGCGACCTTGCCCTCGTCGTGGAGGGTCTGCTCGGAGAACCAGCAGTCGAAGTCGACGCCAAAGTCTTCCAACGTTCGAGATTGCTCTTGGGTCATGCCCCACACTGCCAAGTCCTGAAGTTCTTCAGCGGTGAGCTTGATGATTAGTTCAGCTTCTTTAGACTCGCCGTGCAGGTCGACTTTCTTGTCGATCGCCTCCCAGATTGCAACCTGACGTTGTTGAGCTACTTTGCCGAAGCCGACTTGGGACGCGGGCGAGTTCGGATCATCGAGCTTTGCCAAGATGTGTCTTGCATTGCGCAGATTGGACTTCAGCTGTTCGAAGAGGATTCGTCGAATAGCGATGGCTGCACGTTCGACGTATTCGCCCTTGTAGCCGTTCTCAGGGACGGGTCGTCCGAGCAGGCTTGCGCGAACCGACTCAGCAAACAATCGCATCTGCTCCGAGTTCACGCCATCGTTCACGTAGTACTCCCGGTACACGTCGTGACCCGCTGTCCCGAACACACGGCACAACGTATCCCCGAAAGCCGCGCCACGGCCCGAGCCGACCGTGATCGGGCCGTTCGGATTGACGGAGACGAACTCGACGTTCAGGCGTTGCGGTGTTTCGGTGTTCCGGTGTTGGGTGTTGGGGAGCCTTGATCCCAACTCCAAGATGAGCTGCACATACGAGGCGATGAAGGAGGGATCGAGGCGGAGGTTGAGGAAGCCGGGGCCGGCGACGTCAACGCCGGCAAAAACCGGGTTTGAACCCTCTCCCCCCAGCCCCCTCTCCCCCGGAGCGGGAGAGGGGGAGGTTAATAGCTCCGCCTGCAGCATCTCCGCGATCGAGCGAGGCGTCATCCCGCTTGACTTGGCGGCAACCAGCGCGAAATTGCATGCGAAGTCGCCATGCTCCGGCTGCTTCGTGTCCTGAATCTCGACTTCGACGGCGCGCGCGGTTTCCGGCAGCTTTCCCTGACCGACAAGGGATGCCACGGCGGCGCGGAGGAGGTCGGCGAGAAACGAGCGGAGCACGCTATGGTGTACCCGCTTTCAGCAAGGCAGTGAACCGGCTAACCTTCGGGATGGCCGGGAAGCAATTCCTCGGCCCGGAAGAGATTGGGCTCGCTCTTGATGATGTCAATCAGCTTCTGCATCGAGGACTCCTCCTCGACCTGCTCGGTGATAAACCATTGCAGGAACTGGAAGGTGGTGAAGTCTTTCTCGGCAAGCGCCGCCTCCGCCATCTTGTGAAACTGGCCCGTCACGGTCCGCTCATTTTGCAGCGCCCATTCCACAGCCGAGACGCCAGACTGGTAGTCGGTTTTCGCCTTTGGAACCAGCGGGATATCTACCTGGGCCTCGACGTCGACGAGGAAGGTCACGATTTTGAGCGCGTGCATCCGCTCCTCTTCAGACTGCTTGTAGAAGTATCCGGCCCACCTTTCCAGGCTCTGGCTTCCGAAGAAGGCGGCGATGCCCAGGTAGGCGTTGCTGGCTTCCAGTTCATGGCCGATCTGCTCGTTCAGCAGCTTGGCTAGGTTTGGCTTGATCATGCTTGTTTCTACTTTCCTTGGGTTCGAATCGTCTCGCTATTCGTGACCATACCCGTTCCACGCGGCACCCTACTCAACACGGCCACGGTGGCGGCGGGCTCACTGATTGGGCTTGCGATCGGCTCGGGCCTGGATGACCGGTACAAGCAGATCGCGATCGGCGGCCTGGGGCTCGTGAACATCGGGCTCGGCGTCAAGATGTTCATTCAGAGCCGGAATGTCGTGATTGTGGCGATGAGCATTGCTCTTGGCGGGATGCTCGGATTGGCACTGGGGATACACGGCGGCATCGAGAACTTCGCCGACTGGGCAAAAAGCACGCTTGGCGCAACGGGTCAGGACCACTTTACGACCGGCCTGGTGGCGGCTAGCGTCCTGTTCTGCATCGGGCCGATGACGCTGGTCGGCTGTGTCGAGGATGGCCTCGAAGGGAGGAGCGAGCTGCTCGCGATTAAGAGCACGATGGATGGGATCGTGTCGATCTTCTTCGCCGCCGCTTGGGGCTATGGGGTCCTCTTGTCCGCGCTCGTGGTCCTTATCTTTCAATCCGCCCTGACCCTCATGGCCGGCCTCCTCAGGCCGGTCGCGAAGGATCCGGATGTGCTCGCCGAGATCTCCGGAGTGGGCGGCGTGATGCTATTGAGTATCGCCTTGGGATTGCTCGATCTGAAAAATCTGCCCACCGCGAACTTCCTTCCTGCTCTGATCCTCGGCCCGGTGTTCGCTATCGCCTTCCGTAGGCTATCTCGCAATCGTACGTCCGTTTGAAAAGGGCCAGTCCGCCCCCTCCTCCATTGCTTCGCTCTGAAAGAGGGGGCGTGAGTGGCTAGTTTCTGCCGATGCTTTGAAGCTTCGGCATCAGCTCCACGCCGCGGAACCGGGTGTTCGCGGCAGCGGTGGCGATTGTCGTCCAGGCGTCGAAGCCCGAGCCGTTGTCCCGTCCGGCCAGGAGCAGCGACCCGTTGTTGCTCGCTCCATAGATTTTGTCGCCGTCCACCGTGAAATGGCCCACGTTCTGCCCGGTCAGAGAATACGTCACTGACCAGACTCCCCCCGACTTGGTCATCTTGCAGATACCGCTGGCGCCGCTGACATACAGGGTGTTCGCGTCAATCATGTAGATGTCGCGGATGCTGCCAATCGGGGTCTCAAACAGCGGAGAGTAATTCTGTCCGTCCCAAGACCCTGCCCCGTTCAAGCCCTCAAAAGCGCCCGACCCGGTGAAGTAATAAATTCCGCCAAAGGCAGTGATGGACCGGGTGCTAAAGGGCTCTGGCAGGACCTGCGATGGCGTCGTTGTGAAGGTGCCATTGTAAATCCCCATGTCGCCGCCAGTCGTCCAATAGCTGTTTCCATCAGGCGAATATACGGCCCGAACGCCATCGCCAGCGCTCGGGAAAAAGGCTTGAGATAGCTCGATCGTCCCGTTAAGAGCCATCCTGGCAATCACTCGCGGGGAGGCCGTCGGGGAGAATGCCCCGTCACGAACGGGCAGGTCGTAGCCTGCCAGCATCAAATATCGCTTGTCACCAGAAATCTGCAGGCCACCTTCGCTTGTCTCTCCAAACGAGGCGGTCAGGTTTCTGCCTCCAATATTGCTGAGGCTGAGATCGCTTCCAACTTGTACACCAGCGACCGTGTATTGCCGAATGGTGACGGGCAGATTGCCAACGGTCGAGCCGCCATCTCCCACTACAACCACTGCCAACTTGCTCTTCGGCGCTCCTGCGCTGCTGAGCGATGCGGCCGCAAGGGCCAGAATCAATAATAGACTTCGCATTAGTTTCACTCCTTTCAAGGCTGCATTTAGAGTGAAGGGGGGTTGTTATGCGAGCATGAAAATGACCTGCTCGCTGGGATTCGCTAACACACGCATAACCAGCCGAGCTGGCGCGTCGCTAGGGTTTTGCGCTCTTCGCGAGGCGGGAAAGGACCGGGCCGAGATCGTAAACCAGGAAGTTTCGATCCTTGCTGTTCATAGCGACTAGGACCCCGTTCCTGAATTTGCCCAGCTTCGACGAAGAGGCGTCGATTCCATCGGTCGCATCCGCTCCCCCTTCAAGGATCGCAATAGGCTCTCCATTCTGGTTGTCCCTGGGATAAACGTGATACCGGCTGTTTCCGTCCATCTGCTCGGTGCAGATCACGTATCCTTTTGTGCCCAGTTCGACGACAGCAATGCCTTCCCGGTCACCGCCAAACGTTCCGGTCGCGAATGTCCCAAGCTCCTTGGCCGCGACAGGGCTATCGGGATCGGCGGCATACTTTCGCACGCCAAACTTCTCCTCAGCCAAATACACGTAGCCAAACCTATCATCAACCGCCAGCGATTCGATCTCTGCACCAGGTTCCGCAAAACCGACCTCACGAACTTTCACCAGCCCGATTCTTCCCGCCGCCGCCGTGAGCCTATATTGCCAGACATAACCGCTGGTCGGGCCCTCTTTGCGGCTCACGAAAGCGAACGTGGCGCCATCCTTGCGCTTATACATCGCGATGCCCATGGGTGCTCCGAGCTCCCCTTCCTCGCCCGCAAACACGGCCGTCGCTCCCGATATGTCGCTGAGCGACCTCTTAATTGGGTCGATCGCAAAAATGCGGAGTCGCCGCTGTTTTCGTTCTGTAACCACCGCGATGTCCACGGATCGCTTGCCGAGATTGAATCCGTACTCCACATCGACGTTGTTCGGCTGGTCGAGTCCCTTGACCACCTGCACTTTCTTGCCATCGAGGTCAAACACATAGAGGGCGCCATCCTTTTTGTCGGTCCCGATGATGAGGCTGCGGGCGGAGTCCTTCGGATTCACCCAAATGGCGGGATCGTCGGCGTCGCCGATCACGGCGGCGATTCTGAACGATGGGCGGATCGTCAGAACGGGAGATTCGCCGACCGAGCTCAGCACGAGAACGGCGATGGGGAGGAGTAGTCGTTTCATGGATTTTTGGGCCGGCGAAAGCCGGCCCCTCCTTTCTTACTTGGCTATGCAGTTTCCTGCGGTGTCAAGGATGTCCGCGGGCGCTGTCCAGGCGCCGCAATCAGCTCGGCCGGAGTTATTCCCATTGGTGCTGCTTCCGCCGCGCCCCCCTTGCGGGAACTGATACCAGCGGTAGTCGCAATACTGGTTCTGACCCGTGCGGTTGCTCCAGTCGGTCTTTCGAAACTTCGCGTGTCCGTCGAAATAGAGGTAGTTCGTTCCCTCTGAGTGGCCGCCCAAGGTTGGCCTGTTCTCGAAATCGCCCGAGCAGTCTTCCTTGCGCCCGTAGAGTTTGCGAAGCTCGTCCCCCTCGATCTCGGTGTCGTTCGCCTCAAGCACGAGCAGAGTGTCGCTGGGCTCGTCGTAGGAGCTCGCATTGGGCCATTCCTGGACGGCATGCTCGTTGATCGAGTATGTGGCCCAAAACGCATAGGCCGGCTCACCGTTCGGATCGACGGTCTCGGTCAAGCCCCACTGGTCGGCCAGGCCGGAGTCTCGCAGGAAATAAAACCTGTTGTCGCTGAGGTATTGCGGCCGGGTCTGGGGCACCATCGGGCAGAAATAGATGTTGCCGCGCGGCTTGGTGAAGTCGGGGGGAGTGCCCTTGATGTAGGGGGCGAACTGGAAGAGCCATACCCACTCAGCATAGTCGTCTCCCTGGATCATCATCTCGTCATAGTCGCCCATGTACATTTGGGCGGCCAATCCGATCTGCTTTTGATTGGAGATGCAGGCAGCCTTCTTCGCGGCGGCTTTTGCCTGGGCGAAGACAGGAAAGAGAATAGCGGCAAGGATCGCAATGATGGCGATCACGACGAGAAGCTCGATAAGAGTGAAGGCTTTTTGACGCATGGAACACCTCGAACAAGACTGTCCCCTACGGCGGTTAATAGACCTTTATGGCAAGGTCAAGGGGAGATTAAGGTTCCCCGGCCCGCTCTCCGAGCCGGGGAGGTCCGTTCCTTAGGCCTTGCCGTTTTTGCCCGCTCTGATCGCAGGCACCTTTTGCACCAGATCAGGCAGGTTGATGCCGCTGAGGGCTTCCACCACGACCGGGACCTGGGCCAGCACATCGGCCACGCCTTTGCTCAGCTTGTCCATGCCGGTATCGCCGCCGCCGGTGTTGACCATCGTGATCTTGTCGATCTTGCCAAGCGGGGCGGCCACAGCAGCAGCTATCTCCGGAAGCTTCTCGATCAGCATCTGGCTGACGGCGGCCTCATTGTATTCCTGCCAAGCCTTGGCTTTTTGCATCATGCCTTCGGCCTCGGCGAGGATTTTGGCCCGCATGCCTTCCGCCTCGGCGAGCGATTTCTGTCGGATGGCTTCCGCTTCGGCATCGCCCTTGGCACGGATCACATCGGCATCCGCCATGCCAAGGATTCGGGCAGAGTCCGCTTCGGCCTCGGCGAGGGCTCTGCGACGATGCGCCTCCGCTTCGGCGAGCATCCGCACCTTGACCTTCTCGGCCTCGGCCGGCTTTTGCACCTCGTGCATCAGCTCCAACTCGCGCCGCTCGATCTCCGAGTGCTCGACCTCGATCTGCTTCTTCTTCTCAACCAGTGAGATGCCTAGAAGCTCTTCGCTGAGGAGCTGCTGCTGTTTGGCTTTCTGCAGCTCATAGGCCAGATCGCTTTCCGCTCGGGCGGTCGCCACTTCGGCTTCGAAGGCTCGCAGGCGCAGGTCCTTGTCCTTTTCCTTCTCGGCAATGGCGATGTCGGCGCTCAATTTTGCAAGCTGGCCCTCTTCATTGGCTTTGCTCGAGGTTATGGTCGCCTCGCGCTCGGCAAGGGATTTGCCCATAGTGGCGTCACGGGTTGCGCTTGCCTCGCCGATCACGGCATTCTTCTGGACGTCGGCCATTTTGGGCCGGCCGATCGCCTTGAGATATCCCTGCGGGTCCTGGATCTCCCGGATCGTGAACGAGATCACCTGGATGCCCATGTTCGCGAGGTCCTCCGCGGTCAGCCTCTGGACGCTCTGGGCGAAGGTTTCCGGCGAGGAGTGGATCTCCTCGAACGGCAGTGTGCTGATGACGGAGCGCAGGTGGCCGCTCATCATCTGCAGCGCGATCTCGTTCATCTCCGTTCGGCTGCGGCTGAGGAACATCTCGGCGGCGGTGATGAGCGCCGTCGGGTCGTCGGATCGCACCTTGATTTGGGCGATTCCGTCAACGATGATCGGCACGCCAAACTTCGTGTAGAACTCGGGCGTGCGGATTTCGAGCGTCATCAGCTCGAGGTTGAGGCGATCCACTCGCTCGCGAACGGGCCAGACGAACGTGCCTCCACCGTGGTAGATCCGGAAATTCTTGTGAACCCGGCTGCCGTCCTGAGCGGTGTAGCTCGAGGGCCGGCCACTGACGATGAGCACTTCATTGGGCCCTACCTTCTCGTACTTGGCGGCATAGAATCCGGCAAGCAAGAGAAGCACTACGACTGCGCTGAGCAGCCAGATCATTGGCGAATTGATGATGGTTTCCATCTTGTTTTTGTCTCCTGAGCGCCCGTCTTTTGTGCTCCTTGTGATTCTTTGTGGCTCTTCGTGTCACTTCCCAGCTTTCCGAGAGGATCACGAAGGGCACAAGGGCTCACTAAGGGCACGAAGAAGTTGGTTCGCTCAAAACTCCTCCACGACCGCGATGCGATCGCGTAAATCAGTGACCAGCACCCGCATTCCCTTCTCGATGGGATGCTGCGCGCGAGCTGGAATGGTGTGCCGTTTTCCTTCTGCGCTGTAGGCAATAGAGCCCACGCCCTCTGCTGGAATGGTGAGCGAGACGTGGGCGATCATGCCGACAAGCGAGCAACCCTCCATCGGCTTGCCCGTATTGGCGAGGAGCCTTTGCGTAGCTCGGACGAGCCAAGCGAAAAGGACGATGCTCAGGCCCAATGCGCCGAACACGCTCGGCCACGGTTCCAGCCCAATCAAGACCCGCAGGCAAAGGCCAAAAACTCCGAATAGGGTGATCGAAATGCCGACGGCCGCGGGCAGGAAGGCGGGGAGGCGCTCGGCAGAGGTATTGGGTGTTGGGTATGAGGTCTTGGGGGCAATCCGGGAGACACGCCCCATAAGACCGGTGCGTCCTATCCGACCCAGCCGCATTCGGCCAACCGTCGCAAAGAGGATTAGCGCGAGGCCAAGGCCGCTGAGCATCGAGACGGCAAAGACCTGCTCGATCGTGACGCCAAGAAACGACAAAAGCTGGGAAACGTACATCTTGCACCTTTCGGTGCAGTCGCACGCTTGCCAGCTCGGCTGCCGTCGAGACTCCGTTGTCAGGCGTTTCGTCAGCGGCTCAAAGTGAATGCGGCTGCGCTATTTGGTTGTTGGCTCAGTATGTAACGGCGGCTCGCCTCCAGCGCCCTTCCAGGTCCAAAGACCTAACGAAGCCGCCTCAGCGAGTTGAAAAATTTCCGGACGTCCGGAAATCCGTCACCCATGCCCATCTGCATGAGCATATACAACCGATCCCGGCGAAGCGCGAACCAAACTCGTCCCGAGCCAATTCCTCCGGGTCCGGCGAAGTCGCAAAGCTGCCCATCCATGCCCGAGAACCGTGCATTCTTAAACCTGGTGAGCGTCATGCCCGCATCTTTAGCCATTCCCTCCCGCATCGCAGGAAAGAGCAGTTTCTCGGTCTCCTTGGTCGCGATGAACGGAAGGCGCATGGTGGCGGCCATGTAAACATCCACTCCGTCTTGGGCCAGCAGTCCACGCAAGTTGGTGGAGAATCCCATTTCGGAGATAGACTCAGTCTTCTGGGTTGGGGGGACCGGCAATCGAACCGAGATCTTTGCCGCCTTGAACGAGTAGCGATCCCATTTCTGCTGGGTGACTCCCAAGGAAGCGGCAAGCAGGGCAAGGACGCACAGGAGTAGCCTAGATCGTGTTAAGTGCGGCATAGTCAACATCAGTATGTCCGAGCTTCGATATCATCCGTTCCTTGGCACATGGGTTATGACCGCCACCCACCGCCAGGACCGGACCTTCCATCCTCCGCCCGGCTATTGCCCGCTTTGCCCCACCCAGCCAGGCGGATTCCCGACCGAAATCCCATTCGAGAGCTACGACATCGCGGTCTTCGAGAACAAGTTCCCTTCCCTGAGCCAGAGCCCGCCGGAGCCGGCTATCGAAGGCACGCCCCTGATGCCGGTGCGGCCGAGCCAAGGGGTCTGCGAAGTGGTCTGTTATACGGACGATCACAATGCCACCTTCGCGGGCCTTCCACTGGAGCAGGTGCGCAAGCTGACCCGTGTCTGGCAGGAGCGCTATACCGAGCTCGCGGCGCGAGATGACGTCGAATACGTTTTCATTTTTGAAAACAAGGGCGCGGAGATCGGCGTCACCCTCTCCCATCCCCACGGCCAGATCTACGCCTACCCCTTCATCCCCGCCGTCTTGCAGACCGAACTTGCCAATGAACGCGCTCACCTGGACAGCACTAGCAGGAATCTCTGGGATGACTGGCTGGGAATGGAGCTGAGCCTAAATGAGGGCGCCGGTTGGTTCGTCCCGGCGGCTCAAGAGGACCGATCCGCGGGGCCGAGCCGAACCGCGTCCTCAGGTAGTTCTTCTCTAGGTAAGCGAGTGGTCGCTCAAAATCCGACCTTCGCCGCGATCGTCCCCTTCTTCGCCCGCTACCCGTATGAGGTCTGGGTGGCGCCATTTCGTCACATCCGATCCCTGAAGGAGATGTCCCAAGCGGAGCTGGACGATCTTGCCGCCATCCTGCTAGACGTCGCGCGGCGGTACGACAAGCTCTTCGGCTTTTCCTTGCCGTATATCATGTCCATGCATCAGGAGCCCGCCGTCCCCGGCTACGAATTCACCCGCTTCCACGTCGAGTTCTATCCGCCGCACCGCACCGCCGACAAGCTGAAATACCTAGCCGGGAGCGAGGCAGGAGCGGGCGCATTCATCAACGACACTTTGCCCGAGGAGACGGCGGCTCAGTTAAGGACTCTGAGCGTCGATACTTGATCACTGAATTTGCAAGGGCTCACTACCAGCAGGGGCCTGCTCCGTCGGGTCCGTGCAGTTGGCTGAATACGCGGCGCGATTGACACGACGGAGCGTGTCCCTCCTGCTCCCCGAGATCACTCCCCGGGCTCCTCATCCGCGGTCAGCGATTGACACGACGGAGCGTGTCCATCCTGCTCCCCGAGATCACTCCTCCGGCTCCTCATCCGCGGTCAGCCTTCTGAAGCGGTTCTCGTGGGTTTGGCCCCTTTCCAAAAGGACCGCTTCGGGATACACGCCGTCAGTCGGCTTGGCATCGCCTTCGGACTGGGCCGCATCCACCCAAGCCTTCTTCAGCGCCTCCGAGGCCGCCTCGGGAGTTAAGCCCTTCGTCTTGATGGCGGCCAGAGAGGCCTTGAGACGGGCTGCTGACTCGTCGTTCGCCGCGCAATAGGCAAACCCGCGCCTCTGGGTGTAGTCGCCGTCGTAATCGAGGATGTAGTAGGAGTCCTCGGCGGGAGTGTCGCCGCACTCCGCAAAGAGCGCCCGGGCGACGAATGGCGCGGTGTTGAAATCCCCGAAGGCCCGCTTGAGGGACCCGCTCAGGGCGGTGACGACCCGCTGGATAGTGACATCCTGCTCGCTCCGGTTGAACCCCTCTTGATGGGCGAAGTCTATTGCGGCCACCCTCAGTGCCTCGACGTCCGACTGCTGGCCGATCGCCCCGAACATGAGCTGATCGTATATCTCGTAGACCTTGCGGGCATGGCGGCGGTAGGTCAGCATGAGGATTCCGGCGTCGAGCGACAGGGCCAGCACGGGCGAGCCCTGACCAAGCTTGGATTCGACGTAGCCGGCTCTGTGGCCCATGCCCTCTTGCCAGTCGTAGGGGGTCAGCATTGATTTTTTATACTCAGCGGTCAGGCGGTGGTGAGTCGGCTGGGACTCGAACCCAGGACCCACGCCTTAAAAGGGCGTTGCTCTACCGACTGAGCTACCGACTCACCAGCCTGAGATGGTACCTCTGGGGCTTTCGCCAATTGGCTGGCGCAGAGCGTCCGATGCACTCGGATCCCCCCAATGCACTCAACACTCAACGCTTCCCATCCCGCCCGCACTTGTGCCGGAAAGTGCGGCTCGACCCTCCGCTGGCTTGCGCCGCCAACCGAAAACTAATCTGGCAGTGACCGCCACAACTGTCATTCATGCGGTCCCATCCTGCCCAAAGGACGGAATATGAAAACCATGCGTCGAACCTGCGCGCGTCGAAAACGGGGATTTTCTCTTGTCGAAGTGATGGTCTCTATCTTCCTGGTGGCTGCCACCGGGACGATCTTCTATGGCCTCGCACCGATGGCTGCCAAGACCGGAAAAATGGTCGGAAACTACCAGCAGGCATCGAGCATTCTCCAGCACAAAGTGGATCAGCTCCGGGGGGTCGGCTACGGACGGCTTACCTATGACGAGATGAAGAACGCGGGCATCATTGATACCTCGCCGAGCTCTTCGCCCTACCGATTTAACACGGTCGATGCCCTCTCGAGCCTATTTCCAGCGGCTACCGGAACCATCGCCGTCACCGATTTCAACGCCAAGGTGAAGCAGGTGGTCGTGACCTTGACCTGGACCGGAAGCGCAGCCAAGCAAGGCAATGGCACGCTAACCGTGACGGCACTGGTGCCAAGGACCTAACCATGAAGAAACGCGGATTCAGCCTTTTGGAAACGATGCTCGCGGTGACGGTGCTTGGCTTTGTGCTGGCCGGCTCGGCGGGCTTGATTGTGAATGTGATTCGAAGCTTCAACTGGACGACATCAGCCATAGATGCCGATCAGAGCGCCAGCATGGCGATGCAGAAGATCACCCGTGATCTCCAGCCTGCCAAGCAAGTCGTGGTGCAGTCGCCCACTTCCTTGCTGATCTACTATCCGTTCAAAAATGCCGACGGCACGTACACGAAGACCATTCTCGACACGACCAATACCGTGCAGTACTACCGAGGCAACGCGAACGGCGTGGCCAACCCGACCGGTGCCTACATCCTTCGCAAACCGGCACTGAGCGCCTATTCGGAGGTCACCTCTGGGGTCACCAACCTGCAATTTACGAGTCCGAACCCTGCCAACGTCACGATTACGCTCGGGACGAACCGAAAGGGCGGCACCTCAAACGTTACATGCGACCTCGTTCAGCGCGCGGTCTTTCTGAGGAACTATTGATATGAAGCAAATCGTTCACGCACTGGCGGCACCCCGGCGTGGCAAGGGAAGAGTCCAAAGAGGCTCCGCCCTGGTCACCGCCCTTATTTCCCTGTTCTTCGTCATGGTGATCGGTGCAGGCATCCTTGCCCACACCATGCAAGGGCTCAAGCTCTCCAAGCGCGCCAAGACGAGCACGGCTGCCTTCAATCTAGCGGAGTCGGGCGCCGAGCTCGGCTTGCGATGGCTGAAGGATCAATCCTCACCACCCAGCGGGGGCAGCGCTTTTGATCCGTTCAATGGCGCGCAGTCCATGGGCGGAGGAACCTACCAGGTCTCGATCATTCCCGATCCAGGCAACGCTGGCGCCGTGCTGAAGACCTTCAAGGTGGTCGCAGATGGCACGTTCGCGGGCAAGATCGAGCGGGTCGAGCTGGTCATGAAGCAGCAGTCGTTCGGCAAGTTCGCCTATTTCACCCATAGCGAAACCTCCTCGATCACAAACGGCCGAGTCTGGTTCATCCCCTCGGACCGCATCCGTGGCCCGGCGCACAGCAATAACGCTTCGGCAAGCAACTTCCAGATCAACTGGGGCAACACGGGCGCGATCTTCCAAGGAATGGTGACGTCGGTCGCTAACAGCATCTCCTATGCGCCTTCCAATCCTGCGAACGAGGCCGACTATCTAAAGGTCTACAAGACCGGCAGCCAAGGGTATCAGCTTGGCGTCGATGTCATCCAGATGCCAAGCAGCTCGGATGTTCAGAAGGCTGCGGCATGGGGCGCGACTTCTGGGTACCCCGGAGGCAACGGGGTCTACACGCCCGCAAATGGCGGTATCTATGTCGTCGGCAACTCCAGTGTGGTTGCTCAGGTCGATGGGAGTGGCAACCAAGAATTCGCGATCACCCAGGGCGCGAATACGACCACTGTCAAGGTCGATGTTCAGAATAATCGACGGCAATGGAGGCTCAATAATGGCTCCTGGAATACCGTATCCGGCGCGGGAACGGGCGTGCTCTTCTCGACGGGAGACATCACCTCGCTGCGCGGCACCATCGCCGACAACAAGCTGAGCGGGTCGCCCCCCAGCGTTCAATACCGGTCCGCAACCACGATCGCGACCGACATCAATGCAGGCAGGAACATCACGCTCACGAATAACCTGCGATACGCGTCGTCGCCCGATCCCAATCTCCCCACCAACGACGTGGTGAATCTCCGCCCAGGAACCCTTGGCCTGATGGCTCGAAACGTGCGTATCCGAACCGGCGCTCCGCAAAACATGTTCATCGATGCGACCATGCTCGCGGGAAGCTCCACCACGATCGATGGCAGCTTCTACGTTCAAGACTACAACACGAAGGTCCCCACGGGCACGCTTCGGATCATGGGCGGGATCATCCAGCGCAACCGTGGCCCCGTCGGAACAGTGAGCAACGGCAACCTGCAGACGGGCTACGCGAAGGACTACTACTACGATCCCCGCGTCGCCGATAATCCTCCGCCCTTCTTCCCCACCACGGGGAGCTACGACAAGCTATCGTGGCGAAGGCTGGCAGTCTCAGGAAACTAAGCCCCGCAAAATAGAGCAAAGCGTCCGCCGGACTTCCGGCGGGCGCTTTGTTGTCTCAGAGCGCCGGCTCCATCTCTACAGCGGCTCTCGCCTGCTGCTCCAACGCCGCCTTCACCAGCCCGGTAAATAAGGGATGCGGCCGGTTCGGGCGCGACTTGAACTCCGGATGCGCCTGAGTCCCGATGAAGAACGGATGCGACGGCAATTCGATCATTTCGACGAGCCGATAGTCGGGAGATACCCCGGAGATCGCCATGCCATGCTCCTGGAGCTTTTCGCGGAAGTCGTTGTTAACCTCGTAGCGGTGCCTGTGTCGCTCGGTGATCCGGGTCGAGCCATAAAGTTTATGGGCCAGCGTGCCGTTTACCACGTTGCACTTCCATGAGCCAAGCCGCATGGTGCCGCCCTTCTGGAGGACGTCGCGCTGATCGGGGAGGAAGTGGATGACCGGGTAAGGGGGCTCGTCCTGCATCTCCTCGCTGTTGGCGCCTTCGAGCCCGCAGACGTTGCGAGCAAACTCGATGACCGCCATCTGCAGGCCCAGGCAGATGCCCAGGAAAGGCAGGCCGGTTTCCCGCGCAAACTGAATCGCCTCGATCTTGCCCTCGATGCCTCTATCCCCAAACCCCGGCGCTACGATAAGCGCGTCCAGCCCGCTCAAGCTCTCCTCGGGTGGGTTGCCCGTCTCGAGCGCATCGCTCTCGATCCACTCGATGTCCACGCTCGAATTGTTGGCGATGCCCGCATGGACGAGCGCCTCGCTGATGGACTTGTAGGAGTCGCCATTGCTCGTGTACTTGCCGACCACGCCGATCCTGCAATGGCTTGAGGGCGCCTTGATTGTGTTGACAAGCTTGCTCCACTCGCCCTCGTCGATCTTGCGAGGCTCCAAACCCAGCCGCTCGACCACCAGCTCGCCAAGCCCTGCCTCCTCAAACCGCAAAGGCACCTCATAGATCGTCGCCACATTCATCGACTCAACCACCGCCTTGACCGGCACGTCGCAAAACAGGCTGATCTTTTCTTTGACATCGTCGTCGAGAGGCACCTCGGTACGGCAGACGAGCACGTCGGGCGAGATGCCGATCTGGCGGAGGGCGTTCACGCTGTGCTGGGTCGGCTTGGTTTTCACTTCGCCCCACGGCCCAACTTGCGGGATCAGGGTGACGTGGAAGTACATCGTGTTCTCCGCGCCGACATCCTTGCGGACCTGGCGGATCGCCTCGAGGAACGGCAGGGATTCGATGTCTCCGACGGTTCCGCCGATCTCGGCGATAACGACGTCCGCCTCCTGCTCTTTGGCAAGCTGATAAATGAGGCGCTTGATCTCGTTGGTGACGTGGGGAATGACCTGCACGGTCGCGCCAAGGTAGTCGCCACGCCGTTCCGCCTCGATGACGCTGCGATAGACCTTGCCGGTGGTAATGCTGGAGCCGGCGGTGCAGCTCACGTCCATGAACCGCTCGTAGTGGCCCAGATCGAGGTCGGTCTCCGCGCCATCGTCGGTCACGAACACCTCGCCGTGCTGGAAGGGGTTCATCGTGCCGGCGTCGACGTTGATGTAAGGGTCGAGCTTCATCGGGGCGACGGTGAAGCCGCGGTTGCGGAGGAGGCGGCCGAGGCTGGCGGTGGTGATGCCCTTGCCGATGCTGCTAACCACGCCGCCCGTCACGAAGATGTATTTGGTCATCTGCCCTGCTCCAAAACCTCAACGCTCAAGGCAAACAGACGTCACGCACCATCGCAGGGCGCGAAATCGCGGTGGGGTTTTACGAATTATACAATGCTTATGCCACGACGACGCCTCGATGATGCCGGCCACTCGAACTTAGCCGATTACCTTTCCGGACTCCGTAATGGTCATCACCGCAATGATATCCGTGCCAACCACATGTTCGTCCACCAGCACCTCGACGACGTACAGGCCCGGATATTCGATTTTGAATGACTCCATCATCAATGCCGCCATAATCCGCACCGAATGGCCGAAGGGCCCGATGCCGTGGCGCTGGGGAGGGCTGGTCACGCTCTGTATGACGTCGCCAGCCGGATTCTTGAGGCGAACGCTCAAAGCGATCTCACGATTGCCGAGGTCCGCATCCAGCCCGATCTCAACCACGCAGAACGCAGGCGGATGCTCGGTGGGATACTCCGACAGCAGAATGTAATGGAAAAGTCCGTCCAGCACGAACCTATTTCGCTCATTCATGCGAACGTTCTCGCATAGCTTGGCCATGAACAGCTGCATTTCCATTTGGCTCAAGGAAGCGGAATCAATTCCGCCTCGATTACTTTCCCATTCTCCCACACATACCGACCCACCTTATGCCCAAAGCACCCGCCTTGGCATATGAAGGTCTTTCCAATCTGCTCCGGCTGCTCGAGAATGGTGTGCGAATGCCCGCCAAGGATAATGTCGAATAGACCGTGCTGTGCAAGAATGCGATCTTCGCGGATGCCGATGTGGGTGAGGGCGATGAGGCAGTCCACCTGGTCTCTTAATTCTAAACCTAGGTTTAGGGCGGTGGGGATGGGGAGATCCCAGAGGAAGGCGCTTGCGGCGGCGGTGATCATGCGCTCGGTCACCATCGGCACCATGACGCCGACTACGCCGACTCTGAGAACCCCCTCTCCATTTTCGGGATGGTTCGTGCCCGCAAATGGGGAGGGGGCAGGGGGAGGGGAAACTCCGAGATATCCCAGTTATCGTGGATGGCGCCCACGCCTTCGGACAAATCCCGTTCAAGAATCTCCCCACCCCCGGTTCGTTCCTCACCGACCCCTCCCCGCGCACAGGTATCGCGGAGAGGGGTGGGGAAGCAATCGGATGCGACTACTACGGCACCTCTCTCCATAAGTGGCTCATGGCGCCGGTCGGAACGGGCTTCCTCTATGTCAAGAGGGACAAGATCAGGGACCTCTGGCCCCTCATGGCGGCTGCCGACGCCCAAGATGATGACATCCGCAAGTTCGAGGAGATCGGCACCCACCAGGCGGCTGTCCACAACGCCATAGACGAGGCCATCACCTTCCATGAGATGATTGGGCCGGAGCGCAAGGCCGCCCGCCTCCGATATCTTCGCTCCCGCTGGACCTCCCGCCTCCAGGATATCCCCGGTGTCCGCTTCCTGACGAACCTCTCAGACGAGGACTCGTGCGCGATTACCACGGTCGCCATCGACGGCGTCGATCCCCAAGAGCTGTCGAAATGGCTCGAAGAGGAACACCGCATCATCACCGCCCCCATCCCCGAGCTCGGCGGCATCCGCATAACCCCGACGGTCTATTCGACCGTGGCCGAAGTGGACCGCTTCGCCGGCATCATGTCCGATCGCGCGATCCGGACAAACTAAGCACGGATTGCTTCCGCTCTCGGGAGGAATTAGTCTTTCGAGTGTCGCTTGAGAATTCCACGGTTGGCTTTCAAGCCAAAAATGTGTCGTACACTGAATGCACCATGTCAATCTGTGCATTCCGTAATCTTTCCCTAACCCTGGTTGCCCTCATGTCCATTTATAGCCACGGGCAGGATCCCTGGCCCCTCGAGAGGCAGGATCGCTACGGTACCGCAAGAGCCCTCAGCGGGCCAGCCCAATCTGACCTGACCACGCCCTGGATCAGCAACCGGCTGGGGGGCAATTTCCCGGTCAGCCACGGCCCTTCGATCAGGGCGGACGGGGTCGGCTTCTTCGGCAACTGGGCTGCGAACCTGGTGTACAAATTCAACACCGCGACGGGCGCAATCCTTGGCAGCTTCCAGGCTCTGAACTTCGTTGCCTGTACCCCGGCGATCGGACCGAGCGGAATGGCCATAGTAAGTACCGACAATCCCAACGGCAAGGTGTTTGGCATAGACACGCAGATCATGGACTTCAATTGGTTCAAGCAGACCGGCTATGTGGGTGGATCGCCGAACATCGGACCCGAAGGCGACACGATCTTCGGCACCGGGGGCGGCTCGATCTATCGGCTTGCCTCCGTCACGGGCGCCCAGATCTGGAACCAAAATGGATATGGACCTACAAACGGCACGATCGTGTTTTCCCGAAACGACAACGAGGTGATCGTCTCACAGGGGAACTTCGTGACGTCGCTGGATTGGTCGGACGGGTCGCACAATTGGAGCACGAATCTGGGCTCACGAGCCGGCCGGCCAGCGGTTGCTCCCAACGGCACAATCATCGTCGGAAGCCTCGCCAGCACGATTTACGCGCTGCATCCCGATACAGGCGCGGTCCTTTGGACCTGGGCAACGCTCGATTCCAACATTGCCGCGGCCGCGTTCAGCCCCGATGGAACGGTAGCTTATGTGCCAAGCAATGACCATCGGCTCTACGCGATGCGGGTTTCCGACGGCGCCCGACTATGGTCATATACCACTAGCCTTTGGATCGAGCATGGTGGGGTTGTCGATGCCCTTGGCCGGATTTATGTTCACAACAAGGCAGGCGACCTTTACTGCATCTCGCCCAGCGGCAATCTGATTTGGTCGGTCCGGTTGAATGGCGAGGCGCGAGGCCCGCTGACGATCGGTCCGGATGCGACTCTCTACGTCGGCTATTCGGGCTCGACATCGGGTCTGGCGGTTATTCGGCAGCTAGGCATTCCGCTTGCTCCCACAAATCTAACGATGGAGAAAGGGTCGATCCTATCCGGCGGGCTGAACCAGGTGCTCGTAAGTGATAACGACCGTGTCGTGTTTGGAAAAGGCTTTATCACAAACGCCCAGGAGAGGCCAATTCGGGCCATTTTTTCAACCGTTACGCCCCTGAAGCCCGTATCCCAGATCAACGTGAGGGTGGAATCCAGGGCCGATCTGGCTGGCGTGTCGCGTTGGCTAGAGCTATGGAACTTCTCGATGAGTCGCTGGGACCAGATCGCGACGAGCAGCGAAGGGCTGGCGGACTCCGTGCTGGCGGCGAATGTAGTTAATGCCGGCTCGTACGCCGACTCGGGCGGTCAGATCCGGCTGCGGGTCAGCTGGAAGGAGACCGGCCCGGTCGCCAGATCCAACTGGCAGACCTCGGTGGATTTTGTCCACTTCGCGGTCGCGCCGGTGTTCGTCCCCTAGCTCCGCGCGTGGCGCTTGAAGAACTCCACCGTCAGCTTGCCGGCGACGCTCGGGTATTCGTGGCCGCCCGGATGGAAATAGGTGCCGAGTTCGAGGCCGTTCTTGCCTGGCTCGTAGCGGGCATAGCCATCCACGCGCGCCTTTGAGCCGTCGGTCTCCAGCAGGCGCTTGAGGGCATTTGCGGTCATTTTCTGGCCCTGGAATGCGACAAGCTTGTCCTGTTCGCCCGCGATGAGAAAGGCGGATCGAGGCTCGAACTGGCGGCTCATCAAGACGGCAGGCGAGCCCGATGGCCCATATGCGGCAAACTCTTTCCCCCGCGCGGCCCAGAGGACATAGGTGAACCGGCCCCCGTTCGAGTGGCCCATCGCATAGACTCGATTGTCGTCGATCTTTTGGTCGCGCCGCATCCGGGCAAGGATTGCGTCCACAAACTTCAGATCGCGATTGCCCTCATCGCCGACATTCTGCTGCCAGCCGTTCTTCTTGCCCTCGGGATCGGTTTTGCCCTTCGTGGGCAGCCCTTCGGGGTAGACCACAACGGCCTCGGGCCAATAGTCGTGGGCTGAGAAGCTTCGATAGGCCTGCCGCATGTTGCCGCCATGGCCGTGGAAGACGAGGATGAGCGGCGCTTTCGGGCTTGGCTTTGATGGTGCGACGATCATGGCCCTTCGCTCGACACCGTCGATCGTGTAGGTCTGGATTTCCGGCGCGGTTGACTGGAAAAGGAGAAGTGCGAGTGCAGCGGTCATGTCGGGAGAGACGAATTCCCTCAGTCCTGGTTCAGGGAGTTTCCCCACCCCTGGTTCGTTCCTTACCGACCCCTTTCCCGCGCACAGGCATCGCGGAGAGGGGTGACGCGGGTACAATGAGCCTTCAACCCGTGGGAGTCCCGGCCAGCCCGGACGCCTGCACCACAGGAGACACAACTTGCGAAAAACCAAACATAAGCTGCCGCACTCCCCGCGGTTTTCCGACCTCACCAAGAAGGTCGACAAAGACACCCTATATGAACCCGATCAGGCCCTTCAGCTTGTACGGGACACCGCCACCGCCAAGTTCGTCGAGAGCGTGGACCTCGCAGTCCGCCTCGGAGTCGACCCCAAGCAGGGCGACCAGAATGTGCGCGGCATCACCAATCTCCCGCATGGCACCGGCAAGACTCGTCGAGTAGCCGTGCTGGCAAAAGGCGACCATATCAAGGAAGCCGAACAGGCCGGAGCCGACGTCGTGGGCGGAGAGGACCTGATCACCAAGATCCAGGGCGGCTTCCGTGATTTCGATATTATCCTCGCGACCGAGGAGATGGCGCCCCAGATTGGCAAGATCGGAAAAATGCTCGGACCGCGAACGCCGAACAAGCGCAATGGCACCGTGACCAACAACATCGGCACCGCAGTGAAGGAGATCAAGGGCGCGACGCGAGTTGAATATAGAACGGACAAGGCCGGCGTCGTCCATATGCAGATCGGCAAGGTGAATTTCACCGAAGTTCAGCTCAAGGAGAACTTCATGACCGCGATCACCGCACTCGTAAAGGCGAAGCCGGCGGCTGCCAAGGGCAAATACATGATCTCCATGACGGTCAGCAGCACGATGGGACCTGGGATTCCGGTCGATGCCACCGTCGCCCAAAAGATGGTCGGAAAGTAGCTTTAGAGTGCGGCGGCTTGCCGCCGCTTTGCTCCTGCTATAGATTTCGGGCTCGCCGCCGCTTTGATCCGCTAGCCCAGCCCCTCTAATAGTTGCGCAGCCCCGAAGCGGACGGGATCCGTGCAGGGCAGTCCGGTCGTTTCTTCGATCCGCTCGATTTCGGCTTGCGCCGCGTCTTCCGGCAGATTGGCGGTGTTCAGCGCGACACCGACAGAAACCGGCCGAGGGAAAGTCCCGCAGGCTTCCGACAAGTCCTCATACAGCTTGAGATAGTCGCGCAGGGGGGGAATCTTGATCGAGGGGTTCCGCTGGAGCGTCCCCTGTCGCGCTCGATGACAGAGAATTAGATGGGTTGGGCAGGTTCCTCGAAGCAGGGGCAGATTGGCCGTGCTGCCGGGATGAATCAGAGCGCCCTGGCCCTCGACGATTACAAGGTCAGCTTCTTTTGTCCGAAGCATCTCCCGCTCCATAGCGCCGCTAGCAAAGTCCACCCGCACCGCATCTAAGGGCACTCCGCTTCCCATGATCGTGACTCCGATCTGGCCGGTGGCCACGAACTCGGATTTTATCCCCCGTTCGAGAGCCAATCGGTGGATCTCCAAGCCAGCGGTCATCTTGCCGACATTCATGTCCGTTCCGATCATGAGGACCCGCCGGTTAGTGAGCCCCGCCGCCGCTGCCGTGCCTACTCCCAGGCCAGATGGTTCGATCCGGATATCCCAGATCCATTGCCCGAGCCTCCCCCTCTCCGCGAATGGCTCGTGTCGCGGGGAGGGGGCTGGGGGGTGGGGAAACAGGCCCGGATATCGCGGACCAATAGGGTCATGCAGACCATTCACGATGCTCAGCCCCGATGCAACCGCGTCGTCGATAACCGGCCACCATTCCTCCGGAATCAACCCCCCCGCAGGCGCAATCCCCAGCACGAACACCTCCGAGCCGAGGGCCACCGCCTCCGCAATCGTCGCCACCACCGGGCAGGAGCGGGGCGTATCGATCACGTCCTGCACGTTCTGGCCCGCATAGCGCGAGTCGATCACGCACGCGACCGGATTGGGCGAGTACCGCAGCAAGCCGAAGCCCATCTTGCCGGGCGCTTCGGTGAGCGCGCCCTCCATGTAGAGTGCCAGTTTCTGGTGCCGCTCAAGCATCGCAAAGTTGGGCGCCGTGGCCAGGAACGTCCCTTGGCATCAAGACGCCATCATGAAACCAGATGCCGGACGCACAGTCGGGGTCGAGGTTGAGGTGCGAGTCGAGGTCGATGTAGTCGAACAAAGACCCGATCGAGGCGCCGGCGGCGATCGCGACCGACGACTCGCCCATACATCCGATCATCGTTTTCAGACCATGCGCTTTTGCCGTTGCGACAATCCGCATGGCCTCCGTCAATCCGCCGCATTTCATGAGCTTGAGGTTCACACCATCGACGCAATGGGCGAACTTTGCCACATCTTGCGAGAACCGGCACGATTCATCGATGAAGATCGGCAGCTTCCGGCGCTCGAACACGTAGGGCAAACCATCCTCGCCGCCGTCAACCAAAGGCTGTTCCACGTACTCGACTCCTCGCTCCGCCAGCCAGGCGATCATCATCACCGCCTCATCAGGGGTCCAGCCTCCGTTCGCATCCACCCTTAGGCCGACCTTAAACGGTGCGGAGGCTTCGCGCGCCGCCTCAAAGTGGGCCTTGTCATACTCGCGGCCTGCAGGCGATCCGAGCTTGATCTTGAGAAACTTTGCACGGGTGCGGCTGAGGATCTCCGGGACGCGCTCCCTAGTGATCTCTGGAGGGTTGAGCCCGATCGTTAGAGATGTCGGCTTGGATCGTGGAGACAGGCCAAAGAGCGAGAAGAGAGGGAGTCCCGCCCGCTTGGCATGGAGGTCCCAAAGTGCGACGTCGAGCGCCGCCATCGCAGGAGGATCGATGCCAGCCTCGCGCATCCTCTCCCATGTTTGCTGAACCGAGAACCGGTTGACAAAGTCGTATGTGTCCTCAACGCAAACAAGTATGAGTATCTCCCGCTCGGCGCCTTCGCAACGGATGCTAAGCCCGCCTTCTTGGAGAAACTTTCTAAGCTGCCTCTCGCCGCTCTCGCAGGTCCAGCCTTTGCTTTCAGCGGGTGCAAGCTCGCCAATCCCGCTTAACCCCTCATGGCCGATCGTTACGAAGAGATTCTCGGACGAGCCGTACGTGCCCCGGCTGATGGTGAGGGGATAAAGCTTCTTGAGCTCGCGCCGCTTGAACGAAAAGTGCATGCCGTGAAAGACTACCGCTAGAGTCGCTGCGTCGCGACCTTCGGCCCGGCAAAAATCTTCCTGATCGGGAACACGCTATTGACCTCGGGCGGCTTGCTCAAAAAGCCCCAGCTCATGACCCCATCCAGACCCTCCGGCTCCAGCATATAAAAAGCGAGAACGCCGAGGGGCTGAGCGGTGCGGACAAGATAGCTGCCGGGCTCGGCGGCCATGTTAGCCATCGAAAACTTGCCTTCGAGCCGCACCAGCCGATGCCCCTGGAAGGGCTGGGCGTCCATCGCAGCCTCGCTGATCGAGAACTCCTCAGCCTGACCGGACCAAGGTTCGAGAAACTTCTCCACCACGACGCCATGCCGCTTGAGCAATTCAATGGCTGCTGTCTCGGACGCAGGGACGAGATAAGCGGAGGGGAATTTCGCTGTCCGAACCGACTTGAACCGGTCGTTGATCGGCATCTTCACCGAGACGATGTCCTTCGGCCTGCCTCGAGGCCTGGGCGCTCCTTCTGCGGGAGGCTTCTCGAGCAGCACGTCCTCGGTCCCGCGCTGAGCAAAGTCGAAGCGGACCCCAAGCTCTGGCGCCTTCGAAGGATCCTGCCCCCACGAGATGGTTCTCAAATCGGCGCGCCGGGTCAGGTCCACAATCTTCCTGGAATTGCGCGTGAGTTGATCCATCACCGACTGCACGAAGCGCTCGGTAGTGACGACACGGTCCTTGAAAGACATATATACCGTGGCTTCCGAAAGCACGGCGATCCTGTTGCGCAGGCCCGCATAGTTCGTCACGTACCGGCCTTCCTGCCCGAAAGTAAACCACTGCTCGTTTTGAGCGTTGCCATAGTCGAACAGCTCGCTGCCGAACTTCTTCTTGAGCTCTTTTCGCACCGATGGAAGCAGCTCGTCGCGGGTGTATTTCATGACGTCGGGGTCGGTGTTCGGGTTGAGCGGCGGGGAGTAGGTCAGATCGTAGCCATGGCGTGTGCCGTTGGTGGTGTGGATGTCCACCACTACATCGGGATCCCACTTGCCGTACACGTGTTCGAGAATCGCGCGCATTTCAGGCGTCTCGGCCTTGATGCAGTCGCGGTTGAGGTCGAGGTTCTGGCCGTTCGCTCTTACTCCCACTTGCGCCGGTCCGTCTTGGCCCGGGCGGTTGCGCTCTTGCGGGCCCAGCTTTTCGTTGCCGTCTATGTTGTATATCGGGGTCATGAGTACGATGCTCTTGTCGAGGATCCCTTTCTGTTCCTTGCACCATTCCCGAAGCAGCTGCATTGCCGCCTCTTTGCCCTCGACCTCGCCAGCGTGGATATTGGCCTGGATATAGATGATCGGCTTGCCGCTGCGTCTTGCTTCGGCGGGAGTGGAGATGGCCGGGCGGCTTGCGATCACAAGCGGCATCTGTCGCTTTTCGGTGCTTTCCCCCATGTAAATGAGCGAAATTGGGGCGCCTTGGGCTTGGAGGCCGTTTATGAAGGAGATCACGTCGGCGTAGCTGCTGGTTTCGGCGTAGCTTGTGCGCTCCGCGCGGGTCTGTGGCCAATCATCCAAGGTCACTTCAGCGATTACAATCGTTTTCAACGCAGAGGAGCAGAGGAGCAGAGGGATAATCATCTTGTGTGTTTCAACGCAGAGAAGCAGAGGAGCAGAGCCTTAGGTGGTCCGGGTTAATAATGCGCTTTACGCCATCTCTCAATACGGTCACGTTGAAGTTGATGAGCAGTCCCACCGGCTTTCTGCAAAGTCGCATGTATGACAGAGTCTGAGCCTTATGCAGATCGAGCAAATACTCGACAGCCTTCAACTCAACCACGACGAGGTCCCCGACAAGGAAATCAAGCCGCAAACCGCATTCAAGGGCGACATCTCGATACTCTATCGGCAAAGCAAATTGCCGTTCGAATAGTATGCCCTGATGTTTAAGCTCGGCCGCAAAGCAAACCTCGTAAACTGATTCGAGCAAACCGGGTCCGAGCGCGGAATGCACCTGAAAGGCAGCATCGACGATGTGACCCGTTAGCTTGTTGATTTCTGGGGGTAGTGGTGACCGCATACCGTCTCAGTTCTACCCAATCAAATTCTCTGCTCCTCTGCTTCTCTGCGTTAGAGTTTGTGAGTCCCAGGTGCCAGGCTAGCAGACTTGCCGTCCCATGCCAGCTGGAAGGGCACAGGGCTGTTGATAAACAATTTGCCATCCTCATAGGCCACCCGAAGCTCGCCGTCGGGATGGGCGATGCGGGCATTGAAGCGGCGCAGCGAACCGGGATGAGGCATGATCTTGGCCTTCTTCCATCCGGGGGCGATGCTTGTGACTCCGGCGACGATCTGGAAGAACCCGAGGATCGGATGGGCGGACCAGGCGTGGCAGTCAGAGCGCGTGGGCTCTGGGTTCTCGGCGAAGGTGGTGAGGCCGCTCTCGATCATTTCTTTCCATGGCTGGAGTTCTTGTAGGTAGTCGTGGGGATAGGACCGATGGGACAAATTGGACATATCGGTCTTATCGGTCGTATCAGTCCTGTCGGCAGCTTCCGCGGCGGGCCGACCGAACATCGCGAGGTGCTTGTAGTAGGAGAAGTAGTAGGTGCATTTGGCGGCACTCACCGCCGAGAGGGCTTCTGCTGGCCAAGGGATGGGATCGCGCCCGATCATCGCAGGCAGTTGCCTGCCAATCGCTTCAACATGCTCGCTCGTGGCCGTTGCATCAGCGAGAAGCAAGTTCTGTTGAGAGGCGTGCTCTTCCATTGAGTCTAAGAGTTCTTGCCAGTTCGTGTTCACGTCAGCGAATGAGCCAGCGTAGTCCCTGTCAATAAGCCGAGCTGGCCAAGCGTGATTGTCACCTTCACTGAATCCCATCCTGTCCTTGGCAGCATCGGCGAGTAACCGCATCGTACTCTCGATGGCCCCCCGCGCGTGCTCGCGGGGGACTCCCCATCGCCAGTCTGGGACCCAATCCACAAATGTCCAAAACTCTGGCTTCTCGTACAGAGAGTGCATTCCATCTAGAACTCGCTCGGCTAGGTGAAACGGCCGTATGGCGAGCGGCTCGCGCTCAACGACGTCATACATCATCTGGTCGTACATCATCATGACCCACCACAGGCTGAATGGCGGGATGATCTGGGTCTGCCGCGACGGGTAGCGGCTCTGAGTCAGGCCATTCTCCATGAGCGACCAGCCGAGCGTCTCGACGGCATTCCTCTGCAGCGCCCGGTCGCGGCCGAGGTAGTAGCCGATGAGCGCCTGGATCCGGGTGTCGCCGATGTATTGAAGCTGCTCGTAGTAAGGGCAATCGAAGTAGGTCTCCCCGGCGCATCGCCTGGCCGTCCGAAGGGAGACGTCCCAAATCGGCTTGACCCAGGGATCGTCGGCCCTGAAGCTCGACTCTTCCCTCAGCGGGTAGCCGGTTTCGTGGGCACTGATAGAATGGATCTGTATAGAGTGCGGCAGCTTGCTGCCGCTTTGTATTTGCGTGGGCTCGCCCGGCTGGAGGTCGGCCCTTCCGGCTGGGCGATCTATCTCAATTAGCAGATACCGCCAGGTCCGCCACCATAGCGGCTCGAAGGTCCGTGTCGAGCCATCCAGGATGAACTTGTCCTGATATCCGCGCGCGTGCTTGCCGGCGACCTCGTCCCGATTCCCCTTGGTGCCATCGGGGTTCCAAAGCGCCTCGTCGTAAGTGAGGGTGACGACCGTGCCCGGCGGACCGGAGAGGGTAAGCCGAGGAAAGGCGCAGATGATCTCCTCGTAGTCGAGCAGGATAGGTGAGCCGGACTCGAGGGAGAAAGGGAATGCCAGCGGAACCTCTCCCCCCAACCCCCTCTCCCCCGGGGCGGGAGAGGGGGAGTCGGCCTTCGGCACCTCCCATCTGCCCTCCAGGACCGGCGCGGTCTGCTCTCCCACGGGCATCTTTCGCTCGGCAGGCTCGGCGGAAGGATCGAAGTCTTTCCGCAGCTGAGGCGGAGCTTCTCGGAGGAGGTATTCCATCGGCGGGATCGAACGGGGTATCAGCATCCAAGGCGTCCCACCGCCACCCGCACCGCGCTCCTCGGCCCGGCAGATGACGTGGGGCGGTTGCCAGAGTGGCATTTCAGATCCCGGACTTCGGGGAGACCTCTCTCCCGTCAGGAATCCCCAGGGAATCGCCCGCGCGTCAATGATCTCGCCGGGGCCGACGTCTATGTAAAACTCGCCAACCCCCCGGTGCATCATGTCGAAACCCCAGCCTTCGATCTTCATGACCTCCCAGCTGTCCGGAGTGCTGGCTGTTGGTTCGGAGAGATCCTCTAGAACAAAAGCGGTGCGGCCCGCGCTCATCTGGGCCATTGGAGACATCCAGCCGAAATTCCACACGACTGCCACGATCCAGTTCGTGCCCTTCACTAGAAACGGAGCTAGATCGACCGTTTCGAAGAACCAGTGATTGGGATCGCCCCGCTGAGGCCCGAAGATGACCTGCTCGCCATTGACCAAGAGCTTGTAGCGCTGATCGGCTGAGACGTTGATTCTAAGCTCAGAAGGCACGCTGGCGAGATCGAGTCGGCGGCGAAATGCGAAGACGCCGAGATCCTCTCGCGGATCATAGGCGTATCCGATCCATTTGGCATCCCAAGCGCGGCCGCTCACTGGGATATCTTAGCCCTTGTTGTCGGGACAGGTCGGACGGGTTAGACATGTCTGACGGCATAAAATGCAAGAAGGGCCTGCTCGCTTCCGAGCAGGCCCTCTGATTAACAAACGAGCGGGTCTAGCCTCCGCCGGTCTTGACGTTCCCCTTGATCGGGGGCATCTCCGTCGGGTTGACCTTCTCGCCCACGCGAGGATCGGCCGCGTTCTGACGGTTCGAAGCCGACACCTCACGGGCTGTCAGGAAGAACACCACCTCGCGGCGGGTCTTCGTATTGTCCGTGCGTCGGAACAGCGCACCGATGATCGGCAGGTCGCCGAGGATCGGCACCTTCGAGACACTTCGCGTATCGGATTCCTGGATAAGGCCGCCGATTGCGATCGTCTCGCCGCTCATGATGTTGACCGTGCTCTGCGCGATGCGCGAGCTCGTCTGCGGGATCAGAATGCCGCCGCCGGCGTTCAGATAGCCCGTGATCGAGCTCACGACGGGCCGCAGGTCCATCGTGATGGAGCCGCTGCCGCCGATGCGGGGCAGAACCGCGAGGCGAACGCCAACCGGCACTTCCTCGATCGTGATCTGCAGCTCACCCGTGGTCGGGTTCGTCGACTTGCTCGCCACATAGCGAACGATGTCGCCGACGAAGATCTCCGACTCTCGGCCGTCAATTGCGAACAGATTGGGCCGTGCGATCATCCGCTGTCGTCCGGCGATGTCGTCGAGCGTAGCCGTGATATTGGCGCCAAAGTTGTCGCCGCTGATTCTGATCGTGCCCTGGTTGGAGCCAGGAACCGCCGAGCTCTGGTTGAACCGAATGAGGCTCACCGCGCCGCCCGAGAAGATATTCCAGTCGATGCCGAGCCGGAACGCTTCATCCTTGCTGAGCTCCATGACGCGAAGCTCGAGGGCAACCTGCTTGGGCGCCACGTCGACCATCGCTAGATAGGCTCGTGCGCTGCTCAGCTGCTCCTGGGTGCCGCGAAGCAGAAGCTTCATCGGAACCGAGGCCTGCTCCATGTTCGTGTAGGGGCTCGCCAATCCTTCCGTGACCGTGCCCGTGTCGCGGGTCGGCTTGGGATCGAGCTGAATGCCAACCGTGGCGGGGGTGCCGGACGTTTTGTTCTTAGTCGGATCGTCCTTGGTCATGTCGCTGGCCATGGCCTTCGAATCGCCCGCCCTATAGAGCCGAGGATTGCCAGCCGATGCGGGCGGGATCGAAGCCCGAAGGCCGGGAACCTGCGCAACCAGCGACTCGCGAAGCGAGCGCGGATCGGCAAAGTTCACCTCATACATAATGAACTCGTCGCCGATCTGATCGGTCGAGTCAAGCTGGCCAAGGGTCTGGAGGACCCAATTGACCTCATGCTCGCGGCCGAACAGAACGATCGCCTGATCGCTCGTGCTGCCAGAGGGAGTGGCGCTGATCTCGACGTTGCCGAGCTTCTTCGAATCGCCCGCAACCGCTTTCATCAGCTCCTGAGCCGAGCCACCACGAACCTGGTACGCCTTGCGAACCATCATCGTCGATGTCGGGATATCCTTGCCGAGCGTCTCGCAGAACTTTGCGTCCAGCGCGGTCACCATACTGGAAACCTCTTTCACTCGCGAAGGCGATCCCATCACGACGACGTACATGTCCTTGTCGCCGCTCGTCGATTTGGTCTCGACGGAGGTCTTGTCGCCTTCGCCGGTCTTGCCAGTGTCCGCGCCGGCGCCGCCGGTTTTGTCTTCGGTCTTCTTCTCGACCTTCGTCTCCTCGGAAGGAAGAACGATCTCGAAGGAGCCGTCGGCCGTATTGGCAGGAACAGTGCGAAGAATGGCAGCCTTGATCTGCGTGCCCTCGCCGCTGAAGATTGGGATCACATTGCTTGTGATGTTGACGGCCCTCTTCTCGATAAGACCGCGCATGCCGGCGATCTTCTCGGGTAGGGCGACGATGTACGTATTGCCGTTGACAAGCTCATAAGAGAGGCTGGTCAGCGTCGTGACGAGATCGAGCGCCTCGGTCACCGTCACATTCTCGAGCGAAACCGTGACGTTGCCCTTTACGTCGGGCGACGTGACGATGTTGACCCTCGACTGCATCGCCAGAGCCTTGAGGACCTGAACCACGTCCGTGTTCACGAACTGAACCGAGACCTTGCGCGGCTTCTTGGGCGTTTCGATCTTCTTGCCGGTGTCCGTCCTGAAAGTGTCGGCCAATGGCTTGACCGGCGCAGGGACCCACTTGGTCTTGGTGACGACGGTTTTGATCTTGGGCTTGGCTGACGCTTTCGCCTTTGCGGGCGTAGGCTTCTTGCTCTTGTCCGTCTTCAGCGAGTGCGACAGCATTAGCTTTGGCTTCGAGCCGGCGTCAGTTGTCTGGGCGCCTTTGGGCTGGGGCTTTGCAGCCTTGCCATCAGTAGCCTGCAGCGGACTTACGATCGGCTTTGAAGACAGCTGCGTATCGGGCGATTGGACAATGTTGGGGGTCGGCTTGGCGAGTCCCGCGTTCCAGGTCACCACCCAACCTTCAGAGTTCTTGGTCGCGATCGGCTTGGTGTTGCCGTTCTCCGGCCAAACCTGAACACGAACCAGTCGAGGATTCGACTTATACCAGTAGTAGCGGAAGGCCTTCAGCCCATCCTTGCCCCATGCGACCTTCTTGCCCGAGCCGGGCAGGTTCGCTTGGAAAGTAAAGATGGTCGAATTGCCATTGCCTTTGACGATAGTGGGCTTGCCTAAGCCCTTGCCGATGATTTGCAGCTTGGTGCCTTGCGCGAATGTTCGCGTTTCGACGCCCTTGAGCTGCCCCTCGGCGACGGCTTGGCCCGCAAGAGCCAAAGCCGCGCCGCAGATCGCGACTCTCAATAGATCACTTCTCACTTGCGGTGCCTCCTATGGACAGCGTTAGCATGTCCTTTCCGAATTTCACGACGACCTTGCCGTTCTCGATCGCGACGACCTTGCTGTCGCCGTCGATCGAGCCGCCAAGGGTGATCAGGCGCTGATTGCCTGATGCATCGGCGAAGACGGCCGCGGGCGTATCGCCCATGACCACTCCAACCAAAACGTAACTAAATGTGGGCGTCACCTGTATGGTGGGCTGCCCCTCCAATCCTGGGCCGCCACCCGTCTCGGGTAGCACCGGAATGTTTCCGCCACCACCAAAGATATCGCGAATAGGCGGAAGCTTGGTCTGCCCTGCGCCTCCCGTGCTCGGCGCCGGTTCTGGCGTCGCTTCACGGATCACGCCCCCTTCGAGCCTGGCCGGTGCGAACGGATCGCGCGGACCGAGCGGGGGAACGGTGATCGAAGTTTGAGCGACCAGCTTTGGCGCCTCCTTGGCTGCCTGGGTCGGCGCAGCTGCGACTGGCTCCTGAGAGCCGCCGATGAACTGGAATGCTCCCACTCCTAGCAGCGCTGCTACCAGCACGCCGAATACGAGCTTCTTCTTGTTATCCATAGCTAGAGAATCTCCTTGTGCCGTCCGCTGAGCTGGATGACCTTGTCGGGGGCATCCTTGCTGGCGGGAGCCTGGCCGGTGGTCGGGAAGAGATAGGCTCTGAGCTCGATCGCAATGTCCAGCTTCAAATCCTTGGCCTGCCCGATCTTCGGAGTGATTGATATCGTTCGAGCTCCCACGATCTTGGGGAACTGGCGCAGTGCCCGGACGAAACCCCGCACCGACTCGTAGTCGCCTCTTCCCTTGACCTCGATGTTGAGCTCTTGATACGGCTTCTTGGGAGTTGCCACCTCGCCATCGCCAGCCTTAGCGACATTGACCGGGGGAGCGACCGTCGCGACCGGGCGCACGCCCAGCACGTCGATGCCGTTCTCCGTTCCGATCTTGTCGAGCTCGCCGAGCAAGGTCGCGACGTAAGCCATCTGGGGCACGCCCTTTTCCAGGTGGTTCAGCTTTGCCGTGAACTCTGCGACCTTGGCTGTAGAGTCCGTCAGCTGCTTCTGAACCTTGCTGGGCTCCTGCATGCGCTGGCGAAGGTCGTCTGCTTTAGCTTGGACCTCCTGCAGGTTGGACCACTGGAAGTAGCTGCCCGCGCCGCCGCCGACAAGGGCCAGAGCGGCAAGGGCCATGAATATCTTTGGATTGCGCCTCACTTCGAAGCCTCCTGTTCGTCCTTCGGCTTCTCTGCGGCTGTGCCGGTCAGGTCTGCCGAGATTTCGAATTCGATGCCATTGCCTTCCGTGACGACCTTCTCCTGGGTGTATTTGAGATTCACACCCTGCAGCTCGGGGCTCCCCTGCAGCCGGAGGATCATCTCGCCAACCAGCTCCTGGCTGGCAGCCATCCCGACAAAGCTGATGCTTACCGGCTTGGAAGGATCCTGGGCCACGCACCGGATGCCCGTCAGCCACGTTTGGGCCGGCGTGTTCACCACGAGGTGGTCGAGAATGTTGTTCCAGCGGCTTGTCAGCAGTTGGGCGCTCTCGAGCGTGTTGAGTCGTGGCGAAAGCTGGCTGGCCAGTCTCGAGTTGTCCTCGATCTGCTTGAGCAGCGGCGCCATCTTCTGGTTCTTGGCTTCCATATCCGCCAGCTCGCCCTTTGCGGCGTCTGTTTGGAACAGAAGGAACCCGAACGCCGCCGCGGCTGCGGCCGCGCTTGCGACGAACGACATGAAGAACAGCCTGGCGCGAGCCTCCTCGCGGCGGCCACTCAACTGTTGTTCTTGAATGAGGTTAATAAGCGGCATTTCTCTTCACCCTAAGCAGCTAATCCAGCTGACCGCATGGCCAGCCCTGAAGCGACGGCGATGTCGACGCCATGCTCGTTGTCGTTCGCGGCGTTGACGAAAATGGGACTGTCGAAGACGCCCGCCGATCGCGTTTCGAGAGCCAACTTGTGGCCGACATAGTCGGCTAAACCGTGCATCTTGGCGCCTCCGCCAGAAAGCAGAACGTAGCTGACGCCCTTCTCCTTCGAGCCGTCGGTCTGCTGGGACTGATAGTAGTTCAGCGACCGGCGAATCTCGCGGATCAGGTCGTCCAGATGCGGTTGAATCACCCTAAGCGGAGGGTTCTCCTTGGGAGGGCCGTCCATGATCAGCTCCGTGACGTCGAGCTGGGACTTGCCCTGCTCCGCGTCCTCATCGCTGAGCTTGAAGTAGCTCCGCAAGGCCTCCGTGAACATATGCCCGCCTTGCGGGATGGTCCGGGTCATCGAGAAGACGCCCGACTTGACCACGCTCATATTGGTGCCCGAGTCGCCGATATCGACCACCGCGATCGTCTTCGTCGCCCACGGCTCGTCCGGATCCGCCTCGATGAGCGACCGGTAAGCAGCGAACGCCTCCACGTCGACAACTTCGACGTGCAGCCCTGCATGCTTGCAGGCCCGGATTCGGCTCTCGACAAGCTCCTTGGGCGAAGCAACGATCAGGACATCCATTTGACCCTCGCCGGCCTCGCCGACGATTTCAAATTCAATGTAGCTGTCCTCGACCGAGCTCGGCACATAACGGCTGGCTTCGTACTTGATCGACTTGCGCAGCGTGGCTTCCGGCATTTTCGGAATCCGCACAACGCGCACGACGACCGTGCCCCCAGACACCGCGATGTTCGCAGTGGATGCCGTGATGTGGGTCTCT
This sequence comes from Fimbriimonadaceae bacterium, assembly GCA_049276675.1. Classification (GTDB taxonomy): domain Bacteria; phylum Armatimonadota; class Fimbriimonadia; order Fimbriimonadales; family Fimbriimonadaceae; genus DATLGQ01. The sequence continues at coordinate 112,624 of JBASWW010000071.1, forward strand.
CGAAGCAATTGTTTGATCGCTTCCCCAGCCGCTTCGACATCAACCACGACCCCGTCCCGGATAGAATCCGGGGGCGTCGCGATCGTCCCGAAGCGGGTGACTTTCCATTGGCCGCCAAATCTTTCGACTTGTGCCGCCTTGATCGTGTGGTGCCCGAGATCGAGCCCGACAAAACTTTCTTTTCTAAAGCTAAGCCGCATCCGCGTCCTCCTTCCTGAAAGTGTTGAGTGCCACCCACTCGTCCAGACCGCTCTTCGGGAAGCGCCAGCGTCCATCAACCATGAACGCGGCGACGTCGCCGGAGTGAGCCATCTGTTCGAGAGAGGCGGGATTGATTCGTAAGTAGCCTGCCGCTTCCCGCAGCGTCATCACGCTGTGGTGGGTTGCGACGACGGCTTTGAAAAGCGCATTCATCTGCTCGGGCGACAGGAACAGCTCCATTCGCACCATCGTCGGATGGCCCGAGACCTGTTCGTCGTGATAGGCGGTCGGCTCGGATGGAGCGACCGGCTTTCGCTGCTTGCCCGTCTTGCCCGGCTTGCTTTGCGCAGCGGGGGCCGTGTAAGGAGCGGGTTGGGGTGTTTCAGGTACCAATGGGCCACCTCCGTATGCGGCCTCTCTAATCGCGTCTGCCAAATTCACGCTGCCTCCTCCATCCCAGAGAAATCGCCTACCACGCTGTGCATCAGGTAGCCGTCAATGCTCTTGAGCTTCCTTGCGAAGCCCTGAAGAAGCGCGTTGTCGGCAAGCTGGCTGATCAGGCGTGGAGTGCCCTTGGAGCACTTGTGCATTTCATAAATCGCGTCCGGCGTGAACGGGCTCGCCTCGCTGGTGTAGCCCGCAATCCTAAGCCGGTGCAGGATCATGTCGCCGGATTCCGTGACATCGAGCGGCTTGAGCATGTGCCGGATCGCCAGGCGCTGATGCAGGGCCGGAACCTTCGCCAGCTTCGGCACGATCTCTACCTGCCCGAGGAGGACCAGTGTCATTAGGAACTGGTCGTTCATTTGGCAGTTGAGAAGCAGCCGCAGCTCTTCGAGGGTGTTGGCCGAGCGGATCAGATGCGCCTCGTCGATCATCACGATCACTTGCTGGCCGCGCTCGTAGTGGTTCAGGAGCGTCTTGTGGAGCTCCTGCACCAGCACCTGCCGGCTGCGCGAATTGATCTTCACGTCGAGCTGGTCCAGGATCTCCTGGAGCATCTGCGTCGGCGTCAACAGCGGGTTCACGATAAGGACCACTCGCTGCCTTACGGGATCGACGAGCTCGAGCAAACGGCGGCTGATCGTCGTCTTGCCCAGGCCGATATCGCCTGCAAGCATTGCCGCACCCTTGTTTCGGGTGATGGCGTAGTGCAGCATCATGATCGCGTCTTCGTGACCACGGCTGAGATATAGGAACCGCGGGTCAGGTGTTAAGCTGAAAGGCGGCTCGTTCAGACCCCAATAGGCTTCGTACATAGCTGGTTTTCTCGCTCTCCGGGCGCTGTTAGATTTGTCGGTATCCCAATCGGCAAACCTTAGGTATTTGCTTCAGGTTTCCGCGCGCCAGCCCACCAGCTTCAGTCGTCCAAGGGTGGTCTTTCCAGCGTTTGCGGGCGATTTGTGATGGAAAGAGTGCGAGGATGCGGGGCCGGCATTCTCGATCATCACAACATCTACGTGTATAGGGATGATCGTGATTTTCTGTTCCCGATTCGCCTGGAGGTGTTGGCTGGTCCTTATTTCTCGACCAGGCTAGTGGATAGAACCTGGAGACTTGTTCTAGCCAAAGTGGCTTGCGCAGGCGTCGCCGCTCCGGTTTGTTTGGCCCTAGAGAATCCCGCTGCGCAGCAGGTCCTTAAGGACGAGCAGGCCGAGCGTTGCGCCCTGATCGTCTACGACCGGCAGCTCGCCGATCTTTCTCGGGTGGTTCTGAAAGACCTCGAGCGCTTCGACCGCCATCAGGTCCTTCCGGATCGTGGTCATGCCCGTGTTCGTCAGCTCTGAGGCCGGAGCGTCCGACTTGAATCCGGTTGCCAGTTCGTGGCGGCGTAGGTCGCTCTCGCTGATCAACCCAATCAGCCGGTTCTCGCGCTCGACGCAGGCCACTCCGACTCCGGCCTGGGTCATGGCGCGAACCACCTCAAAAACCGTGTCGGAGCCGCTCACGACGGCAATCTCGGAGCGCGGGCGCATGACATCGCCCACCGTAAGGAGCAGGCGTTTGCCCAGAGTGCCGCTCGGGTGGAACTTGGCGAAATCTTCCTTGCCGAAGCCGCGCCGCTCCATCACCGCAACCGCCAGGGCATCCGAGACCGCAAGCATCACGGTCGTGCTGGTCGTCGGAGCAAGGTTGTTCGGACAGGCCTCGTGCTCGACCAGGGTATCGAGCACGAGATCGGCGAGCCGCCCCGCGCTGCTCTCCCGCCTTCCCGTGATCAGGACGGTCCGCGCTCCGATCGCCTTCAGAGAAGGGAAAAGCGACACGATCTCGTCGGTCTCGCCGCTGTGGCTATAGAGCAACACGACGTCGCGATCCGTCACCATGCCCAGATCGCCGTGGACCGCTTCGGCGGCATGAAGGAAGAGGCTCGGCGTGCCCGTGCTGCTGAATGTGCCCGCCGTCTTCCGCGCGATGTGGCCCGATTTTCCTACCCCGCACGTGATGAGACGCCCAGAACAGCCATGAATCCAGTCCAGGGCCTTTGAAAAAGCGTCGGAATCAAGCGCGTGGGCCAGCCCGAGGATGGCCTCACCCTCAAAGACAAGCGTTCGCCTGACCGATTCGATGCTCATAGCACCAGGTGCCCCTTGTTGCCCAGGATGGTCTTGCCGAACAGCGAGCCAATCCATTCGACCGCGGTCTTGGCCGTTTCGTTGTGACTGTCAAAGAGCGGGTTGATCTCAACCACGTCGAGTCCCGCAAGCTGATAAGGACAGTCCGGCTTGTCGAATAGCTCACGGATCAGCTCTGCGACGAGGTGCGCCTCGCGGTAGGTGAGCCCTCCTCTGACGGCGGTGCCTGTTCCTGGCGCAAGGACGGGGTCGAGCATATCCACGTCAAAGCTAATCCAGAGCCTCTTGGCTCCGATCGTATCGAGCCAATGGCCAAGGCGCCTCATGCTGGAGACGATCCCATGCCTATCGATCTCATGCATGGTCGCCTTGTAGCAGTGTTGAAGCGAGCCGATGACCTGCTGCTCTCCTGGATCGAGCTCACGGAGGCCGAAGAAGGCGACGTTCTCCGGCTTCAGAGGCGTAGTGGGGATGATTTGGGCCCACTGCTCGTCTGCAATGCCTTCAGCGCCGCTTTCGATGCCGAGAAGCGCCCCAACAGGCATCCCGTGCAGATTCCCCGAAGGGCTGGTTGCGGGCGTATTCAGATCCGAGTGCGCGTCGAGCCAAAGCAGGGCAAGGTCGGCCCCATAAGTATTCAGCGCCGCCCGGATGCCGCCTATCGCGATGGAGTGGTCCCCGCCCAGCACCAAAGGCAGATGGCCCTCCGAGATGGATTTGGAAACCACGCGCTCGATCTGTGTCAGGTTCTGGATCGCTGCAGCGCCGAATCGAAGACGCTCCGAGCCCATCTCTTCGGTGGGAATGGGAAGATCGCCCAGGTCGGAAACCTCCTGGCCCAGCCCGCAAAGGGTTTCTTCAAGCCCTGCCAACCGGATGGCGGGCGGCCCCAGTCTTGCTCCGGTGCGCTTCCCGCAAAGGTCGAATGGCGCACCGATGACGTCGATCACGCTCAGGATTCTACCGGGTGGTCGGTAAACTCATTCCATGCCCCGACCTGCCGGTGTCCTCAGCGTCCAGGGCGACTTTGAGAAGCACGTATCGGCGGTGGCAAGAGCTGGCGGCGAGGCGGTCGAGGTGCGCACCGTCGAAGATCTGGAGCGGGTGGATCGCCTCATCATTCCCGGCGGCGAGAGCACAACGGTGGGCCTGCTGTTGGAGCGGTACGGCCTCGGCAAGGAGATTCAGCGGCGGGCCGAGGAAGGAATGCCGGTTTGGGGAACGTGCATGGGAATGATCCTGATGGCGCGGGAGGTAGAGGGGCGAGCCGGCCAATACACGCTCGATCTTCTCGATATCACGGTCCGGCGCAATGCGTTTGGCACGCAAGTGCACTCGTTCGAAGACGAGGTTCGTCTTTCGGGCCTCGATCGGCCGCTTATGGCAGTGTTCATTCGGGCGCCAATTGTCACTAAGCTGGGGGAAGATGTCGATCCGCTGGCGGAATACCGGGGAAGCGTGGTCGCCGTTCGATCAGGGAAGCTGATGGGCACGTCCTTTCACCCGGAGCTGACGGACGATTCCCGGCTGCACGAATTGTTCCTGAAGATATAGCTGAGCTAAACCTACGCCTGCAGGCCCACACGGGAAGTCGCAAAGTCAGGCAGGACCCGCCCTACTGCTTCGCGCCTGCGTCGATCCAGGCTCGCACGACGTCGATTGTCTTTTGGGGCATCATGGGCTTGTTCCATGGCATTCGCGGCTGGCGATCGCCCGTCAGATACTTGACCAACGCGCTGTTCTTGCTATCACCCGGCACAACCATCGCGCCGCTCTTGCTGCCTTTCATCACGGCGGCATAGCTGTTGGCCTCGAAGCCGCCCTTCCGATTCGTCGAGTTGTGGCAGGGCATACAATTGCCCATGAAGATCGCATTGACGGCGCTATAAGACACGCCTTCGACCTTCGGAGGTCCCTCGGTTTTCTTGGCGCCTTCGGGGGGATCGAAAGCGAATTCCGATGCCGGAAGAGGCTCAGTCCCAACCTTCACTTCAGTTGCAAGCGTGATCCACTCGGTGCCCAACACATCGGTGCTCCAGCCGCGCGCAAATCCCAACTTGGGGTCGAAATAGATGTGAGCGGCCTTGCCGCTCTCCTGCGTCAGCGCAATGTCGAGCACCTGGTTGCCCTTGATCATGCGCTTTGTCCCCGCGTCGACGGCTTTGGCGGTCTTGAACGGCTCATTGATGAAGAACGCGCCCCAGGGCGTCGTGGCGACAATCTTTTCGAGCTGGCCCTCGAGCGGCACCACTGTGTAGGTGTTCGATTTCCTGTCGAGCTCAATTAGCGAGGCGCCGTCCGATAAGAAGAGCTTTCCGGCAAATTCGATCCTGAACAGATTGGGGCGGCTGAACACGAGACTGCCCGTTTCCGCAGCGCCCGATAGAGGCTGCAGGGTAAATGCAACATTCAGCGACTTCGCGCTCTTGAGAGTCTTGTCGTGGGTGGCGAGGGCGGCCTTACCGCCGGATTGGACGAAATTGATACCTACGGCGGCAGCGGCAAGGATTGGAAATAGGAGCTTCATAAAGTCACCAGGAAAGCCTTTTAGCATCTACGCAAGAAGCGTTGGCTATGTTCAGCCGATTCTCTTTGTCGTTGGCGATCCCTTAAAAAGATGGGCACGTCTGACCACTTTGCAGGGCGATGGTTCTTAGTGGCTTCCGCAGCCGCCGCAGCCGCCGCGCTTGCCCGTGTCCAAGCCTTCGAGGCCTTCCTCGTCGGTCGAGAACGAAGAGCCGCAGCCGCACGACTTCGTGGCCTTCGGGTTCTCAATCTTGAACCCGCCTCCCAGCGTGTCGTCCACAAACTCGATCACGGAGCCGGCCATGTATTTCAGGCTCAGAGAATCGACGACGATCTTGATGCCTCGGTCATTGAGGACGACGTCGCCCTCTTCGGGCTCGTTGTCATCGATCGCCATGCCGTAGGAGAGGCCCGAGCAGCCGCCGCCGGCAACCCAAACGCGAAGGGCAGCGCCCTCCTTGTTATTCTCGATCAGCATGCCCTTGAGCTCGTTTGCGGCCCGGTCGCTGAGGCTGAGCTGCTTTTCTTCCTGCGTTGCCGCTATCTCTTCTTTGATCGCCATGGTGGTTTCCAATAGTATTCTACGCTTTTCACCGCCGAATATTCAGACGCTTTGTGCTGAACGTTTGGCGATGTGCCGATAAGCATTTGAACTTGCCGGGTGAAAAAGAACGGCAGGCTGCATTTTTTCCTAGCAGAATTGCAATATCTGTTGTACAATGGAGCATTGGAGAGCGGCATCGCCGTTTCGCCCATCTATACAGCTTTAGGGGCAAAAGATGCGCAAAACGATATTACATCCAGAAATCAGCGACACAGCGCCTCCGCCGTGCAACAAGGGCCGGTGGATGGTGATGATCTACGACAATCCCCACAACACGTTCGAGGAGGTTATCGACGTGCTCATGCGGGCCACAATGTGCTCATGCGAGGAAGCGCAGATCGAAACATGGGAAGCCCACACCTACGGAAGAGCGCCGGTTCATTTTTCGAGCCAGCGGGATTGCGTCGAGGTGGCGGGCGTGATCGGGCATATCGGAGTCAAGACCGAGGTTCGTCCCGAGTGGGAGGAATGACTTCGATTTTTGATTTTGGAGACGGGATTTTGGGTTTACCCAGGACCCTGGCAATTGCGGAGTATCAATACGTGCCTTTCCAGGGTGACAAGAGTCGGTCGGAGCCATGCGCGAATGCGACGGTCGAAGCGCCGGTAAAAGACCCAAAGACCCAGCGACCCGGAGAAGGCACTGGCGGGGGCGGCTGGATCGTGACCGTTTTCAATAACGAGCACAACACCTACGAAGAGGTGGTCACGGTGCTCATGGCGGCAACCGGCTGCACCTCCGAGGAAGCCTATATCGAGACATGGGAAATTGACCACTTGGGCAAGTCCGTCGTTCACTTCTCGTCCGAGGAGGAGTGCAACGAGGTCGGCGCGGCCATTGGGCGCATCGGCATACGCGTCGAGGTCGGGCCCGACAGCTAGATTGCAGCGGCCACCACGAACAGTTCGGCTAGGCTGTCTTCTTCGGTGTAAAGCTGGTCCCGCAGCCACATTGCCGGTCCGCATTGGGATTCTTGAAAGTAAAGCCGCCGCCGATGAGGTTGCCCGTGTATTCCAGGGTCGCCCCTTCGAGATAGGCCGCCGACTTCTGGTCGCAAACGACCTTCGCGCCGCCGAAGTCCTGCTCCAGATCGATCGGCGTGGGCTTGACGTCCAGCTTCATCACGTATTCGAGCCCGCTGCATCCTCCGCCCTTGACCCCGACCCGCAGGAAGGCTTCGGGCCGGCCGTCCCTGGCGAGCAGCTTCTGGACCTGTGCGACCGCCTCGGGAGTCAGAGCGACGGGAAATCCGCTCATCTGATCGTGCCTCCTATGCGCCTTGGCTCGGCGAAGAAGGTGACCGGCGCGAGGACGGCTTTTGGCAGGAGATCGGCGAGCGTCACGTCGCGAAGCACGTTGTCGACCGCGCCCTGCACGGTCGACCAGAGCGCCTTGATGCCGCAGGCGACGGAGTGGGTGCAGATGTCGTTTGTTCCTGAATGCCTTTCGCAGAAATCCTCTTCGAAGAGCTTGCCTCCGAGGGCCTCAAGGACGTGGCCGACGTTGATCGTATCGGCGGACCTAGCAAGCGTGTAGCCGCCGGCGTGGCCGCGCGCACTGTTGATGAATCCTTCCTTTCTCAAGGCGGCGAGGAGCTTGGCGACATGCGGTTCCGACAGCCCCTCATCCCGGCTAATCTGGGGGATGGTCATGCTTGCTCCTTCGCCACGGGCCGCGATCGCGATAAGGCATCGAAGGCCATATTCCTCTTGTGCGGAGAATTTCATATCAATCCCAACATCAGCTTGACATCTTCCGACACGCGGTCCAAGGTGAACGGCGGGTCCCAGGTGAGTTCTACGCTGACCCGCCCAATGCCCTTTGCCTTTGCTGCCGCCAGCTCTACCTCGCCGGGCAAGATTTCTGCGACGGGGCACATGGGCGAGGTGAGGGTCATTACGATGTGCACATTCTTCTCATCGTCGATTTGGATGTCGTAGATCAGGCCAAGATCGTAGACGTTGACGGGTATTTCGGGATCGAATACCTCGCGGATCTGCTCGATCACCTCGTGCTCCAGCATCGATCTTTCAATGCTGGAAAGCTCTTGAACTCCACCTCGCCCCTCCGGGGATGAGTGAGCTGTTGGGTGAGGGGTAAGTGAATCAATGGGCTTAGGCATGGCTTATTCTGTACTTACGCTCCTTTCTCCCTTCAACGCCGCCTCGAGCGTGTGCCATGCGAGCGTCGCGCATTTGATCCGAACCGGAAACTCTTTGACTCCGGCAAGCGCCTCAAGGGAAGCAAGCTCTTCGGGCCATTCGGCGTGGTCGCCATCCTGGGCGACCATCTTGTGGAACCGGGCAAATAGCTCGTGAGCTTCCTCAATGCTGCGGCCCTTCACTGCTTCCGTCATGAGCGAGGCAGAGGCGGTCGAGATTGCGCATCCTTGGCCTTCGAAGCGGATATCCTCCACCAGGTCGTCGTCGAGCTTTACGTGCAGGCTGATCCGATCGCCGCAGAGTGGGTTGTGGCCTTCGGCCTCGTTGGTTGCGCCATCGAGTGCACCGGTGTTCCTCGGCCGCTTGTTGTGGTCGAGGATGACCTCTTGGTAGAGTTCTCGGAGCTCGCTCATGCGCTCCCCTGTAGGGTGCGGCGGCTTGTCGCCGCTTTGCAGATGGCACCCAAAGCGGCAGCAAGCTGCCGCACTCTAAAGATCACGACATCACCTCGCGAACCTTATGCAGGGCCCGAACGAGGACATCTATCTCCTCTCGGGTGTTGTAAAAGCTCAAAGATGCGCGGGCGGTGGCGGTCAATCCGAAGCGTTCCATCAGGGGCTGCGCGCAATGGTGGCCGGCGCGGATGGCAACGCCCTCGTGGTCCACGATGGTGCCGATGTCGTGGGCGTGCACGTCGTCCATCACGAAGCTGACGATGCTCGCTTTGTGCTTTGCCGTGCCAACGAGCTTAAGTCCAGGCACACTTTGCACTTGCTCCGTCGCATATTCGAGCAGGTCGTGCTCATAGGCTGCGATTTCACTCCTGCCAAGGCCCATCACGTATTCCAGCGCCGCCCCCAGGCCAATCACGCCGGCAACGTTCGGAGTTCCTGCCTCAAATTTGGCCGGCGGTTCGGCATAGATTGTCTTTTCGAACGACACGCTGCGGATCATGTCGCCGCCCCCTTGATAGGGAGGGAGGGCTTCGAGCAAATGCTTCTTTCCATAAAGCACGCCGACCCCGGTAGGGGCGAAAACCTTGTGGCAGCTTAGGGTGTAGAAGTCGGCGTCCAGGTCTTGGACATCAACCGTCAGATGTGGTCCGGCCTGCGCTCCATCTATCACGACCAGCGCGCCGACCTTATGCGCCGATGCAATCATTTCCTTGACCGGGTTGATCGTTCCTATCGCGTTGCTGACGTGGCCCACAGCGACTACTTTCACGCGCTCGGACAACATCTTCTCGTATTCCTCGAGAAGGATTTCACCGGCGTCGTTGATCGGGATCACACGGATCGTCGCGCCCGACTGCTCAGCCGCAATCTGCCAGGGCACGATGTTTGAATGATGTTCAAGCGTCGAGACGAGGATTTCGTCGCCCTGCCTCAATCCCGGAATCGCTCCATTCTGGCCCGCATGGTATCCGGCATTTCCGACCGCTCTGGTCAGGCACGTGGCGACGAGGTTGATCGCCTCGGTGCAGCCCTTGGTGAACACGATCTCGTCGGCGCTGGCCGCATTAAGGAATCTTCGAACAGTCTCCCTGGCCGCGTCGTACTTCGCCGTCGCAAGCTGGCTGAGATAGTGCACGCCACGGTGCACGTTCGCGTTCTCCTCGGTCCAAAACGTATCGAGCGCTTTGAGCACTGGCAGGGGTTTCTGGGAGGTCGCCGCGTTGTCCAGGTAAACGAGCGGCTTTCCTCGCGCGCTGCGGGTAATTATAGGGAAGTCCTGGCGGATGCGGACGACGTCAAGTGCGGTTGCGAGCCGAGTGCTCATCATTCCACGTCATCCTCCCACTCTTCCATTCGGCGGTACTCGATGAGACCCGCAAAAGATGCGATCAACACTACGACGAGGGTAAAGGCAGCAACAATTAGGACAACCCTAAACGACAGGCCAGAAAGAGCTGCGACAGTCGGCGGCAAAGCCAAAACGACCACAACAAAGACTACAAAGACTACTCGCCAGCGTTCGTGCTTGATTACAGGAGTGGCCAGAGCCCGCCAAACGTTCACTGGAGATCAGCCTCGCGAAGCCCCGCTGTCCTCATTAACCCTGCTTGCGTGCCGATCTTAAGATCTTTGGAGCCATGAACCGGAATCGATAGCACGACATTGACGTGATCCTTGTGCTTGTAGATGTGATGAGACCCGGTAATTCGATCCAGACTCCACCCTTTGCGCTCCACGATCCTACAAAGCTCCTTGCCAGAAACCGGCTTCATACCGCGATTTCCAGAGTTCTCCCGCCGGGTTCGACTTGCGCCATATCGTAACGCGCAGCCAAGACACCTTCGATGGCTTCTCGAAGATTGAATTCGATCTCCTCCATCGTTTCGCCTTGGGTAAAGCAACCCGGAAGGCTCGGCACCTCCGCCCAATATCCGCCTTCTTCGGCCTCATGAATGACAACTTTGATCTTCATAGCTTCATTCTCCTACAGAATCTATGGACGCTGTTTCTAGACCAGTCTCCTCGTGCAGCTTCCGGTATAGCTCCTTCTCCAGTGCCTCACGCAGATGCACCAGCGAGATCCTTTCGAGGACATCCGCCGCGAAGGCATAGACAAGCAGAGCCCTGGCCTCCTTCTCCGGGATCCCACGTGCTCGGAGATAGAACATCGCGTCTTCGCGAAGTTGGCCGATGGTCGCGCCGTGGGTGCATTTCACGTCGTCGGCGAAGATTTCGAGCTGGGGCTTGGTGTTTATCGTCGCGGTTTTTGAGAGGAGGAGCGCCTGGTTGGTTTGTTTCGCGTCGGTCTTCTGAGCGTCCTCGTAGACGAATATCTTGCCATTGAACACGCCGACCGCCTTACCTGCCAGGATTCCCTTGTATGCCTCGAAGCTATGGCAATTTGGCTTGGCATGGTCTATGCGGGTCTTGTTGTCAAGGATCTGCTCGCCGGATGCCACGTAGACGCCGTCGAGCCGGCTCTCCGCGTGCTCACCATTGACCCAGAGGTTCACATCGACGCGGCCGACCTTCGATCCGAACTGGATGCTGTAGGAGGTCAGGGTCGAATTGGCTTCCTGGTGGGCGGCGACGAGTCCGATATGGAGGGATTCGCGGCTCTCATCCTGAACGCGGACGTGCTCCAGGATCCCGCGTTCGCCGACGTGGATCTCCGTAACCGCGTTCGTGAAGTACGCGCCATCGCCTCGGTAGATCTCGACGACCTTGGCTTGAGCGCCCTCTTCGAGCACGATCAGCGCGCGGGGGTGGATCGCCGTGGGCCGATCATCACAACATGTACGTGTATAAGTGATGATTATGGGATTCTCGACGATCACGCCCTTCGGGACGTGGATTATGATGCCGTCGGACAGGAACGCTGTATTCAGATGCTTGAACCGCTCGTCGTTTGTCGTTCCGAGCTTGCCGTCGAGGGTCGCGATTTTCCCCAGCCGCGCGATTGCCCGCTCACAGCCTTCGGCAGTTCGCGCCTCCAGGGCCTGACGCAAGGAGCCTGCGAAGAAATCGGGAGCGTCGGACTTCGCGGACGGGTTGGATGAGAAGATGCCATTGACGACGTCCAGCCGCACCCCTCGCAGTTCAGCAAGAACATGGTTGACCTGGCTTGGCGCAAATGGGCTTTCGGGCAGCGTCCAATCCGTCCCCGCTGCCTCGCGAAGCGAGGTGTATTTCCATTCCTCGTCCTTGTGGGTCGGCCAGCCGGCCAGATTCCACATCCGCATCCCCTCGCGGCGCATGTCGTGAAGACGCTCTGGCCCCACGGCCTTCAGTTCGTTGGCAAGCTGCGCGAAGTGCCCCTCGAATCCGGCGGCCTTCTCAAGGGTGGAAGTCATGTTTTGACCCCTCGATAGGTCGAATAGGACGAATGAGTCCTATATGCGGTAGTCGTTTTATCCTCGCTGACCCATCTCATCGTGCCGCAGCCAGCTCCTGCTCGACCCAGCCGTAGCCCTTCTCCTCCAGCTCCAGCGCAAGCTCCTTTCCACCGGAGCGCACGATCCGGCCATCCATCAGGATATGCACGTGGTCGGGCACTATGTAGTTGAGCAGCCGCTGGTAGTGGGTGATCACAAGGAACGCCCTCTCGGGCGAGCGCAGGGCATTGACGCCTTCAGACACCGTGCGCAGGGCATCGATATCGAGGCCGGAGTCCGTCTCATCCAACACGGCGATTCGGGGCTCCAACACCGCCATCTGGAAGATCTCGTTGCGCTTCTTTTCGCCTCCGGAGAAGCCTTCGTTCACGCCACGGCCGAGGGTCGTGGGATCGAGGCCAAGCTTGCCCGCCTTTTCCTTGACGTATTTGATGAACTTCATCGCGTCGATCTCGGGCTCGCCCTTGTGCTTGCGGATCGCGTTGACGGCGGCCCGCAGGAAGTAGGTGTTGCTCACGCCGGGAATCTCGACCGGATACTGAAAAGCCAGGAACAGCCCCTCGGCGGCGCGCTCTTCGGGGGCCATTTCCAGCAGGTCCTTGCCGTCAAAAGTGATGCTTCCCTCGGTGATCTGGAAGCTATCTTTTCCGGCGATGATGCTGGCGAGGGTGCTTTTGCCCGACCCGTTCGGGCCCATGACCGCGTGCACTTCCCCGGGTCGGACGGTGAGATTGATCCCTTTGAGGATCTGCTTGTCTTCCACGCTCGCGTGGAGATTCTGGATTTGGAGCATGTTCTATGGCTTGTCCTACGTGGCGACCTGCCCTAAAGTATACATTTAAGTCCAGATTGGATGCTTGATACGATCCTTAGCGGCTGGGTGGTTCTTCTCGGCGTTTTTCGCAATTGGCTCGCCGGGAAGAACCACCCAGCGCCTACGGGTTTAGGAGCCTGAGATAGGTCTCGTGCCGCGCGCAGTTGATCCGACCCTCCTCCGCTGCCCGGCGCACCCCGCATTCCGGCTCATGGCTGTGGGTGCAGTCCCGGAACTTGCACTGCTGGCTCCATTCGGCGAACTCGGGGAAGTACCACTGCAGCTCGTCGGGCTCCAGCTTCCAAAGGCCGAAGCTCCGAATGCCGGGCGTATCAATGATCCGTGTGCCGTCGCCCAGGTCATAAAGAGTCGAAGCGGTTGTCGTATGAGTGCCGCGTCCGTAACCTTCGCTGACCGCTTTTGCCTTCAGGTCCAGTTCGGGCTTCAAGGCATTTAGCAGCGAGGACTTGCCGACGCCGCTATGGCCGACGAAGGCGCAGAGCTTGCCTTTCAGCCGTTCGCGCAAAGCAGGCATCCCTTCTCCGGAGTCGGCTGAGCAATAAACGGTCCCGACGCCGGCAGCGGTGTAAGGCTCGAGCTTGCCAAGCTCTATCTTTCTGTCCGAGGGTGAGGCAAGGTCGAGCTTGTTTACAACCAGCAGAGGCTCCGCGCCGCCGCGCTGGATCGCAATCAGGTACCGGTCGATGATTCTGGGATGCAGAGGCGGGGTTTTTAGCGAGACGACGACGCCAATTAAATCCACATTGGCAACGATCACCCGCTCTATATTTGGGTTCCCCGGATCGGGACGAGACAGCGCCGTGCGCCGGGGACGCACCGAATCCACGACCAGATCATCGGATCCCGCGTACGTTGCCACCACGACCTCATCGCCCACCGCTATGCTGGTCTGCTGGGTTCGTGCGAGTTCCGGCGACAGGGCGCAAGACACCTCCGCTCCGTCAACAAGCACCGTACACATCCGCTTGGATACCTGCACGACCAAGCCATCGCGCGAAGAGGTCATACGCAATTGTGGCTCCGGCTTACTTTCTCTGAGGAGGCGTAGGACGACCTCGTCGAGCGACTCGGACCGGGGTCCGCGCACAAGGATTGGCCCGTCCTCATCGCCTTCGAACCGGGAGGTCTTGACCCGCGCTGCGCGAGCCTTGCGCATCATTGCCGCCCTCTTGTAGAGATGGTTCACTTCGTTTTTGTCGAGCCCGGCCAGCAATTGGGCAAGCTCCTGGTTGTTTGTGTTCTTCAATTCCTTCTTCCGCGTCTGGAGGTCGGGGCGGGGTTGAACCCGCGTTGATGAGCGAGGCTCCGACGCGGGGGAAGAAGCTGTGGGTCGGGGATGCAATGTGCCCCTGCTGGATGGACGGCGCGCCGGCACGATGCATCCGACGCCTACAACGGGACATTCAATTACAGGGCGGCGGAGGCAAGGTTAAGGGTTGTGGTGTGGACAGTCATTGTTTCGTTGCCTCCTAAAGTTATCGCCGCTGGTGGGCGTTGGAGAATTGTACCTTTAGAGTGCGGTGACTCGTCACCGCTTTCGCAGATATTTCTGGGTTGAAAAGCGGCAGCGAGCTGCCGCACTCTAAAGGGGTCGTCATGGGTTGAAAAGCGGCAGCAAGCTGCCGCACTCTAAAGGGGTCGTCCTGGGTTGAAAAGCGGCAGCAAGCTGCCGCACTCTAAAGGGGTCGTCATGGGTTGAAAAGCGGCAGCAAGCTGCCGCACTCTAAAGGGG
>JBASWW010000072.1:0-31107 GCA_049276675.1 Fimbriimonadaceae bacterium
GGCTTCGGCGGCGGTGGCTTCGGCGGCGGCGGCGGTCCCAGCTTTGGCGGCGGCAACCGTGGCGGCGGCGGCGGTGGCGGCCGGTTTGGCGGCTAGTGTTTGATTGCAAGTAGAGAGGAACCAGGAGGGAAAATGTTAAGCAAGACTTTGGTGCGCTTCGCTTTTGCGGCGGTGATGCTGACGACGGTCTACGGGACCGTCGGCAGCGCCATCGCGCAGGGAGTGACGCCGCCGGAAGAGATTCGACTTGATGTCGATCTCAAGGACGCGAACATGGTCGATGCAACTCGCATGCTGACCATGAGAACGGGCCTCAAATTCATCTTCGAGCCCGGCTCGGAGAACTTCCCCAAGATCACGCTCAGGCTCCCTGGCGTGACCGCTGAGGAAGCATTGACGTACATCTGCAAAGCCGCTGGTGCCTTTTACCGGCGCGACGAAGCGGGCGTTTATATCATCAGCAACAAAGTGATGAACGACCCCGTGATCCCAAGCAGCGATCTCGTCAACTCGCCTAAATTGCCTGCCCTCGTGAAGAAGGTCAAGCTCCGCAAGGCGGACGCTCGCGACATCATGGAGCGGCTTTACGGCAACCAGCCAGACCCGAACAGAACGTTTGGCGACATCAACACATTCAAGCGGCTTACAGAGTTTGTCACGATGAAGGACCCCAAGAACAATCTTGCTGTCCTGCATAACGACAACTCTTACCGGCCGATGCCCACGCAGAACTACGGCCAGGCCCAAGGCGGTACGGAGTCCGGCAACAACATCGCTCTTCCCGGCGAATCGGGCGGCCAGCTCGGATTTGGCGGCGGTGGCCAGGGCGGCCTTGGCGGCGGAGGCCAGGGTTTCGGAGGTGGCGGCCAGGGCTTTGGCGGCGGAGGCCAAGGTGGACAGGGCCAGCAAACCAACCTGCAAGGCGGACAGGGCCTCGTGCCAACAGGCATTGACTTCATCAGCTACGACCCGACCGACAATAGCTTGGTCGTTCGCGGCACGGAAGAAGCGATTGCCGAACTGCAGCGAATGATCGCTCTGTTCGATGTGGCCCCCAAACAGGTTGAGATCAAGGTTGAATTCATTACGACCAGCTCAAGCCTATCCAAAGCACTCGGCTACGACTTCCTCTACCAGCGAGGGACGATATTCTTCGGCAACCGCCCCGGCACCTTTGCCCGGACCAACGACCCGATCTTCCTGAACTTCGCAACCGGCAACATCACGATGCGGATGCGAACGCTGCTCACGGAAGGCATTGGAAAGACCGTTCAGGCGCCGATTGTCAGAACGCTGAACAATCAGCCCGCTTCGATCTTCCAGTTCATCACCACCACGATCTTTATCAACACGGTCGTGTCGGTGGGCAACGGACAGGTCATCATCGCGCCTTCGCCTCAGCAGATCTCGGTTCAGACCGGTCTGCAGGTGGCGCCTCGTATCAACGACGACAATACGATCACCATGTCGCTGTCGCCGGTGGTGCAGGACTTCGGCCAATTGCGACGTGGCCCGAACGGTGAAGAAATCCCCGACCAGTTGGGGCAGCAAATCGCCGTTGTGGCCCGCGTCAAGAACGGAGAGACGATCGTGCTCGGCGGCCTTACGCGAAAGCAGGAGACCGGCTCGCACTCTCGCTTCCCGATCCTCGGCGACCTGCCGATCATCGGTCAGTTCTTCCGATCCAACACTCGGGAAAAGAACAACCAGGAGCTGCTGATCTTCGTGACGCCTCGAATCATCGAGGACGAGGAGAGCGGCGGCTAACCCCCTCCTTTCTCTCTACTTGCCGCAGCGGCGGGACCTTTGGCCCCGCCGCTGCGTTTTTCTTTCTAAGTGGACCGCTGCTGGATTCTGGTTGGCATGATGGGCGCCGGTAAGTCCTCTCTGGGCAGAGAGCTGGCGGCCGCTTCGAATCGCCCTTTCGTGGACACCGACCAGCTGCTCCAAAATCGGTTCGGCCGACCCGTAGCACAAATCTTCCAAATCTACGGCGAGGACACCTTTCGCGCCCATGAAACAAGCATCCTGAAAGGTCTGCAACCCCAAGCTTGCGTCCTCGCGACCGGCGGCGGAATCGTTACACGGCCGGAAAACTGGGAGCACCTGCGTAGGCTGGGCACCGTAATCTATCTGCGCGTGCCAGAGGACGTTCTGATCGACCGCCTGTCGCAGAGCAAGAAACGCAGGCCATTGCTTGAAACCGAAGACTGGGAAGGCCGTGTCGAGGACCTGCTCGAAGTTCGCAAGCCGCTATACGAACAAGCGGATATCATCGTGGATCTGGAAGGAATGGGACTAGCCGACGCTACCAAACAGGTTCTCGCCGCCCTGGAGAGCCAAAAGCCGTGACCGTTAAGCACCGGCTGGGTGAGTATCCGGTCTCCTTTGGCAGCCTGAGCGGTGCCTTGAAGTCATGCCCCGATGACGCGGTCGTGCTGACCGACTCGAATGTGAACCGCCACTGGGGCGCATTGGCACTCGAACGCTGGCCCGTCCATGCTGTGACGCCCGGCGAAGGCAGCAAGTCCATTGCGACTTACCAAACATGCCTTCAGTGGCTAGCCGAAACGGGTGCATCGCGTCGAACGGTGGTCATTGCCCTCGGAGGCGGGGTCGTGGGTGATCTGGCCGGATTCGTAGCTGCAACCTACATGCGCGGAATCCCTCTAATCCAGATTCCGACCACCTTGCTGTCCATGGTCGATTCATCGGTGGGCGGAAAGGTTGGAATCGATCTGCCGCACGGTAAGAACCTGGTCGGCGCGTTCTATCCCCCGACCGCGGCTCATGTCTGCCTTGAGACGCTCAGCACACTGGCAGAGAGGGAATTCTCCAATGGCATGGCGGAGGTCGTCAAGTATGGGTTCATCCTCGACGAGTCAATCCTCCAGAATATAGAGGGCGGCCATGTGGAATCGAGTTCTGCTGGACTAGAGGCACTAATATCACGGTGTATCGAACTTAAGGCAAGAGTTGTCGAAGAAGACGAGCTGGAAACAAAGGGCCGCAGAGCCATTCTAAATTTCGGCCACACCGTCGGCCATGCCCTTGAGAAGGCCACCGGCTATGGACCCCTGCTGCACGGCGAGGCAATCTCAATCGGCATGGTCGTCGAGACCGCACTGGGCGAAAGTCTGGGAATAACCCAAACCGGCATGATCAGCCGGGTTCGAGAGCACCTCCTTCGCCAGCGCCTGCCTATCACTCACGCGGCTCTGATGCATACCGACGAGCTGATTCAGACGATGCGCTCCGACAAGAAGGCAACGAGCGGGAACCTTGCTTTCAGTCTGGTCACGGAGCCTGGAGCGTGTAAACTTGTGGAAAACGTGCCGCCGGGCGCGGTCGAGGCGGCATTACGAGCATGTTAAGGGTCTTCCGGGCGGGGTTCGCCATCTTGTGCCTTGCGTTGCTGGCAACAGGCTACGCCGCTAGCCAGCTGGCATACCCTGACCGAGCAGCCGAGCACGCTCGATTCATGGACCGGCCGGCCGTAGCGACGGCCGCACTCTTGATTTTGTTGATCGCTGTGGCCCTCGCATTTGTCCCCGATCCCCAATCCGATGAGGAAGACCAACCATGATCGGCACGATCCTCCGGGTGCGCTATGAATTGCTCGAACTCCTGCGGGACGGCCCCCTTTTCGCGCTGTATTCCGCGCGCGATCAGGTGCAAGTCCGCGAAGTGGCGGTTCGGGTTTTAAAGCCCCCATTTTCTGGCGAGCAGCCGCTTGTCCAGAAGCTGAGAGAGGTCGTGGCCAAGGTAGCGAGCGTGCAGCATTCGAGCATCGAGAGGCTGTACGAGGTAGATGACCACGAGGGCACGCCGTTCATCGTCGGCGAATTCCCCAAGGGCGCACCTCTCTCCGAGCGCCTGCAGAAGCTCGGCACGTTCTCCGCTGCGGTGGCCGGCTCAACGGCAATCTCGATCTGCGAGGGCCTCGACGCCCTTCACCAGGCTGGCGTTGTGCATGGCGACGTGGGGGCGCACAATGTCACGCTCACCGTGGAGGGCGTCGCGAGGCTCCAACTCCCCGGTGTATGGGAAGCCTATTCGGCCAGCCAGACCGCCGGCGCAATGGTCCTTGGCAGCATGGCCCCCTACCTCGCACCCGAGGTCAGTGCGGGAGCGATGCCCTCGCCCGCCTCGGATGTGTATTCCCTCGGCGTCCTGATCTTTGAGCTGCTGGTGGGAAGACCCCCGTACATTGCCGATACGCCCGTAGCCCTTGCGATGAAGCACGGGACCGCCCCGACCCCCAGTGCCCGATTCTTCAACACCACCGTGCCCATGGTTCTCGACGAAATTGTCAAGAAGGCGATGTCGAAGGATCCCCTCGCGCGCTATCCGACGGCCTCTGCGATGCTTGCGGACCTCCGCATTCTCCAGGACGCAGTGAGATTCGGCAAGGCCCTAACATGGCCCCTGCGGCCCACAGAAGCCGCGCCAACGCCTATTCCCGATAACCCAGCCCCCGTTTCAGCGCCATTCAGAGTCGAAGCAAAGCCTGCGAGGCAATACAACCCGGTCTACGACGACGAGCCAGAAAAGGGAGATGTGCCGGGCTGGCTGAAGACCTCAATCATTTTTTTCTCGGCGATCCTCATCAGCATGATCGGGATTTGGCTGGTATTCAATCTCAATCGGGCGAAGGAGATCACCGTGCCCAATCTCGTCAAATTGCGCCAGGATGAGGCGGAAGCCGAATTGAGGCAAAACGGCATCAAACTGTCCGTCCTCCGGGAGCAGCCAAGCGAAAAGTTTCCGGCCGGGACGATCCTGCAGAGCGACCCGCCGGCGAACGAAAAGATTCGCGAGGGCGGGGAAGTGCGAATCGTGGTGAGTTCCGGGAGCCGTTTCGTCGAGGTCCCCGATGTGCGCGGGATGACCAGGGATGAAGCCATCAGGATGCTGGGTAAGGTGCGGCTGAACCTCGACGATCGCTGGCGCGAGGTGCCTGGCGGCGACATCCCGGCCGGCCAGATCGTTGCGCAGCGCCCGGAGAAGGGCATGCGCGTCGAGCGCTCAACCCGCATCCGCGTCGATGTCAGCTCAGGCGCACGGAGCGTCCGGCCCGAGCCGCAGAACGATGAACGCTATGCCTACACGCTCAAGATCAGAACGACCGGTGTGCAGGAGCCGGTCACGGTGCGAGTGGAAATGTTGGACGCCCGAAGCAAGTTCACTGTGCACGAAGCAGTGCACTTGCCCGACGAGGAGTTCACCGTCGTCACAGAGGGCATTGGCCGCGAGGCGATCTTTACGATCTACTACAACGGCACCCAGGTGAAGCAAATAACCCAGAACGCTGATTCGGGAGGCCGTAACTGAAGATCGAGCTTGCACCTTCGATCCTCTCTTGCGACTTCCGCGCTATCGCAGAGCCGGTGGGCCGCATGATGGCTGGCGGCGCCGACTGGATCCACCTGGACATCATGGATGGCCAGTTCGTGCCGCCGATCACATTCGGAGCACAACTCGCAGCCGACCTGGCAAAGGTAGGGCAAACCCCGCTTGAGGCGCACCTCATGACCCTTGCTCCAGAAAACCAGTTCGACGCGTTCATCGAGGCGGGCTGCGCCAGGATCATCTTCCATGCCGAAGTCACCCCGCACGCCCACCGCCTGGCCCAGAGTCTGCGCAGCCGCGCCGTCCAAGCCGGCATCGCCATCAATCCAGGCTCTCCAATCGCCCTTGTGGAGCCGGTTTTGGGCCTCGTGGATCTTGTCCTCGTGATGACCGTGAATCCGGGCTGGGGAGGCCAGCAATTCATCCCCGAGGCGCTGGACAAGGTTCGGGAGATCCGCAGATTGTCGCCCGCAATGAACATTGAGGTGGATGGCGGGATCACTCCGCAAACGATCAGGTGCGCACGGGACGCAGGCGCCAATGTCTTTGTGGCCGGAAGCTACGTGGCGGGCGCCGCGTCCATTGAGGGCGCCCTCGAGGAGCTTCGCCGGGCATGCGCCTGAAGATTGCGACCACCGCCCTCTTCATCGCCGGTGTCGTGTTGCTGATCGCCTGGCCGTGGTTCGTCGGTGAGCAGCCGCCAGCCGGCGCGAGCCAGCGGGCCAGAGCGGAATACGTGCTCCGAATGGGGCTCTATTTCATCGCCACCCTGCTCACGTTCTTTACCGCCGCCGTATGCGCCTTTTTCGTAGCCCGTCGAACCCGAAAAGAGCTCCGCGAGGAGGCGATGAACAACGTAAAAGAATTGATCGAAGGCACTCTCCATGACCATAAGAAAAAGCCCGCCGAATGACGCCTTTATGCGCCAGGCGGTCGAGCTCTCGAAGCAGGGCTACCCCGCGCCAAACCCGCGTGTAGGCTGCGTCGTCGTTCAAGGAGGCGAGATCGCCGGAGAGGGATTCCACGCCTACGCAGGAGGGCCGCACGCGGAGATTGTCGCCCTGCTGTATGCGGGCAAAAAGGCCAAGGGAGCAGATGTGTATGTCACCTTGGAGCCCTGTAACCATAATGGACGCACGGGACCCTGCACGGAAGCGCTCATCAACGCAGGCGTTGCGCAGCTCTTCTTCGCCTGCCCTGACCCAAATCCGAAGGCGGCCGGCGGAGCGGAGCGCTTGGCCGGCGCCGGAATTCAGGTTGAGGCAGGAATCTTGGAGTCCGAGGCGCGCGTCGCCAACGAGGTGTGGCTCACCGCTCAAAGCCTGGGAAGGCCATTCGTGGTTGCCAAGGCCGCCGTTAGCCTCGATGGCCGGATCGCGCTCCCAAGCGGCGACAGTAAATGGATTACCGGAGAAGGTGCCAGAACGGAAGGTCATCGGCTGCGTGCTGAGCTGGGCTGCGTCGTCGTGGGTAGTAACACGGTGTATATGGACGACCCCCAGCTCACGGCGAGGATCGAGGGCGTGACGAACCAGCCTCTTCGCGTCGTGCTCGATGCGAAGGCCAAAACAACTCGGAATGCTAAGGTGTTTTCGGGCGGGGGCGAGGCTCTTCGGATCGTGGCGGTCGGATTGGAAAAGCACAGTTACGACCTGGGAATGGATCTCAAAGCGGGCGCATTCGAGCTAGAGGCCGTCCTTGACGAGCTTTGGAAACGGGGCGTGACCGGCGTTCTGGTAGAGGGCGGCGCAATCACACTCGGGAGCTTCGTCAAAGCGAATCTCGTCGACCGACTGGAGCTATTCATAGCCCCCAAATTGCTCGGTTCGGGAATCCCCTGGCTTGAAATGCCGGGGCTTACATCCCTCGCCGATGCGCCCGATTATCGCTTTGCCGACATGCGCCGCATCGGGGCCGACATTTGGATTACCGCCAAGCGCTAGGCCAGATACGGGCAGACGATGAAACCGAGTTGAGTCTCGAACAAGAGTCAGCCCCCTGTCGTCCAACAGCAGGTGATGAAATACGAGAAACCCCAAAGCAGACAAAGCGTCTGTATAGCTGCAAGGAACGAAAGTTAGAGATATCTCGTTGAATTAATCAGAAGGCCATCGAGAGCAAACAACCAGAACGACTTCCATCCTCCCTCCCCAAGCCCCGTCTCCCGCCCTCGGAGCGGGGCTTTCTCTTTATCGCGGTCATGCCTCCTTGAAGGCTCCGGATTTCTCTTGTCATACAGCATGGCCACGCTCTACGCGACTTCTTGACCTCGGATGTTCCCCTTCGCTTGCCTGATCTCTTCCAGGCACACCCGCAGCGATTCGCGTGCGCTTTCCGGCGTGCATTTTTGCATCGGCTTGCCCGCACTGAGGCATTCCACGAAATAGGCGAGCTCGTGATAGTAGCCACCGAGGTCGGAGATATTGCCCCCGCCGTGCGCGGCCATTTTGGGGAAATCGGGGGTCCAGACATCCTCGGTGTTGGGTATTGGGTTCCCGTACACCGTCATTGGGCCGCCGTCCATGATCGCCGCTCCATGCTCGAAGATCGCCCGGAAGGCCATCTTGAACGGCGTCTTGGGCGGCAGATTCCAGCCTCCTTCCAGGTGGGCGATTGCCATTTCCCCACCCCCAACCCCCTCCCCACGCACAGGCATCGTGGAGAGGGGGCTCCGAAAGATCATTGTCGTAAAGATCTGCCCGATGCCGCGGCCGTCGTCCGTTCCCCAGGAGCGGAGCTCGGAGGGCGAGCCTAGCAGATAAAGCGCGAAGTCGGTGTCGTGGATATGCATGTCGAGCGCGCCGCCACCCGCCAGCGGTTCCTCGGCAAGCCAGTTCTCGCTAGACCATGTCGGAAATTCGCCATAGCGCGTGAGATTGATGCTCAGAAGCCGTCCGTAGCGACCCTCGTCCGCGATCTGCTTAAGCAGAGCGTATTCCGGCCAGAATCGGATGCAGTGCCCGATCATGAGCGAGACCCCAGCCTGCTGGGTTGCCGCGATCATCTCGTCGGCATCGGCAACCGACAGAGCCATCGGTTTCTCGCAAAAAACATGCTTGCCTGCCTGAGCTGCCTGGAGGGTGGCGTCGCGGTGGAGGTGTGTGGGCAGGCAGATATCGACGACTGCGAACTGCTCGCTAACAAGGGCCTCATCGAGGGTCGCGTAGACGGGGACTCCGAGCTTGACGCCGCGATCCCTGTCGTGGTCAACCGCGCATGCGAGCTCCGCGCCCTCGAGCGAACCATAAACCGAGGCGTGCATCCGGCCCATGAAGCCACATCCGACGAGACAGACTCTTTGCATAGATAGGAAAGCTACCCCATGACTCCGGAGCTCCTTCTCCCGTTGCCGTGGGGAGAAATATTTCGCCAAGGAAATACGCTTGATCGCGAGCAATGGGAGAAGGGGTTGGGTGTGAGGGCTGGTAGCATCGGATCATGCGCAAAAAGATCATGCTGCTCAGCGTCGGCATTCTTGCCCTCGCCGGCTGCGGACCAAAAGAGGAGTCATCTGGCGGAGGCGCGAGCTACACGCCCGCTGCCGAGCTCAAGGGCGAGCTCGAGGTCGCCGCGTTCAAGGGCGGTTACGGCATCGATTTCTATGAGAAGGCGGCCAAGGAGTTCCAGCAGAAGAACCCGGCCCTCAAGATCAACGTCTGGGGCGATCCCCGCGTTTGGGAAAAGCTCCGGCCCCGCTTCATCGGCGGCGATCCGCCCGATCTGGCCTTCCCAGGCTGGGACTTCGACCACTTCGCCCTTGCGCAGGAGGATGGCCTGATGGACCTGGGCCCCGCCCTGAAGTCCAAGCCCTATGAAGGAGAAGGAACCTGGGGGGAGACCTTCGATCCTAACGCCCTCAAGCTCGCGCAGCTCGACGGCAAGCAAGTCACGCTCCCTCTGTACGTGATGCTTTACGGCTGGTGGTACGACCCGGGCCTCTTTGCCAAGAACGGCTGGAGGGCGCCAAAGAATTGGGACGAGCTGCTCGCCCTCTGCGCGAAGATAAAAGCAAAGGGCATTGCGCCGATCACCTATCAGGGCCAATACCCTTACTACATGATCGAGGGCATGCTCATGCCCTGGGCATATAGCATCGGCGGGCCGGATGCAGTAAGAGCCGCCCAGAACCTTGAGCCCGGCGCATGGAAATCACCCGCCTTCATTCAGGCAGCGAAGATGATCGTGGAGCTTCGCGACAAGGGCTATCTGCAAGCCGGGGCAACCGCGATGAGCCACACGGAGGCGCAGATCGAGTTTCTCAATGGCCGCGCCGCAATGATTCCGTGCGGAACATGGCTGGAGTCAGAAATGAAAAACCAAATCCCGGAGGGTGTAAAGATGGAGTTTTTCCTGCCGCCGGTGGTCGCTGGCGGAAAGGGGGACCCAACCGCGCTCGTGATCGGCATAGAGCCCTGGATGGTGCCCTCTGCCG
The DNA here is from genome assembly GCA_049276675.1 of Fimbriimonadaceae bacterium. Taxonomy (GTDB): domain Bacteria; phylum Armatimonadota; class Fimbriimonadia; order Fimbriimonadales; family Fimbriimonadaceae; genus DATLGQ01. The sequence goes on from JBASWW010000072.1 coordinate 9,785, forward strand.
CCAAGAACCCAGACGCCGCGATCGAATTCTTCAAATACATGACCTCGCTTTCAAAGGCCAAGGAGTTCGTCGAGACGAAAGGCACGCTGATGGCGATAAAGGGCAGCACGGACGGGGTGAAGCTCCCGGAGGTGCTGGTCAAGCCTGCGGAATTCTTTAAGGCGAGCAAAGACGCCTACGCGAGCATGTTCAAGCAGTGGTACCGTGCGTTTGAAACGGAAATCGAGAATGCCTTGACCGCGATGCTGAACGGCAAGCTCACGCCCGAGCAGTTCTGCGAACGCGTCGAGGCAGCGGCGAAGAAGACGCGCGAGGACGACGGCATCAAGAAATATAAGCTTTGACACAAGTTTAGAGTTACGTTCTAGTGTATGATTTGCCAAAAGCAGGTTCCAGCGGGTAAAACGGAACTCGGATCACCGCTTTAGGACTGTGCGGAAGTAGAACTTTCGAATAAAATGGCGGGGAATCCAAGGAGACGAGAAAGATGCGTGTAGTGATCGTGGGCAATGATCAGCTATCGAGGGACGGACTGACCGCGATGCTGAACTATGTAGGCGGCTTTCGGGTGGTTGCAAGCGAGGATGCGTCTCGCGACCCCGTGAGCGTGATCAAGAGCAGCACTCCGGACGTCGTCGTTATCGAGGGAACCTCGATGCCGAAGGACGACATCGGAACCCTGAAAAAGATGACCGAGTGCAAGACCGTCGTCATTCGGGACAATTCGGTCCGTGGCCAGGTCTATGAGGCGGACGCGGTGGTCAACCCCGACGATGGCGCTGCCGCCCTGTTCCGCGCTTTGCGGCACATCGGGGGCTTCTCGGAAACTCTGAGCGCTCGCGCCGTCCGCGACATCAGTTCGGTTTATGGAGCTCCTGCTGGGCTCAGCCGACGCGAGCTCGAAGTGGCGCAGTACGTGGCCAAAGGCATGCCGAATAGGCGCATCGCCACGATCACGAACCTGCAGGAGCAGAGCGTCAAGAATCTGGTCAGCACGATCATGCGCAAGCTGCGCTGCGAGAACCGCGTGCAGGTCGCGCTGATGCTTCAGGGCTACGAGCCGGTCGAGTCGCAGCGCAAAGCTGAAGAATCCAGCGTGTGAAAAGCCGCGTCATCACCTCGCTGGTGGTGATGCCCATCGTTCTGGCAGCGATCACATACACGCAGACATGGCCGCTGATGATCCTCGGCGGCCTTGTTGTTTTGGTGGCTTGCTGGGAGCTGTTCGGGCTCTTTGGCGCGCGCTATTGGGGCACCGGCCTCATCCCATATGGAATCGTTGTCCTGGCCTTCTGGCAGCCTCACGGCCTTCCCACTTGGATTGGATTTTTCTCAGGACTCGCCGCGCTGACCGCAGTCGGCGCCTTCTTTGCGCACCTGGCGACAAAGCAGGGATGGACCTCTGCAAAACTGACCGTGGCGGGCCTATGGATCGCTGTTCCGATCGGCCTCCTGGTAGGGATCCATCTCATGTCGAATATGTACGCCTTGGACACGTGGCGACTCGCCGAGCCGTTGCTCTTGATTCTCATTCCCCTCTGGGCCGCTGACATCGCCGGCATCTTGGTCGGGATGGCGATAGGGAAGCACTTGCTCGCACCAAAGATCTCGCCAAAGAAAACCATCGAAGGCGGGATCGGCAACCTCCTCGCCGCCGTCGGCGTCGCCATCCCCCTCTCGATCTGGCTAGGCTACGACTGGACCATCGGCCTTTATTGCGGGCTTGCGATCGGCATCCTTGGACAGGCAGGCGACCTGTTTGAAAGCTGGCTGAAGCGCAGGGCAGGAGTCAAGGATAGCGGCACCATCCTCCCCGGCCACGGCGGAGTCCTCGACCGCATAGACTCCCTGCTCTTCAGTGCTCCTGTCGTTTGCTTGATCTTGGTGAATGCGCAGCGGGTTTAGAGTGCGGCAGCTTGCTGCCGCTTTTCCGGCGACTCGCCCCCGCAAAACAAAGCGGCAGCTTGCTGCCGCTTTTCCGGCGACTCGCCCCCGCAAAACAAACCGGCAGCTTGCTGCCGCTTTTCCGGCGACTCGCCCCCGCAAAACAAAGCGGTAGCTTGCTCCCGTTTTTCCGGCGACTCGCCCCCGCAAAACAAAACGGCAGCAAGCTGCCGCACTCTATAATCAGAAATGCCCGCAGTCGAGACCAAGGACCTGACCAAGCACTACGTCTCGGTCAAGAAGGCTCCCGGCATCACCGGCGCGATCAAGGGTCTCTTCACCCGCGAAAAAACCACCGTCGAAGCCGTCAAGAGCGTCAATCTCAGCATCGAGCAGGGCGAATTGGTCGGCTTCCTCGGACCGAACGGTGCAGGGAAAACGACCACCCTCAAGATGCTGACCGGCATACTCTATCCCACCTCCGGCGAGGCCAAGGTCCTTGGCAACACGCCCTGGGATCGCAACTTCGACATGCTCCGCAACATCTCGCTCGTCATGGGCAACAAGAACCAGCTCTGGTGGGACCTGCCCGCATGGGACAGCTTCGTCGTCCTCCGCGAACTCTACGAGGTCTCCGACGAGCAATTCAAGAGGCGCACCGACTTCCTCATCGAATCCCTCCAGATCACCGACAAGATCCACACCCAAGTCCGTAAGCTCAGCCTCGGCGAGCGGATGAAATGCGAGTTGGTGGCCGCTTTGCTTCACTCGCCCAAGGTCGTCTTCCTCGATGAGCCGACGATCGGCCTCGACGTCGTCAGCCAAAAGCGCATCCGCGACTTCCTCAAGCAGCTCCACCGCGAGGACAACTGCACGATCATCCTCACGAGCCACTACATGCAGGACGTGCAGGAGCTCTGCGACCGGGTCGTCGTAATAGATCACGGCTCGATGGTCTACGAAGGCACGCTGGACGCGCTTAGCCGCGAGTTTAGCGACGTGCGGCGGCTGCGGCTGACTTTTGGCGAGCAGATAGACGTGGAAGACCTCAAGAAGTACGGCACGATCATCGAACATGAGGACACCACGGTCGTCTTGGAGGTGCCTCGCGCCAGGACGGCACAGATCACCGGCGCCGTTCTGCAGAACTTCCCAGTCAACGATGTGGGGATCGAAGAGGTTTCCATTGAGGAGGTGGTGCGTGCCCTATTCAGCGAAGGCACAAAGCCCAAAGAAGCTGTCCCGAACAACCTGTAGAAGATGCCGCTACAAAGTCGCCCCAGAAGGCGTCTACTTACCGCTCTTCAAAGCCTCCTCGGCACAATGATCTGGATCTAGTTCGTGAGCAATCCTACGGGTTCAGAACGGTCAGCCTCAAGTGGTCGGTCTGGGAGCGCCAGCCGCGGTTAGCCATCACGCCTGAGCGGTACCAGCCCAAACGGACCTTGATCGTCTTTGTCGTCTGGTCCACATACCGTGCGCCGTTCGAAGGAATCGCCAGTTCGTAGGGTGCGTCGCTTCCTGAGGCTGGTCGGTCATCTAGCTGATCCCAGATGCCGGTCCCGACGTTCCAGGCATAGACTTTTTGGCGCACGTGAGCCGCCGGTAATGCAGTGACAAAAGCTTCGACACGGAGCACGAAACCCTGAATATTCGATTGAGCGATGGTGAATCCGGCGTCCAGTTGGGACGATGGGGACTGCTGGTTGAGGCTCGGTCCCTCTTCGATCACGTACGCATTGTCATCGCTGGCCCCTAAGCTTGAGGCGTCGCCACCTCGGTAGATGCCCCAGGTAGTCGAGACCGAGTTAGGCACATACGTAGCGGACGGGCCGACCACTACGTATAGTCTCGAGGTGCCAGTCGCGTTCCGACTGTCCCACACTGTGAGATCAACTGGCCAGATTCCTCGGCTGTAGAACGTGTGGTATGCGGTCGATCCCCAGTATTCGCTCTGGTCGTCGCCGAATCTCCAATTGATGTTTCCAAGGAATCCGTCAGGGTCATACGAGAGTTCGGCACTGAAGACAACGTCCAGCGGATTCATCCCGAACCAAGGCGTTGCGACACCGACCGCGATCGGCAGCTTGTTTGCAGGGGTCGCCCATACCAGAATCGCCTGCACAGTGTTGGCGCCCGCGTTATCTGTAACCGTGAGGGTAGCGATGTAGGGAACTCCCACCGCGTACTGGTGCGCCGGATTGAGGTCTGTCGACGATGTGCCGTCGCCAAAGTCCCAGAAGATCGAAGCAATCGAGCCGTCTGGGTCAACTGATCCAGCAGAGCTGAATGCCACACTTAGCGGGACGTCTCCACCGTTCGGGGTCGCGGTCGCTACCGCAACTGGATACTGATTATTGGGCGCCCCGAAAAGGGTGTAGGCGATCCTGTAGTTAGCTCGTCCTGTCGAATTGTCCATTCGTGAGCCCGTGATGAGCGAGACTCCATTCATGGAGATCACTGAGGGATCAGTCTCACCAACCGGCGAGACTGAAAAGACGAACCCGTTGGGGTCGAGGATCGTGCCATCCGGAGATACCCTCATGCCAAAGAGGTCGCTTCGGGCGTCAATCGGGTCGAGCGTCCAGTAGGTTGTTCGATTCTTCTGCTCCTGATACAAGATCACGAAGCTTCGGCCATCCCAAGAAACCTTCGGCCTGTATTGGTTGCCTTCCCAAGGAGTCAGATTCTGGTAGCCGGACACACCGCCGTTCGCATCGATGAACCGGTAAAGCATGTCGTTCTCGACGCCAGATGTCAATTCCTGCGATTGAACCATCATCGCGACGTTGCCGTTCGAGGCGAGGCCGACTTCGAAGATGCCATTGCCTCCGGCGGTCGAAAAGGGACCATGAATAGTGAATGGAGCGCCCTGCGATCCCGATGTAGGCACAAATACGCCTTCCGTAAAGCATCGAGAGTCGTCGTGCGTGACATTGCTGTGGTACGCGACGAGGAACTTGCCGCCGAGAACGGCCACTGCGGGCGGCGATCCGACGTATTGTCCGCCTAAGATGAGCGGAGTCGGATCCAAGACGGCAGCATCCGAAGCTCGGACTCTGGCACCGAACACGGTAATGACCTGACCATTCTGGAAGGCCTTGCGGCCAAGTACAAGGACGGTGTCGCCGGAAACGGCGAGATCGGCAGGCCCGAAGTAACCGTTCATCACCACGAAGGGGCTGGCATCGACCTTTGTGCCATCGGGATTGAGTCGCTGGGCATAGATCGTAGCGCCATTGCCCCAAGCGGCCATGTAGGACGAGCCAGTCCAGATGATGTTGGGCTGGGTGGGTCCGTTTACGTTCAAGCCCGTGGCGAGCTCGATCGGCTCTTCGGTCAAAGGATTTCCGGATGCGCTAAGCGGCTGAGCCAGTAGGCGCGCCGATGCCGACAGGGCACTGCGGTATACCACCACATAGCCGTTGCCATTGGTCGCAGAGTCCGATCTGAGCTGCGAAGGCACGCCAATCCCCAGGTCTACGTTGTCAAGAGCAGACCCCTGCTGCAGGATGTGCGTTCCTAGCACGTCATAGCTGTTGTTCTGGAATACCGACCAGGCCGTCTGCAACCCGCCATCCAGGGTCGCGGCGATTGGGCCGCTCTGGGGGCCTGGAACCGCAATGCCACCCGGGTTCACCACATTGCCCGAAACACTAACCGATGCCATGCGGAGCGTGCTGTTGCTGCCCCACGTGATTCGCCACTCGGTGCCAGTCCAAGCCATAAAGGGATCCCACAAGTATTGAGGCTCGAACCCAACGGAGATGTCGACTCCTTCGCCATCAAGCTTCTGGCCATTCGTATTCACCCGGTTGCCGTTGACCCTCACAAGTCCGCTTTGCATCTGCCGCATCGACACCAGATAGAACATACTCCCGTTCGATGAAAAGGCCGATGCAGGATGATCCAGGATGCGCACAGGCACAGGATCCAGGAGACGCAGCGACGGATCAAATCTCACGTAGCTGGTTGTGTTTTGGCCGTTCACCCAGAGGTCGTCGAACACCACCATGAAGAGCCCGCCCGCATAAGCCAAGCGGAAGTTGAACCGCCCATAATACGTTTCTCGAACGAGAAGCCGATTCGGCAGATCGAGTACCACGCCGTTCGGAGATATCCGCATCGCTACAATCCCGTTGGAAGCCGAAGTGCCCTGACAGACCACAACCCAGTTATTGCCGTCGGTTCCAAGTTCCCAGTGCTGGCCCGAGTCTGAACGAAGGCCGTAAAGTTGGATCGGATGCGAGTCCAACACCGAGCCGTTCGGGGCGATCCTGACCGCTGCCAATCCCTTCTGGTAGTAGTAGCCCGTTCCCCCCAGCGCAGTGCTGCTGAACACGACCAACCAATTGGTCCCGTTCCAGGAGACCTTCGGGTTTTCTTGTGCCCCCTGGAAGGTCGCGATAGGAATGGGCGTCGAATCCAGCTGATTGCCATTGGAGTCGAAGCGCATGCCATAGACATCCTGCGAGGTCTCGTACTCGTAGGAGCCATAAGGATTGGGGCGGTTGTCGGTCCACACGACCAGCACCTTGTCGCCGCCTTGGGCGAGAGCAGGCGAGGTCTGGCTCGCGGCAACCAGTCCGATCGAGGTGTCACCAGGCAAATACCGGAACAACTCCGCGAAAGCAAGCGACGGAGCAAGAATGAGTAGCAAGGCGGTGAAGCGTAGCGCAACGCTCTGGCAGGTCTTCAGCATCGAAACGATCTCCTTCGACCTCTTCGCCAACGAAAAGGGGCCTGTCGATAGATATACTCAATGCCGGGACGGCCTGTCACGTCCACGATTCTGCGTCCCTGAAAGGACTGACACAGGGCGTGACCGGCCGAGCTCAACAAGCGGCGGGGCCAGCAACATGGGGAGAGGTTGCTAGTGGCTCGGGGGCCCGCTACGCACCCCAAGGTTTGACAATGTTGGTGCCGCCTCCGTTGCTCCTGGCGGCGGCCACGCCCCCCTTTGTCCCATTCTCGCCTCTAACGAAAGCTAGACCGAAGGGGGCTAACTCCTGGACTTCCACACAGCCTCCAGGGGCTTCGGCTCAGCCCTCAGGATCAGATACTCCACGAAATACTCCCACATGCGGTTCTGGTTAGGCCCGCTGTGGCCATGATCCGGGCCGACCGAGACGTCGTAGCTCTTGCCGTATCGATCGAGCGCGACGATGAGCTGGTGGGTGTTAGTTGGATGGACGTTGTTGTCGGCTGTCCCGTAATAGAGAAGCAGCCGGCCCTTGAGATTCTTGGCGTAGGTCATTGCAGAGCCTTCGTCGTAGCCCTTCTTATTTTCCTTTTCGTCAGGCAGCCCCATGTAGCGCTCGGTGTAAATCGTGTCGTAGTTGCGCCAGTCCGTCACGCTCGATCCTGCAACGCCGACATGAAACACATCCGGATAGCGCAGCAGCGCCATGACCGTCGAAGTCCCGCCATACGACGTGCCGTAAATCCCGACCCGCTTGCCGTCCACATAGGGCCGCTTCGCCAGCTCCTTCACTCCTGCCGCCTGGTCGTCCACCTCCACCACGCCGAGCCTGCCGTAAACCGCCGTCTTGTGCGCCACTCCCTTGCCGCTCGTGCCGCGCCCATCGATCCACGCGACGAGAAAGCCCATCTCCGTGATCGGATTGGGCAGCGTGAACCGGTCCGCGCCTCCGCCGGACTCCGGTCCGCCATAAACGCTCACAAGCAGCGGATATTTCTTGGCGGGATCAAAGTCGGATGGTTTCATGAGATAGCCGTTGCACTGCGTCTTGCCATCGGCCGCCGTGAAGGTGAAGCGCTCGGTTTTCTGCAGCTTGAGCTCTTCGAATTTGGCCATGTCGCTGGTTGCCAGGGTGTCGATAACTTTGCCAGATGAAACCTCGATGAGCCTTGTTACGGGCGGCGTATCGATTGTCTCCGCCGTATCGATGAAGTGCTTCCCGCCCGGCGCGAGACTGATCGTGTGGTGAAATTCGGGGTCGGTCAGTCGCTTGTCTCCCTTGCCGTCGAGGCCCACGCGGTGCAATTGGAAGCGGTTCGGGCTCGCGGCGCTGCGGGCCATGTAGTAAACGACCTTCGCATCTTCATCCACCCGGACGCCGCTTTGGACTTCGAACTTGTGCTGCGTGACTGGATTGATCAGCTTGCCCGTTAAGTCATACAAATAAATATTTCGGAAGCCATTGCGCTCGGAGATCAAAAGAAAACGCTGCGGCTCTTTGGCTTTAGGCTTAAGCAGCGTGATGGAAGGGTGGTTTTCGACCCAAGCATTCGGCTCTGATTCCCGAACGATCACCCTGACCTTGCCGGTCGCGGGATCGGCTGCGCAAAACTCCATGACGTTCTGCTTGCGATTTGTCCGGTTGAACCAGAGCTCCTTTCCATCGGGCGACCACCTGACATCATAAATGTAGTGTCCGAGTTCAGGGTCGCCGAACCGGACGTCGATCTGACGGGTCGTCTTGGAGGCACGATCGTACACGAAGAGGTCCACGCCGGGATTGGGTGCGCCCGCTTTCGGATAGGCCTCTACATCAAGCTTGTTTTGGATCTTCACCTGGTCGAGAGTGAGAAAATAGTCGGGCACCTTGCTCTCATCGAACTTGTAGAAAGCAAGCAGCCTAGCATCTGGTGAAAGCCACAGTGCTTCGCGCACCCCCAGTTCCTCGCCGTACACCCAGCTCGCGATGCCATATTTGGTCCGATTTGCCGCGCTCCCATCGGTGGTAACAGCGACTTCGCCCTTCCCGTCGGCGTCGCTGACATACACGTTTCGATCTCGGTGGAATGCTTTGATCTTGCCGTCCTCCGAATAAGCGGTGTCGAACTGCCGGCCGCGCTCAGGGTTGCCCCGACCTCGGGGACGCCGCCCGCTGGCTGGCGTGGGGGGCTTCTCCTGAGTCTCGACCGCCCTCTTTTTGGAGATCTCGTACTTGAAGGTTTTGCCATCGCGGGTAAAAAAGAACGCCTTGCCATCCTCGGCCCATGTGAGCCCGCTCAGCTCTCCGCGTTTGACAGAGCCGTTTATTTCTCGGCGCAGCTTTTCGTATCGGTCGTATCGGGGCATGGTTTGCAGCCTATCTTGGGGGACTGCATGGGAGCATAGCAGGATGCTCGTCAGGGCGAGAAGGAGAACACGCATCAAGCCCAGTATACGGGCTTGGAATGGGATGACCGGCGCCTTGCCGCCGGTTGTTCTTATCCGGTCGTGTCTATGATTTCTCGCACGCTAGGGGCAAGCCCCAACTTTGCAAGGCAAGATTCGTGCATCTGTATTGACGCGATCTGTGGGCAGAAATGTTCGGGGCCAAATGCAATTTTTGGGACAGGTTGCTAAACTACGCCGACTTGTACCTGTCCATCAGCTCCCTCCAAGAACCATCTTCGATAGCCTCCCGAACCTCCGACATGAGCCGCGCATAGAACGCAAGGTTATGAAGCGTCGCCAGCCGCGGGCCGAGTGGCTCGCCTGCCTTGAAGAGGTGCCGTAGATAAGCTGCTGAGTAGCGCCCGGTCCGGGGAAAGACGCTCTCGGGGTCCCAGTGATCCTTGTGCTCGGCCCATTCCGCCCCCGCGATGTTGATTCTGCCGCGCATCGTATAAAGCGAGTGGTGACGGGCCAGGCGAGTTGGCAGGACGCAGTCGAAGAGGTCAATGCCGCATGACACCGCGTGCAGGATGTCCCGCGGATGCCCGACCCCCATCAAATAGCGCGGCTTGTCCTTCGGCAATAGGGGGGCCGTCGAAGCCACGACCGGATACTGCAACTCAGTCGGCTCCCCTACGCTCACTCCGCCAATCGCAAATCCGTCAAATGGAAGGCTCGAAACAAAGGCCGCGGACTCGTTGCGCAGATCTTCGTGGATGCCGCCCTGGACGATGCCGAAGACGGACCCGGAACGACTTGCCGCAAGGCACCTGGGCGCCCAGCGATGCGTAAGGCGCATAGCCTCGGCTGCCTCCTCACGGGTGCACGGATAAGGCGGGCACACATCCAGCGCCATCGCGATATCGACGCCCAGCTGACCTTGAATTTCGATCGCCCGCTCGGGAGAAAGGAACATTTCCGAGCCATCCAGGTGCGACTTGAATCGGACTCCCTCGTCCGAGATCGTCCGGCTCTTGGAAAGGCTCATCACTTGGTAGCCGCCGGAATCGGTGAGCACCGCCCGCGGCCAGCTCATAAACTCGTGCAGCCCTCCCTGGCGCTCGATCAATTCGCTGCCGGGGCGCAGAGCGAGGTGGTAGGTATTGGCGAGGATCAGCTCAAAGCCCAGCTCCTCCAGATCCTCCGAGCCGATCGTCTTGACCGTCCCCTGAGTCCCGACCGGCATAAAGGCTGGAGTCTCGACCGCGCCGTGCGCAGTGTGGAGCCGCCCGCGCCGCGCTCCTGTTGCCGGGCAGGTAGATAGAAGCTCGAACCGGACCACGAGCCATTATGAGCCCCTCCGATGGTAAAACCTACCCATGAGCCAACCGCACGATCGCGTTTTCAATTTCTCCGCCGGGCCCTGCACCCTCGAGGTCGAGGTCCTCGAAGAAGCACAGAGGGACCTGATGAACTGGAAAGGCACCGGAATGTCAGTCATGGAGATGAGCCACCGGAGCAAGGCATACGAAGGCATTCTGAATAAAACCGAAGAGGACCTCCGCGCGCTCATGAGCATCCCGGAGAACTACAAGGTTCTCTTCCTCCAGGGCGGCGCGAGCATGCAGAACACGATGGTGCCGATGAGCTTCCTCAAAGAGGGCCAGACCGCCGACTATATCGTCACCGGAGTCTGGGGCAAGAAGAGTGAGGAAGCGGCAAGACTTGTGGGTAACGTAAACCTAGCCTACAGCGGCAAGGATCATAGCTACAGCGACATCCCACAGCCAGGTGAGATGAACCTGACCGAAGGTGCGGCCTATGTCCACTACACCAGCAACGAGACCATCCAGGGCGTGGAATTCAAAAAGGACCTCGAATTCAAAGCCCCGGCCGTCTGCGATATGTCCAGCAACATCCTGTCGAGGCCGATAGACGTCAGCAAGTACGCCCTCATCTACGCCGGCGCCCAGAAGAACATGGGTCCGGCCGGAACGACCCTCGTCATCATCAGCGACGAAATGCTCGCCAAATGCCCCGAAAACTGGCACCCCATGCTCGACTACAAGCTCCACGCAGAGAATGGCTCGATGTACAACACCCCACCCTGCTGGGCGATCTACATGTGCGGGCTGACCTACGCCTGGCTGCTCAGGAACGGAGGAACAACAGCCATGCAGGCTCGCAACAAGGAAAAGGCGGCGCTGGTCTATCAGGCCGTCGACAGCTCGGGCGGATTCTATAAGGGCCACTCCTGCCCCGAATGCCGCTCCCTCATGAATGTCACCTTTAATTTGCCCAGCGAGGAGCTAACCGACATGTTTCTCAAAGAGGCCCCAAGCCACAAGCTCGACGGCCTCAAGGGGCACCGCAGCGTCGGAGGCATCCGCGCCAGCATCTATAACGCCTTCCCGAAGGAAGGGTGCCAGGTCCTCGCCGACTTCATGGGCGACTTCGCTAAGCGCAAAGGGTGATCCTAACAGGCGGGGGGCATGGCGACCCTTCGCGACCTATTGCGACTTTGCGGCCTTCGGGATTTCGCGCCCTTTGCGACTTGGTGTGAACTGTCAATACTCGACCAGAGCCCTATTCCGTTTCCAATGGCCGCTCGCCTGGACGAAGATACCCCTGTTCGCGGGCAATCTCCTCGCGCCCGGTCGTGCTCTCAAGCCGCACCTTTTGCTCCATCAGCTTCGTGCGATTGGCCTCGGCTGCGGTCATCTCGCCCACCTTGTCGCTGGCCAGTTTCCGCTGTTCCAAAAATATCTGCCACGGCTTCACGCTAAGCGCTATCCCGGTCGAGAGAGCCGCAATGACAAATAGCGTGTTCCAAATCCGTTTGTTTTTCACGTCTTCACCACTTCCATGAGGATCAGATTGGTGTGGCCGGGGATACCCGCGGGCACGCCTGCCGTAATTATGACGAGATCGCCAGGTTTGAGGCGCTTCTTTTTTACAAATCCTTCAAAAGCATGGGCCACGATCTCATCGGTCGTGGTCGGTGGTGGCACCAAAATGGCGTCCACCCCCCATACGACTGCCATTTGCCTCAGCGTGCGAGCGTCCCAGGTTGCGCACAGGATGGGCACCCGGGGGCGGAACATGCTGACGAGCCGGGTGGTTTGCCCGCTCGTCGTTGTCGTGAGGATTGCGCGGGGCGTGGTCGAATCTGCCAGACGCACGGCGGAATGGGCGACCGCTTCCGTCCGATGCAGCAAGGCTGCGGGCGCGCAGTCCCGCTCCAGTATTCGCTCGTGATCGATCATCGGCTCGGCATTCTCCGCAACCTTTGCCATCATGCGAACCGCTTCAATCGGATACTCGCCGGCCGCGGTTTCGCCGCTCAGCATCACCGCGTCCGTCCCATCGAGGACCGCATTGGCCACGTCCGTCACCTCGGCTCGGGTGGGCCGGGCGTTGGTTATCATGCTTTCGAGCATCTGGGTGGCCGTGATCACCGGCACGGCGGCGCGATTGCAGGCGGAAATAATCGCCTTCTGGGCCAGGGGAACGTCCTCCACGTCCATTTGCAAGCCCATATCTCCCCTCGCTACCATGATCATGTCGCTCGCCGCGATGATCCCGCTTAGGTTTTTGATCGCCTCGCGGGTCTCAATCTTCGCGCACAGCCGGATCTTCGGATCGAAGTGAGCCACCTCCTTGCGAAGCTCGATCATGTCGTCTGGCCCTCGAACGTAGCTGAGCGCAATGAAGTCCACCTCGGCTGCGCAAGCCTCGCGAATGTCTTCATGATCCTTCTCGGTCAATGCCGGTGCGTCAAAAATCTTGCCGACGAGGGTGAGACCTTGGCGTGACTTGACCGTTCCCGCGCTCACGACCTTCGCCTGCCAAGTGGACTTCTTGATTAGCGCCCCAACCCTGAGCTCGACATTGCCGTCGCCCAATAGTAGGCGCGCATTCGGAGAGGTCGCCTTCAAAATCTCCTTCTGCAAGATCGGAATCGTCGCACCTTTGCCCGCGCCGATCGTGATCATCTGGCCCTTCCAAACCTGCAGCGACCCAACTGGAATATCTCCGATGCGAAACTTCGGGCCCTGCAGATCGGCCAGGATCGCCACTGGCGAGGCGTCCGGGCTCAGCTCTCTGATCCAAGCGACCCACTTTCGACGGGTTTCCCAATCGCCGTGGCTGCAGTTGAGCCGCGCCACGTTCATCCCGGCCTCTATCAGCTCTCGAATCTTTGCGCGGCTGTCGACAGAGGGCCCGAGGGTGCAGACGATTTTGGTTCGGCGCTTCATCTTGGTGCAGCGTAGCGGGTCACGATACAGTGTGTCATAGTGCGGCCCGCTGCGAAAAAGACGTGTACCATATAGGCATGGCTCGCCGTGCGACCCTTGCAGCATTTGGATTTGCGGCGGTTCCGTTCGTGCTGATGGCCGCCGGCTGGGACGCGCCTCAGCAAAAGGCATCGTTTTCTGGCGACGTGCTTCCCTTGCTCAAAGCAAACTGCGCAAGCTGCCATTCGGGGGATTCTCCTTCTGGCGGGCTGAATCTGGTTACTTTCGACGGTCTGCGCAAAGGCGGCGAAAGCGGGGCGGCCTTTGAGGCGGGTAAGTCCAAGACCTCCCTGATCATGCAGCGCATTCGGGGCGAAGGCGGACTGCCTAGAATGCCGATGGGGTTTGCGCCTCTAAGCAAGGAAAAGGTCGCTGCGATCGCGGCGTGGATCGATGCCGGAGCAAAGCCGGATGCTGGCCCCGGTGCCCACTGGTCCTATGTTCGCCCTTCCCGCCCCGCCGTGCCAAAGCTGGCCAATTCGAGCTGGATCAGGAATCCCATAGACGCGTTCGTGCTCGAAAAGCTGCGTGAGGAGGGGCTCGTGCCATCCGCCGAGGCGAGCAAGGAAACGCTTTTGAGGCGCGTCAGCCTCGACCTGATTGGCCTACCGCCAAGCCCGAAGGAGGTGGATGCGTTCCTTGCCGATACCCGCTCCGGAGCTTATGAGCGCGCGGTCGACCGGCTCCTCGCCTCACCTCACTACGGCGAGCGCCAGGCGCGGATGTGGCTCGATCTTGCCCGGTATGCAGACTCCGACGGATACGAAAAGGACCTGAATCGGACCGCTTGGAAGTACCGCGACTGGGTTATCGCCGCCTTTAATCGCAACATGCCCTACAATCAATTCACGATCGAGCAGCTTGCCGGCGACCTCCTGCCGAATCCAACGATCGAGCAGATGGTGGCCACCGGCTTCAACCGCAACACGATGTTCAACCGCGAGGGCGGCGTCGATCAGGAAGAGGCCCACTTCAATGTGGTCCTGGACCGAGTCAGCACAACTTCCACCGTGTTCCTGGGAACGACAATGGGCTGCGCGCGCTGCCATGACCACAAATATGATCCTTTCTCGCAGAAGGACCACTACAAGATGGCCGCCTTTTATAGCAACGCCGTCGTCCTGCCGCGGGGCCCCAAGGAGGTCGGCGAGGAGAAATGGTTTGAGTCTGAAATCGAGGCCGGCTCGCCGGAGCAATTCGCAAAGCGGGCCTCGCTCAGGATCAAGCTTGCCGTTTTGCAGAAAGAATACAGCGCCGACACTCCTGAGCTTGCCCAGTCGTTCGAGCGATGGAAGGCCGCCCAGCCGCAAACGAGTTGGACCGCATTGAATGTGGAATCGGCAGTGTCAACTGGCGGCGCGAAGCTCGAACGCCAAAGCGACGGCTCCCTCCTCGCCACGGGCGCGAATCCCGACAAGGACACGTACACGATTCAGGGCCAGTTTGACCTCCGCGGTGTCACCGGATTTAGGCTGGAGACGCTGCCCGATCCATCGCTCGTCAACAAAGGGCCGGGCCGCTCGGACAATGGCAACTACGTGCTGAACAGCCTCATCCTCAAGGTGAATGGCAGGCCCGTCGCCCTTTCTACCCCGGTCGCGGACTACTCGCAGCCGGACTTTAACGTCAGAGGCGCTGTAGATGCCGACCCGAACTCTGGCTGGGCCGTGAACATGGGTGCAGGCAAGCCACACGAGCTGGTTGCCGAAATTCCCCCTCAAAGCGCAACCGGACTCTCGAAGGTTGAAGTTGTGCTCGAGCAGCAGTCAATTTACCGGCAGCACACGATCGGTCGGCTTCGCCTTTCCTTCACGCACTCGCCCTCTCCAACGCTGGGTGTCTTGCCTTCGGATATCAGGGATCTGATGAGCAAGCCCGCAAGAACCGCCGCCGAGGAAAAGCGTGTACTCGAGCATTTCCGCACGGCGAGCGCGGAGCTTCGGCCAGTCCGGGAGAAGATCGCCGCCACGCAAGCGGACCTCCAAAAGCTTCAGGCGCAGATACCGACCGCGCTCGTCATGATGGACAAGCCGACCGACAAGCCACTGGCCGCCTACATGCGAACCCGCGGCGAGTTTCTGAGCAAAGCCGAAGTGGTGACAGCGGGTACGCCTGCAATTCTGCCCCCGCTCAGGGCCGCAAAGCCGAACCGCTTAAGCTTGGCACGCTGGCTCGTGAGCAAAGAAAATCCGCTCACCGCGCGGGTTCAGATCAACCGCATGTGGGAGCAGTATTTTGGGCGGGGGATTGTCGAAACCAGCGAAGACTTCGGAACCCAGGGAGCCCGTCCGAGCCATCCAAAGCTCCTCGATTGGCTCGCTACCGAATTCATGCGAAACGGCTGGAACATGAAAGCGATCCACCGGCTGATCGTCACCTCGTCCACCTATCGCCAGTCCTCGGCCCTGACGCCTGTGCTCCTTCGCAAGGATCCCCTGAATACGCTGCTCGCAAGGGGGCCGAGGTTTAGGATGGAAGCCGAGATGATCCGCGATAATGCGCTTGCGGCTGCCGGGTTGCTCAACCCCAAGATCGGCGGGCCGAGCGTGTATCCGTTCCAGCCCGAAGGCGTCTGGGACAACCCGTTCAGCAACGAGCGCTGGGTGACTTCGTCCAACGGGGACCAATACAGGCGAGGGCTCTACACCTTCCTCAAGCGCACCGCGCCCTATGCGAGCTTCATGACCTTCGATTCGACCAGCCGGGAGGCCTGCACCGTCCGCCGCTCCCGCACCAACACGCCGCTCCAGGCCCTCGCCATGCTCAACGATGGAGCGCTGTTCGATGCGGCAAAGGCTCTCGGATCGAGAATGTCCCGGGAAGGCGGAGAATCAACTCCATCACGGCTCGACTACGGCTTCCGCCTCGCCATGGGACGGCATGCCACTAAGCCCGAATTGGCAAGGATGAAGAAGCTGTTCGGGACTTTGAAAGCGCGATATTCCAAAGAAGCCGCAGCACGAGCCAAGCTTGGAGGAAGCGCCGAGCAGGCAGCATGGACGATGGTCGCCAATGTCCTACTCAACCTGGACGAGACGGTCACCAAGGGCTAGCAAGATGGTCATGGTTAGGTCCCAACTCTACAGCCTAGATGCCGGAGAAATGGCAAGGGTTGCAATCCGAGCAAACTACATCCAGGCGTGGTTGGTAT
Organism: Fimbriimonadaceae bacterium; assembly: GCA_049276675.1. Classification (GTDB taxonomy): domain Bacteria; phylum Armatimonadota; class Fimbriimonadia; order Fimbriimonadales; family Fimbriimonadaceae; genus DATLGQ01. Next base: position 26,187 of record JBASWW010000072.1, read on the forward strand.
AGCGGCCTCATGGTCATAGGTGGCGCACTGCTCGTGAGCTTGCCTGGAGCGAAAGCGAACGACTTCATTGGAGGTGCAATTAATCCTGGCAGGCTTGACATTCCCAGCCCTACATTCACTCCAGACAGTTTCGGATGTGAGGAGGTCGCCCTTATTTAGACGCGTGATAGCCGTCGAGTTTGACGAGAATGAACTTCGCCAGCTAGACGAAAGCGGTGCAACTCTGACTCGCGTGCGATATTCAGAGCTGCTGACACAGACGTGCAGCCCGAGGGCCTTCGGTTGTTCGTTACCAAGCGGAACTACTTGTTCGTGCCAAAAAGAGCCTTTACCACGGAAGACGAATACATGGCGACCATCGCCATTCTGGGAAACCTAGACGAGACTGTCACGAGGGCATGACCGCCCCAAAGGCCACACCGCAATCCGCTGGATTCTAACGCGGCCCGGCGGGATTGGCCAAACCTTGGGCTTCGCCGTTTCGATCCAGATTCGGATGCCCTGGCGAATAGATGCCTCGGTGGCCTCTACCGTTTCGCCATCGCTGAAGCAGCCGGGCAAATCAGGGACGGATGCCGTCGAACCATCTTCGTCCGGCTCAAACACGACGACATACTCGTTGCTCATTTCCATCCTGCATGCTTGCTGATCTTGCTCAACATCCCTTTCCGCACCTGCTCACTTGGCAAATGACCCGGGAATGACAATCGTTCGAGGATGCCCTATGTGAGTTATGGATACGATGGCTCCCCGACTGGCCATCCAGTTCCCATCCGTCGCGGCGGAGCTTGGACTCCAATTCGCGATAGGTTATGCCGTGACCTTACTTCTCAAATAGCTTACAATAGAGTGTCGGCATGAGCGAAATCGAACGAGAAGTCTTGAGGCAGATCACCCGGCGAACCTTCTTCAAGGAGGTCGGCTATGGAGTCGGTGGCGTGGCCCTAACCTCCATCCTCAGCCAAACCCTGCTCGCCTCCCAGGGCCAGGGCAATGCCAATCTGTTGGCGGCCAAGAAGCCCCACTTCGCACCCAAAGCCAAAAACATCATCTACCTGTTCATGGCGGGCGCGCCCTCCCAGCTCGACCTTTTTGACTACAAGCCAACACTCATCAAGTACGACCGGCAAGCCTGCCCGGAAGAGCTTGTAAAGGGCGAGCGGTTCGCCTTTATCAAGGGCACGCCCAAGCTGCTCGGCACTCCCCACAAATTCGCGCAGGTCGGAAAATCGGGCCAATGGGTAAGCGAGCTTCTGCCCAATTTCAAGGAGATCGTAGATGATTGCGCAATCATCCGCTCCATGAGCACGGACCAGTTCAACCACGCGCCGGCCCAGCTCTTTATGAACACCGGTTTCCAGGTACCTGGCAGGCCGAGCATGGGGTCATGGCTCACCTACGGGCTCGGCACTGAGAATCAGGACCTGCCCGGCTTCGTCGTGCTTATTTCCGGCCTCAGCAACCCTGACGGCGGCAAATCCTGCTGGGGCACCGGCTTCCTTCCCAGCGTGTATCAGGGCGTCGAGTTTCGGTCTCAGGGAGAGCCTGTCCTGTTCGTGAAGGACCCGGACGGCGTCACGCGAGAGATCAGGCGCGATACCCTCGATGCAATCCGAGACCTTAACCAGATGAACTTAAAAAAGGCGCTGGACCCCGAAATCGAAACACGCATCGCCCAATACGAGCTTGCCTACCGGATGCAGACCAGTGTGCCCGACCTCATGGATGTCTCCCAGGAGTCAAAGGAAACGCACGAAATGTACGGCACCGAGCCCGGCAAAAAGAGCTTTGGCAATAACTGCCTGCTCGCCCGAAGGCTGGTCGAGCGCGGCGTGCGGTTCGTTCAGCTCTACCATCGCGGCTGGGACAACCACGGTGACGGTGAGGCCAACGATATCAAGAACGGCCTTGGCGACATGACCCGACAAACCGACAAGGCTGCAGCAGCGCTGGTGAAGGACCTCAAGCAGCGCGGCCTGCTCGACGAAACCATCGTGATCTGGGGCGGCGAATTTGGACGAACCCCCATGAATGAAGGCAAGGGCGGTTCGCCCTTCCCTGGCCGCGACCACCATCCGCGCGCCTTTACGATCTGGATGGCGGGAGGCGGAATCAAGCCGGGAGTGGCCATTGGAGCGACTGACGAACTGGGATACCGCGTCGTCGAGGACCCGATCTCCGTGCACGACATCCATGCAACCCTCCTGCACCTCATGGGCCTAGATCACACGAAGCTCACCTACAAGTCGCAAGGACGCAACTTCAGACTCACAGATGTGTTTGGAAACGTCGTGACGAAGATTCTCGCTTAGCTCTCTTCGGCTTCCGTGACGGGAGCCTCTTCTAGCTTCTGCGGCGCTTCTTCGACGGGCGCGGCCGGATCGAAAACCTCAAGCCAAACATGCGCCGTGACTTCCCGATGCAGGTCCAGCTCGATCGAATGGCGGCCGAGGCGCTTGATCGGCTCGATCAAGGCAACCTGCTTCTTCTCGATCGTCTCCTTGAGCTGGGCCTTGATCGCGTCTGCAATGTCCTGCGACGTGACGGCTCCAAAAAGCTTGCCCTGCGCGGCGCCCACATGTCCCTCGATGCGAATCTCCTTGCCGTCCAGCTTCTCCTTCACCCCTTCAGCCGCCGCCACTGTTCCAGCTTCAGCGGCCGAAACCTTCGCCTGCCTGCGCCCGAGAACCTCGAGCTGCTTCTTGTCAGCGAGAATGGCGAGCCCCCGCGGGAAAAGATAGTTGCGGGCAAAGCCGTCGGCGACATTGACCACGGTGCCCTGCTTGCCAACCTTGGGCACGGTCTGACTGAGAATAACTTTCATGAATAAGCTCCTGTATCGTCGGGCACGCCAAGGCTTGCCTTGACACGCGTTGGTGATTTCGGATTCCGAAATCGAATCTACTTCCTGACCCCAACCCCGAACGTCGGCGAGTTCCGCCCAAACGTGTCCGCCAGGCCCGCCCATCCAACAATCCCGTTGCCGAAGTCGTATCGGATCCTCAGATCTAGCCGCGGGTCATTGATATTGAACAAATCGCTGCGGACCATGAACCTGGAGCCGAAGGAGTAGTCTACCCCCGCCCCAGGCTTGCTTGCGTAGATGCCGTAACGCAGCTCGATTCCAGGGCCGAAGCTGCGCCCGATCTGGGCCGTGATCTTGTTCGATTCAAAAGCGTCGAAGAGGCCGACATGGTAGTTCGTGCCCGAGCCCGGAACGCCGAATGTGGCGGTGAGATCGGTGCGCCAGTAGTTCGGCCTCGTTTCCCTCGTCAGATCCATTCCAACTTCCACTGGCTTGATCCCACCCTTGCCCGGAGTCCGGTCGAAGAAGCCCTTCACCTTCTCCAAAACCTCACGTGCCTCGTCCGCGATCAGGTTCGCCTTCTTCGAAAGCGTCGCGACCTCTTCGCTGATGATGATTCCGTTGGCCGTGATCTTGTCGGCGTTGTCCGCGATCCGCTCCGCGCTCGCCGCGATCTTGACCCCCGATTCCGAGACCTTCTCCGCGTTCGCCATCGCCGCCCTCATCGGATCACGGAGTGCGGGATCGTTCACCATCCCGTTCACGCTCGCCACCAGCTGGTCGGCCTTCTCGGCGGTTTTGTTGAGCGAAGCCAATATCTCCAGGGCCTGTTGCTTGTATCGCGGGTCGTCTATCAGCTTGGCAAGGAGCTGCGTCGTCCTGCGCACGTCGCCCATAGCAAGCTCGGCCTGACGCACCGCGTTCGTGATGGCCACCTTATTCGAAGCCATGAGCCCTTGCGACTGCTCGGCAAGATCGCCAAACTGCTCGATCATCTTGGAGCCGCGCGAAATCAGCGACGTCATGGACGTTCTAAGCTCCTTGTCCTCCAGAAGCTCGCGCGCGGCGATGATCGTCTTGTTCAGTTCCAGGACGGTCTGCTTCGTGTCGGGAAGCAGCCCCTCGATGGCGCCCTTCCGCGTGCCCGCTAGCGTCGCTCCGAGAGCCATCGTCCCGGCGCCAGGGTCAGCCGGGGGCACGATCTCGATCGGAGCGGCCGAAAAGCCGATCAGCGAAGATGAGATGACAGCGCCGCTTCCCGCCGGAATGCGCGTGCCCTTGTCAATTGCCAGCTTCATTCTGGCCTGCTTCGGCCCCACCAGCTCCACTTCCTCGACCTTGCCGATGGGCACACCGGCCATGAGCACTGGCGTCCCGGCAGGGGTTCCGCCCGCATCCTCGAACGCGGCGTAGTAAGTGTCAGGCACAGCCGCAAACAGGCTCCTGCCCAGAAGCGCATACGCCCCTATCAGCAGGCCCACGAATACCACGACCAACAGTCCGACTTTCGCCGCGCCTTGCATCCTTGCCTTGTGTTACTGTCCGATTCCCTTCAATGTTCCAGACGGGCTTGGCTTGGTATTGGGTGTCGCGGAGTTGCCCTGCAGCGGTGTTAGCGCCTCGCGCCGAGTACCGGTACTTGCCAAAACGTCTCCCGATTGCTTCATTTTCCGCCCTCGATCTCGCGTTTTCACCAGTTGGCAGCCTGGAGCATCTAAGCACAGCCGTCTAGGTAACGCCGCGCACGATCACGATCATCCCTATACACGTAGGTGTTGTGATGATCAGGGCCCAGGTTCCCCGCTCCATGTTGGTCCGTGCATGGGCAGGGCCGGGGGGAGCGCGAAATCGATAGTGCCAAGGCACGCGATATCTGGTCTACCGCCCGCCCTCGCTGCAGCCGACACTAACAATTGTCAGGATTTCGGAGTTTGGATTTTGGGACACCAGGAGCCGCCGGGGCAATCAACCGGCGACCTCAGGGGGCTCATGGACCCAGCTCTGATGCGATACCGGTTCGCCGAACGTCTGACATCAGGATATGGCCCGGTTGGGATACTAGGTCTCGAAGGGACGTAGAACAAGTCGGTCATCGGCGCAGTCGTAGGACGCGAG